>JBDRQC010000009.1:0-16762 GCA_043826505.1 Chrysiogenia bacterium | reverse complement strand
AATGAGATTTTTCGCTTTCCCGGCGTTGACCATAGGTCCCAGGGCAAAATTGCCGGCGTTGGTTTTCAGGGAAAAATAATTGCCGGGAAAATCCTCAATGAGAGTGATCTCAATTGACGGGAAACTCTTGTCATCCTTGAGCCGGATATTGAAAGGAGGCTGATAGCTATGCACCAGATCGCTTTCCAACAGCAAGGCATCGGCTTCATCATCGGTAACAATGAAATCCAGGATGGCCGAACGCTCCAGCAGGCTTCGGATCATTGGCTGGTCTTTTTTTTGAAAATACTGGGCAACGCGTTTTTTTAAATTGATCGCTTTGCCGATATATAGTGCTTTGCCGGACTCGGTCCGGAAAATATATATCCCCGGACCTTCCGGAAGGTCGTTTTTATTTTTCAGCACCTGGAACGGTTTTTTTTGTTTTTGCCACCAGGCGGTTGATCTTGCTGATCTGACGCTGCGCTTTTTTGGCATATTTGGACTTGGCATGGCTGCCGATCACACGCTGGAAAAACGAAAGCGCCGAATCATAGTCTTCCATAGCCATATAAGTCCTGCCGGTAAAATAAAAGAGCTTGTCATTGGTCGCGAAATCCGGGTATTCATCCATTACCTGCTTGAAACGGGCGATGGCTCCGGAATAGGATTTCATCAGGTAATTGTAATAGCCGATCAGGAAATAATGCCGGGCCAGGTTCTGGCGGCACTCATCGATTTTCTTTTTTGCCTCTTCGGCTTCGGGCGTTCCGGGATACTGCTGGATCACCCCTTCGAAGGCCTTGAGGGCCGTGAAAGTTTTTGTCTGATCCCGTTCCGGCTTTCTGATCTGTTTGTAATAGCACATGCCGATCTGATACTTGGCATACACGGCGTCGGGAGAGTAAGGATACAGGTTGACATATTCCTGGTATTCAACAGCCGCCATGATCAGTGAAGCGGAGTCACGTTCCCGGTAATACGAATCGCCGATACCCAGCTTTGATTTGTTGGCGTAAATGGAATCGGGATAAAGCTGCGCGACCTCCTTGAAAAGCAGGCGGGCTTTTTCTGGGTCCTTGCCGATGTATTTCATGGCGTTCTCGTACATTTTTTTATCCGAACCTTTATCGCTCGGATCAATGCTGATGGCTTTCTTGGAACGACAGCCGCCCGCGCTGACCAGCAGAACGAGCAATAGCAACAAAACATTTTTTTTCATAATTGACTCCATTGCATCTGATTTAAAAATCTTTTGACTGTTTCTTCTATGTTGTCGGCATTAAATAAAGATGTTCCCACCACGAACAGGTCGGCGCCGGCCTCTTTCAAGGGCCCGGCATTTTCGACATTGATGCCGCCATCGACCTGCAGCAGGCAGTGACTCTTTTGACTGACGATTTCCTTTTTCAAGAGTGCCACCCGCTCCAGGGAAGAAGCAATGAATTGCTGGCCGCCATATCCGGGAAAAACACTCATCACCAGGATATAATCAACCGCGCTTAAAAAAGGCCGCACCTGCTCAAGAGGAGTGTCAGGATTCAGTGCCAGGCCGGCACGGCAGTTGCCGTCCCGGATCATTTTGAGCAGGCCCTGCGTATCACTGGATGTTTCGCTGTGGAAGGAAAGCCAGTCAACTCCAGCCTTGATAAAATGCGGGATCGCTTTGTCCGGATTACTGACCATCAGGTGCGCGTCAAGGCGGAAGCGAAATTTTTCCTTGAGCGCCCGCGCCAATCCCGGTCCGAAAGAGATAGTATCGACGAAATGACCGTCCATAACATCCAGATGTATGAAATCGATACGGCTTGTTTCAAATTCATGCAGCTTGGCTTGCAGATTGAAAAAATTAGTGGACAGGATAGAGGGGAAGAGGGGGTTCATTTGCTGACCTGAATACCGATCAGATTCTTTGAGCTGATCTCGAACCCGGGCGAAGGAAATTGTTTAAGGACAATACCCGGCTTCAATCCGAAATAGGGCACTTCTTCGATCTTCGATATTTTCAAACCCTGGTTCTCAAAGAAAACCAGCACCTTGACCGCTTCCTTGCCGATCAGATCGGGCATGATATAAGAAAGACTTTCTCCGCCCCTGGAAATGAGCAGATCGATGGCCGAGCCCTCGGCCATGCGGCTGCCGGCCGGAGCAGACTGGCTGATGACGCAGTCCGGCAGGACTTCAGTGGAGGAGATGAAAGCGCTGTGGCCTTTTTTCAGTTTGCTTTTCTTCAGCAGCACCTCACATTCCTTCTGGCTCCGCGAGACCAATATGGGTACGATCGTCTGCCCAACTTCCGATGCCACAAAGATCTTCACTATGGATTTCACTTTGACGCTGGTCTTCGGGGCCGGGAACTGGTTAACCACAGTATTTGGAGCATAGGTGCCGCCGAAATCGCCGATAATTTTCTTAAGATAGATTCCCTTCTTGGCAGCAGTGGCATACGCTTCCTGCAAAGGTTTGCCCAAAAGGTCGGGAGCCATGACCTCATCGCCTTTGACCAGAAGACTGACGGTCGAAAAAACCGCCAGAAAAAAAAGCAGAAAATAGCCAAGGACAATCCCGGCAATTTTTCCGGCCAGCACAACTTTTTTGTTCATCTGGGCCTAATTTATCATATCGGCGGCACAAATGCAAACCAGCCAATCCGGCAAAGTCGCCGTTCCACGGTCATTTACGCAGGTGCAGCAGCCTTTCCACCTTGGAATAAACACAGCCGCAATAATCTTGCCGCCTGACCCCCAGGATCTCCGCCTGGCGGCGGGAATTGAGAAATCCGTCATTTTTTTTGAAATTCTCGGACAAAAAGGCGATGCCGTACTTTTGGGACAGGGCCAGCCCCTCGATGTTGATCTGGGCGGTCACCTTATGGGGACTGATCGAAAGGGTCGAGGCCACGCAGTCAAAGCCGTGGTCGCGGGCATAAAGGAAGGTTTTTTCCAGGCGGAAGCGGAAGCATAGCGGGCAGCGCCTGCCCCGTTCGGGTTCCCGCTCCAGCCCGCGGATGGCGGCGAACCATTCCCGAATGTCATGGGCAGGCCAGATCATCGGCCAGGCGAATTGAGCCGCAATTTTTTCCAGTTCCCGGCGGCGGAATTCAAATTCGCGGAACGGCTGGATATTGGGGTTGTAATAAAAGCCGCTCACAACGAAATCAACCTGCAACTTTTGCAGCACGTGAAGCGAACAGGGCCCGCAGCAGACATGGACCAGCAGTTTCTGCTTCACAGGCTGTAAAGCCTTTGCAGCTCATGCATCATAATGCAGGCGCTGACGGCGACATTGAGCGAATCGATGCGCTCCTTCTGCTCCAGGCGGATCAAGGGGAAACGCTCGAGCAGCCGCGGCTCCAACCCCTGCCCCTCATTGCCGAAAAGCAGCAGGCAGGGAAACTCCATTCTCGCCAAAGGCAGAGGGGACTCATCGTGATGCGAACCGGTCACATAGACATGGGCATTCTGGGCCAGGGCCTTGGCGATCAACGCATCAACATTGGGAAAAACCTGGAAGGGAACATCGAGAATCGCGGTTTGGGCGCTGCGGATCACCTTGGGATGGTTGGGGCGCACGCAGCTCCCGGCCAGGGCCAAAGCAGAAATGCCAAAGGCCGAAGCGCAGCGGAATACCGTTCCCAGATTGCCCGGATCCTGGATGCCGACAAAACCCAACGCGATTTTTTCCAGGCTGAAATCGATTTCTCTTTGCGGTATATCCAGCACGGCGATCAGCGGCGGCGAACTTTTCAGGTCGGAGACTTTTTCCAGCACCGGGCTGCTGACTTGCCAGTATTCTTTGACCATGGCCGCGATCTCGGGCAGATATTTTTCTCCTTTCTGACTCACAAGCAGTTGGTTCACAATGAGTTGGCGGCTCAGGATGTCGCAGACCAATTTTTCCCCTTCAAAAAAGAAAAGCCTTTCCTTCACAGCCAGCAATTCCTTCAAGCGGGGATTGGCGCGAGAAGTGATTTCAATTTTCATTTTTAAAACTGACCGCTGTCCGGCTCAAATGGGATGTCCATTTCCGCTCCGGGTCCAGCAACTTGTATATACGGGCGAAACGCTCCTGGCCACCATGTGCGTAATCCATTCTCAAAGCCAGGCCTTTTTCGGAAATTGAAAAGCTGTCGCCGGCAAACAGCAGAGCCGCGATCTCCTCATGGTCGGGTACGACATCTCCCCAAACAAAGAATAATTCAACTAACTGCAGGTCCTTGTGAAATGTAGTGTCAGCATTGACAAAAGAGGCCTTTTGGAACTGGAAGTCCGGCAGCGACCGGTTTAATGCTTCCTGAACTTCCCTGGCCTCCAGACTGCCGGCTACAAAGACCTCGATCACCTCGTCAAAGCCTTGGGCGCCGACTGGCAGCGGCGGCAAAGCGGCCATTTTAATACGCGGATGAAACCCTGCACTGAATTTAAAAAGCAGGCCTGATTTTCGTAAAAGCCGTTCCAGATATTGCATCATGGCCAAATGTGAAAGGAAGCGCAGGTCGTCTTTCTTCTCATAGCGCAGGCGCAGCCGACGGTACACATCGGGGGGGAGAAGTGTCGGTCCGACTGCGCTGGCCCAGAGTGGAGTTGGAAATTCCCTGCGGCCGAACAGGCAGCCATTACAGGCGGCGCAATCCTGCCCGCTGCAAGGCCGTGTCACCTCAACATCCCGGCTGCGCCGGTACTCCTCAACCAGGAATGGTTTATGGAAATTCAACTGAATGAAATCCCAGGGGAATTCTGTATCCAACGGAAACTCGGACAGAAAATCAGCTCCAGCCTCCAGTCCGATTAATTCCTCCCATACCGGCAAATGGAAATGGATGTCCCAGGCGCTGAAGGTCTCCCCGCGCCGGAAGGCTTTCAGCAAAATCTCGCCAACACGGGCGTCACCGCGCGCCAAAATTGTCTCGATCATGCCCCGGGAGGCAGAATGAAAATCAAGATTAAGATTTTTGTGACATTTAAGCCTTTTTTTTATCAAGGCCATTTTTTCTTCCAGTTCCGCCACAGAAGCCCGCGCCGCCCATTGCAGCGGCGTATGCGGTTTGGGAACGAAGGATGAGAAAGAAGCATGGATATTGATCCGCACCTGGCGGGTCCGGGCCCGGGCCAGTATCTTTTCCAACAACAGGACAATGGCTTCAATGTCCTCCATGGTCTCACCGGGCAAGCCGAGCATGAAATACATTTTTATTTTCTGCCAGCGGTGCCGCCAGGCGATATCAAGGGCCTGAAAAATCTCGGCATCGGTTACATTTTTATTGATGGCCCGGCGCAGACGTTCGCTGCCTGCTTCAGGGACGATGGTGATTCCGGTTTTGCGGAACATGGCCAAAATGGCAAGCATTTCGTCGCTTAGGGTCGAAGGACGCAGTGAGGGGATGGAAAAGGAAATATCCGGCTGAACGATGGTTGGGATCCGCTGCAGCAGTTCCGCCAGGCCGGGATAATCGCCGGAACTCAGCGAAGCCAGAGAAAAAGACTCATAACCGGTCGCAGCCAGAGATTCTTTAATGAAATCAAGGATGAAAGCGGGTTCCCGGTAACGAAAGGGCGCGTAATAAGATTTGGCCTGGCAGAAGCGACAATTTTGCGGACAACCGCGGGCGATCTCCACATTCAAACGGTTGAAGACCACATCACAAATGGGTACGATCTCCCCTGGCTCGGCCTTGATGAGGTTCAAGTCCAGGCACACCCGTTTTTTTATCTGCTTGCCGCCGAGATCGGGAACCATAAAGGGGCCAGCTTTTTTCAAAGCATACAGGCTTGGGACATAGACCCCATCCACGCGGTCAAAATCCTTCAACACCGCGATCCGGTTTTTTTTTGGGCTCCGCGCCGATTTCAATACGGCGATCAAATCCGGAAAAATAGCTTCACCGTCACCAAACGCGAAAAGATCAATAAAGGCACGCAGGGGCTCAGGATTGGCCACGGCAATGCCCCCGGCAGCCACCCACGGGGCCCCTTCCTGGCGTTGGTCGGAAAGCAAGGGCAAGCCGCTCATTTCCAGGACCTGGAGCACGTTGGTGAAATTCAGTTCACTCAGCAGGGAAAAACCGATCAGATCGAAGCTTGCAAGCGGTATCTTATTTTCCAGAGAAAACAACGGCACCTTGTTTTCATTGAAAATCGCGATATTTTCCGGCTCAGGAACAAAAGCCCTCTCGGCATGCACACCCTCCATGCCGTTGAGCAAATGATAGAGAATCTTCATCCCGGAATGACTCATGCCGATGGCGTAGGTATCGGGAAAAACCAGGCAGATATTGATTTCACTGCTCTTGAATTCCCGGCGGTCGGCGTTGATCTCCCTGCCTACAAATGCCTGGGGATTTTTTAAGCGGCCCAATAATTCACGGCAGCTCATGTCAGATAATTGTTGATTTTAATGCGGAAGACAATCGCTTCACCGATGAAGAGGGAGAGCAGCGATGAACCACCGTAAGAAACAAAGGGCAGCGATATTCCCAAAACCGGGAAAAAGCCGATGGCCATGGTCACATTTATTATGAATTGGAACAGGATCAGACCGTTGAAAAGGTAGATAAAATAAAATTCCTCGTCGTTTCTAAAATTGAATTTGAATTGACGATAAAAGAAGACGAAGAACACAAAAAACAACAAACCGGTATTGATGAAACCGAACTCCTCACCGATCACTGAAATGATGAAGTCGGTATGCCGCGCCGGCAGGAACTGGTATTGCGACTGTGAGCCTTTCAGGTAGCCCTTTCCGCTCAGCCCGCCTGAACCAATGGCGATCTTTGACTGGATGACATGATAACCGGTGGAGGTTTTGTATTCAGAGGGGTTCAGAAAGGAGATGATACGATCCCTCTGGTAGGGTCTCAAAATGGAATACCAGCCAATAATACCGCTGAAAATCACCAGCAACAGTGAGATCACCAGCACGGCAGGCTTGACTTTTTTCAACAAGAGTACCAAAGGGACGAAGGAACAAAGAATGAACGAAACGCCCATATCTGGTTGCAGGATGATCAAGGCCACCGGGGCAACAATGACACCCACCAATTTGACAGATGATTTCCAATCAATCACTTCGAACTGGGTCAGAATCTTGGCCAGGTACAAAGCCAGCGGGATCTTGACGAATTCGGAAAACTGGAAACCGATCCCCCAGAGCCGGAACCAGCTTTTGGTCCTGGCCACAGTGCCGCCCAAAACAACTTGCATGACCAGGATGACAATCAGAACCAGATATACAGCGAAGGCATTGCGGAAAATGAAATCGATTTTAAGTGCAAAGACGATAAAAAAAACCAGCAGGGAAACAATCAACCAAACCGCCTGTTTCAGATAATGGGTTTCGTGTGAAGAATAGCCGGCGCTGTAAATCAGGAAAATGCTGATCACGGAAAGCAGCAGCAGCATAACAAAAGTGAGCTTGTCGAAATATTTAAAGTAGTCCTTCATTTTCAAAATATTTTTTGTAGATCTGGGCCGCCATCGGCGCGGCAATCGCACCGGCATCGCCTCCGTTTTCAACCAGGATCACCATGGCCAGACGCGGGTTCACTCTGGGAGCAAACGACACGAACCAGGAATGAGGCTTGAATTTTTTTTCCTCGGTCAACTTTTTATAGCGGGGATTTTCCTTGGCGATGATCTGGGATGTGCCAGTTTTACCGCAGATGTCCAGACCATCGATCTTAGCCGCCCTTCCGGTTCCCTCGCTGTTGACCACCCGGAACAGGCCCTCAATGAGCAGCTCGAAATATTTTTCGTCAATGGGAACCCTGGAAAATCCGGCCGCGAATTCCTTGACGATTTTTCCCTGTTTTTCAATTCTTTGCAGCAGATGCAGTTTCGGCATCTGCCCGCGCAAAGCCACGGTGGCGATCAGTTTGAGCATTTGCGCAGGAGTAACGTTCAGGCTGCCGTGACCGATCGAAACTGAAATGGTTTCACCCGGGAACCACCTCTGGTTAAAAGTACTCATTTTCCAGGCACTGCTGGGCACGAGTCCGGCTTTTTCATTGGGCAGATCGATACCGCTCTCTTTTCCCAGGCCCATGAGGCGGGCATATCTGCCAATGGTGTCGATGTCCATTTTCATGCCCAGATTGTAGAAGTAAATATTGCAGGAATTCTGCAGGGCGGCAAAGAGGTTTACCGCCCCGTGCCCGCCCGGATTCCAGCAGTGAAACACGCGATCAAAAAAGACCTGGCTGCCCGAGCAAAAAACCGCTGAATTGGGAGAGATGATATTTTCCTGCAGCCCGGCCAAGGCCATGATGATTTTAAAAACGGAACCCGGCGAATAAATCCCCTGTAAAAACTTGTTTTGCAGAGGTTTTTGCGGATCATTGCTTATCGCCTGCCATTCTTCCCGCCCCATTTCCCGGGAAAATATTTCAGGATTGAAATCGGGTTTGCTGACCAAGGCCAGGACACCGCCGGTTTTCAGATCCAGGACTCCGACCGCGCCGTTTTCATCAGCGAGAAGATTTTCAATGAATTCCTGCAAACGCAAATCCAGGGTAAGGACAACGGTCTCGCCGATTTCGGGCTTCACTTCAGAACTGATGCGCTGGATCCTCTCCACATTATTCTTGATCACGGTCTGACGGCCTTTCACTCCCCGCAAAAACGTCTCGCATTGATTCTCGATGCCGCTGCGGCCGACCAGATCCCCAAAATCGTAAATTCCGGACTTGTCTGCATTCAATTCCGTTTCGGTTACTTCCGAGATATGACCCAACAGGTGTGCGGCGCGGTTGGCCAGCGGATAGGTCCGGCTGGGTTCCATGCCAATCTCAAATTCAGGAAATTCGTCCTGTCGACTCTGGATAAAAATAACCATCTCCCAGGGCAGATTGCCTTTGATGGGGATACGGTAAAAACCGGAGTGTTTTTTGTATTTGTCAATGATCCGGCCTATGTCGGCAACGCTCTTGCCGGAGAAATAGCTGGCTTTTTCAACGGATGTTTCCAATTTTTCCACATTTTCCCGGACCAGGAACAGGGTAAAATTGATCTTATTCTCGGCGAGCACCCTTCCCAACCGGTCCACGATCATGCCCCGCGGCGCCGGCAAGGCAATAACGCGGGTTATGTTTTTGATGGCCAGTTGAGTGTACTTTTCATTGTGAACGATCTGGATGCTCCAAAAAGCAGCAAAAATGAATAAAAATATGCAAATCAGAAAAACAGTCGAGATGATGGCCGCCCTTTTCACAAAGTCGGAGCTGATTTTCCGTTTGCTAAGATACATCTAGAAGGGATTTCACTTTCTTCAATCCCAAAATGATCGTACCGACGACTGCGGTTGTCAGCGGCTGATAGAAAAGGAGACTGGTCGTGATTTTGAGATTGAAGATCAGAACATGAAAAACAAAGGCCACTAAATTGGACAAGAACAGGGAGACGAAGATCAGCAAAAAGATGAACACGTTCTTTTTTAAATCCAGGAACCTGGCCAAGGCATTCAAAAAAAAGGCGGCCAGAGTGCGTGAAAATGAAAAAGCGCCCAAGACGCCTCCGGAAAGATAATCGGAACAAAGACCGATAAAAGCTGCACTGAGTACGCTGGATATGAAACCAGATTTAATGGCAATATAAAAGATGATCAGATAAAGCAGATCAATATTCAGGCGCCATGAATGGTAATTGCGGGAAATAACGAACTGACCGATGACCAAGGCAACCAAAAGAATATTCCGGAAACGGTTATTCATGCAGCAATACCATCAGCTTTTTCAGAGGCTTGTCTACAAAGAAAGGCCTTACCTGAATTTTTTGGGTCAAATAATCCTTGTCAATCCTGATCACCTTGCCGATCGGCAGGTAATTGGGATAAATCAAATCGGTTCCGGAAGTGATCACTGTATCACCAAGGCGCACGGCTTTGTTGGCCAGGAGGTATTGGAAACTGCATTCGGCACGATTGTCGCCCTTGAGCAGACCTTCCAGCATGTTGCTCTCAATATACGCTCCGGTGCCGCCGATGGAACTGGTTATCAGGCGAACCTGGGCTGAAAAAGCGGTCAGTGGTTTGATTATTTTCCCGACCAATTCGGCATCGGTGTTCAGAACCACATCATTTTCCGCCAGACCGGCTCTCATTCCCTGATCGATCATGACCTGGGCGTAGGGGAAATTCACGTCAACCGAAACCACGGTGGCCAGAACAAATTTATGGGGATTTTCCTTGAACTGGGCCAGAACATTCAGCTCGCGGAGCTTGCTCTTCAGCGCATAAACTTGAATCCGCAGGTCCAAATGCTGTTTTTTCAACAATTGGTATTTTTTAAATATATTCCGCAAAAAAAAGTAACGGTCCAACTCGGCACTGACAAAATCGGATGATTTTTGAAACGTGATCTGCAAAGGCATAATCATGTTGGCAATCACCGATTGCAACAGCGATTGGCGATTTTTTAAAATAATCTGAGAAGAGATCAGGATCAAATTGACAAAAAGTATTAGAACTAGAACGGCCGATTTTCTTTCAGTGCTGAGTTCACTCTTGCCAGTATTATAGCGCATTGCCGATTTTTTTCAGAAGCGGTAAATTCTCAAGAATTTTCCCTGCTCCCAAAACCACGGAAGACAGCGGGTCATCGGCAATAAAGATCGGCAGTGATGTTTCTTCCCGCAGCCGTTTATCAAGGTTCTTGAGCAATGCTCCACCGCCGCATATGATGATACCGCGATCGACAATATCGGCCGCAAGTTCCGGCGGGGTTTTCTCCAAAGTGTTTTTCACCACCTCAATAAGCGTCTGCACTACCCCTTCCAGCGCTTCACGGATCTCACTGTCATTGACATTGAGCGTTTTGGGGATCCCGTAGGTAAGATCCCGGCCCTTGATCTCCATTTCTAAAGGCTCATCCAAGGGAAAAGCAGATCCGATCTTGATTTTGACCTGTTCCGCCGTTCTCTCACCTATCAGCAGGTTGTACTTCTTTTTTATGTATTGAATGATGGCTTCGTCCATTTCATTGCTGGCAATACGGATCGATTTGGAGATCACGATGCCGGAGAGGGAGATGACCGCAACATCCGTCGTTCCGCCGCCGATATCTACAATCATATTTCCCCCGGGTTCGGTGATGGGCAGATCGGCGCCGATGGCCGCGGCCATGGCCTGTTCAATAAGAAAAACTTCATTGGCACGGGCACGCAGGGCAGCATCGCGCACGGCCCGCCGCTCCACCTGAGTGATTTCGGAAGGAATGCCGATCACGATGCGCGGCTTCAGAAATTGATTCCCGGTTCTTGTCTTTTTAATAAAATATTGCAGCATTTTTTCAGTGGTTTCAAAATCGGCGATTACTCCGTCTTTCATGGGTCTTATGGAGCGGATATTGGCCGGAGTTTTGCCCAGCATATCTTTGGCTTCCATTCCAACCGCCTGGATCCTGCCGCTTCGGTCATCAACCACTACAATGGAAGGTTCCCGCAGAACGATCCCCCGTCCCCTGATATAAACTAGAGTGTTGGCCGTACCCAGATCGATAGCCAGATCGGAAGAAAAATAATTATACATGTTTGCCAATAATCCCATGGGCATACTCCTTAAAAAAATTCCGGCCGCACTTTGATACTATTCATCAAAAATGGTCACTTGCTTTGAAAAAACCGACTCCAACCCCGAAGGCGCTACCGCCCTGAATACAATGCTCTTGACCCCGATACTTCTATAGGAAATGGTGTGGATAAATTTTCCTTCATTGGCCAGCTGGACGGCAACTCCATCAATGGACAATTGGGCACTGGGATCGGTTCTACCCTTGATCAGCACCATATTACCGCTGACCGACAAAGAATCGACCTCGATTTGCGGCGGTCTGGGCAATAGCCCTTTTTTCAAAAGCGAACTGCTGATCTTGATCACGCCCATTTTGGCCGGCGCGGATTCGATTTGGTTCGCCGTATCGAAAGCTGCCACTTCCCAGTACAGCTCATTGTATTCAATGAAAGACATGATATCCAACACTATGGAATTGCTAGCCACCACTTTGCTCAACAAAAGATTGTCCCGCATGGCTGAAGGATAGATTTTTAGCAGATAATTCCTCGCTCCCTGGACATTCTTCCATTTGAATTGGATGATGGTATCATTGGCAATGGTTAGGGCAATGGTTTCCGCCTGTGGCGAAATAAAAGGCGGGGCCGGGAAAAGATTGGCCGGCGATATTTTGTTGCCGTTTTTTGTGTCGAGGTACTGCAATCCCTTTAGTTGAAAGAACTTACCGTTGTAGTCAAAATCGAGTTGTCCGGAAAAATTCCAGATCTCAATTGAGTTGAAGCCCAGGCGAATGCGGCCGGAGGCGGATAGCCGGAAAATATTGCCTGCCTTGAATAGGGATATTTCGACATTTTGAGCAGCGAGTTTTTTATCCCAGTAAAATTCCCCTTTTTCCAGGATCAATTCCCGGGTCTGCGGTGTATAATGAATTGCGCTTCCAGGCAGGGCCGTAAAAAGGAAACCTTCAAAAAAGAATTCCCAAGCAGTCTGGTCATCGGATCTGAGCTGGGTTTCAGAAACGAAATTCAAGGTTTTGATATTCACCGGGCGCAATTCATCATTGTCCAGCCAGAGATTGCCTTTTTCGGATATGCCTGTGATTTGAAAACCAGGGGCGACAGGGAGGAACTGTTTGCTTGAAAAAGAGAGTGAAAAATCAGGATGGTTCAGCCAAAAAAACCCGATAATGGCGATTAAAAAAGAACTCGCCAAAAAAATCACCCTGAGCTTAGTCATGCCTGTATAGTAGCAAAATTAACTTTAAAAATCAATTTAACGTGTTTTTAAAAGAAATCTCACTTGCCTATGCCATCGATGAAGCCGATTTTCTTGAGAAATTTGATGATCAACACCGCAATCACGAAAAGCGAGTAGAACAACACCCGGTATTCCCTGTTTTTCATGTAATAAGAGATATTAAAATTAAATTTTTTTATTTTTTTTATTTTCGGAAAAAATAGATTGGCCTGCTTTGCCCATTTATCATATTGTGAGCCGAAACGCTTCCGCAGGCGTTTTCTTTCCACGATGATCAGGAAAGTAAAAAAAGTAAAGTAATAGACAAGAAAGATCAGCGCCGCTGGCACATTGTTGCTGGCTATGGCAATTCCGGATCCGATGAACAGGTTGCCAAAATAGAGCGGATTTCTGGTCAGGGAATACGGGCCATCGGTGGCCAATTCCTTGTCCTTATTGATGTAGCCTGAAGACCAGCCCCGGAAGAACATGCCGATCATCATGAATAAAAATCCGATGAAGATCGACCTGGCATTGGGTGTGGCCAACCACAGGACGGCAATCAGACATAAAATGCCGATAAAAGAACGGTATTTAATCAGTGTTTCGGTTGTGTTGCGCATCTACTTTTCTTGCTGCCTCTATGATATCCTCGGTCACAATATCCCGTATACAACTCATTGTATCACATTTGCGCCGGTAACAAAAACTGCAGTTGAGCTCACGATATACCGAACGACTTTCCGAAAACAACGGACCATTGCGCAGAGGTGAACTCGGCCCGAATATTCCAACTGCGGGAGTGCGGGTCAAGTCGGCCAGATGCAAGGCCAAAGTGTCTCCCGAAATAACCAGCCGCGCATGGTTGATGAAATAAAGCAGATCGCTGAAATTCATGAATATTGCGAGATGCACACCGCCTTGCCGGGATACCGCCGCGGCTGTTCCCCGTTCCTTTTCATTGCCCCAAAGCATCACCAGCTGGTATTCATCTTTTAAGCCGCTGGCGATCTGCAGCCATTGCTTTTCAGAGAGAATTTTACTGGGCCAGCCGCCACCGACATTGAGAATGATCCAGCCCTTGTCGTGCAAATCATTCTGCTCAAGAAATTCGCTCAGCTGCCGGGATGGCACCCACTCTTGCACGGGATATTCGACGACAGCGGAACTGCTGCCCAGCAGAGAGAGCAGATGCATGTTTTTATAAATAACATGGCGATCCTCAGGGAAATAAACGGCCCGGCGGGAATAAAAAACCGTTGCCATGGATTCGCGAGCGTTGCGGGATCCAAATCCCAATCGACTGCCGCCCAATAAAAAGGAAAGCAGTGCCGACTTGATCAATCCCTGAAAATCCAGAACCAGATCGAATTGGCCTCGCCAGCAGCGTACAAAACCGATCAGGTATTTTATTCTGGCGACCGAGCCTTTCCGGGCTTTCAGATCAAAGACAATAATCCGGTCTATACCCGGAAAGTTCTCCAATAATGAGGCCCCGGCCGCTTCCGCGATCCAGCTGATCCGGGCCTCGGGGTAATGCCGGCGCAGCGCCTGGAATGCGGGAAGAGTATGTACGATGTCCCCCAGCGAGGACAAACGAATAATGGCAATGGTTTTCAATTTAGCCGTTCAATTCTTTGATCTTTTCAATTATCAGCGATGTGGAGCGGATCTTGTCTCCACCAACAATGGCCATTTTACCGCCATAACTGCGTACAATGTCTCTTTCCGGGATAGAATTAATAGTATAATCGGAACCCTTGCAATGAAAATGCGGGGTGATGGTCAGCAGAACTCTTTCGACTGTCGTCTCGGCAAAAAGGGTCACATAATCCACGCAAGCAAAGGCGGAAATGATCATAATCCGACCGCGCTCATCGATCAGGGCGCGTCCGGAGCCTTTCAGCTGCTTCAGTGAGGAATCGGAATTCAAGGCGACCACCAGAATATCGCCATTGGCCTTGGCTTGCTGAAGGTAGCGAATATGGCCGATATGGATGAGATCAAAACCGCCATTGGCCAGGACAATGGTTTTTCCCATTTTCTTTTCCCTGGCGATTTTTGCGGCCAACTGCGGTAAGCGGAAAAATTTTTTATGGCAATGCATCCTGAAGTTCCCGGAGGCGCAGCGGGTAAGCCCCTTCGTGCATGACCACAATGCCCCCGGCGATATTGGCCAAACGCGCCGAAGCGTGCAAATCAGCACCAGCGGCCAGCCCCAATCCCAAAACAGCCAGAACTGTGTCTCCGGCACCGGTAACATCCACGATCTGCGAAGTTCCATATATATCCAATACACTCGGTTTGCTACCACGCTTGAAAACAAGCATCCCTTTGTGTCCCCTTTTCAAGACAACTCCGCTGGCGTCCAGTTTGTCCAATAATTCAGTTCCGGCTTTTAAAAAATCACCATCGCTGAGAAATTTTTTTTCTGGAAAAATATTTTTTATTTCCGGCTCGTTCGGTGTGGCCAGGGTCACACCCGGAAAATCCAGCAAATTGTGCCGCGAATCCAAAGCAATGATTTTTTCGGGAAACATATCCCTGATGTTTTTAAAAATCCTTGCAGTGACCGTTTTGGCGAGATAGTCGGACATGATCAGCAAATCGCTATCCGCCAGCACAGAAAAAAGCGCTTTGGCAAGCTTTCTCTGCGCCCGCTCATTGATAGCATCCGGGGGCAGGGTGTCTATGCGCAGTATCTGCTGCTTTTTGGTGTTGTCGCCTCCGGAAAGGATCCGGCTTTTCAGCGGGGTCTGAAAGCAATCGGTCATCACCAGATTGTCAATGCTGATCCCTTTTTCGCCGAGCTGCTTCAGTAATATTTCTCCCGATGCGTCCTTGCCCACGAAGCCCACCGGCAAGGGCACGGCCCCCAGGGTCAGCAGATTCATCACCACATTGCCGGCACCGCCAAGCAGATATTCGCTTTTCTCGAATTCGGTCACCAGCACCGGTGCTTCTCGCGACACCCTGCCGGCCGAAGTGAACACATACTGGTCAAGGATCAGATCGCCCCAAACAACGATCCTCTTGTTTTTGAACCGGGAAACAACGGATTTTAGCGTGGGCTGCATAAAAAAATATTAGCAAATCGACGGGATGGAGTCAAGTTAAGTGCCGGGACGCGGAATTGAACCACGGACGCGCAGATTTTCAGTCTACCGCTCTACCAACTGAGCTATCCCGGCATTGAAGAAATCATAGCGTAAAAAAAGAGAATAGTCAAGATGCCGCTGGAAGGGAAAGACAACGACAGATTACTTAATCGGCTATAGGCGAACAGGTTAAAGCTTCAACCGTTTTTTTCTTTCTTGGTCTTTTGAATTGCAGAATCATTGATTTTTGCATTCGCTCGCGGTATTCATGCGCACCCATTTTCGCCGCAACTGTCCCAAATTAAGACGGTCATTTTCCCGAAACGCTGTGCTGGCTAGGATTGGCGCAGTTTTTTTCCCTTGTCCCAAAATGGGACAACAGCAAATGTCCTGAAAAGCTTATCCTGCCTGCAATTCCCGGTTTTTGACTTTTTGGCTGTCCCAAATTGGGACAGTGGAAAGTGGCGGCTGATTTTTCATGAATTAAATTAAGCAAATGGTATCGCGCTTAAGCCAAAACACTCTCTCCTGGCATTAGACTTGCTTTCTGAAATTCTCAAACATGAAAGCAAAACATTTCTGTTTCTTGAATCTCGCTGCCGCGGATCGACACGGTTTCGGCTGGAGCAAGCGTTTCTATTACGACAGTTTAGCGCTGGGGAGTTAGCCGCGCCGTATCGATAACTGGTGGCACGGCACGGCGCTGCATTTCATGGCAACCGAAATGGATCATGACGCGGCGCGCCGGATGACCTACAGGAAGAACGATGTGTTTATAAAACGGGAGTATTTCAGCTATGCCAACGGCTTGCTCAGGCAAAGCCGTTATATCGCCGCTGAGCCTTTTTTCACCGCCAGCGGCAGCCTGACCTATGGGCGCGACATATCCGGGCTGATCACTTCCATCACCGGTGACAAGCAGCTTAACGCGGCCTACGACCCCGACCTGC
>JBDRQC010000008.1:0-208111 GCA_043826505.1 Chrysiogenia bacterium | reverse complement strand
CTTATTGGCTTAAAGAAATTACTCAGTAATAAATTGCCTGAAATAGATAATGAATCCTTAATTCATTTCTACCATTTTAGACAAACTTGTAATAACAGTACTCTATTAAAGAATGTAAAAAAGCTTGAGCCGGGTTATTCTTTGAAGATTAGCAATGATGGATTTCAATTAATAAAATATTTCGATGTATTGAGTTATTTTAATTGCGATTTTAATTTCGATTTCAAATATACAGTCCAAAATATAAATGAATTATTAGAAAAATCTATCAATAACAGAATGAGTAATGATAAAGATAAACTTGGGTTAACAATTAGTGGCGGGTTAGATTCTGGTTTTATCGCAAAACTTTTACATAAGAATAAAATTGATTTCACTGGTTTTAATTTGGGATATAAAGATCTTTATAATGAATACAAAAGACTAAATCAATTAAGAAAGTTTTATCAATTGAATATTAATAAAATCATTATAGATTTTGATTCCATAATCAACTCTATCGAATTTGCCAATAAATTCACAAGCGAACCCTGTGGAGTAAATGATGCGATATTAACTAATATTTGGCGAAGTGCTGAAGAAGAAGGAATTACAACAATGTTTGAAGGTGGTGGGGCTGACCATCTTTTTTTTGGTATGAACAGATATCGTGGTTATTTTAATTTGTGGAAAACGTATCAAAAATTTCCTAATATTGTTTATTTAAATAAGTTTGAAAAAATCTTCGAAAAAATCCAAATTAAAAATTTATCAAAAATTCAATTTTTAATAAAAAATTGGGAAAATGGAATACCACCTTATCCAAAAAGAAAAATTGGTGAAGTGTATTTTTATAACTTAAATATGGAACGTAGTATATTTGAATTAGGTATTAAAAAGTACTATGATAATTTTATAAATGCTTTAGGTTATTTTGATTTAAGAAAATATTTTTCTTATCAAACAATTTTAATGGATCCAGAAGAACATTTTTATCCTCCTTCAGAATTGCAAGCCATTTACAACATTTTCCCTATATCTCCTTATTGGAAATCAGATCTTGTTAGACTTGCATTGCAGATCCCGATGGAATGGAAAACTAAGTTATTTAAAACTAAATATATTCTTAGAAAATCGGCACAATATTACAAAGTAAATAAAAGTGAAAACAATAATTACTGGATGAAATCAAAAATAGGGCTTCAAAGTCCAATGAATTTTATTCATAAAAATAGTATGGCTAAAGAATGGTTGGCTGCATTATCCAAGCAAATCTTGGATTCTAAGGAATATCAAATTATTAAAGATTTTAACGGAGAGTATCCGACCTCCCCGGAAAGACTTTTAAGCTTTTTAATTTGGAATAAAAATAATCCAGAGATTGGTCTATTTGATATCACATGATAAAAAATTGAAACGAATATGAAGTGAAATGATAAAACCTGATAAAAAATTGGCTTTAATTCCAGATTCTAATTTCTGGTTGCCACCCATACTTCCATATCAAATGCTTCAGTTGAGCAGAAAAATCAAGCCATTGATCGGAAAATCACGTAGGAAGATCATTTCGCTTTACAAAAAAGGACCAGTAATTAAGACCGAAGGTTCATGGCACATGAACCATGTTTGGTATCGATAAGATTCAAAATATAGAAAATACATTAAAGAAAAATTGATTAATAAAAATATATTGCCAGGAGATATACTCGATCATCACAGAATCTTGGTAAGTTGGGATGAATTTCTTTCAGGAGATATTTCTAGAAATATTGAACTCAATATGTTGCTATCATTTGCATTGTTGAAGCAATAATGACTTACTATTTATACTTTTATTAATTTGGGAAAATGATTGTCAAAAAAGTTTTACTTGTTACCAATATTCCTAACCCATATCGCATTCCTTTATTCAACGAATTGAAATTTCAATTAAATGCGTTAAATATAGAATTCAAAGTAATTTTTGGAATTGAAGGTTACTCGCGAAGAAAATTTGTAATCGATCTTTCTGAATGTGAATTTGAGTACGAAATACTAAAATCTAGCAAAATTAACATTAAGAAGAATAAAAAACCCATATTCACATATTCAAAACTGGTTAAGCAAATAAGAGAAGAAAGGCCTGATGTAATAGTAACAACCGGGTATTCAATCAGTACAATTAAAGTATATCTTCTATCTTTAATAAAAAAAATAAATTATATAATTTGGTCGGGATCGATTTTAAAAAAGGATAGAAATGATTCTTTTGCTAGAATTATTTTGCGAAAATTGTTGATAAAACGAGCCTCTGGATTCCTAGCTTATGGAACCAAAGCCAAGGAATATTTTGAATTACTCGGCGCTCCATCGAATAAAATTTATATGGCGATAAATACTGTTGACACGTCGTTTTACGAATTTGAAACAAACAAAATAAGAATCAAAAACGAAAGAAGCGATACGAAAAAACACTTGACTTATATTGGATATTTAGTTCCTATAAAAAATGTAAAGCGTATTCTAGAAATCGTCTGTTTACTTAAAGCGAAAAGAAATGATTTCGAACTTGATATTATAGGAGACGGTGATGATTTAAAAAATTTGCTTGACTTCGTTGATCATAATAAATTGCATGAATTTGTTCACTTTCATGGCTTCAAGCAAAAAAAAGAACTGCCGTTTTATCTCTCTAATTGCGATTGTTTTTTATTTCAAACTGAATTTGATATATGGGGATTAGTACTGAACGAAGCTATGGCGGCAGGAGTCCCTTGTTTGGCTTCAAAAAATGCTGGTGCGACTTTTGATTTGATCAAACATGGCCTTAACGGATTCGTGGTTGATTTTGAAAAGCAAAAAGAAGTGGTGGAGATAATATGCCACCTTTTTGATGATCCGGATGCTGCAAAAAAAATTGGATTTGCTGCACGTGAATTTATTCAAGAAAATGCAACATTGCGGAAAAGCGTTCAAGGTTTCCTGGATTGCATTCTTTCACTATGAAATTTGCAGAGTGGCGCAATTGGCTGAAGAAACTCAATTGGAGTAAGCGGTGGTTTGTATTTTTGATTTTAATTAGACCAATTGTCGATATTTTTTATTTTTTAAAAAAACTATCTCCATTTCTTTCTCCATTATATATTGTCGGTGTTTTATCGTTTTTACTGGTCGTCGTGAGTTTAAATTCAAAAGGATTAAGAAAAAGCAATAATAGCCTTGTTGACAAGTATTTTGTTTTATTAATTTTAATAATATCATGCAATGTCATTTTGTTGTCGTTTATTGAATTTTCATTGAATTCATTTGGAGATGCCATTAAATATTTGATTCCCTTTTTATTGTTTATATATTTAAGACGATTTGTCACATCAAAAGAAAATCTTGATGGATTATTATTCACAGTGCTATTGTCTGCAATTTTCCCAATCACAATGATTGTTTTTGAGATCTTTGTAGGTCCAATTTCCACTTCAGCTATTTCCATGAGTAGGGGGGGCGGTGTCAGATATGAAGGTGGATACGCTGATATTATGAATTATGCGATTTATTTAATAAGTTCTTTTTTAATTCTCGGTTATTTTAGTATGGATTCAATAAAAAGAAACGTCCGAACTTATTTTAATAAATATTTTATTTTATTTTTACCCATTTTCCTTATAGGACTAATAAAAATAAAACATACGACCACTTGGGCCGTAGCTTTCATGGCATTTGCTCTTTATTCTTTTTATAAAATATTCAATAAAAGAATTAATTTACCATTTATTTTTATTTTACTATTCTCGGTTGTGTTTGCACAAGGTTTTATTGAAAGTAATATAAAACCACTACTTGCAAAAGATATTAGGGTTATGGAAGGTGAAGCTGAAATTGATCGGTCATTCAATGGTAGAATGATACGATGGAAAAACGCATTTTTGGTTTGGAACGAGATTCCAGTTGTAAGTAAAATATTTGGCGCATCAACAATTGTTCTGTTTGAAAATCTTGAAACAATAAAATTCGAAAAATCGAATAAAGACATTACTGCAATTCCGAAATTATTTGGAGGTGGAACTCATAATGAGTATCTGAGAATTTTATTTTTAACCGGATTTATTGGTTTATTCATATATTTAAAAATATTGTATTATTTTTTAAGGAAATCTTTTCATTATTCAAAACAAGAGCGTTTCTTGATTTTAGGTTTTTTGCTTGCATTGATTTTGTATTCAATCAGTACAAATCCGTTTCTGTATCAACCACTAATATATATTTTTCTCCCGGTTTTGGCTTATGCTAGCTTGCCGATTAATAAAAAATGAAAACAAATTCAAAAATACTAATATTGGGTAAACTCCCACCACCATTTATTGGCCCTGCAATCGCTACAGAAATAATTCTAAAATCGAAATTATCAAGACATTTTGAACTTCATTTTCATAGTACTAAATTGAATGAGGATTTAAATGAGTTCAATAAAGTATCAATGAGTAAATTTAAAAGGATAATTTCTAATTATAGTAAATTTAGAACTATGCTGACACAAGTTACTCCTGATATAACATTGGTTCCGATTGGACAAACCAATCTTTCCTTTATAAGAGATTCTTTGTATATTTTAATTTTAAAAAAACATAATAAAAAGCATGTTTTACAACTTCGGGGGAGCAATTTTAAAAACTGGTATCATGAAACTAGTTTCATTATGAAATTATGGATAAAATATATATTGAAACAAGCAGCTGGCGTGATCGTTCTAGGTGAAAATTTAAAAGAAATATTTGCCGATTTTATTGACAAGAATAGAATATTTGTTGTTCCTAATGGGGTCGATTTAGAATTCCCAGAGAAAACATCGAAAAATGATAAACTAAGAATTCTATATGTTGGAAATTTGCAGCCGCAAAAGGGAATTGAGGACCTGATTGAGGCTTTGGTGCTGTTAAAAAAAAATGGAAAGAATGTTGATTGTGATATTATTGGACAATGGCGTGATGGACGAACAAAGAAAGTATGTGTTGAAAAAGTAAAAGATAATAGCCTGTCGGTTGTATTTTACGGGGTTAAAAAGGGTATTGATAAAAATGTAATGTATTCGAATGCAGATTTATTTGTATTTCCCCCACGCCAACCGGAAGGGCATCCATGGGTAATAATTGAAGCAATGGCTGCTGGTTTACCTATCATCACGACCGACAGTGGAGCGATTCGAGAATCGGTATTTGAGAATGTAAATGGATTTATTGTTGAGAAAAATAATCCTCAAAAAATATCAGAGATTATAGAGTTGCTTATTAATGATGAGGAATTGCGAATGAAGATGGCGAAGGAAAGCCGACGTTTGTATGAAGAAAAGTTTACAGAAGATCGAATGGTGGCAAATTTAAAAAAAGTGTTCGATCAAGTTCTATTATCGTGAAAATCAGTTAATTATAAACCGCTCATAATAAAAGAAGAACTCGATATGAAGGCGATAAAAAAAAAATTTATAATAAATTCACTGCGTTTAAGAACACGAATTGTTCATAATCTGCTTGATTGTATTCCTGAAAAAAAGCGGATATTGGATATCGGGTGTGGAACTGGGGATATCATTTCTTCAATCGCTTTAAAATATTGCGCCTCAGTGGTAGGTATCGATAACGCAAAAAAAATGATCGATATTTGTAGAAGAACACAAGAAAAACCAAACCTTACTTTTGAAGTAGGTAATATATTTGAGCTTCCTTTTGCCGATCATACTTTTGATGTTGTTTTAAGTATCAGTTTAATTGAATGGATTGATGATTACGAAAAAGCCATTGATGAAGTAGCCCGAGTGGTGAAGCATGGAGGAATTTGGATTGTTTCCATTCCAAATTGGCAAAGTCCATTTCGCAAACTGCAAAAAATATTGAGCCGATTCCAAAATAACAGTTATTTGCATTTTCAAAAAAATAAATTAACTAATAATGAATTAGAAGTCTTGGCAACATCAAAAGGTTTTATTATAAATGAAACAATATTTCATATACTGCCTTTTTTCCCAATTATTATAAAAAATCAAATTTTGAAGCATTGGGGAATGATGTGTATGCTTTCATTTTCTATGAAAAATGAGGATATCAAATGAAACAACTGGTGCAAGACCTGAAAAAAGGCAAGATGAAGATCCTCGAGGTTCCCTTCCCGGCCCTGGCCGAGGGCGGCGTGCTGGTTCGCAGCCACTACTCGGTGATCAGCGCCGGCACCGAGGGCAAGACCGTGACCGACGCGCGCAAGGGCTATATTGCCAAGGCGCGCGGCCGCCAGAAAGAGGTCAAGCAGGTCATCCAAGCGGCCAAGACACAAGGTATGATCGCCACCTACAAGATGGTCATGAACAAGCTGGAAGCGCCGTCGGGACTTGGCTACAGTTGCGCCGGCGAAGTGATCGCCGTCGGCAGAAAAGTGACGGAATTCAAAGTAGGGAACAGGGTGGCTTGTGGCGGCGCCGGGGCCGCCCATGCCGAAGTGGTCGCCGTTCCCAAAAACCTGTGCGCCAAGGTGCCTGATGGTGTGGAAATGAAGGAAGCCGCTTTCGCCACTATTGCAGCCATAGCCATGCAGGGAGTTCGTCAGGCAGAACTGAAGCTCGGGGAAACCGCCGTGGTCATTGGCCTGGGACTGGTCGGGCAGCTGACCCTGCAGTTGCTGCACGCCTCGGGAGTTGCGGCAGTTGGAATAGACATCGATCCCGCCGCTGTGGCCTTGGCCAAAAAAACCGGTTTAGCACATGTATTCAAGCGCGAACATGCAGGGCTCGAACAAAAAGTATTGAAGATTTCCTCAGGCCTTGGTGCCGATGCCGTGATCATTACCGCTTCCGCTTCGTCGCTTGATCCGGTCAACCTGGCCGGTGCTCTATGCCGTAAGAAAGGAAGGGTTGTGGTGGTCGGAGGCGTGCCCACCGGATTCGAACGCGAGCATTATTATAAAAAGGAACTGGAGCTGCTCATGTCCTGTTCCTACGGGCCGGGACGCTACGATGCCAACTACGAAGAGAAGGGAAATGATTATCCTCCGGGCTACGTGCGCTGGACCGAGAACCGCAACATGCAGGCTTACCTGGCCTTGTTGAAAGATAAAAAACTTCAAGTCGACAAATTGATCACCCATGAGTTTGAATTGGAAAGAGCGGCCGATGCCTATGCCATGATCCTGTCCAAAGCGCAGCCATTCTGCGGCGTGGTGCTCAAGTATGATGCCGAAACAAGGCAGGAAGAACGGGTGGTATTGCGTGAAGGAAAAGGAGAGGCGGCCGAGCCGCATATCGGCTTTATCGGTGCCGGTTCGTTCGCCCAGAATATCCTGCTGCCGGCGGTCAAGGCGGCCAAAACAGGGGCTATGATCGGCGTGGCCACGGCCAGGCCCAACAACGCCCGCAATGTTGCCGACAAGTACGGCTTCGCCTATTGCACCGGCAATGCAGACGAGATCATTGCCGACAATGATATCAATACTGTCTTCATCGCCACCCGCCATGACAGCCACGCCAAGTATGTTTTGGCTGCCTTGAAGTCCGGAAAGAATGTGTTCGTGGAAAAACCTATTTGCCTGACCGAAGCTGAACTGATGGAAATTTCTTCTCTTTACTCATCACTCATCACCCCCCTCAGCGGGGACCTTAAGGGTCATCACTCATCACCTCTTCTAATGGTAGGCTTCAATCGCCGCTTCGCACCCCTGATCCAGAAATTAATGGCAACACTTCCGACGGATCTTCCCAAAGCAATAAACTATCGCATCAATTCCGGTTCCATTCCTCCCGGCCACTGGATCCACGATCCGGAAACCGGCGGCGGCCGCGTCATCGGCGAGGTGTGCCACTTCGTCGACCTGGCCATGTTCATCGCCGGCGCCCCGGTCACTCAGGTCAGCGCCAACCTTATGGCCTCTGCCCAGAACCTGGAAGACACCCTGGTGGTCAACCTGGCCTTCACCGACGGCAGCGTGGCTGCCATCTCCTATTTTTCCAACGGCAGTCCGCAATTGCCCAAGGAGCGCCTGGAGGTTTTTTGCGCCGGCCAGGCGGCAATCCTGGAAGATTTTAAAACCTTGACTGTTTATGACAAAAAGATCTCCCAAACGAAACTGTCCCGTCTGGACAAAGGTCATGCCCGTGAAGTCGAATTGTTCCTCAATGCCATTAAAAAAGGCGAGGCATGTCCAATTTCTTTTGCCGATATTCATCTGAGCACTCTGGCCACGCTCAAGATCATCGAGGCCTTTAAAAGTAAAACGGCCATTCACCTATAAATTTGGTGCGATTATAAACACTTTTAATTTTTCGAGCGTGACAGCATGATCATTGGAGGATTATTGTTTCCCACATGTTTCAAGGACTTCAGCCGCAAGGCCTGGTCTGGACTAAGAGGGTTCCCTGTAAAAAAGGGCCAAGATGAATTGCACCTAAAAAAAACAATGGAATGGCTGGAAGCGTCCTGCGCCCAAGGCAAGGGCGGCTCCTGTAGCCATTATGATCTATTCAAAGGAAAATGGCTGCACCCATTTCCGGAGACCACGGGCTATATTATTCCCACCCTGTATGATTACGCTGATTTTTCTGGTGAAAAGCGCTTCACCGAACTTGCCACTGGATTGGCCGATTGGCTGGGCGAGGTGCAGTTGGAGAACGGCGGCTGCATGCAGGGGAGTTTTGATCCAAAAAAAGGGAAAACCGAAGCGGTGGTCTTCAACACCGGTCAGAATATTTTTGGATTTCTAAGGGCATTTAAAGAAACCGGAAAGCAAAAATATCTGGACAATGCCGTCAGGGCAGGGGCTTTTTTGCTAAACAGCGCCGATGCCCATGGCGTTTGGGACAAAAATCTTTTACGCGGGCTGCAGCATACCATCAATTCACGGGTTTCCTGGTCATTGCTGGAACTTGATCGCCTGGCCCCGAACCCAGAATATGTCAGAGTGGCCAAAGCCAACCTGGACTGGACAGTGGCCCAGCAGACCGAAAACGGCTGGTTCCACAATGGCACTTCGCAACCGGGCGGGCTGCCCAACACTCACTTTTTGTCATACACCTGCGAAGGCCTTTTGCAATCATACAGAATTCTGAAAAATAAGGATTATCTGCAGGCTGCTGAAAAAACGGCACGACGTATGCTAGAAATTTTCAACTCCAGGGGCATGTTGTTCGCCTTCTGGAACGAGAACTGGCGCAACCACGGCAAGTATCTGCGCTGGACGCCGGGCCGGTTCGTCTGTCTGACCGGCTGCGCCCAGATCGCAACCGTCTGGATGTGGTTGTTTGAAGAAACTGGAGATTCAACCTGGCGCGCAGGTGCTTTCAAAATGCTCGACCATCTTAAGGCTCTGCAGGATATCAGCTCACAGAACGAGGGCATCCGCGGCGGGATTAAGGGTTCTTTCCCCCTATACGGTAGTTATTCGGCCTTCAAATATCCCAACTGGGCTGCCAAATTTTTCGCCGACGCCTTGCTGCTCAAGATCAAGCTGAAGAATGTAGTTGAAACCAGATCGGATACAAAATGACTCCTGATAACAAAGAAATAGTGCTCAATTCGCTACGGGGGCTTACCGGCTACTTGGAGAGATGCAATTTTGCCGGTTGGGAATATGACGATCTGCTCGCTTCGCCATTGGTGAGGTTGCTGACTTTCAAGCTGCTTCCTCTGCAAATAGCTGCTGTGCAGGTCGCCAAGCGCTCCTTTGTCAATCCGCGACGGATCCTGGGCGTTCCCAAGTTAAAAAGTACCAAGGCCAACGGCTTTATGGTCAAGGGCTTTCTGCGTGCCTTGCAAGCCACTGGAGACGATAAATGGCTGAAACATGTGCGCGAATTGCTGGCCTGGTTGCTGGAAAACGCCAGCCCTGGATATTCCGGCTGCTGCTGGGGTAATGATTTCGATTTCGCCAGCCGCGCCGGTTTTTTCCCAAAAGGTCTGCCGACAGTGGTCTGGTCGTCGCATATCCAAGACGCCTTTTTTCTGGCATACGAAGTGCTGGGGGATGAAGCATACAAAAAAAATGCTATCAGTGTGGCTGATTTTGTGGCTACTGACTTACCCCGGCTCTCTGATGAAAGCGGCATCTGTCTGGCCTATGCACCTTCGATTGTCGCCCCGGTGCATAACGCCAATCTGCTGGGGGCGGCGGCGTTATTGCGGGCCTGGAAGTATTCCGGCAAAGCGGAACATTATGATCTGGCCAAAAAAGCGATCAACTGGTCGGTTAAGCGCATCAACAACGATGGCTCCTGGTTTTATGGTGACAAGCCCATGCTGCATTGGATCGACAACTACCACACCGCCTATAATCTGGACTGCCTGAGCCTGGCCCATGAGGCCGGCGGAGAGAGCATGGTCGCGAAAGATGTCTTGCAGCGGACATTCGAATTCTGGCGGGATCATTTTATTGGGATAGACGGGCGCCCAAATTTTTATCATGACCGTGTCTATCCAATCGATATTCAGGCGACGGCCCAGGCCATCGAATCCATGGCCAAATACTCCACTCATGATGAAAATGCCTTGGATTTGGCCTGGAAAATCGCCCTTTGGGCCATTCGCAACATGCAGAAAAACAACGGCGCTTTCCGCTACCGAATCAGGAAGTATTGGACCAACAACCTGGAGGCCATCCACTGGGGGCAGGCGACCATGCTGTCGGCCTTAGGCCATCTTTTATTCCATTCTGAACGAAGCATAAATGACGGACGATGAAAATCATGACCCATGGAGGAATACATGCCCGAATTGAATGAAAAGTTAATCCCACTGTTGCGGGCACCGAACGATCTGCAGCAGTTGAAACTGGTGAACGGACTGGAATTTCAAGCGCCTGACGGAAAGAAGTTCCCCGTCAGTGAAGGGGTGGTCGTGCTTCTGCCGGAGGCTGAACGCGGCGCCGACCTCGGCGATGGCAAGTTCTATGAGGAAAACCCCTTCGGCTTGCGCGATTGGTCGAATCCAGATGAAGTGGAGAGCGGTGTGGAGCAAGACCTCAAGGCTTTGCTTGATCGTATGCCGAAAGATGCACTGATAGCCGATGTCGGCGCGGGCACGGGCCGGATATCCAATTTTATGAGCATGAAAGGCTATACGAATGTGGCTTCGATCGACTACAGCCTTGCCTCCCTGCGCATGATCCATAAAAACAGCAAGAACCTGTGCATCTGGGGGAACAACCTGCATCTGCCGCTGGCCAACGACGCCTTCGACCTGGTGATTTCCACCGGCGTGATCCACCATACTCCCGACCCGAAAAAGGCTCTGGTCGAGTGCACACGTGTGGTCAAGCCTGGTGGTTTGTTTTATCTCAAGCTGCGCAACATCCACAGTCCTTATGGCTATCTGTTCTATACATATGGGGCTGTACTACGCTTTTTTGAAAGGCATCGCTCCTTGCGTTTCCTTTCCACTATCTTTGGTTTTGGAGTGTACAAGCTGACACGAAAGATTCTATACCGCCATTTGCCGGCGCGCGAGGATAAACTGCTGCGCGGCAAGTATGAGAACCTGTTCATCAAAAAATTGATCACCTTCTTTACAAGTGGTCAGGTGAAGAAGATGTTGAAAGAGAATAATATGGAGATACAGTATGGCCGCAAAGTAGGTTTCAGCCATCGCCAGCATTTTTACGTTTCGAGAAAGACAGGAGATAGGAGGTAGGAGGTAGGAGATAGGAGTGAGGAGAAAGGCAATAGAATGAAATATTTATTCAGTCTCGGCCACCCGGCCCACTTCCACCTGTTCAAGAACACGATTGCTTCGCTGAAGGCAAGCGGGCACGAAGTCTTCATCGTTATTAAAAAGAAGGATGTGCTGGAGGCGCTGCTGCAAAAAGCAGGAATGGAATATGTCAATTTTCAGCCAGAGGGCAGGGGAGACAGCAAGGCCGGGATCGCCTTGGGATTGCTAAAACGGGACCTGCGGTTGTTTTCATTCTGCCGCCGTTACAGACCCGATCTCCTGGTAGGCACCTCCGTGGAGATCTCCCATGTGGGCAAGCTCCTGGGCATACCAGCCGTCAATGTCAACGAGGACGATTTCGACGTGGTGCCCTTGTACAGCAAACTTGCTTATCCCTGGGCCAAGGCCATCCTGGCTCCTTCCTGCTGCCGGACGGGCAAGTGGGAGCACAAAACCATCCATTACCACAGTTACCATGAATTGGCCTACCTGTACCCGCGCAATTTTTCCCCTGACCGCTCGATTGCCGAAAAGTACTTTTCACTTGACCGCCCTTATTTTATCATGCGCTTTGCCAAGCTGACCGCCCACCACGACCGCGGCATCCGCGGCATTGACAGTGAAACCGCTGCTAAGCTGATCGGGCTGCTGGCCCCCCGGGGCAGGGTGTGCATAACGTCGGAACGGGAACTGGAAAAGCAATTCGAGCCCTTTCGCATGGCCATCGACCCTGCCGACATGCACCAGGTCATGGCCCATGCTTCCCTTTACATCGGCGACAGCCAGACCATGGCCGCCGAGGCCGGGGTGCTGGGCGTCCCCTTCATCCGCTGCAACGACTTCGTCGGCCGCATCGGCTACCTCGATGAGTTGGAAAACAAGTACCGGCTTGGTTTCGGCATCAGGCCAGGCCAGCCGGAAAAAATGCTGTATACCTTGAAGGAACTTTTTCAAACGAATGATTTGCGTGCGGAATGGCAAAAGCGCCGGGAAAGAATGCTTGCTGAAAAAATCGACTCGGCATGGTTCATGACATGGTTTTTGGAAAATTATCCTGAAAGTATCCAGATCATGAAAAGAAAACCCGAAACGCAATGGACTTTTAAATGAAAAAAATTATTTCTGTTGTCGGTGCCCGTCCGAACTTCATGAAAGTGGCTGCTCTGCACAAAGCGTTCAGCCGCTTTCCCCAAGAAGTGAGACATATGATCTGCCATACGGGGCAGCATTTCGATGAGAAAATGTCCGCGATTTTTTTCAAGGAACTCGATTTGCCAAAACCAGATTTCTATCTTGGCGTGGGGAGCGGTTCTCATGCCGAGCAGACGGCCCGGATCATGATCGAATTCGAAAAAATCCTACTGAGCGAAAAGCCCGACTTGGTCATTGTCGTAGGCGACGTGAACTCGACGCTGGCCTGCAGTTTGGTCGCCGCAAAATTGCTGGTCCCGGTGGCCCATGTCGAAGCCGGTTTGCGCAGCTTCGATCGCACCATGCCCGAAGAGCTCAACCGCCTGGTGACCGATAGCCTGGCGACATTTCTGTTCGTGACTGAAAAAAGCGGTATGGAGAACCTTAGAAGAGAAGGGATAGGGAACAGGGGACAGGGTACGGGGAATAATAAAGAAAAAAATGCCCATCGAGCGAAAGTTTTCTTTGTCGGGCAGGTCATGATTGACAACTTGGTCCATTATCTGCCCAAAGCAAAGCGATCGAAAGCCCTGCAGCAATTTGCAGTCGAGCCTGGCCGATATATACTGGTCACCTTTCACCGCCCTTCAAACGTAGATGAAAAGGCCGATTTGGTCAACCTGATCGATTTTTTTAATGGTCTTGCCGGAAAAAGGAAGGTGATCTTCCCCGTTCACCCGCGCACATTGAAAAATCTGGAAAAATTCAATCTGCTTAAAATTTTAAAAGCCGAAGTGCTCCTTTGCGAGCCTCTGGGCTATATTGATTTCCTGGCCCTGATGAAGGACGCCGAACTGGTGATCACCGACAGCGGCGGCATCCAGGAGGAAACGACTTATCTCGGCATCCAATGCCTGACTGTGCGCGAAAACACGGAACGGCCGGTCACGGTCGAAGTTGGGACCAACCAGTTGGCCGGGACCGATTTGAATAAAGTCGAGCTCGCGGCTTTAAAAATTATAAATGGTGCAATCAAAAAAGGAAAAAATCCGCAGCTCTGGGATGGCAAAGCTTCCGAGAGAATTGTTGACATTCTAATGGCTGAGATGTAATGATGATCTGAAAATTTATGGCGCAAAATTTCTTATTAAAAGAACGTTTCTATTGGCTGAAAGTGCTGCTGAACGGGATATTCCTGGCCCTGGCATTCACTGCGACCTATTGGTTCCGTCGAGGCGACCTGCTGATCGAACCATCCTTCCGGAGATTCCTGCCGGTTTTGTTTCTGACCTGGCTGCTGGTGACGCTGCTTTCCAAAAAATTCAAGGTTCTGCCCAAGCAGGATTATTTTTCCCTGCTGCAGCCCTATTGGATTTCAGCGATAATCTTTGTTTCGCTCTTGACGATACTGCTCTACTTCATGGGCTGGATAGATCTTTCCAGGTTCATCATCTTCGGAACCATCGGGCTTTATTTCGTTTTGGAGAGCGTGTATCTGGCCTTGTATCGGCTGCTGCTGCGCAGGCATGAACCGAGCGGGCCCATTCCTTTCGCCGTTTTCTTTTTCTTTATCGAGGTGTTGGGCATTCTGGCTGCTTTTTTCCTGATCTATTTCTCCAAGCGCGACACATTCCGCCTCGAAGAAAAATACCAGATCGCCCTGATGATGCTTTTTTTTACCTGGCTGCTGGTTTCCCTGCTGGTCCACCGCTTCAAGGTAAGGACGGAAAGAGGTTTCTGGAATGCTTTCATCCCCTTCTGGCAGTCCGAAGCGCTGATACTCGGATTGGTTTCCTTCTCGGTTTTCGTCGCCGCCCGCGGCTCAATGTCAAGGCTGATAATTTTCGGTTCCATAGCCGCCTTCGCCCTGCTGGAAAATGGAGTGGTGCTGGTGCATTACATTGTTTCCCAATTCAAACGTGCCGACGAGGATCCGGCCGAACTGCTGGCCGATGAACTGGCTCATCCACAGGGATTCGCAGCCGATGAAGAGGGGATTGAAGAGATCGTCAAGGAGAAATACAGTTTCCTGGATCAGGTTGATAGCCAGGAAATTTTAAGACAAAGGCTAGAGCGGCTTTTTTTGAATAAATTTCAGGATGTATACGATTTTATAGGAAAATATGTCAACTTAAGCCGTTTTGACATTCTCACTTCGGCTTTCCTATTTGCCGCCGATATTTTCAATATCGATATCTTTGAAGATGATTCGTTGGGCTTTTTCTTCAATTTCGAAAAAGTGAACAATTTTCGCCATGTCAACCGCGTCTGCATAGCCTTGAATAATAAAATGAAAATGGGCGGTGTCTTCATCGGCTGCTTCGAGTCCTATGACCAGCGCCGCAAGCGCATCTTTACAAAATTTCCCAAGTGGTTCGCCCGGATTTTTTATATCGTTGACTTTATCTACAAGCGCATAATGCCTAAACTTCCGGTCCTGAAGCAGATATATTTCATGATATCACGCGGCAAAAAAAGGGTATTTTCCCGTACAGAGGTCCTGGGACGCCTCTATTACTGCGGTTTCGAAGTCATCGGTTTGCGCCCCATAGCCGGAATCTACTACTTCATCGCCAAAAAAACCGGGGAACCGCGAAAAGACCCGCGACCCTCCTACGGTCCGATCTTCCGTCAGCGGCGGTTAGGCAAAGGTGGCAAGATCATCTATATTTACAAGCTGCGCACTATGCACCCTTTTGCTGAATACCTCCACCAGTATATTTTTGAAAAAAACAAATTGGAAGATTCGGGCAAGATCAAAGGCGATTTTCGTATCACTTCCTGGGGACGGTTCTTTCGCAAGACCTGGCTCGATGAACTGCCCATGCTGGTCAATTGGCTGAAGCGCGATATCAAGATCGTAGGCGTCCGCCCCTTAAGCGAAACCTTCTTTAAAACTTATCCCCTGGACCTACAGAAAGAAAGGATGCTTTTTAAACCGGGATTGGTGCCCCCATTCTACGCCGACATGCCCACCGGTATTGAGGCGGTCTGGGAGTCGGAGCGGCGTTATCTCAGCCGCTATAAAAAGCATCCCTGGCGTACCGATATTGTCTATTTGTTTAAAGCGTTCAACAATATCTTTTTCCACCACGCCAAAAGTTCTTAAAGCTTCAAGAGTTGGAATCTTTGTAGCCTTTGGCGTAATTCAAAATCATCATGAACAATGGCAATAGCAAAGGTGGAGAAAAAACCTGTCGGGGGAATAGCCAAATCCTGCTTAAAGCCAGATCTCTTATCTTCGAGGTCAGCTGCGGCGAGATGCAGGAGCTGCTGGCCGCGGCGGGGATCCCCATGCTGGTGCTCAAAGGGCCCCATGTCGCTGCCACGCTCTACGAAAACCCGGCTGACAGGGACTATTGCGACCTTGATATCCTGGTCAAGCCGGAACATTATTTATCGGCGGCACTGGTCCTGATCAAGAACGGCTTCAGCCTTTTCAAGGTCAACCGCAGGCGCCTGGCCTCGGAAAAAGCCGATTACCAGATGCTTTTGCGCGCTCCCAGGGGAGTGGCGGTCGAACTGCACCGCGCCCTGGCCGATCGCGACCAGTTCCGCAGCGATGTCCATGGATTTTTCCAGCGCGCCCAGGAGTTTGCCTTTGGTGAAGTGAAGGTCCGCGGCCTGGGAAACGAGGATCTGCTTTTGCACCTGTGTCTCCATTTCGGCAAGCGCCATTTCATGACCAGCGAGAAAAAGCATCTTGTCGATATCGCCCTGCTTCTGAAAAAGAAAAATATCGCCTGGCCGGTTTTTCTTGAAAGGACCAGGCGATCCCGCTGCCGCACTGTTGCTTATTATTGTCTGAACGCGGCCGCTCAGCAGCACGGCTCCGAGCTCCCTGCGCAGGTCCTGGCCTCATTAAGACCAATGTCCTGGCGCAAGCGTTTTCTGGATACGTTTCTCGATCCGGCTTCCTTTCCCCTTTATCGCCTGCAGGACGCCCGGCCGGGATGGCGCGAGCGCACGGTCAACCTGCTGCTGCTCGATCGCCTTTCGACCATGATCTTTTCCGGCATTCGCTTTGGCGGCAGATCGGCAATGAATCTGCTGCTGCGTGCCGGAGCCCTCAGGCGCTTGTGGATGAAGGGAAATCCCCTGGCAGAATGGATGGAATAAAGTGCGAGGTTCGATGTGCGAAGTTCGAAGTTAAAGAGAAGGCCTGTAAAGGTAAAAAGAAAAAGTAAAAGGTAAAAGTAAAGATGAAAACAACAGAGAATGTGACTTCTGCCTTTCTTTTTAAACATCGAACATCGAACTTTCTCTTTCATGAGGGTAGGGGGTGAGTTTGAGGATATCGACCAAACGTAGGGGAGGGTTTAGAAACCCTCCCGCTTGAAATAAAATTCCAGATTCCAAGCATCAAATTCCAGATAAATTCCAAATTCCAATGACCAAATGACCGAAATATTAAGGAAAGATAAAGGAAAAAGTAAAAAGGAAAAAGGTAAAAGTAAAGATGAAAACAACAGAGAATGTGACTTCTGCCTTTCTTTTTAAACATCAAACCTCGAACTTCGAACATCGAACTTTCTCTTTTATATGGGTAGGGGATGAGTTTGAGCCTTTACCAAACCCGCCTTTTCATGTACAATGAATCATTATTGGAGGATTTGCTGAAAATGGCTAAAAAAATATTATTCCTGCTCGTTTCAGTGATTTTTTTGTATTCGCTATCCTTCGCCGCCGATCCGTTCTATACAAACCTTCTGAATGAAGGCAAGGCCCTTTATCTTGCCGGCAACTATGATGAAGCGCTGGAGGACTTCAAGATCGCCGAATTCGGGCTGATCGATGAAAAAGAGTTCGTACCCGAGCTCTATTTTTACTACGCCCTGGCCCAATACAAGAAAGGCGAAGTGGGGGAGAGCCAGGCCCTTCTGGAAAAGATGAAAACCGCTTTGGGCAAAGGCGATATCGACAAACTGGCCAGGCCCAAGGAAATTGAACGTGACCTCTTCATCATGGTCCGCGCCCTGGATTACCTGGGACAACCCGGCGCCAAGCCCGGTTCTCTGCCATTTTTCAACCTGTTTTACCAGACCTGGGACCTGCTGCAGGCTAAAAAACTGCCCGAAGCCGAAGCCAAGCTGAAGATCATGGCCAGAATGAACGGCGACGAGAAGCGCCTTTATTTCCTGGAGGGGCTGCTGGCTTTCGAGAAAGGGGATTACAAGAATTGCCTGAAGCGCCTGGAAAAGATCGGCCCGGTCCTGCCTGCCGAATTCGGCGAACAGGCCTCATTTTACCTGGCTTATGCCTACCTGAAACGCGGTGACGCCAAAATGAGCGAAAAATACGCCCGTTTGATCAAGGACCCCGACCATGTCCACCGCCTCATGGACCTCATGGACGAGATCAAGGCGGCGCAGCAAATAAAAAACAAGAAAAAGTAAAAAAAATACGATTTCCCTTGTAATTTGCTGAAATTGCTCTATAATATTAACAGGAATCTTAATGGAGGGCGAAACAGCATGAAACACGCCTTGAAGAAACAGTTCAGTTTGTTTGCAATAATCACTTTTATCATATCATTTTTGCCGCTGACCGTTATCGCCCAGGACAACCTGTGCATGCTGCGCGGTTTCGTCTACGGTGACGACGGTAAAAAGCCCCTTAACGAAGCCATAGTTCTGCTCCGGGAAACCACCAGCGAACGGACCTACCAGTCGGAGAAAACCAAGAAGAACGGCGCCTACAAGATGGAGAAGCTCCTGCCCGGCACCTACGCCATCGGCCTCCAATACAAGGGCAACGACTACAACATCGACGCCCTGCTGCAGATCAAGCCCAAGAAACAGATGGCCTGCTTCACCCTGCCCAAGGTCGAGGAAAAACCCGGCTACCTGGTGCGCTGTAGTTCGCCCAAGTGTTTCTTTGTCACTCCCTGCGGCTGGGCGCTGATCGCAGGCGCCACCGCCGGCATCACCTACGGCATCATCAAGATCGTGGAAAAAGAGGTCAGCCCGACGACGATTTGAGAGCTAAGGAAGACCTGGCGTACGGTTTACGGTTGAAAAAAATATTGCAAGAAATTCTTAAAGATTGGTTTAATTAAGTCATTCTCCTAAGAGATCGGGAAAGAATTGCTTGCTCCTCGGTTGAGAATAGGGTAAAATAAGTCATACATTTTTGAAATATGATAAAACTAAACCAGTTTAATCCCAGTTGGCCGGGTTTCTTCAAATCTCATTTATTTTCTTATTTTCTTCACCGTCCGCCGTCCGCCGTCCGCCGTATACCGATAACTATTTTCTTGCTACTCCTGTCACTAACACTATCACTATCACTTTCTTCAGATGACTTTTTCGCCGTCAAGGACAAGATCATTAACGAATCCAGGTTCAAGTTCACCTTCCTCTACTTCACGCCATTGCTGCTGCTTGAAAACGTCGGCTATACCAGCAGCATTTATACCTATGACGCCAGGGAGATCCCCGACTGGACAGGCGACCTGGGGCTGGGGCTGCGCGCCTCGGCCATTCTGGCAAACCGCTTTGTCCTGCAGGCCGAAGACCTGCCGAGTTATTCTTTTTACCTCGAAAACAATAACCTGCGGGCCTGGAGCAATCGCTTCGCGGCAAATGCCTACAGCTTCGCCGGCCCTCTCAACCTCAAGGCCGGCTATGCCCGCAATGACTTGAACCAGCGCCCCAACCTGGAATTCAGCCGGCCCTACCGTTACACAGACAGCGAATGGTCGGGCGAAGTTGACATTGGCCGTGCTGCCGACCTGTTTTTGACCGTCTACGCCGCGTTCCGGGAACTGGCATACGACGAAGATCCCTACCTGGAAAGCTACAACCTGGCCGAGAGCTTGAACCACCGTGAGAATGTATTCGGCCTCAGGCTCAACAAGCTCGTCTTCACCCGCACGGTCATTTTTCTCAATTATGAAAGCAACGATTATGTCTTTGCGCAGCGTTCCGAACGCGATGCCAAGGCGCAAAAATTGGCCCTGGGCATCGAATTTCCCGAGATCGGCGTGCTGCAGGGCAGTGTCCAGATCGGGCTCAAGCGCTTCGTTCCCGAAAACCCGTTTTTTCAGGCCGTGCAGCGGGCCAGCGGCCGCGGCGACCTTCAAGTTACCCTTGCGGAAAGGCTTCGTTTCAGCGGTTTTTACGAACTTGATACCCGTTTTTCCTACAATGCCAGCGATCTTTTTTATGACACCCGGACGATCGGCGGCGGGGCCGAGATATACTTCGCCCGCTTTCTAAAGGGTGGAGCTTCATACGATGACAGCCGCCTCAGGTACCATTCCTTTCTCGACCTGGCCCTCCAGCGCAGCGACCGCATACGCCTCCAGCGCTATTTCCTGGCGATTCCCTTTATCGGCAGCACCGCGCTCGGCGTCGCCTATAATGTTTACCGGTTGAATTCCGCAGTCCTGGGGCTGGACTATACCCGCAGCTTCTGGGGAGGATTTATCAATCATGAATTTTAAAAAAAAAATTAGTGGTAGTGATAGTGATAGTGGTAGAAACATGCAATTTGAGAACTTTGCGTGAGGAGAACATGATAAAATTAATGAAAAATGGCTTTTTTCTCTTACTATCACTACCACTATCACTATCACTTCTTTCTATCGATCTGAACGCCCAGACCAGGACCGGAAGCGGCCAGTCCTATGAATACCAGATCGGCGCCAAGGACCTGCTGGAAATCTCGGTTTTCGAGGTCCCGGAGCTGAACATCACGGTGCGCGTCTCGGAGAACGGCATGGTCACCCTGCCGCTGCTGGGAGAGGTCAAGGCCGAGGGGCTGAACCGCGCCGACCTGGAAAAACAGATCGCCGCCATGCTGGAAAAAAACTACCTGAAGAACGCCCAGGTGACCATCTTCATCAAGGAGTTCCAGAGCAAGAAGATCTCGGTCATGGGCGCGGTCAAGAACCCGGGCGAGCACGACCTGATCGGCCGCCAGAGCCTGCTGCAGGTCATCTCCATGGCCGGCGGTTTGAGCGAGCAGGCCAGCGCCACTGTAATAATTTTCCGCCAATTCCGCAGCCTGCCCAGCCAGTCGCTGATCATCAAGCTCGACGATGTGCTCCTGAAAGCCAATCCCAAGTACAACATCCCCATTTTTCCCGGCGACATCATCAATGTGCCGGGCAGCCAGTTCCTCGATATCTATGTCTTCGGCCAGGTGAAAAACCCCGGCGCCGTGCGCATGAAAAAGGGCTCCGACGACGTGACCCTGCTGCGTGCCATCGCCCAGGCCGGCGGCTTCACCGACCGCGCCCGCAGCGGCAAGGTCATGATCACGCGTACGGTCGACGGGATCGAGAAAAAAATCAACGTCGACGTCAAGGACATCCTGCGCGGCAAGGCCAAGGATTTCTCCCTGCAGGCCTTCGACGTGATATTCGTTCCGGAAAGCATCCTTTAGGAGGATTTAGATAATTATGGCCAATTCCACGGAAAACCAGGACCTGCTGTTGGAAGAGGGCATCCAGTTCCAAGAGATCTGGGAGCTGATCAAAAAAAGGCGCATGATCGTCTACTATTTCGCCGGTTTTGTTTTGCTGGCGGCGTTGATCCGCGTCCAGCTGCAGACGCCGCTCTTCATGGCCAACGGCACCCTGCTCATCGAAAAGGAAGGCCGCAACCAGATGAACCTGCTCAACCAGTATTATGCCTACGACAACGACTGGAACAACGAATACCTCAACACCCAGATCCGCGTGCTGACCAGCCGCTCCCTGGCCAAGAAGGTCATCAATGAACTTCAGCGCGTACCTGGGCAGGAAAGCCTTAAGCCCTCTCCCAAGCAGGGCTCGCTGCAAAAGATCCTGGGCGGCGATCAAAAAGACGCCGATCCCGAACAACAAATGACCGGCGCTGTTTCCGGTTTCCTGGACAGTTTCGGAGTGACCAACATCAAGGATACGCGCCTGCTCCAGGTCAGCTATGTCTCTCCCGACCCCAAACTGGCCGCCCGCGCCGTCAACACGCTGTTCGACAAGTTCATCGAGTTCAACCTGGAGATGAAGGCCGAGTCCACCAAGCAGGCCGCCGAATTCCTCACCGCCCAGATCGAGGAGATGCGCCGCAACCTGGCCCAGAAAGAGCAGGAGCTGCAGGAATACGGCAAGCGCAAGGAGCTGTATTACATCCGCGGCGAGGACAGCACCGTGGTGCAGAAGCTCTCCGACCTGAACAGCGCCTACACCGCCGCCCAGATCGAGCGCATCAACAAGGAAGCGGTTTTCCGGGAGCTGAAAGGCAAGCCCTTTGACAACTATCCCGATGTGCGCGTCAATTCCCTGATCCAGGGATTGAAACAGGAATTTTCCTCGCGCGAGTCGGAGATCAAGAAAAAATCGCAGATCTTCCAGGATTCCTACCCCGAGATGCAGCGCCTGCGTTCCCAGCAGGAGGGGCTGCAGAAACGCATTGAAAGCGAAACCGCCGACATCGCCCGCAAATCGCTCAACCAGGCCGAGGCAGAGTACCAGGCGGCGCTGAAAAAGGAAAACTACCTGGTGGAGCTGCTCAACCAGCAAAAGGGCAGCGTGGTTTCCAGCAACGCCAACGCCATCTACTACAACAGCCTGAAGATCGAAGTGCAGAACATGACCAACCTGCTCGATTTCCTGACCCGCCGGCAGAAGGAGTCCATGCTCAGTTCGCGCCTGGAGGGGCTGCAAACAAGCAACATCAAGATCGTGGACCGGGCCGAGATCCCGCAAAGCGCCTTCTCGCCCAACAAGCAGCGCACCCTGCTGCTGGCCCTGATGCTGGGCATCGGCGGCGGCATCTTCCTTATCTTTGCCCTGAATTACCTGGACAACACGGTGAAATCGCCAGAGGAAGTGGAAAAACTGCTGCATGTGCCGGCCCTGGGCTTCATCCCGGCCGTGGGCGCCAAGCCAGGCCACTCCTATTACCAGCACTACTATTCGGACCGTAAGAAGGAGCAGTCCGAGAAAAAGATCAAGTCCGTGGAGCTGGTCAACCTAAAGGATCCGGAATCGACCTTTGCCGAACACTACCGCAATATCCGCACTTCGCTCCTCCTCTCCACTCCCGACCAGCCGCCCAAGATCATGGTGGTGACCTCGGCCCTGCCCCAGGAGGGCAAGACCGTGACCGTCATCAACCTGGCCGTGGCTTTTACCCAGCTGGGCAAAAAGGTTTTGGTGATCGACTGCGATCTGCGCCGGCCGCGCGTACACAAGATCTTTCGCATCAAGAACCTGGCCGGCATCACCTCGTTCCTGGTCGGCCGCAGCCGCCTTGAGGACATCATTTACCGCTATCCGGGCGAGCCCAACCTGCACGTCATTCCTTCGGGCCCCATCCCGCCCAACCCGGTGGAGCTGGTCATCTCCAAGGGCATGGGCGAAATGATGGTTAAGCTGCGCCAGCATTACGATTTCATCTTCATCGACGCCCCGCCCCTGATGGGCATCTCCGACGCCATCCTGCTGGGCGAGCACGCCGAAGGGCTGCTGCTGGTGGCCTGGGGCGGCAAGACGCCGCGCAAGGTCATAGAAAAGGCCAAGAACGAGATCGAAAAATACAATGTCAAGCTCTTCGGCCTGATCCTGAACAAGGTCAACTTGCGCCGCTTCTCCTACGCTTACTCCTCCTACCACTACAAGTACGGTTCGTACCGCGAAGACGAAGAAAAACGCGGTGAAACATGATCGACCTGCACGGCCATTACCTGCCCGACGTGGACGACGGCGCCGCCGACCTGGAAGCGTCCATAGCCATGCTGCGCCACGCTGAAAAAGACGGCATCACCACCGCTGTGGTCACTCCCCATGCCTGCAGCAATTTGTGCAAGATCAAGGACCTCGACATCCTGCGTCGCGACTTGAAAAAATGGCGCGCTGCCATGGACGAAAGCGATCTGCACATCCATATCGTATCCGGGGCCGAGGTCTATTTTACCTCGGAACTGCTCTCGATATTGAAAGACAACCGCGACCTGCTGACCATCAACAACGGCTCCTATTTTTTGCTTGAATTCCCCGGCGACTATATCTACGCCCACAGCAAGGGTTTCATTTTCAAGATCCTGACCGAGGGCTTCATCCCCATTATTTCCCACGCCGAGCGCAATTCCGAAATTCAGCGCAGCCCTGGCGTGCTGCGCGATCTGGTCAAGGCCGGCGCCCTCTGCCAGGTCAACGCCGGCAGTTTTCGCGGCGATTTCGGCAGCGCCGCCCGCAGCAGTGCCTATGAACTGCTGCAGGGCAACCTGATCCATGTCATCGCCTCCGACGCCCATGATCTCGAGCGACGCAAGCCGGAACTGGCGTATGTCCCGGCCCTGCTGCCCGGTGAGGATCCCGAGAGGATCGCCATGTACCTCAAAGACATCCCGGCCGCGATCATCGCCGACCAGGCCGTGCCCGACATCGGCGAACCGCTCATGCCTTCCCAGCGCCGCACATTTTTCGATTTCTTCAAAAAACGCGGTTCATGAACAAAAGAACTTTGAGGCTTTTTCTCCAGGTGCTTATAGTGTTTGCCCCCCTGCCCCTGGGCTGCGTGGCCGGCATCTGGCTGCCCCTCTGTTTCACACTCTTCGCTCTGTTCTCTTTCCTGGCCTTGCTGGGGCCGCAGGCGCAATTCAAGTTCCTCTATCAGCGCCCCGTGCGTGTACTGGCCATTGCCTTTTTCGTGCTGCTGGCCGTGCAATTGCTGCCTCTGCCCATTTTCCTGCTCAAGTGGCTTTCTCCAGCAGTGCCGCGCCTGCTGGCAAACCTTTCAGCTTCCCTGCCCGCCTTTCACAGTTTGAGCCTGATCCCGGCCGAAACGCTGCTGGCCCTGGCCCGTTTCCTGGTTTACGCCCTGTTTTTCATCGCCCTGCTGCGCCTGGAATGGGACAAGAAGGATATTTTTATTTTGTTCGGAACTGCCGTGGTTTCCGGAGTAGCGCAGGTTGTTTTTGGCCTGCTGAAACTTGGCCAGGGCAACTCGAAGTTTTTCCTGGTTTTTCTGGCAGACGACCATGTGCCGGGATTTCTGCGCGGCACCATCTACAATCCCGACCATTTCGCCTTTTACCTGGAATTGCTCTTTCCCATAACTCTCGGCCTTTTGTTCGCCCGATTGCATGTATTCGATCCCGGCCAGTCCCTCAAGGAAAAGATACTCCATGTTGCCGAGGACCGGCGGGTCATTCTATTGTTTGCCGCCGCGGTTATCCTGGCCGCGGGCATCTACCTTACCGGCTGCCGGGCCGGGATCGCCGTCCTCCTCCTGTCCATCCTGTTTTTTGCCCAGATGTCGGTCTACCTGCGGATTAATTTCAGCGCCCGCCGCCACCTGCGCCTGGTCTTCATCATGGCCACTCTTCTGGCCGTGTTCATCGGATTGCAGAACACATGGCAAAAAATTCTGTCCAAGGGGCTTTTTGACAGCGGCAGGATCGATTACTGGACCAACGCCCTGGCCATGTTCCGCGACTTTCCCCTGTTCGGCACCGGCCTGGGCACCTTCAAGTTTGCTTATTTTTTGTATGGCAGCCAGGTGAACTGGGTCAATCACGCCCACAACGATTACGTCGAGTCGCTGGCCGACATGGGTGCCCTGATTTTTGTTGCTTTCTTTGCCCTGCTGGCAGTGCTTGTTTTTTCCTTGCTGCGCATGTGGATCGGCCGCCGCCACCCCGAGATAAAACCAGTGGTGCTGGGCGTGCTGACCGCCATGTTCGCCGCTTTTTTCCATTCGCTTTTCGATTTTTCCCTGCGCATCCCGGCCAACGCTTTTTTATTCCTCATGCTCCTGGTTCTGGGATTGAAACTTGTTACTTACAAAAGGGAATTCGCCAATGAAAAGAAGTAAGGCATTCAGCGCTGCGGCCCTGGGCCTGGGAGTCCTTTTCCTCATTCATTTCGGCGCTGAATTGTTTTTCAGCTTCGGCAAAGACAAGATCCCCGAACTGGGCTTGAAAAACCTGCAGGCGAGCATGAAGTTGTCCCCGCTGTCGTCACGATATCCTGAGGAAGCCGGATTCGCCCTGCTCGAGAAGGGAATTCGCGACAAGGATCCCCAGTATTTAAAAAATAGCATTAAATATTTTCAAACCTCGGTGAAAAACAATTTGCTCAATTACCAATCGCACTATTACCTGGCCAAGGCTTTTCTGCAGTTGAGCTCCTCTGCCGGCGGGTATTTTGATATGGCCGTGGTGGAGCTCAAACGCGCCGCTTTTATCCGTGGCAGCAACAAGCTGATCGCCCTGGACTGCAGCAGGGTCTTTTTTTCCATATGGCCGCTTCTGGAGGAAGATGACAGGATCTTTGCCACTACGCTTCTCGCCAACGCCATGCCGGCGCTCTCCTGGTCAGAATTCAGCCCCCTGGTGGAGATGTGGGCGGCATATGTCCAAGATGCCGCCTTGCTCATGGAACTGCTGCAGCGCAAGCCCGATTTTTTTCGACCTGCCGCCGACCTGTTGGTGACCGCCGCCATCCCCATGGATCAGCGCCGCGAACTTCTCGCCCTCCATGAAATCCACACCCTTGATGCCAACGAACGCCTTTATAATGAAACGGTCCTGAACGGCGAAATGGACGCCGAAAAGGCGCAGCATATTCTGAATCACCTGAACATCCGCGGTTACTACCGCCTGCAGCCCGACAGCGGATTCATTCCGGAAAAACTGGCCAGGCTGCAGCGTGGACTCCTGCTGCAAGTCATTTCCGGCATGTTGAGCGATGCCGGCACCCGGGACGAACCCAAGTCAGTGTCCCGGGTCCGGGAATATATCCAAAAGTATATCGCCGAACACTCCGGGCTGAACGATCTCGACGATCTGCAGAAACTGCTCGAGGAAAAAAACTATTTCAAGGACAATGATTTCCCTTCCCTTTATTTCAAAACCCTGATCACCTTCAAAAAAGGCAGTTATGGCGATATAATTGCCGAGATCGAGGCCCTGCGCAAAACCATATCTTTTGTCAAGAAAGAACAGTTGGCCGATTATACCAATATTCTACTATTGCTGATCGACTCCTATTACAGCACCAAGCTGATGACCGCGGCCGAAAGCGTGGCCAAAGAGCTTTACGAAAGCCAGCCCGAAAATTCCGATGTTTTGTTCCGCGTTTTGCGCATCCGCAATATCCTGGGAGTCGAAGGCGCCCCTGATCCGATCCTGGATGCCAAGCTGGAAACCGTCGAGAAAAGCCGCTTTCTGACCGTCAGCAAAACCAACAGCAGCCATGATGTTTTCCTGTTCAACGCCGCGGAGATCGAAATCACCTTCGATCCGGCTTTACTTACTCAGTGTAAGCCCAAACAACTTGTCCAGATCTTTGTGGACGGCAAGATCGCTTTCGAGAACTATGTCGACGGCTTGCCGGAAAAGATCGTGATCGGCCCGCCGTTTGCTGGGATTGAGAGCAAGGTCAAAGTTCAGGTATCAATAATTTGACTTGGTGTACGGTGTACGGTAGACGGTGGACGGTAAGAAAAAAACAATAAAAAATGAAAACAAAATATTAGCAAATGAGTGAAAAAACTGGATTCAAGGAATTAAAGGTTTGGCAAAGAGGAAAGAAACTGGCTGTGAAGATTTATGACCTCTCTGGAAAGGGGAGATTTAACAGCGATTATAGTTTGAAGGATCAAGTACGAAGAGCTGCAGTTTCCATTCCGAGTAACATAGCGGAAGGTGATACTTTGGGATCGAACAAACAATCAATCAGGCATTTACATATTGCCAAGGGGTCTTGTGCTGAACTTATGACTCAATTCGAGATTGCCCAGGAGATTGGCTACATCCCTAACGAAATATTGAGTGAAATTCAAGAAGAATGCCTCGGATTATCCGGCATGCTGGAAAAATTAATAAAAGTTCGTTCAAAAGCTCGTTAAATAACATTTTTCTTCATCGTAAACCGTCCACCGTCTACCGTATACCGATTTCAGCTTGTCACCATCCCTTTTTTACCCTAAAATAATGGAAACTCAGTTTGAGGCAACCAATGAAACTCAATAAAAAAGACTTGCATCGCAATTTGGCCAACCTGACCCTGATCATCGTGGGTTCCGCGATCATGGCTATCGGCTATTCGCTGTTCCTGATCCCGCACCACTTTGTGCCGGGCGGAGTGTCGGGCCTGGCCATCATGGTCAACTACTTTACGCGCCTCCCTGTCGGGACGCTGATCATGGTCCTGAACATCCCGGTCTTCGTGTTCGGCATCAAGATAATGGGCCGCAAGTACGGCCTGCGCAGCCTGCTGGGCATGGTGATCTCCTCGCTGCTGATCGATTTTTTCTACGAAGTGCTCAGGCTGAAATCGGCCACGGACAACGCCGTTCTGGCGGCCATCTACGGCGGTTTCATGCTCGGCATCGGCCTGGGGCTGGTCTTCCGCGGCCGCGCTTCGACCGGCGGCTCCGATATCATCGGCCAGATACTGAATAAGTACACCGGCGTCTCGATCGGCATCGGCATAATGCTCATCGATTTCTTCATCATCTCGGCTTCGGGCCTGGCCTACAGGAACCTGGAGGCGCCCCTCTACGGTTACATCGTTCTGGTCATTTCCACCAAGGTCATCGACATGATCCTCGAGGGCTGGAACTACACCAAGCTGGTGATCATCACCTCGACCAGGACAGTCGAGATCCAGGACTTCATCCTCACCACGCTGGACCGCAGCGGCACGGCTTTGAAATCACGCTCCTTATATCTCAGCCGCGAAGGTGAGACCATCATTACCGTCATCCACCGCAAGCAGCTTAGCGAACTGCGCGAATTCATCAAGGCGCTGGACCCGGATGCGTTCGTTATCATCAATGATACCTATGCGGTGTTGGGCAGGGGATTCAAGGCTACTCAAGTCAGCTGAAATCGGTGTACGGTGTACGGTAGACGGTGGACGGTAAGAAAAAGATAAAGCATCAAAATCCATGCACCAATGCCAAAATGACCAAAATACAGGCGTTAGGTGATTTCAAGGTTCTAATTTTTGGAGGGGTTTGATTAATCAAACCCCTACCTGACTTCATTCCATTCTTCATTTTGGTCATTGGAATTTGGAACTTGGAATTTATTTGGAATTTGGTGCTTGGGATTTGTTATTTCAGTCTTACGAGTCGAGTCTGACTGAATTATAAAAACTTCGCGATAGTCTCTTCCAATTTCTTCTGAGCACTTTGCAAGCCCTGATCGCTCTTCTCGCCCTGAAGCTCTTCCTGCTTCAGGAAGTGATACGCCAGCTGAGCGGCAGCTTTAAAATCTTTTTCCTTCAGGAAGCCGAAGAAACCAGTTTCTCCGCCCGCTTTCTCGTTGTTCAACAGGCGGTTCAGGTTCGGCCAGGCCGTCTCCAGGCGCTCGGGCAGAATATAATCGAACAGCGGATCGGGAGCGCGCAATTCCGTCTTGAGCTTCATGGCCGCGACCACGCGCCCGCCTTTGGTCAGTTCGCGGAACAGTCGGCTGGCCGGGTAGGGGACGATGAACGGCGCGTGGGCCAGCAGGTTGAAATTAGCAAAGTCCCGGTGATATTGAATGATCAGGGCCAGTTCCCCGGCGAATTCCTCCCAGCTGCTGGCGCCGTCACTGCTGATCCAGTAATGGAAATGACGCAAGCCGCGTTTTTCGAGTTCGACCAGCAGGACGGCAAATGTCTCCGGAGAGGGCAGGCGCTTGCCCAGGCGCTTGGCCCTTGGCGGCAGGAACACATCGGTTCCCAGCCAGAGCAGCGGCCGACCGTCAATGTAAAGTTCGGGATCGGAGGCGAGGTCCAGTACCCCGGAGTGTACAGTTCCGTCACTTTGCATAAGCGCTGCCGGCGAGGTCTGGATGCCGTGGACGCGGAAGTTGTATTTTTTAAGGAGCGCGAAAACCGCGGCCGCGTAAGCCGGGTCCTGCAGGATATCGTCGTCATTGATGTTCATGGCACGAGAAGCATCGCCAGGAAGCGAAAATTCCCTGATCTTTTCTCCATATTTATTTAAAAGCTCTTTGGCTTTTTCCAGGGGCAGTTTGCGGAACTTCCGGCCCTGCACGCGGCAGCAAAACACGCAGCCGCGGCCGCAGCCGCGCGAAAAGTTGATTTCCAATCCTTGCTCCAGGTGAGCCGGCTTCAAAAAATTGAAATCCGTTTGCAGATGTTTGAATGTTTCCGGGCGGTTTACGCGCTCAAATGACGAAAGGACGATCAAGCCGGGCTGATGCCAAAACACACCCGACTGGCGGAACAGCGCCTCCAGATCGCCCAGGTTAAGGGCCTTGAGGATCTCCGGCAAAGCGATTTCGGCTTCACCGCGCACCGCCAGGCTGATCTGCGGCAGGTGATACAGGGCGACCAGGGGCATAAGGGTGAGCAGCGGCCCGCCAGCGGCCAGGATGCCTGGGTAATGGGTCTGCAGCCCGGTCAAATAATCGCGCATTGGCACCAGCAAGTCTTCGAACAGGGTAAAACCCAGCATGTCAGCTGTGCCCGTTTCGGCCCCGGGCGCTGAAGCAGGCAGGTCCAGGGCCAGGGGAGCGACCCGGAAGCCGTGGGCCTGCAGGGAGGCGGCCAGGAAAAGCTGGGCCGCGGGCAAACCCATGGTTTTCCAGCGCGGGTCGTTTGGCAAACGCGGGAAAATCAGGTCGACCGAGGCGATGGGCTTTTTGAGGGCCTTCAGGTGGGTCCGCACCGGAAAGGCCCCGGGATCGGTCTCCGCCAGCGGCCCTTCGCCGCCGTTGTGCTGGATGAAGAGGTTGTCCGCCACCACGAAAAAACGGTTGCGGCGAATATTGCGGCTGAGATTGACGTTCAGGAATCTGTAATTCAGCCGCTGCTGTTCCAGCCGGGACTGCAGATCGCTGAGCAGGGGCAGGACCTCAGGATAGAAGAATTCGCCTGGCTTGTAGCGGACCAGCCACTTGCCCTTGAACATGAAATCAAGTCGTGACGCGTGACGCGTGACGTGGAAAACTAAAATTCCAAATTACAAGCACCAAATCACAAACAAGCACCAAGCACCAATAACCAAATGACCAAAACAAGGAAAACGAGTTTTCAAGGGCTTTCGTTTTGGACATTGGAATTTGGAACTTGTAATTTATTTGGAATTTGGGATTTGTGATTTGGAATTTTAATCTTCTCATGTCATTGGTCACTTGTCACCAAGCTTATTAAGCTTATTTTATAGCCTTGATGGTCCTCTCCCACCGGGTACGGGTGAAAAAACGCGCCACGGTCAGGGCCAGGTCCTTGATCTTGTAAATAAATCCTGGGGTCAGGTATTCATCGGAATTGGATTCATAAGACCAGTATATGCGCCAGGGTCTGCCCACTATGTAATTGGCCGGCACCGGGCCCCAGAAACGCGAATCGAAGGAATTGTCGCGGTTGTCGCCCATGCAGAAATAATGGCCCGCCGGAACGATGTAATCCACGCTGCCGTCCGGGTTTTTCTGCGTCTGGCGCAGGTTGAAGGGAAACTGGAAATACCAGTCGTAATGGTTGCGCGGCGGGAATGAGGCGCCATAGTCCTCGTTCTTGAAAACCGTGTAGCTTTCAGCCAGCTCCAGGCCATTGACGAAGACTTTTTTGTCGCTGATGCACAGCCGGTCGCCGGGCATGCCGATCACGCGCTTGACGTATTCTTTTTCCATGTCGGGCGGGGCCTTGAAGGTGACTACCATGCCGCGCTGGATCTTGACCTGGGGCAGCAGCAGTCTGCCGACCGGGCTGATCGAATTGGAATAGGCCACCTTGTTGACCAAAAGGTGGTCGCCTATGAGCAGCGTTTTTTCCATTGAGGCCGTGGGGATGACGAACGATTGCAGCAGGAAGGTGTTGACAAAAAAGACGTATATCAGGGTCTCGACTATGAGCTCGAAATACTCGCGACCGACCGAGACTGTGCGCTCTTTTTTCACTTTGGGCTTGCGCTTGAATGGGTTTTTCATATGAGATGATTGTAGCGCAGAATTGACTTTTAATCAAGTGCGCAGAGCTTGGTGTACGGTAGACGGCGTACGGTTTACGGTAGGAAGTAAACCGGGACTCGATGTAAGGAGCATCGCATATGGTTTTTTCGGCAAGAACCCTAGAATAAACTTCTGGAATTTCGGAATATCGCTATTTTCTCTTACCGTCAGCCGTCAGCCGTACGCCGAGTACTATTTCCGATCCCTGTGCCGGAGATACAACTTCGTCAACTCCTCAGCCATAGCCGGCACAAGCGCCAACCCCAACACTACCCACAGCTCCCGGAGGCTGGGCAAATGGGTGTTGAATACCGGCTGCAGGAACGGCACGCTGACAACCAGCAGGAGCAGGGTAAAGGAAAGTGCGACCGCTGCCTGCATATAGCGGTTGGAGAAGATCCCGAGCCTGAAAAGCGAGATGCGTTCCGAGCGCACGGTGTAGGCGCGGAAAAGCTCGCACAGGGAAAGGGTCATGAAGGCCATGGTCTCGGCGTTCTGCACGTCCAGGCCGCGCCAGTCGTAGCGCAGAAGGAAGGCCATGGGGTTGGCCCCGGGCGGAATAACGTCGCCGGCGCGCAGGTGCCAGAGCAGCCCCAGCGCGAACGCCGTCAGCACGGCCCCGGTCTGGGTGAAGGTCTGGATCAGTATGCCCAGGCGCATATTGGCATTGATCACCGGTTCGCGCGGCGGCCGCGGTTGGCGGCGCATGATGTCGGGATCCCCTTTCTCCATGGCCAGGGCCAGGGCCGGGGCGCCGTCGGTGATCAGGTTCAACCACAGCAGCTGGATGACGGTCAGCGGCGAGGGCAGGCCGGCCAGCATGGCCAGGAAAATGATCATGATCTCGGCCACGTTCGAAGAGAGGAGGTAGAATACGAATTTGCGGATGTTGTCGTAGATGATGCGCCCCTGCTCAACGGCCGAAACAATGCTGGCGTAGTTGTCGTCGGTGAGCACCATGTCGGCGCTTTCCTTGGCCACGTCGGTGCCGGTGATGCCCATGGCCACTCCGATGTCGGCGGCCTTGATCGAGGGGGCGTCGTTGACACCGTCTCCGGTCATGGCCACTACCTCGCTGTTGGCGCGCAGGGCGTTGACGATGCGCAGCTTGTTTTCCGGGGAGACGCGGGCGAACACATCGGTGTTATTCACGCTCGCTTCCAGTTCGGCGTCGCTCAGGGCGTCGATGTCTTTTCCGGTCAGCACCTGGCGGCCGGCCCTTAGCAGCCCGATGCTGTCTGCGATGGCCCGGGCCGTGTTGGGGAAGTCGCCGGTGATCATAATGGTGCGGATGCCGGCTTGGCCGGCCTGGGCCAGGGCAGGCGCCGCTTCCGGGCGCGGTGGATCGATCATGCCGGTCAGGCCGACAAAGACCAGGTCCTTTTCGATGTTGCGAATATCGCTGACGTCGGGGAGTTCGCGTTCGACCCGATAGGCCAGGCCGAGCACGCGCAGGGCGCCGCGGGTCATGGTCTCGTTGGCTTCCAGTATCTGGCGGCGGCGGGCGTCATCCAGGGAGGCGCTGCTGTCGTCATGACACTGGTAGCGCGAGCAAAGGTTCAACACCATGTCGGGAGCGCCTTTGACGGCGATCACGTAGCCGCTGTAGAGCTTTTGCTCGTCGAAGGGGGAGATGTCCTCGGGATGCGGATGCAGGATGTGGTGCACCGTCACCATGTTCTTGCGCGTCGAGTCAAAGGGTATCTCGGCCACGCGCGGATAGGCCTGGTTCAACGGCCGGGGCAGGGCGCCGGCCTTGGCCGCCGCCACCAGCAGGGCGCCCTCGGTCGGGTCGCCCACCATGCGGTAGCTCATACCAGCGACGCTGCTTTCGCCCGAGACTTCAAGATGGGCATCGTTGTTCAGGGCGCCAACCCACAGGGCGGTCAGGATAGCCTGAAAGTCGGTCAGCTGCACGGGTTGGCCCTGGGCCAGGAAATCACCCTTCAGGGCATGGTCCGATCCGCTCACATCAAGGAATTTGCCGTCGGCCCACATGCGGGTTACGGTCATCTTGTTCTGGGTCAGGGTGCCGGTCTTGTCCGAGCAGATGACAGTGGTCGAGCCCAGGGTTTCCACTGACGACAAACGGCGGATCAAGGCGTGGCGCTTGACCATTTCACGCATGCCCAGCGCCAGGCTTATGGTGACCACCGCCGGCAAGCCCTCGGGAACGGCGGCGATGGCCAGGCCCACGGCCAGCATGAACATTTCCAGGGGCGCATGACCGCGCATCCAGCCGATGGCAAACACCAGGGCGCAGACCGCCAGGGCGGCGCCTCCCAGCACCTTGCCCAACCCATCCAGGCGCTTTTGCAGCGGCGTGGTCTCCTCCTTTACGTTTTGCAGCATCTCGGCGATCAGGCCTATTTGCGTATGCATGCCCGTGGAAACCACGATACCACGGCCGCGACCCGAGTTGACCAGGGTGCCCATGAAAGCCGTGTTCCTGCGGTCGCCAAGGGGCACATTGGCTTCCAGGCGGATATTGGCGTCTTTCTGCACCGGCACCGATTCGCCGGTCAGGGCGGCTTCTTCCAGGCGCAGGTTCACCGCTTCCACCAGGCGCAGGTCGGCCGGGACAAAGTTTCCCGCCTCAATGAAAACGATATCTCCGGGAACGATCTCCGGGCTGGGAATGGCCCGGCGCGAGCCGTCGCGCAGCACCTGCGCTTCCGGGGCCGCCAGTTTTTTCAGGGCGGCCAGCGCCTCCTCGGCGCGGCGGTCCTGGATCACCCCCAGGGTGGCGTTCAGGACAACGATGGCCAGGATGGCCACCGCTTCGATCCATTCGCCCAGCAGCCCCGATATGGACGCGGCCGCGATCAGGAGCAAGACAATGAAGTTGTTGAACTGGGCAAGCAGCAGCTGCAGGAAAGTGGGACGGGGCAAGGCCGCGATCTGGTTGGGTCCGTACATTGCCTGGCGTCTGGCCGCTTCGCGGCTGTCCAGCCCCGCTTCGACGGGGGTGGCCAGCTGGCGCGCAATGTCCTCGGCGCTCAGCGAGTGCCAGTCCAGGCGGCTTTGCTTTTTTTTAGCTACAATAGTTTTTCTGGCGAACATGATGGACTCCGTGGTTGTTTTTCAGCGCAGCTTGATGCTGATCAGGCTGATCAGGGTGAAGATCACCGCCAGGATCCAGAAGCGGATGACGATCTTGGGTTCGGCGATGCCCAGGAACTGATAGGTGTGGTGGATGGGGGCGCGGTAAAAGATGCGGCGCTTGATCAGTTTGATTCCGATGTAGTCCTGTATAAAAACAGAAAGAAACTCGATGACAAATACACCGCCGGCGATCAGGAAAAGCAACTCATGCTTGAGCAGCACCGCCGCGGTGGCGATGACGCCGCCGATCAGCAGCGAGCCGGTGTCGCCCATGAATATTTCAGCCGGGTAGGCATTAAACCAGAGGAAAGCGGCCAGGGCGCCTATAAGGGCGGCCAGGATTACAACCAATTCGCCCGAACCGTTGATGAAAGGGAACCACAGGTATTTTGCTGCCTTGGAATTGCCGATGATGTAAGCGAAAACTGCGTAGACCGCCAGCAGCAGTCCGGCCGGAACCGTGGCCAGGCCGTCGAGCCCGTCGGCGAAATTAATGGAATTGGCGATGGCGATGATGACCAGGATAATAAATGGATAATAGAAGATACCCAGGTCGAGCAGTGGGTTTTTCAGGAAAGGGACAAACAGCTTGCCGGCTATCTCGGGAGCAAAGGGAGAGGCTTCCGAGGCCAGCAGCAGCAGGCCGAGGATCAGACCGAACAGGGCCTGCAGAAAAAGCTTCAGGCCGCGGTTCATGCCCAGGTCGCTTGAACCGCGGATATTTTTCAGGTAATCGTCAAAAAAACCCAGGGCCGTGAACCAGAAAGCGGTAAAAATCATGGTGCCCAGAAAAAAATCGTTCGGCTTTTTCCAACTGCCCCAGAGCAGCACCGATATCAGCAGGGAAAAAAAGATGATCAAACCGCCCATGGTCGGAGTGCCGTCCTTGTTGCGGGACGACATGTCGCCGAAATCCCTGGCCCGATCGCGGAAGTTCAGCTGGTAGATGGCGTGGATCACTCGGCGCCCCAGCAGGATGCCGATGACAAAAGAGGTGAGCACGGCCATCAGGGCCCTGAAGGTAATGTAGGTCATCAGCCTCTGGCCGGGAAGGTTGACAAAGAATTCGCTGATCCAGATGATCATGGGTGATCGATCTCCTTGTAAATACGCTTGATAATGGCCTTGATCCTGAATTCAGGTGACAAATGGTCGGAGGTGATCAGCACCTGCTGCAGCTGATCCTTGATGTCCGAGCCGCTAAGCAGATTGCGGCGATAATAAGAATACAGAAGCTCCAGGACCTCTTCGCGGAGCAGTGAGTTGTTGTGCAGGTACAGACGCTGCAGCCCCGGCAGGTCGCTTAGATTCCCCTTGCGCGCCATGAGCCGCAAACAGGCGATCTTTTCATCAATACTGCCGTGGGCAAGCCGGCGCTGGATGGTCTTCTGCAATTCGCCGTATTCGCTTTCGCTGATATGCTGTCCCAGGTAATCCAGGGCAGCCGCGCGTACTTCGAAATAACCGTCTTTGAGCAGGCGCAGCAGCAGTTCTTTTGTTTCGTCGTTCCAGTGGCCGATCGCCTTCAGGGAAACCAGGGCGTTGCGGCGCATGAAGCCGTTGCCCTGGCCTGCGCTCAGCATGTCGACCAGGTAAGCGCTCTTGCTTTTTTCCTTGAAGAGGCCGATCAGCTTGATGCCGATATTTTTAATCTCCCAGCTGGGGTTGGAGAGGTACAGGTTGATCTTGTAGCGGAATTCCGTCTTGTAGAATTCGGGATTGGCGCTCACGGTTTCCATGAACCGGAACGGTGAAAGCAGGGAAATGGGAACGCCCGGGCGGCTGCCGCCGCCTCTTCTTTTGAAGATCAGAATTCCGGTGTTTTTGAAGATCAGCGAAGACAAAAAGTAAATGGCCGTGCCCATAAAGGTCAGCGACAGGCAAAGAATTATATTTTTTAAGGTGGGAGAATTGAACTGGATGCGCTTGAAGACGAATTGGGCCTCGCTGATGGCGATGACCATCAGCAGGCAGGCGCAAAGGGTTTTGCCGGCAGCCGAGAGTATCTCCCTGTATGCTACCTTGACACCGTCCCGCTTCAGCTTGTGCCTGACGACCGCGACGCGGATCAGCGCGAAAGTGAGATAGGAAATGGAGGTGGCCAGGGCGATGCCGGCAAATCGCAAAGAAGTGCCTGCCAGCAGGATGACCAGCGGCAGATGGAAAGCCAAGAGGAAAAAGTCGAGGAACATCGAGGTCCGGTTTTCCAGGCGCGCTGCGAAGAATCTCGTGGTCAGATTGTGAATGCCCCAGCCGATCAGGCCGATGGCATAGAATTGCAGGGCCAGGGACGTGCTGGACACCGCATGGGCGCTGAAGTTAAACCTTTGCAAAAGCAGCGACACGATGGGTTTGGCCAGGGTGACCATCAGGATGGAGGCGGGGGCCAGCAGGAACAGGTTGATGCGGATAGCGTCGATGAAGAATATTTTTGTCTTGTCTTTGTCCAACAGGGCGGTGGATTCGGAAAAATCCCTTAAAATGGCGCGGTTGATGGTTTTGGCCAGCAAAACAAAAGGCAGGCGGAATATCTCCATGGCAAAGTAGAGGAAGGAGAGCGAACCGACGCGCAGGGATGATGCTACGAACTTGTCAACCAGCTCCGGGCCGCGGGTCAGAACTCCGCCCAGCCCGACCGGGGCGAGCTGGGTAACGTACTTGCGTCCGACGCTGCTGTTGATTTTAAGGGACGGCTGGAAGGTGAACTCCAGCAGCGGCCGGCTGATGGTTTTAAGCAGCAAAGGCATGAGGAAAAGGATTTGCAGCAAATAGCCGAACAGGACTCCGTAGGCCAGGGAAAATGAACCGCTGCCCGGCCTGAACAGGAAAATGCCGAGAATGGTGCCGGCGGCAAAAAGCATGGTCGCGAACCCGACGCTGGCGGATCTGTGGAAAGTCTGCAAATATCCAGCAAGGATGGCTGCCAGCGTGCCCAGGAACAGACCGGGAAGCAGGACGCGGATCATGTGTGTGGCTTCATTGCTCAGACCATGGGCGGCGAGGCCGGGGAACAGGAAAGCGATGATGACCGGAGCCAAGAGCATACCGGCAGTGGTGAGCAGCAGTGAAAGCAGCATAGTGCAAGTGATCAGGGGCGCTACCGCTTCCCAGGCTTTTTTGCGGGGGCCGCGCTGGAACAGGCGTGAAAAGATCGGCATGAAGGCTTTTTTCATGGCGCTGCTGCCCAGCAGGCGCGACAGGAAACCAACGACGGTCCGGGCAATGGAGAAGATATCCATGGCTTTGCCGGCCCCGAACAGGGCCGCGGCAGCGATCTCACGGCCGAAAGCGAGCAGAAGGGATGCCATGGCCGAGGAAGCGGAGCCTCTTTTTCCGGAAGCGGCCATGTCATCATGGCTGTTGGCCCTGGTTTTCTCAAGGAAACTTTTATAAATATAAGTACGGCCGTGGACGCTGATGCGGTCATCGGGCTTCAGGGGCCTCAAGCCGGTGATTTCTCGACCATTCAGCTGGACGCGGCCCTTGCGGCGCCGGATCATGGCCGACTGTTCCTCATCCTTCAGAAAACTGATCTCGAAGCGCACGCTTGAACCGATGTTTTCCAGCATGACATCGCTAAGGAAAGTGTTGCCCACGCTGGTGCGGGTGAAAGGCAGTTCAAAGTTTTTTTCTTCTTCCAGGGACTGCAGGTAAAAAACGCGGATCTCCCTTTCATGGCTGTGGTTTTTGGCGATTATCTCTTCAACGGTTTTCAGGATGATCGCGGTGCTGTCCAGCCGGTTCACGGCAAGCAGGTTTTTACGCATCGACCCCAGTTGCTCAGGGGCGCCGATGATCTCCTCAATGGCATTGTAAAAAGCATCGGGCGCAAGAAAGATCTCGTTTTTTTTCCGGCCGCCGCCGCTCTCTTCGTAAAGGATCCGGGCTCCGCCAATTTTTTCTATCTCGCGGGCGTTCAGGATCTGGTGATCGGCCGGCAGGTCTATCTTGGGGACAAGAAGGGCCGGCAAGCCCATGGTCGTGATCTCCTGAATGGCGCCAGCCCCGGCCCGCGAGACCACCAGGTCGGACATGGCATAGATCTCGTCGATGTGGTCGAAGTACTCCCTGAGCAGCAGCCGGCCTTCGATCTCTGGCGGATACCCTTTCTGCTCCAGGATCTTCACAGTGTCGTCGTAGGCTTTGTAATCCTTGCCATAGGCCTTTCCGGTGGACATGATGACGAACAGGTTGGGCAGGCACAATAGTCGCGGAATGATCGCCGCGGCTGCGCGGTTGATGGTGCGCGCCCCCATGCTGCCGCTGAAAATGAAAAGCACGCGGCAGCTTGAAGGAATATTGAATTTCTCCCGGTTGTTTTCTTCGCCGTGGCCACGGATCGATCGGCGCAGCGGATAGCCGGTCTCTGTTACTTTGGAGCTTTCAAAAAAAGATGCGGTAGAAGGAAAAGCTATGCCTATTCTGGTGGCGAAGCGGGCCACAAAAAGGTTGAGCCGGCCGGGGACCGCGTTCTGTTCATGGATAAAAACCTTGATTTTGAGCAGGGCGGCGGCCAGCAATACCGGGGCGGCCACATAGCCGCCGCTGCCGATGATAATATCGGGCCTGAATTTGCGCAGAATGAAAAAGCTTTTGATCGCGCCAAAAAAAATGGCTGTCAGGGAAAATAAAGTTTTTAGACTCCTGACGTTTTGCGGCAGCCCCCTGGACGGGACATGGACAAATTCCATGGGTTGGGGCAGGGCGCGGATAATGGCAGATTCACTGCCTTTTTTGGTGCCAATATAAAGGAACTCGGCATCGGGGTACTTTTCCTTCAGCGCTTCAAAGATAGCAAGATTGGGATAGACGTGGCCGCCGGTGCCGCCGCCGGTAAAAAGGAATTTGTACTTTTTCATGTTGGGTTTGCCAGGGCCAATTATACCGCAAACGTTTTGAAAATAATAGGGAAGAGAGGGAAAACAATGGGAAGAATGAGGGAAAGGCAGAGGGAAGAAAAGGAAAGAAGACAGCAGGCACGAATTATCGCTTTTTTTTACTCCCTCTTCCCTGACTCTTCCCTCCTTCTTCCCTCTCTCTTCCCTTTGAATTATAATGTTCCTATGAAGAACTTAGCCATAATCCTGGCCGGCGGAGCGGGGACGCGTTTCCAGGGCCCTTTGCCCAAGCAATTCCGTCTGATCGGCGGCCGCTCGCTGCTGGAAATTTGCCTGGATACCTTCCAGGACCATCCGGGCCTGGATGGCATCATCCTTGTCTGCCCTGCAGCCCAGATGTCCCTGGCTGAAAAAACGGTAGCCGCCGGCCGCTTCACAAAGGTGACAAATATCCTCCCCGGCGGAAATTCCCGCCAGGAATCATCAGCGATCGGGGTCTGTGCCGCCCCGGATACCAGCGAAAACATCCTTATTCACGATGCTGTCAGGGCGCTGGTGGCGCCGGCAGTGATCAGCCGGGTACTGGAAGCGCTGGCCTGCTCACAAGCGGTCATGCCAGTTCTTCCGGTCAGCGATACGACCATCCGCGTCGATGATGCGGATGTGGTTACGGCTGTTCTCGACCGCGCCAAACTCCGCCATGTGCAGACGCCACAGGGATTCAAGCTGGAGATCATCCGCCCGGCCCATGAACGGGCCCGGATCAATGGCTTCACCAATGCCGGTGACGATTGCTCTTTGGTAGTTCGCTACGGCCTGGCTTCGGTCGTCACGGTGCCTGGTGATCCGGTCAACATAAAGATTACCTACCCGCAGGATCTGGCTGTAGCCGAGGCGATCCTTGGAGGAAATCGGTAGACGGCGTACGGTTGACGGTGTACGGTGAAAATCCTTAAATCGGGAGAATGCGAGTTCTTTCTATCGCGAACCTTAATCAGGTAGTTTCTTACCGTCTACTGTAAACCGTGTACCGTATACCCATTTCGTTAATTATAAAAAACAATCCTGAACTTGGCTCCAGGTTTGCCATCCTCAATCAACTGGATGTCTCCGTTCAAAGCGCTCACCAATTTCTTGACCGTGGCCAGGCCCATGCCGGTGCCCTTGTCGCGGCTGCTGAAGAACGGCAGCCATATCTTTTCAGTGTTGGCGGCGGCGATGCCTGGTCCGTCATCGGCCAATGTCAGCGAGGCAGGCGTGATGTCTGAGAATTCCACTTTCAAACTCCCGGCCCCGGCCTGTTTGGCGTTGAGGACCAGGTTGGAAAAAATGACGTTCAGCAGCAGCGGATCGCTTTTTAAAAGCAGGGGGTTATGCGGCAGGTCGACGGCCATTTCCTGCGCGGCGGCGGCAGTGGCGATCAATTTTCTGACATCGGTTTTCTTGCGGTAGATCTTTTTTACCGGCCGGGCGAACTGCAGGAAACTTTCCATCATTTCGCTCAGGAAATTGATCTCGCGGACGATCTTGCGCGTTTTTTCCGGCTCGGTACGCATGGCCTTGCTGTAGCCCAGGATGACTCCCAATGAATTGCGTATCTCGTGGGCCAGGGCCGCGGCCATTTCGCCGAGCATCATCAGGTTGGCATTCTGACGCTGGATCTTTTCCTTTTTTCTCTCGGCGCTGACGTCACGGACCAGCACCAGGCGGTCGCTGTCGGAAACCGGCACTATGTCGACGTAAAAGATAAATGAGCCGCTTTCGATCTCAGCAGAAATTTTCTTTTCAGCGGCCTGAATGAAGGCGGTGAGCTTGGGATGCTCCTGCAGAACCGTGGCCAGGGAATTATTCTTGGCGCTGGAAAAGCTTCGCTTGAACAATTTCTGGGCGGCGGGGTTGAATATCACGATCTTGGCTTCGGCGGAGATGAAGATCACGCCAAGATGGATGGTATTGATGATGCTTTTGTTCAATTCCTCTGTTTGCGAGCTGGCGCGGTTTTGCTCGGCGACCAGGTCCTGCAGTTCCAGCTGGGTGCTTTTCATTTCCACCAGGTAATCCTGTAAGGGAGAACCGGCACCCAAAATCTTTTCCGGGCCCTTTTTACGCAGCAGCACCACCAGGTAGATGCCGGACGCGCTAATGAAGATTCCCAGGAAGAAGATCAGACCGGAAAGTATCTTTCTCAACGCCGCGAACTGCTCGAGCTGGGGCGAGCGGATGGTTTTCTTGAAAAGCAGCCCCGAACCATCGCCCAGGGGTTTTCTGATCTGCAGCAGCCTTTCCTGGCCGGCCAGGGTTACCTGCTTGCTGTTCCCGGCGCGAGGCAGTGACAGGACCTGGTCGAAATATTTTTCCCGGCCCGGCTGCGGCCGGTGCAGCAAAATCTTCTGGACGTACAGTTCGGCCTGCAGGTCGCTTTGGGCGATGATGGCGGCGATCTCATTTTTTTCAAGGCTCTTGAAAAGGGCGCGCATGTTCTCAAAGACAAAAAGGCCCAGGATCTGGACGACAATGACCATGATCAGAAAACTTCTTTTCATAGCAGACGCCAGAACGAGCCGATCCAGGCCATGATGGCGTCGCCCCAGAACAGGGAAACGAAACTGCCCAGGCTCAGGAACGGGCCGAAGGGCAGGGCAAGCTTAAGATTCTTTTTCCTGAACACAATGAAGAATATCCCCACCAGCAGGCCGAATAACGATGCCAGGAATATCGCAACAGTCAGCCGGTGCAGGCCGAGAAAAAGGCCCATGAACAGAGCCATTTTTACGTCGCCGAAACCCAAACCCTCGATCTTTCTGATTTTCAGGTAAAAGAAATAAAGGCCGGCGAAAAAAAGCGCCCCGCCCAGGCCGCTAAGCACGGCATCCAACTGGCCGATCTCGGGATTGAAAAATGAATAAATGAAAAAAATCGCGGCGCCGCTCAAGGTGAGTTCGTCGGGGAGGATCATGTGCTTGATGTCGATGGCCGCCAGGGCGATCAGCAGCCAGATGAACACGGCGCTGGCCGCGGCCTGCAGCGATAATCCGTAGCTATGAACCGTCAGCCAGAAGCTGAAAGCGCAAAATCCCTCTACCAACGGGTATTGAGCTGATATTTTGCCGCGACAGGATCGGCATTTGCCCAATAAAAAAATGTAACTCAGCAGCGGGATGTTGAGATAAAAAGGAATGTCGGCGCGGCAGCGCGGACAATGGGATGGGGGGAAAACCACGTTCTCTCCCAGGGGCAGGCGGTGGATCACCACGTTCAAAAAACTGCCGATGATCAAGCCGAAAATGATGGTCAGCGCTGCTTCCATTTGAATACCCTCGCGGCCGTGATTGTGCCCTGTTTAGGGTTGTATATGTATTCGTTTCCGGCGAAATCCACAGGCAGAGCCGCCAGCAACCTTGAACTCAGCAATTCGTCCAAAGCCGTCGGCCAGCGCCGGAATTGGCGGCGGAACATCCCGATCCGCTCTTTGAGCAGAGCGAGATCGCTTTCGGCCTTGATCTGGTAAAGGTGGTTGAAAGCCCCGTCTTTTTCCAGGGTGTCGCGGGCATTATTGTAAATTTCCAGCCACATCCTGTAAGCCATTTTGGGATCGTCGCCCAGGTAGACCATATGGGCGTTCAAGCGTTTGATGAAAGCCGGGGCATCCGGTTTGGACGCGGCCCGGTTGTAGTAAAATTCGGCCTTGGCGAAATCTTTCAAGAATTTATAGCAGTAGTATCCGGCATCGTGATCAAAAAACCATTCGTCGGGATTGAGGCGCGAACCCTTGTCCAGGAGGCGCAGGGCCATGGGAATATCCCTGGCTTCGTAGACCATGATCAGCGATCCGATGATATACGGCTCCTTGTACTGCGGCGTGATATCGGTGATGGTGTCGTATACCCTTTCCAAAAAATCGAAGCGGTTGGCCAGGTAGGGGGTGGAATAAAACTGGATGGACCATATGAAAAGCAAATCGGCGGCCAGGTTGCAGTATCCGAAGGAAAGGACTTTCAGAGCCTTGCCTGAAGGCAGGGAAACAAAGGTGCCGCGGTCGGCAAAGTAATCGATGTTGCTGTCGTAACAGTTCTGCATTCCTGCCGCCAGCAACAGTCCGGCCAGGAAAACGACCGCCAGCAGCCGGCCTGGGATCATTGAAAATCCCTTTTGCGGAAGATCAGGATGGTGACGGCCAACAGGGCCAGGATATAGGCCAGGGCGTAAAGCAGGGAAAAGATAATTGTCCAGGGGTCGAGCGCCGTGTTCAGCACCACTTCGTTCTTGATGTTGAACTTGTCCAGGTTGGGCAGCAGGTAGTAGAGGCCTTGAGTGAAATGTTTCCAGAACGGGTCACGCAGGATAACCTTGAATTCATTGAACGTCCACATGATGTGACCGATCAGGTAGAGTGAAACCGTGAAAATAAATGAGAGGATCGGCGTTGTGAAAGAGGAGAAGAACAGTGAAATGGCCACGATGATAAGAAGCTCCAGGAACAGCATGAAGAAGTAGAGGATGATCATGAGGTCGAAGCCGCCGCCGCTGGCCAGCACCAGCAGGAAAAAAATCACGGCCATGGCCGCCAGTGCCGTGAGCATGGTCAGGGCCAGGCCCAGGAACTTGCCGATGATGAATTGGTCACGCGATACCGGCTTGCTCAGGATATTGAACACTGTCTTTTTTTCGATCTCCTTGTAGATCAGGTTGATGCCGGTGAAGATGGCAATAACAATGCAAAAGAAGTTTATGGCCGCCAGGCCGGTGTCTTTAAGCACTTTCATGGCGTCGCCCAGGGTAAGGAAACTGATCAGCTTGGAACTGAGGGCGAAGAAGATGCCGAAAAAAACCAGCAGGTAAAACATCTTGTTGCGCGCCGATTCCTTGAAAGTGTTAACGGCAATGGCTTTGATTTTCATTTGCTGTCCCCCCCGGTCCCATCGGACCGGGACGTCGGGGCCCTATTGGCCCCTCCAGCCGTCGTTGCGGGGCGGTGCGGCCCCGGCGTGGCGGGGCGGTCCGGCCGCATTTCATTGAAAAAAATATCTTCCAGGGTCATTTTTACCGGATTGACCGCAACGATCCGGCCGTTGTTGTGGATGATCGATTCCACCACCAGGTTGATGTCGGAGTCGCTGGGCAGGGTAAGCGAGTATTGGCCGTCACGGCAGGTGAAATCAGCCTGGAGCTTGGCCAATTCCTTTTCGGCGATATGCGAACAGATGATCTCGTAATATTGGGTGCTGCGCGAGATGAGTTCCGACAGTTTGCCATCGCGGCGCATGCTTCCGTTCAGAATGATGCCGACCCTGTCGACCATCATCTCCATGTCCTGCAGGATATGGGAGGAAAAAAAGATGGTTTTACCCTGTTCGCGCAGGGAGAGGATAAGAGTGCGCAGATCCTTGCGGCCGATGGGATCGAGGCCGGAAAAGGGCTCGTCGAGGATCAGGAAATCGGGATTGTGGATCAGGGCCTGAGCCAGGCCCAGGCGCTGGATCATGCCTTTGGAGAATTTGCGCAGTTTCAGGTCCTGGTGGCCGCTCAGACCCACTTGGTGGATCAGGGCGGCAACCCTGTCACGCACTTCGGCAGCCGGAAGGTTGAAGAGCGAGGCGGAAAAGAAAAGCAGCTCGCGGGCGCTCAGGTACTCATAAAATAAGGGATTTTCAGGCAGAAAGCCGATCCTGCGCCGGGAAGCCGGGGAGGCAGCGGGCTGACCGTCGATCAGGATCTCACCCTGGTCGGCGAAGAGCAGGCCCAGGACGCACTTGATGGTGGTGGTTTTCCCGGCGCCATTCGGTCCCAGGAAACCGTAGATCTCGCCCTTTTCCACGCTGAGATTTATGCCTTTCAGGATATGGAATTTTTTTAGCAGGAAATTGGAGCGGAATGATTTTTCAAGTCCTTTGATCTCCAGTGCTTTCATGGTTTGTCCATTTTGCCCATTATTTAGATTGTCATTGTAGAGAATGGGCTTAAAAATGTCAACATGTGGGTGAGAAGAACTCAGTGTTAGTGTTGACCAAAAATTGCTGCGAACCAAATATAAGTGCTAGCGTTAGAAGTTGCAATCAAACGAAACAATAATTCGCTGAATTGCATGCTGCTAACACTAACACTATCACTATCACAAACACTTATATCTTTTTCTTGATCAATTTGCGCTTGGCTGGAGCCTGCTTCCTGATGGCCCTTTTTATCTTCTTCACGGGCGCTTTACGGGCAACCTTTTTCGGGGGTTTGGCTTTGCGCACGGCAGCGGCTTTCTTCTTTGCCGCAATCGGCTTTTTTGCCGCTTGGGCTTTTTTTACAGCCGCTTTTTTCGCCTTGACCGGCACAGTCACCATGTTTTTCCTGATCTCGGCTTGGGCCGCGGCCAGCCTGGCGATGGGTACGCGAAAAGGCGAGCAGGAGACGTAGTCCATGCCCACGCGGCAGCAGAATTCGACCGATTTAGGGTCGCCGCCATGTTCGCCGCAAATGCCGATCTTGAGCACGGGTTTTGTTTTCCGGCCTTTTTCAATGGCCATTTTGACCAGCATGCCCACTCCGGCCTGGTCGAGCGACTGAAAGGGATCGTCGCTGAAGATGCCGGCTTTTTTTTCATCAACGTACTCGGGCAGGAACTTGCCGGCGTCGTCACGGGAAATACCCATTGTCATCTGGGTCAGGTCGTTGGTGCCGAAAGAGAAAAACTCGGCCACTTCGGCCATCTGGTCGGCAAGCAGCGCCGCCCGCGGCACTTCGATCATGGTGCCGACAAGGTATTTCAGTTTTACGCTCCTGGTTTTTATGATCTCGTCGGCGACCTGACGGGTGCGGATCTCCAGGATCTGCAGCTCTTTTTTATCGATGGTCAGCGGGATCATGATCTCGGGATAGACCTTTATCCCCGAGGCGGCGCATTCGCAAGCGGCTTCGATGATGGCCCGCACCTGCATATCCAGGATCTCGGGGTAGGTGATGGCCAGGCGGCAGCCGCGGTGCCCGAGCATGGGGTTGGATTCGTGCAGCTGTTCGATCCGGTAGCGGATCTTTTCATAAGGAACGCCGATCTCTTGTGCCAGTTGCCTCTGCTTCTCCTCGGTATGGGGAACAAATTCGTGCAGCGGCGGATCGACGAGGCGGATGGTCACCGGGAAGCCGTCCATGGCTTTGAAAATCCCCTTGAAGTCCTCTTTCTGAAAAGGGAGCAGCTTGTTCAGGGCGTCAACGCGGCCGTCCAGTGTATCGGCCACGATCATTTCCTGGATGGCCAGGCGGCGCTCCTCTGTGTCGAAGAACATGTGTTCGGTGCGGCAGAGTCCGATGCCTTCGGCCCCCAGGGCGACGGCCTTACTGGCATCGTAAGGGGTATCGGCATTGGTGCGCACCTTGATGGCCCGGATCTTGTCCACCCAGCCCATCAGGGTCTTGAACGCGGCGGGGGGCTCAGGCTTGATAAGGCGCAGGGAGCCGCGGTAGACCTGGCCGCTGGAGCCGTTGAGCGTAAGTTCCTCACCCTTTTTGACCACCATGTCGCCTACCGTCAATTCTTCTTTTTCATAGTTGATGTTCAGATTTTCGCAGCCGACAATGCAGCACTTGCCCCAACCGCGGGCCACCACGGCCGCGTGTGAGGTCTTGCCACCGGTGGCGGTCAGGATGCCCTGGGCGGCATGCATGCCGCCAACGTCTTCGGGGCTGGTCTCCTTGCGCACCAGGATGACTTTTTCGCCCTTGGCGGCAGCTGCTTCGGCTTCCCTGGCATTGAAAACCACCTTGCCGGTAGCGGCGCCAGGCACGGCGTCAATGCCCGAAACCAGAAAATTCTTCTTCATCTCATCTTTTTGATCGGGATCGATGATCGGGTAGAAGATCCCTTCGATGTCCTTGTCCTTGATGCGCAGCAGGGCCTCTTCTTTGCTGATCAACTTTTCGTTGGCCATGTCCACGGCGACCTTGAAAGCGGCGCCAGGCGACCTTTTGCCGGTGCGGCACTGCAGCATGTACAGCCGTCCCTCTTCCACGGTGAATTCCAGGTCCTGCATGTCCTTGAAGTGCCCTTCCAGGATGCGGCGCACTTCTACCAGCTGCTTATAGGACTTTGAATCGGCTTTTTCGAAATCCGCCAGCCTGATCGGGGTGCGGATGCCGGCCACCACGTCTTCGCCCTGGGCGTTGACCAGGTAATCACCGTAAAAAATGTTTTCGCCGTTGTTGGGATCGCGGGTGAAGCAGACGCCGGTGCCGGAATTGGAGCCCATGTTGCCGAACACCATCTGCTGGACATTGACGGCCGTGCCCCCCACGCCCGTGATCTTTTCCACGCGACGGTAGGTGACCGCTTTTTCTGCCATCCAGGAGCCGAAGACAGCGTCCACAGAGCCCCAAAGCTGTTCTTTGGGATCCTGGGGGAAATCCTTGCCGATGTGATTTTTATAGATGACCTTGAATTCACTCACCAGCTTTTCCAGTTCGCCCTCACTCACATCGGTATCGTTGACCTTGATGTGGGCAGCCAGGTTCAAGCGCTTTCTACTCAGCTGGTTTTTCAGGGTTTCAAAGGCGTGGTTGAACTTTTCGCGGTCGATGCCCTTGGCCGTGGAACCGTACATCATGATGAAGCGGCGGTAGGCGTCCAAAGCGAAGCGGCGGTTGCCTGTTTTCCTGGCCAGGCCGTCCAGCGAGCGGTCGTTCAGGCCGAGATTGAGAATGGTCTCCATCATTCCGGGCATGGAGAGCGATGCTCCCGAGCGCACCGAAACCAGCAGGGGGTCGTCGGCGTCGCCGAATTTTTTCCCCACTTCCTTTTCCAGCTTGCGCATGTTCTCATCGACTTCCTTTGCCAAACCGGCAGGATATTGCCGGTTGTTTTTATAAAACAGTTCGCAGACTTTGGTGGTGATGGTAAAACCGGCCGGGACCGGCAGGCCGATGCTGGCCATTTCAGCCAGTCCCGAACCCTTGCCACCCAGGAGATTCTTCATCTCCTTGCTGCCTTCACTCAATTTCTTGGAAAAAAAATAAACGAATTTTTCTTTCATGATTGCCTCCTTTATACTTTTTTACACTTTGGAGCAGGGATTTTTCCCGGCGCTCTTTTTCTTCTTTTCAATCGGGTTTTCCGGCAGGGGAAAACGGATCTCGAATTGGCAGAATTCCCCCAATGATGATGAGACCCGGCAGGCAGCCGCGTGATTGGCGATGACCTTTTCACAGATCACCAGTCCCAGACCAGCGTGTTCCGGGAATTTCGCATAGAAAGGCGTCCAGATTTCGTTGATCTCCTCTTCGCTCAAGCCGGGGCCGTTGTCGCGAACGACCAGCTTCAAGGCATTGTCTTCCATGCGGGTAGTCAGTCTGATCTCTTTTTCCTGGGGCTCTTTCATTTTCAGGGCCAGGGCGGCGTTGTCCACCATGTTCAGCAGCAGAATTTTCAATTGGGCGGTGTCGAGCCACAGGACAGGGGCCTTCGGGTCCAGGTCGAGCACGATCCTGATCTTTCCATTATTGGCGACTTCCTGCCAATTGGGGCCCATGGCTTGCAGAATGAGATTGATGTTCCCCGGCTGCTTGGGCGTGGGCGCGGCCTTGAAATAGTCCTTCAAAATATTGAATGCGTCCGTCAATTCGGCCGTGTTTTTTTCGATCCTGCGCAGCCGGTCGATTATGAACTCATCGCTCGAACGGGATTGCAGGATCTGGGCATAACCAAGGACCGGGGTCAGCTTGTTTTTCATTTTATGGAAAACCAGGGGGAGTATCTCCCGAAAGATCTCGTTTTTCTGGAATGCTTCGGCAGGAATTGCACTTGGAGAAAATGCAGTCGATTTGCCATCGGGGTTGAATTCAATTATTTTCATGAATCTCCTGATGAGGATACTTGATTATATTCCATTCTTGAGCAAAATTCAAGGAGCCGCTGAGCGATAAAATGGAAGGCACAGGATAGGGTTCAGGGTAGAGGGTTGAGGGTACTGAGGATAGGGGACAGGGTACAGGGAACAGGGTACAGGAAACAGGGGATAGGGTTTAGGGTTCATGGTATAGGGAAGAAAACAGATGTCAGAAAACAGAGGCCCCTCGCCATTACCAAACGTAGGGGAGGGTTTTAAACCCTCCCGGTTCTTTAAAATCCAAGCACCAATAACCAAAACCAGAAAGTAGATGGGTAGAAGGGTTAATGGGTAGATGGGTTAGGAAAGACACAAGATTTCGCTGTTAAATAAAGGCGCTACGCGATTTTAAAATTCTAGATCCTGGAGGGGTTTGATTAATCAAACCCCTACCTGCCTTCATTCCTTTCTTCGTTTTGGTCATTGGTGTTTGGAGCTTATTTGGTATTTGCTGCTTGGGATTTGGAATTTGATTCTTGCCGTCAACCGTGTACCGTATGCCGTAAACCGAGTTCATATTCCTTGGTTTCATGGCTCATCTATGCTAAAATGCTCCTATGATAGCCAAGAAACACGAAAAATACTGGCGGCGCGGCCGGGATTTCCTGCAAGTGGAATATCCCCTGATCGCCGGCGCCATGACCTGGATTAGCGGCGCAAAGCTGGTCGAAGCCGTGGGCGCGGCCGGAGCGTTCGGAGTGCTGGCCGCCGGCAACATGCCGGCCGATATTCTGGAACAGGAAGTGAAAGCTCTTCAAAAAGGAGGCTGTCATTTCGCCGTTAATCTGATCACCATCGCTCCTAATTATCTGACTCATTTAAAAAAATTGGCCGACCTTGGAGTGCCATACATCGTTTTTGCCGGCAGTTTTCCGCGCCAGGAAGAGGTGAAGACAGCCAAGGAAAGCGGAGCCAAAGTGCTGTGCTTTGCTTCCAACGATTCCATCGCCGAGCGCATGATCGCTTATGGAGCCGACGCCTTGATCCTGGAAGGGAGTGAAGCCGGCGGTCACATCGGCCATGTTTCCACTATTGTTTTGATCCAGCAGGTGTTGTTCAATTACCCGCAGCTGCCGGTTTTTGTTGCCGGCGGCATTGCCACAGGGAAGATGATAGCCCACCTGTTGTTGATGGGAGCGGCCGGCGTCCAGATGGGCACAATTTTCGCCATGGCCGAGGAGAGCCCGGCCCACCCCAAGTTCAAGGAAAGGTTCTGCAGAGCGCGGGCCCGGGAAGCTTTCGCCACGCCGCAGTACAGCTCGGAATTGCCGGTAGTGGCCGTGCGCGCCCTGAAAAACAAGGGCAGCGAGGAATTTGGCCGGCTGCAGCTGGAACTGATCCAAAAGCTGGGCCGCAAAGAGATCAATCGCGTACAGGCCCAGTTCGAGGTTGAAAAATACTGGGTCGGCGCCCTGCGCCGCGCCGTTCAGGAAGGCGATGTGGAAAACGGTTCATTGATGGCCGGCCAGAGCGTGGGACTGATCTGTGATGTCAAGCCGGTCAGAGAGATAGTATGCGCATTGGTTCGCGATGCAGAAGCGACCTTCAACAACCTGGGTTTATGACCAAAAATATTATATAAATAAGGAAGAAACATGAAAACAAAGAACATGGGATTTAACACCAAACTGATTCACAGTGGAGGATTTGAAGATCAATTCGGGAGCGCTACTGTTCCCATCTATCAAACTTCTACATTTAAATTCAAGAATGCCCAGCACGGTGCAGATTGTTTTTCCGGTGCAAGCGCTGGATACATTTATACGAGAATCGCCAATCCGACGATCCGCGCACTCGAAAATAACATTGCTGAGTTGGAAAATGGTTATGATGGAATTGCCACAAGCTCCGGGATGGCCGCGATAACGAGTGTTTACATGGCGCAATTGGCAGCCGGAAGCCATATAATAAGCACGGCTTCTGTTTATGGTCCGGCACGAGTTGTACTGGAAAGGGATTTTTCACGCTTTGGTGTTGAAGCTGATTTTGTAAATACCACAGACCTGAATGCCATCCTGTCAGCAATAAAGAGCAATACAAAAGTCCTTTATATTGAAACGCCGGCAAATCCTACAATAGATATTACCGATATCAAAGCCTGTGCCGGGATCGCAAAAAAACACAATTTGGTTTTGGTTGTTGACAATACATTTGCCACTCCGTATTTGCAAAAGCCGTTGGATCTGGGTGCGGATGTAGTCCTGCATTCTGTCACAAAGTTTATTAATGGTCATGCTGATATCGTTGGCGGAATTGTCATAACCAAAAGCAAGGACTTATATGAAAAGATCCGCCATGCCATGGTTTACATGGGCTGCAATATGGACCCGCATCAAGCCTATCTGGTTCTGCGCGGAGTAAAAACCTTGGTTCTGCGCGTGGAACGCAACCAGGAAAACGCTATCAAGGTCGCTCACTTTTTGGAAAGTCATCCCAAGATCGCCTGGATTCGCTATCCCGGACTCGAATCTCATCCCCAATTCGCTTTGGCAAAAAAGCAAATGAGCGGATCCGGTTCGATGATCAGTTTCGGTGTAAAAGGCGGTCTGGAAGCCGGGCGAAAACTGATGGACAGTGTTCATTTGGCAACCTTGGCCGTATCATTGGGCGGGGTGGAAACTCTCATTCAACACCCGGCCTCAATGACTCATGCTTCTGTAAACAAAGAAGAAAAAGTAAAAGCCGGAATTACTGATGACCTGGTCAGATTATCCGTAGGCATCGAGGCTGTCCAGGATATCATGGAGGATTTGGATCAAGCACTAAAAATTGTTTGATGGCTATTTGCAGGAAAAGGGAGTGGGGGACGGGCCTTATTTTTCCTGCCAGGCCGGGGCGCGTTTTTCAAGAAACGCTTTCATCCCCTCCTGCGCTTCCGGCGATATTCTCATTTTGGCTATCACATCAGCCGTATGATTGTAGGCAGTCATTAAGTCCATTCCGGGAACCTCTACAAATAACTGCTTGCATACCGCTATGGCCATGGGGCCGCACAAACATAATTCCCCGGCTTTTTCCATGGCAAATTCCAACAACTGCTCAGGCCCTACTTTGTAATTGATCAACTTGATGTCCAGGGCTTTGTCCGCAGCGAACCGCATCCCGGTTATAAATAATTCTTTTAATACCCCTTCCCCGACCCGCTTCACCAGGTAAGGCGAAATACAGGCGGGAACAACTCCGATTCTCACCTCGGATAAACTGAATCTCGCATTTTCCGAGGCAATTACGATATCGGCCGCTCCGACAAATCCCATCCCGCCGCCGATGGTTGCCCCGTTGACAGCCGCAATTACCGGCTTGCTAAGGGTGTAAATTTTATGGAAAACGTCTGAAATCATCAGGGCATCTTTGAGATTTTCCTCATAGGTGTAATCGATCATTTTCTTCATCCAATTCAAATCCGCTCCGGCAGAAAATGATTTACCTTCGCCTGTAAAAATGATCACCCGGATGTCGTCGGATCGATCCACGACTTCCAGAATATCCGCCAGCTCCGCCAGCATGGTATGGTTAAACGCATTGTGGACCTGGGGCCGGTTCAGCCAGATGGTTATCACCCGGTTTTTGACATCATATTTAAGCGTCTCATAAGTCTTGTTCATCATTTGCTCACTTCCTGTTTTTCCAAAATATTTATTGCCGCTGGGTCACGAAGGCATAAAATAGCCTATCCTTTGCGGCCTGGAGCATTTGCGGCAAGAGATTTTTTATACATTAAAACATCCGATGTGCCGGGCAATCACAAGCCTGAGAATCTCGGACGTGCCTTCGCCGATTTCCAGCACCCGTTGATCCCGGTAAAGACGTTCGATGTCGTATTCCTTCATCAATCCATATCCGCCGTGCAACTGCAAAGACTGGTCAACACAGCGGTGCGCGACTTCCGAACAATAAAGCTTGGCCATCGATGAGTACATTTTATAATCCTTGCGGTTTTCACACAGCCAGGCGGCTTTATAAAGCAAATTCCTGGCGGCCTCGATCTCCACTGCCATATCCGCCAGTTTAAATGCGCAGGCCTGGAACGTCGAAATGGATTGGCCGAATTGCTTCCTGTCCTTGGCGTACTTCAAACCCAGTTCATAAGCGCCCTGGGCGCAGCCTAAACCCATGGCCGCAATAGACAACCTGCCCCTGTCCAGGGTATCGAGCATCTGATGAAATCCTTCACCGCGCTTTCCCAATATTTTTTCATCAGGCACGCGACAATCATCCAAAAAGAGTTCCGCGGTTATGGATGAACGCCATAACATTTTGTCATGAAGCGCCCTGGCCGTGTACCCGGGGGATCCTTGGTCCACCAGGAAACACGTATACTCCTTTTTCCCGTCGGGTCTCACTCCGCTTATGGCTTGAATCGTGCTGCCAAGGCATACGTCCCCGGCGGCATTGGTAATAAAAGTCTTCGAGCCATTGATGACCCATTCGCTGCCGATTTTTTCAGCTTTGGTTTTCGTGCCGCCTGCATCGGAACCGGCGTCGGGTTCGGTAAGTCCGAATCCCCATAATTTTTCACCGGTGCATAACCTGGGCAGGTATTCTTTCTTCTGTTCTTCGCTGCCGAAAAAGTATATGGGCCCGATCCCCAATGAATTATGTGCCGCTACTGTCACGGCCTGAGAGCCATCCACGCGCGCCAATTCCTCCACGGCTGTCAAATAAGGAATATAGCCGATGCCGTTGCCACCATACGCTTCGGGAATGCCAAAACCAAAAAGTCCCAGATCTCCCATTTGTTTGCATAATTCGGGGGAAAACTCTTCTTTTTCATCAAGCTCCCGGGCTTTGGGCCTGATCACTTCCTCGGCAAATTCCCTTACGGTGTTGCGAATCATTATTGCTTCTTCGGGCAAATCAAAATTTAAGGACATCTTCAACCTCCGTTAATTTTTTTCACTACATCCCGTACTTCATGCCGCTGTGGCTAACCCAGCTGTACTGCGAAGTCCCCGCAAGGGGGGATAAGTACCTTAGAAAGCAAATTATCTTGTTTTTTTACCAAGTTAATTGCTTTAAGTTACTGATCTATAAGAAATAACGGTTGCCCTAATTTGACTTCCTGTGAGTCCTTTACGTATATTTTTTTAATTATCCCGGCTTCCCCTTTATCGGTTCCGGGGAAACTGATGTAATTAAAAGTCTTCATTACTTCGATCAATCCCAATGTTTTTCCTTTTTTTATCTCCTGGCCTACAGTCACGAACGGCGCTGAATCGGGACCAGGTTTGGCATAAAAAATACCGGTGGTAAAGGCGGTAATTACATGACCTTCTGCGGATTCCGCATCTTCCCCGGTTTTTGAGATCAAGTTGACGATCGGCTTTTCCGATTCGCTGAAACTCTTTTCCCGGTCCAAGCGAAACAATTCCTGCCCGTATTCCACGGGGAAAACAAAATCTTTTCCGCTATCCGTCACCACCAGTCCGGAAACATCGCCGGGCAAACGGAGATCATAAAAAGTATTCAAAATTTTAAGCCTGCCGACAAAAGAACCGCCGGGAAGGCAGGCTCCGGGTTGGGGCATGCCTGAAAAGTTTCCCACCCTGGGAGATAGTACGATGTACTGCGAATCCCTGAATTCCGCAAGAGCCGCCAATGACCCTGATTTCTCGTCCGTCATTTCAATCTCCCGTATCCCCGGATAAGGCATCGATATCATGCAAAGACCATATGCGCGGGTTTTTCACGCGCCTGTAGCCGATACTCTGGTAGGTCATTTCGGTGACAGTTTCCAGGTAAGACCGCAATTCGCTTAACAGGACAATTTCATCAGTATCCAGCTGGCGCGCGCTGAGGATCGGGTTCATGTCTTCGCTGATACGGAGTTCCAACTCATCCATTCCTTTTTTTACCTTGTCGTGCTCTTCCTGGCTTGTAAAAACAATATTGAAATTCTCATCCAGTTTTGTCCGGAAAGCGCCGATGGCCAGTGTCCTGCCTTCCATCACCGCCAGCCGTGCAAGGGGAGTGGACAATTGCACGATGGGTTCGTAAGGCCTTCCATTCATGGCGTAGTATCCGGCTCCGGAGGCTTTTCGCAAAAGCACGGTAATGGACGGGACGGAGTTAGTGGAATTGGTGTAAATCAAATTGGAACCCCATCCCAATAAGCCCATTTTTTCCGCTTCGGGGCCGATGTCGAACCCGGCGATATCATGCAACCATATGATAGGAATACCGTCGCAATTACAGGCCCTGGAGAAAGTCGTTATTTTAGCGATGCCATCCTTGTACAGGATGCCTCCTGGCCGTTTACTGCCTTTGTGCACAGGGTGTTCGGTCAAATTCTGGTTGTTGGCAACGATACCCACGTACAATCCATTGATCTTGCCGACACCGCAGACAATTTCCTTGCCCCTGTCGGGGAATATTTCCCAGAAAAGAGAGTTATCCACGATCCGGGCGATAACTTGCCGGATATCATAGGTGACCCTGTAATCCATGGGAAATATTCCTTCGATTTCAGCGGGGTCGAAAAGGGGAGGCGCAGGCTCCTGGCCGTAGTAATAATACTCGATACCGCTGGACGGGAGCTTGGCGATTTCTTTCTTGATGTTCAAAAGGAGCGCTTTGTCATTTGGTACCCTGTAGTCCGCACAGTTGGAGATATTGACATGGATGTCAGGTCCGCCGATGGTAAGGGAAGTGATTTGCTCGCCCTTGCCGCCTTTGACCAATGCGGCGCCGGCAATGACCATGTATGCTTGCTCGGTCATGTAGACGATATCGCTGATGATGGGCATATACCCTCCGCCGGCGATGCAGTCGCCGAATACACCGGCTATCTGGGGTACCTGCTGGGCGCTTAATAGAGCATTCATTTTAAATATATATCCCGCCCCGGTTTTTCCAGGAAAGGTTTTGGACTGCTCCGGCAAAAATAAACCGCTGCAATCGATAATATATACCACGGGAATTCTCAGTCGAAGCGCAATTTCCTGCGCCCGTTCGATTTTTTCCGGCGTAAGGGGCCACCAGGAACCCGAAGCCACTGTATTGTCATTGGCGATTACTATCACGTGGCGGTTCTCGATCTTGACAAATGCGGTAACCACTCCTGCCCCGGGCGCTTTGCGTTTATTGCTGCCTTCACCGAATTCCAATCCGTAGTTAACAAAGGTGCCGATGGGGAATACCTTGCTGCCGGGATCCTTTAAAAATTCGATCCGTTCCCAGGTGGTCATTTTCCCTTTTTTATGCGCCCGTTCCGCATATTGCTCGCCCCAGCCTGCCTTGACCTCCTGGCGTTTGGATTGGTAACTCTCGTTCAATCGCTTCATGTACTCCTGGTTTGTTTTGAAGTCGGCCGGATCCATAAACGTCTCGATGGGCGAACCGATACGTTCCATTAATACTTTTGCCATTTTATTACCCCTCCCTTACCCCATGATTTCCGCAAGAGAATTAGTGTGATAATTTCCTGCTTTGAATATTTTCGAATCAAGTATTTCAAGGTGAAGGGGGATAGTGGTTTTAATACCCTTGATCTCGAAAGCTCTCAGCGCATTCACCATGGTTCGAATGGCAGTGGCGCGATCTTCGCCGTGTGCGATGATTTTGCAAATCATGGAATCATAAAAAGAAGGTATTTCATATCCTGCCGCCACGTGGGTGTCCAGGCGAATTTTGCCTGGACCTGCGCCCAGTGGGGGGCTGAAAGCGGTTATGACACCGGGAGAAGGGGCAAAATCGTTGTCCGGATCTTCAGCGTTTATACGGCACTCGACGGCATGGCCGCTGAAAGAAACATTTTCCTGAGTGAAAGACAAAGGATGGTTGGCGGCGATTTTGATCTGCTCCTCCACAATATCTATCCCGGTGATCATCTCGGTCACCGGATGCTCCACCTGCAGCCGGGTGTTCATTTCCATGAAGTAAAGTTTTTTATGTTCATCCATCAGGAATTCGATGGTTCCGGCATTAAGGTAACCGATCTTTTTCATGGCTTCCGCAACTTGAGCGCCAACTTTACCGCGGATTTCAGGGTCCATGGCCGGGGATGGGGATTCTTCGATGAGTTTCTGGTTCTTTCTCTGGATGGAGCATTCCCGTTCACCAAGGTGAATCACGTTGTGAAAAGCGTCGGCCAGTACCTGAAATTCGATATGCCGTCCTTTCAGGATCAGCTTTTCCATGTACAGATCGCCGCAGCCGAAGGCTTTTTCGGCTTCCATGCTGGCCTGGAGACAAAGGTCTTTAAATTCTTCTTTATGGTAGCAGGGGCGGATGCCTTTTCCGCCTCCTCCGGCTGTTGCTTTTAATAGAACCGGGTACCCCAGCTCATTGGCCAGGGCCATGGCCTCATCCATGTTTTTCAGATTTCCCTGCGATCCTGGAATGGTCGGCAGCCCGGCCTGCTTTACGGTTTGCTTGGCTTGGGATTTATTGCCCATGACCTGGATGGAAATGGGAGTAGGCCCGATGAAATTCAATTTATGCTGCCGGCACATATAGGAAAACAACTGGTCTTCCGCCAGAAAACCGAAACCGGGATGGATCGCCTGGCATTCGCTATCGATACCTGTCTGGAGTATGGCTTCGCGGTTCAGGTAACTGCGGCTGCTGGGTCCCGGGCCGATGCATATGGTTTTGTCAGCTTGAGCGAGGTGGGGAGAATCCTTGTCCGCCGTGGAATAAACCGCAACGGTTTCTATGCCCATTTTTTTACAGGCTTTGATGATGCGCAGGGCCACTTCGCCCCGGTTGGCTATTAGAATTCGTTTGAACATGGATATGTTGTGTCTATCCTATTAATTTGATTTTACAATCCCAGATCCGGTACGAACTTGTAGCCGTAGATGATCATGCCGGTTTTTCCTTCCTGGTTGATGCGGCGGAATTGGGACACGACACGGTCACCAATTTTCAGTTCTTCGGGGTTGCAGTCGACGATCTGGGCCATGATGTGGATGCCTTCATCCAATTTCACAATGCCCACGGCATAGGGAGTCAAGTCTCCGAACCCGGTCGGGGCGACCCGGATAATGGTGAAGGTTGCCAGTTCGCCTTTCCCTGAAAGTCTGAAGGTTGCGAATTCCCTTGCCTGGCATTCGGGGCAAATGAGTCGTGCCGGGAAGTGAATGGCAGCGCATTTTTTACATTTGGCCGCTTCCATCCGGTAACGTTCGGGAGTTTCCCGCCAATTTCTAGCTACATGCATTGCCATTATCGTGCCTCCAATATATGAATTACGCTGCTGGCGCCTGAGCCGCCCATATTTTGAGTTAAAGCTGTCCGGGCGTTCTTGATCTGCCGCGGTCCTGCCTGTCCGCGCAGTTGAATGACCGCTTCGACTACCTGAGCCACGCCCGTGGCGCCTACAGGATGGCCCTTGGACTTTAAACCGCCGGAGGGATTAATTGGAAAACCACCTGCCAGGGCGGTCAAGCCATTCATGGTTGCCGGTCCGCCTTGACCTGGTTCTGCCACTCCCAAGGCTTCCATTACCATGATCTCGGCAATGGAAAAACAGTCATGGACTTCGGCAAAGTTGATGTCGCGTATGGTTTTTCCGGCCATTTTGAGCGCCCGCTGAGCGGCGACTTCCACTACCTCCAGCTTGGCAAAATCTTTCCTCTGGCACAAAGCAATGGTATCCGAAGCATGACCGATCCCAGTGATCACGGCGTATGGCTTGTTCATTTTTTTGGCCACGGCCACTGGAACCAGCAGCACTGCGGCCGAGCCGTCGGTGATTGGTGAACAATGAAGCAGGCGCATTGGATCCGCTACCATCGTGGAGGTCATGACCTGGTCCAGGGTTACGGCAAATGGAAACTGCGCATGGGGATTCAGGCTGCCGTTGTGATGGTTTTTTACCGTAACCTGCGCCAATTGTTCGAGGCTGGTGCCGTATTTTTTCATATGGGCGACCGCCATCAGGGCGTAAAGCCCGGGGAAGGTGATCCCGTGGAAAGCTTCATAATCATAGTCGGATGCAGTGGCTAAAGCAAATGTCGCATCGCCTCCATCCACGTCGGTCATTTTTTCCACACCCACGGCCAGCGCGCATTGGGATAAGCCGGAAGCCACTTCCATGTAGGCTGATTTTACGGCCAATCCACCGGAAGCGCAAGCGGATTCCACGCGGGTGGCAGGGACGAAACGCTGTCCGAGATAATCAGCCACCAGGCTCCCTATATGCTCCTGGGCGTTAAACAACCCGCCGGACATGGTGCCCACGGTTATAGAATCTACTTTGTCGACGCCAGCGTCATCCAGGCATTTTAAGGCGGCTTCCACTGAAATATCACGGAGAGATTTTTCCCACAGCTCTCCCCATTTCGTCATCCCGACTCCTATTATTGCTACTTCATTCATTGATTTCCTCCTTACTCTGCCCGCAGGATCTTGCGCCTGAATTTTGCGTAAGTTCCGTATTCGATGTACTGTTTGTGCTCATCCAGCTGTTTGCGAGTTTTTGGAGCCATATCGCGAATTTCAAGCAGTTTTTTGGTAGTACGGAAAACAAAGGCATCGCTGCCGGCACCGGAACCGTAGGAAACCAGCAAAATCAATCGATCGGCTTCAGCCGCGTCAAGGGTTGCCGCCAGGCCCATGGGCGATGAACCGGAGTAGGTGTTGCCTAATGTCGGACATAGCAGGCCTAATTTGTATTGCGGTTCCTTGAAACCCAGTTTTTGCGCAGCGTTGACCGGGAATTTACCGTTTGGTTGGTGAAAAATCACGTAGCTGATATCTTCTGGTTTCAGTTTTGCTTTTTCCAGCATTCCGCTGGTAGCGTTAAAGAGATGTTTCTCATAAGCGGGCTTGCCGGTGAAACGCCCGCCGTGCTCCGGGTAATAGGCGTGTTCACGACGCCAGAAGTCCGGGGTATCGGTCATATAACAATGAGTGTCCAGTAATTCCGCCGCCAGGTTTTTTGAACCCATGATAAAAGCGGCAGCTCCAGCTGCTGCCGAAAATTCCAATGCGTCGCCAGGCGCCCCCTGGGATGTGTCCGCGCCCACAGCCAAAGCATATTGCACAACGCCTGACTTGACCAGGTGCAGAGCGATAAACATGCCTTCAGTACCGGCTTTGCAGGCGAACTCGAGATCCGCGGTATGGACAAAGGGACAGGCGCCCAAAGCTTCGGACACGATAGTGCCAGTAGGCTTCACTGCATATGGATGGGATTCGCTTCCCACATATACGGCCCCTATCTGTTTGGCGTCGATGTTGGCTCGCCGCAGCGCGTTGCGGGATGCGTTCACTGCAAGCGTAGCGCAGTCCTCATCCGGTGCCGGCACCGATTTCTCATTCAATCCCAGGCCTTTCTTGTAGGCGGGAGCATCCGCGCCCCATACTTTGGCGATTTCCTCGACCTTGATCCTGTAGCGCGGAATATGACTGCCATAACCAACTATTCCAATCATTGCATCCTCCATTTTTTTTGAGATTGCACATTTACGAAAAAATTATTTAAATGGCCCTTTAATATAAACTATTTTTATGAAAAAGTAAATCAAAGTAACGCATAAAAAATCTGGAGTATTTAAACGAATTGACAATTTCCGCTTTCGCGCTTACAATCCTTGTGAAAATGAAGCCTGGAGGCTAAAATGACAGCTGATCATGATGATGAAAGCGGGAAAAAGGAATCCGCGGCAGGGAAAGAAATGGCTAATAGATGCGAACAGTGCGGAGATGAACTGGCAGTCAAGTACAACTTCTGTCCGCTGTGCGGAAAGCCCATAAAAAAAAACAATAGCGTTTCTTACTGGGTATATCAGCTGAACCTGCTGCAAGCCAAGGGCAAGATCAAGAAAGCCATCGAGGCAGCCAAGAACCTGCTTGAGGTGGACCGGCAGAATCCCTACATTCACAGTATCCTGGGTGAACTGTTTTACCAGGCCGGGGCCATAAACGAGTCCATCGCCAGCTACAGGAAAGCCATTGAAACCAATCCCGGCCAGGCTAAGGATCACTATAACCTGGGCATCAGTTATTATCGGAGCGGCCGGATCAGCGAAGCGGTCGGCAGCTTTGAAAAGTGCCTTGATCTCGACTCTGGATTCATCGGCGCTTACTACTGGCTGGGCATTGCCTACTACCACCAGGGGAGTCAGCAGAAAGCCATCACGGCTTTCACGAAATTGTTGGAAATGAACCCGGACTCGATCATTGCCAACTATCACCTGGGTATCAATCTGAATGCCCTCGGCCAGCACGAAAAAGCCATTCCCCACTTCCTGAAGGTCATTGCAGCCAGCCACGAAGACAAGGCAGCCCTGTACCATCTCGGCATGTCCTATTACAATCTGCGCAGGATCAACGATGCGGTAGAAACGCTGCGCAAGTCCATCGAAGCCAACCCCGACGATAAACGTTCCCGGGATGTGCTCGAAAGCATAATAAGCGTACCGGAGATTTGACCTGCAGGAATGTCCTTAAGAAAACCTGCGGCCGGTTGCTTTTGAAATAGGGTTTAAGCGCCGAGGCGGAAGCGCCAGATACAATAATGCTCGGGGCGGGTGATATTCGGCGGACAACTGACGACTTCGGTGTGAAAAGCGGCATCGATGGCACTGGCAAAGAGGCCATACTCCACCAGTCCCACCGGTTGGCAGGGAAAATCGGGCAGATTTTTACGTCGTCTGGCCTGCTGCACCCGACAGGTTTTGACCCTGTATTCAAATGTGTTTTCGTCAATGGAGACAATTTCGTCCTCATTCAGCGAGGCATAGAGGCGAAAAGCCAGGGCTTTTTTCAAACCTGAAATACCTGAATTTTTCCCCAATTGCAGAAACTCGATCAGGCGTGCGGCTTCAATAACGGTGAATTTCCGCCACGACTCGATGTCGATTTCGATGCTCTTGGCCAAACCGTATTTCTCTTCAATGGAAAGGAACCATGAACCATCATGAGCAAGCCAGTTTTTGGCATATACTTGTGTCAGTATGAGCAATTCTTCTCTGGATAGTTGGTCGATCCGGTCAGCTTTCATCATCTTTCACCTCCCTAAATTCCGCGACGGTACTGGCCGCCGACCTCATAGAGAACCCGGGTGATCTGACCCAGAGAAGCATACTGCACCGTGTCGAGCAGCTCGGCAAAAATATTGCCGCTGCCGAGAGCCACTTCCCGCAGCTTTTCCAGTGCCCGTTCTGCCTGCTCCCGGTTTTTTTCCTGGAAACATTTCAGTTCACCGAGTATCCGCTCCTTCTCCTCTTTCGAGCTGCGGGTGATATTCATTATATCATGGGGATTTTCCTGTTTTTCACTGACAAATTTGTTGACGCCGATGATAGGGTAGGCGCCGGACTGCTTCAGTTCTTCATAATACAGTGATTCCTCCTGAATTTTCGACCGCTGATATTGCGTTTCCATTGCTCCCAGCACGCCGCCGCGCGATGACAGGCGGTTGAACTCAGCAAGGACGGCTTCTTGCACCAGATCGGTCAATTCTTCAATAATGAACGCTCCTTGCAGAGGGTTCTCATTTTTCAGCGGCCCGAATTCATTGGAAAGGATCATCTGAATGGCCATCGAACGCCGGACCGATTCTTCGGTCGGGGTGGTGATGGCTTCATCATAGGAATTGGTGTGCAGTGAATTGCAATTATCATTGAAAGCCAGCAGGGCCTGCAGGGTGGTGCGGATATCGTTGAAATTGATTTCCTGGGCGTGCAATGAACGGCCCGAGGTCTGGATATGGTATTTCAGTTTCTGGCTTCTTTCATTGCCGTGATAAATGTCCCGCATGGCTATGGCCCAAATCCTCCTGGCCACGCGCCCGATGACCGAATACTCCATTTCCATGCCATTGCTGAAGAAGAAAGAAAGATTGGGAGCGAATTCATCGATTTTCAGGCCGCAGTTGAGAAAATACTCGACATAAGTAAAGCCATTGGCCAGCGTGAAGGCAAGCTGGGTGATAGGGTTGGCCCCGGCTTCGGCGATATGATAACCACTGATGCTCAAAGAGTAATAATTTTCGATCCTGTTCTCTGACAGGTATTTTTGTACGTCGCCGATCAGCTTCATGGCAAAGTCGATGGAAAAAATACAGGTGTTCTGTCCCTGGTCCTCTTTCAGGATATCCGCCTGGATGGTGCCGCGCAAGCGCCTGAAGGTTGCCACTTTCAGTTCAGCTTCTTGCTCTGCAGTGGCATCCGGCCCCAACTTCTCCAATTGCTGCTGGTAGGCAACCATGAAAAACATGGCCACCATGATCGGCGCCGGAGCGTTGATGGTCATTGAAACTGATGTGAGCGGATCGGTCAGGTCAAAGCCGGCAAAGAGCTCAGCCATGTTTTCGATGGTACAGATACTGACCCCGCTTTCCCCGATCTTGCCATATATGTCAGGTTCCGAAGCCGGATCTTCGCCATAAAGGGTAATCCCGTCAAAGGCCACCGATAATCGTTTCGCCGGTTCACTGGCGGTAAGATAGTGAAAACGGCTATTGGTGCGTCGGGCACTGCCTTCGCCGGCAAACTGGCGCTTGGGATCTTCATCGATGCGGCGGAAAGGAAAGACACCGGCGGTGAATGGGAAATAGCCGGGCAGGTTCTCCTTGAAGAAAAACAGCAGGCGGTCATGCCAGTGACCATAGCCGGGCAGAACCACTTTGGGAATCTTCAGGCCGGAGATCGTCTGGCTGTGAAGATCGACGGTCATCTCTTTCTTTTTAACCTTGTAGGTCAGGACATCCTGGCTGTAACTTGCCTTTAATTGCTCCCAGCGGTCCATTATCTGCCTGGACTCGAGGCTCAATTGCGCACACAGCTCATCATATTTGCGCTGCATGGGCAGCTTGGTCTCTTCCTCGGCAAACAGTTCCAGACTCTGTTTGATGCTGTCACACTGACCGGCGATCTGCGCCTGCTCGCGGGCTTGAAGATGATACTTATTAATTGCCGCGGCGATATCTGCAAGGTAATGGGTGCGGTTCCTGGCAATGGTACCGAAATCGAATTTGCACTCCAGAGGCATCAGCCCAAGCAGATTTTCCCTGACGGCGATTTTGTGATTGCTTTTTTTAATCACCAGTTGCAGCAGGTCACTGAACAGTTTGTTCAGGCCATGGTTATTGAATTGGTTGCTGCTGGTGCCATAAACCGGGATATTGAGTTCGAACAGTGATTGGGTCGGGGACAACCTGATATCGTGGTTATGCAGGTAATTGCGGGCGACCTCGCGAAACGCATCTTCTGAACCTGCTTTTTCAAATTTATTGATGACGATGTATTCAGCCGCTTCCAGCATGTCGATTTTGTCGAGTTGTGAAGGGGCGCCGAACTCCGAGGTCATCACATAGACCGAACGGTCGCAAAAATCGATCACGCGACTGTCTCCCTGGCCGATACCACTGGTTTCAACGATGATCAGATCAAAGCCGCTGGCCTTGAGAACCGCGATGACGTCCTGCAGCGCCAGGGTGATTTCCGATTTGCTTTCACGGGTGGCAAAACTCCGGTAGTAGACCCGGGGATCATTGATATTATTGAAGCGAATGCGGTCACCTAGCAGGGCTCCGCCGGAAACCCTTCTGGTTGGATCAATGGTCAGCACCCCGATATAAAAATCGCTGGTGATTTTCAGGAAGCGGTTGATCAATTCATCGATCAATGAACTCTTGCCGCTGCCTCCGGTTCCGGTGACGCCCAGGACCAGAGATTTTTTTTGATCGTGGGCGGCATATAATTTTTTATAGGCGGCCGACACATCACCAACTTGCAGGTTGTTTTCAATGAAGGTGATCTGCTTGGCGATGCTCTGGTGGGCTGAGACATTCAAGCTGGCGACTTGAGCAGCGTCGATATCCTGCAGACCAATGTCCGTGCTATCCTCTTTTTTTCTGTTTATCCGGGCGATAATGTCATCGACAATGCCGTTGATGCCCATTTTTTGACCATCGCTGGCATGATAGATTTTTTCGACCCCATAGGCTTCCAGTTTCTTTATCTCGGCGGGGAGAATGACGCCGCCGCCGCCCCCGAAGATGAGGATATTGCTGATGGCCAGCTGCTTGAAGCTGTCAACGGCATAACGGAAGAATTCATTGTGGCCGCCCTGATAGGAGCTGATCAGGATCGCATCGGCATCCTCCTGGACCGCTACTGTGACAATTTCCTTGACTGCATGGTTGTGGCCGAGATGAATGACTTCAACCCCTTTTTTCTGCAGAAGTTTTCTGAAGATATTAATGGAAACATCATGTCCATCGAACAGGGCTGCCGCGGTTACGACTCTGATACGATTCATGGGGTCGCTTTTATTTCAAGCAGGCCCCGGCAATTATTGCGCGCATGATCTCGCTCGTGCCTTCATAGATTTCTGTTATTTTGGCATCGCGCAGGTATCGTTCCACGTCGAATTCTTTGGTATAGCCATAGCCGCCATGTATTTGAATGGCTTTGTTGGCACAAAAGGAAGCGGTTTCAGAGGCCTTCAACTTGGCCATGGCCGCTTCCTTGGAATAATTGACCCCCTTGTCTTTCAGCAACGAGGCCCGGTAAGTCAACAGCCAGGCGGCTTCATATTCAGTGCACATATCGGCAATCATCCATTGAATTGCCTGGAAATTGGCGATAGGTTGATTGAATTGCTCCCGTTCCTTGGCGTATTTACAGGCATCCTCCAATGCAGCCCTGGCGATGCCGAGCGCTTGTGAAGCGATACCCAGCCTGCCGCCATCAAGGGTAATCATGGCGATCTTGAAGCCTTTATTGATTTCACCAAGTAAATTAGCCTTGGGGATGGCGCAGTCTTCGAAGATGAGCTCGGCTGTCGAACAGGCGCCGATGCCCAATTTATGTTCCTTCTTGCCAATACTGAAACCCGGTGTCCCTTTCTCGACAATAAAGGCGCTGATGCCTCTCGTCTTTTGCGCCGGCTCGGTCAAAGCCATGACCACCGCCACATCGGCTTCACAACCATTGGAAATAAAATGCTTGCCGCCATTCAATACCCAGTGCTCATTGTCCTGAACAGCGACTGTTTTCAAACAACCGGCATCGGAACCGGCACCCGGCTCGGTCAGAGCGAAACAGCCGATCTTTTCCCCCTTGCACAATGAAGGAAGGTATTTTTTTTTCTGTTCTTCGCTACCGAAACGATAGATCGGATCGATGCAAAGCGACGAATGGGCCGAGATGATGACTCCGGTCGATGCGCAATAACGCGAGATCTGCTCGATGGCCAGCATGTAGGATACATAATCCATGCCGCTGCCGCCATACTCTGCCGGATAAGCGATGCCCATCAAGCCAAGCGCGCCGGCTTTTTTGATGATTTCAGCAGGAAAAATCTCCTGCGCCTGGTTCGCCCTGGCCTGGGGAGCAATTTCCTCCCTGGCAAATTTTTCCACCATTGTCCCGACCATTTTTTGCTCTTCGCTCAATAAATAGTCCAAGCAGGCCTCCTTGATATGATATTTTGTTATCTAACTATAAAAAATTTTTATTGTCAACATGGCGCAATGCTTAATAATTCAATACCGTATTGAATTGGATTTGCGCAGAGAAAAATTGCAAAAAATATTTTTTTATTATATTTAATAATCGTGAAAAAATTGAATCAGTTATTCAAGGCTGAAATTTCACTGGCGGCAACATCCTAAAAAATTCTTTTTTTCCGGCAGGAGGTGAAAAATTGAATTATGAAATCTTATCCACTGAGATCAATGAAGGCATTGCGACCCTGACCATCAGCCGTCCCAAGGCAATGAATGCCCTGAACCGGCAGTGCTTTGCCGAGATGAATTCCTGGTTGAACGAATTCGCTGAGCGCCGGGATCTCAAAGTCCTGATCATCACCGGAGCCGGCAATGCCTTTGTGGCCGGGGCCGATATCGCCGAGTTGAAGGACATGGATCCGGCCCAGGGAAGGGAAATTTCCGAAATCGGGCAGCAGACCTTCGCACGCCTTGAACAGCTTCACATGCCGGTAATCGCCGCGGTGAACGGCTTTGCCCTTGGCGGCGGCTGCGAGCTGGCCTTGGCCTGCGACATCCGCATTGCCAGCAGCAAAGCCAAATTCGGCCAGCCGGAAGTCAATCTCGGCCTGATCCCGGGGTTCGCCGGGACCCAGCGCCTGCCCCGGCTGATAGGCTTGGGCAACGCCCTCTATCTGCTGATCAGCGGCGAATTGATCGGCGCTGAAGAGGCTTTGCGCTTGGGGCTGGTGCAAAAAGTGGTGGCGCCGGAGCAATTATTGACAGAAGCACTGGAACTGGCACGAAAAATCACAACCAAGGGTCCGGCCGCCGTTCGCCTGGTAAAAAAAGTGTGCCGCCAGGGATTGGAACTCGACTTCAAGGCTGGCTGTCTTCTGGAAACCAGCGAGTTCAGTTCTCTGTTCGGCAACGAAGGCCTGGAAGGAATGAGTGCCTTCCTGGAGAAGCGTCCGGCAAAATGGTGAGGCCTGCCGGGCAACTGTTCCGTATGACATAGGAGAGTGCGATGACTTATACTGAAAGACTGAGAAATGTATCCGTATTGGGTGCCGGCGGAAAAATGGGCAGTGGTATCGTCCTGCTGACGGCGCTGGAGATGTGTGACCTGAGCCAGAAAGCGGAGAATCGCGAGCCATTCGTCCTGCAGGCCATAGACGTCTCCCATGCCGCCCTGGCCGGGTTGATGCCCTATCTGCGTGTACAGATCCAAAAAGTAGCCGAAAAGAATATCGTCCGCCTGCGCCAGGTCTATCAGGAGCGTGAGGACTTGATCGAAAACAGCGACATCATTAGCCAATATATCGCTGATGTGTTGAACATCATCCGGCCTACCACAGCCCTGGAAGCGGCTTATGAATCGACCATGATTTTTGAAGCGATCGTTGAGAATATTGCAGTCAAAACCAAAGTTCTATCGCAGATAAACACGAACAACCCCAATACCCCATGGTTCTTCAGCAACACCTCGGCCATCCCCATTCACGAGCTCGATGAGAAAGCCGGTCTTGGTGGTCGTATTCTCGGTTTCCATTTCTACAATCCGCCTGCCGTGCAAAAGCTGGTGGAATTGATCATTGCCAAAACTACTCAGTCGGAGCTGCTTGACTTCGCCGGCAGCTATGCCAAAAACCTGCGCAAGACAATAGTCCCGGCCAACGATTTTGCCGGCTTCATCGGCAATGGCCACTTCATGCGCGATTTTCTCTATGCCCAGGGCGAAATCGAACGCCTGCAAGCGGAAGTAAGCTTCGCCGAAGCCGTATACATGATCAACAGGGTGAGCCAGGATTTTCTGCTGCGACCGATGGGCATCTTTCAGCTCTGCGATTACGTCGGGCTGGATGTGTGCCAGCTGATCCTGCGTGTCATGAGCCCGTATTTTTCCGGCGAGAACCTGCACAGTACGCTACTCGATGAGTTGATCGCCCAGGGCGTGCGCGGCGGCCAGTTCCCTGACGGCTCGCAAAAAAACGGCTTTTTCAAATATGAAAAAAACCGGCCCAGTGCCATTTATGATCCAAAGCAAAAGGGCTATCTGTCATTGGCAGATCTGCAATCCCGCTGCGATGACCGCCTGGGCCCCCTGCCCACGGTATTTCAGCCCTGGAAGGCCGTTATCGCCCTTGCCGCCATGGACACATTCCTGCAGAGCTATTTCGGTGAATTACGGGCGCTGGACACCATCGGGGCGCAATTGGCAAAAGCCTATGGCCTGCGCTCCAGGGAGATAGGATTGCAGTTGCTGAGCCAGGGGGTTGCTGAAAAGGAGAACGATGTCAACGCTGTGCTGACAACCGGTTTTTATCATGCCTATGGTCCGATCAACAACTATTTCTCTGAGGTGAGCAAATGAAGAAAATGCGCCGAAAAGTATTCATGACCGCTGGCTACAATACGATTTCCATGGGCACGGGGCGAAAGGAATTTCATCCCAAGAAACCCCGTCCCGGGCTCGAAGAATATATCAAGGAAGCGGGACGGGGGACTTTGAAGATGATCGGTGGTGCCCAGGCTGTAGATGAAGGTGTGATCGGCAATTTTATGGCTGCGCGCTTCAATCATCAGGGTAATTTGGCGGCCATGATCCCCGTTATCGACGATGGGCTGCGCTGGAAATCGTGCACCCGGGTCGAAGGGGCCTGCGCTTCAGGCGGGCTGGCACTGTTGAATGGCATCAAATCGGTTCTGGCAGAGACGGCCGAGGTGGCATTGACCATCGGCGTCGAGGTGCAGAACACGGTTAAAGCCGTATATGGCGCCGACATCCTGGCCGCTGCCGGCTGGTACCGGGGCGAACGAAAAACCGGGCATGCTTTTTTTTTCCCGGCCAAGTTCAGTGACCGCGCCGGAGTCTATTTCGAGAAATTCGGCCGCGAGCGCACGCGCCGTGCCTTGGCCCGCTGGTACCGCAATGCCATTGAAAATGCCCGCCTCTGCCCCAGCGCCCAGGAGTATCACAACAAAAGCCTCGATCTGGAAGCCCTGGCCATGAGCGAACCCAATCCACGGTCATTTGTCGAGCATCTCAATTTCTATGATTGCTCGAAAGTCTCGGATGGTGCCGCGGCCATTGCCATTGTGTCCGAAAGCGGACTGAAACGCATTGGCTGCAGTAAAAAAGAGGCTGTTGAAGTCCTGGGATGGGCGCAGGTCCAGGCCGACCTGACCGTGCCGGTCACAGAAGCAATCCGACTCGAAACAACCGAGCGGGCGGTGCAACAGGCCCTGAAAATGGCCGGAATCACCAGTGCCGACCTGGGGACCGTTGAATGCCACGATTGCTTTACCATAGCCGGCATCATGTCGCTCGAAGCCATTGGGCTCTGCAAGCCGGGTGAAGGCCCCGATTTTGTCCTGGCAGGAAATACTTCGCGCCAGGGAAGCACTCCTTTTAATACTTCCGGCGGCTTGATCGGATGGGGACATCCAACCGGCGCAACCGGCGTACATCAGGCCATCACCATCTGGGAACAATTGACCGGCAAAGCCGGAGACTGGAAGATAGATGTCGCGTCAAAGCGCCCCTATGGCTTGTCGGTGAATATGGGGGGCAACGATAAAACCTTGGTGGCCATTGTCTACCGCCAGGGTCAGTAACAGGGGATAAGTGAGTATTTTCATCAGGCGACCGGACTTTTTCTTTGAGTTGCGCCGCTTTCATGTGGAGTACCATGATTATCAGGAATATCCCGGGTACACGGCAATAGAAATTCTTAATAGAGAGGAACCCTAAATGTCCAATCCATTAACTGTCCTGAATGACGAGGAACAAGCTCTGTGCGAACTGGTAGCAAAATTCGCCAAGGCCGAGATAGAGCCTCTGCGCATGACCATGGATGAAGAACAGCACATGGACCCCGCCTTGCTGCCAAAGCTATTTTCCCTGGGGCTGATGGGTATCGAGATCCCTGCCGAGTATGGCGGCAGCGGTTCCAGCTTCTTCAATTCCATTATTGTCATCGAGGAGCTCAGCAAAGTCGATGCGGCTGTGGGCGTATTGGTGGATGTTCAGAACACAGTGGTCAACAGTTGTATCATTCGCTATGGGACCGCCGAGCAAAAGGCAAAGTATCTGCCCTGGCTTGCCAGTGAAAAAGTTGGCTCCTACGCCCTTTCTGAAGCCGATTCGGGTTCAGACGCTTTCGCGCTCAAATGCCGGGCCAGGCCCGTGGCTGACGGCTATGTGCTCAACGGTGCCAAGCTCTGGATAACCAACGCCCAGCAGGCCGAGGTCTTCATCGTTTTTGCCACCGTCGACCCGAAGGCCGGACACAAAGGCATCACTGCTTTTTTGGTCGACCGAGACAGTTCCGGTTTTTCCATCGGCAAGAAGGAGAACAAGCTCGGCATTCGTGCCAGTTCAACCTGCGAGCTTTGTCTGGATGATGTGAAGCTCGGTAATGACCAGGTTCTGGGCAATGTCGGCAAGGGTTACAAAATTGCCATCGAAACCCTCAACGAAGGTCGAATCGGCATCGCCGCCCAGATGCTGGGATTGGCCGAAGGGGCAATGGCGGCAGCTCTGGCTTACAGCAAAGTACGTCAGCAGTTCGGCCGGCCGATCTTCAATTTTCAGGCCGTGCAGTTCCTCCTGGCAGAGATGGCCAGCCGCATCGAGGCCGCCCGTCTACTGACCTATAATGCCGCCCGCCTCAAGGACCGGGGCTTGCCTTTCATCAAGGAAGCGGCCATGGCCAAGCACTTCACCAGTCAGGTCGCCGAGTGGGTGGCCAGCGAAAGTCTGGAACTGTTCGGCGGCTATGGCTTCAGCAAGGACTACCCGGCCGAGAAATATTATCGCGATGCCAAGATCGGCAAGATCTACGAAGGTACAAGCTTCATGCAGCTGCAAACGATTGCCAAGCTTCTTTAACACGATAGACGAGAACTCAGAAAAAAAGCGGTTTACTTATTTTATTTGGAGCCTGGCATTTGGAATTTTAATTGATCTTCAGCCCCGAGCCTCGAACTTCTTTTGCTGTTTCTATTTTCCCGGTTTGGTAATTCAACTCCGATCCGAGCATGGAATGGGGAATGAGGTAGACCGTTACCATCAGCACGGTCGCGGCCAATGGCCACCAGCGGCTTTTTTTGCGCATGAAAAAGGCCGCCAGCCAGAACAAAACGGCAAAAAGGGTTTTGCTGTCGGTCAGGTCGCCACCCAGCGGGAAACCGGTCCAAAGGGCCCCAAAGGCATATTTTTGCACCAGCGGCCCCAGGATCAGGCCGCCGACTGAAGTCACAGCCAATGTCCAGGGCACAAGTTTCTGCCAGCATCCGTCCCGGCGCAGCGCCTCCAGGCCGGTACGAAAGGCCAGCAGCATGGCAGCGAACATGAATATGACGTGTAAAATCAGCAAAGCGGTGGGGACTTCGCCCTTGAAGCGGGCCACTGCCGGCTGGCCGCGGTTCAGCCAAATACTTTTCCCTTTGGCCGTCGCTTCCACTTTGTAGGCGACTTTGCCGGCCGGCGGCTGGCCCGGGACCGACGCTTCAAATCCTGCCTCGATTTTCTTCATGGCCGAATTGTTCCATTTTTCGCCGCTGAGGTAAGGGTAGCGGCGATAATAGAGCCGCAGTTCGAGTCTCGGGTTTGCAGCGCTGACGCGCACCGGCAATGCGCGGCCTGAGGTCCAGCTGCGGGAAAACTTGTACTGGATGGTTATCCCGGAAATTGTTTCCGAGCCGCGGATGGGGTAGGTCGGTCCGCTCAGGCGCTGATAGACGGCCAGGATCAAAGTCAACACGAAAGCCAGGAGCCAGAGCCACGGGTGAGTTTTTTTATGCATGGAGCAATTATATCCAGGCTCCGGAAAAATGCAACCAGTGGTAAAACTTTCTATTCGTGACGCGTTACGCGTCACGTAGTTCGTACTTGCATTTGAGCCTCGGAAATACTAAAATGGCGTTTACCGATCAAGGAGTTCTCCCATGAAAGGAAATATGAAGGCACTGCGTAAAATCAAACCCGGGCCCGGGCTGGAAATGCAGGAAGTTCCCATCCCGTCCATCAAGACCAATGAGGTCCTGATCAAGGTTCACAAGCGGGCCATCTGCGGCACCGACCTGCACATATATAACTGGGACGAGTGGTCGCAGAACCGGCTGAAGCCGCCGCTGACCACGGGCCATGAATTCTATGGCGCCATTGTGGAGATCGGCGCCGATGTCCGCCATTACAAGGTCGGCGACCTGGTGACCGCGGAGATGCACGTGGTCTGCAGCCAGTGTTTCCAGTGCCGCACCGGCAACGCCCACCTCTGCGAGAACGTGGTCATCCTGGGCGTGGATGGCGACGGCTGTTTCGCCGACTATATTGCCGTGCCCGAGTCCAACCTGTGGCGTGTGCCCAAGGATATTGACCCCGAACTGGCTGCCATCTACGACCCGTTCGGCAACGCCGTGCACACGGTCATGGCCGGTCCTACGGTCGGCAAATCCTTTCTGATCCTGGGCGGCGGACCCATCGGCATCGCCGCCGTTCCGGTCTGCAAGGCCGCCGGGGCGTCGCTGGTTCTGCTGAGCGAGGTACTGCCTTTCCGCCAGGAGCTGGCCCGTAAAATGGGGGCCGACCGCGTGATCGATCCGGCCAGGGAAGCCCTGTCAGAGATCGCCAAAGCCATGACCTCGGGACAGGGAGTGGACGTGGTGCTGGAAATGTCGGGCCACCCGGCCGCCATCGCCCAGGGTTTTCGCTCCATCCGCAAGAACGGCCGCTATTCGCTGCTGGGCATCCCGGCCCAGCCGCTCAGTCTTGACCTGGCCAGTGATATTATTTTCCCCGGCGTGACCGTCCAGGGCATCAACGGCCGGCGCATGTTTGAAACCTGGTATCAGATGGATGCCCTGCTGGTTTCGGGCAAGGTCGATTTAAAACCGCTGATCACCCATCATTTCAAGATGGAAGATTTCAAGGAAGCATTTGCAGTGGGACTTTCGGGCAATAGTGGCAAGATCATCCTGGAGTAAAAGTGATTAGTGATAAGTGATGAGCAAGAAAAGCGGGCATTAATTCGAATTATTGCTGTTTCCAGTTACTCATCACGCAAGTTCGTTAAGTTTCCCTCTCATCACACATTACGCATTACGTATCACGAATAGCTCGGCTCAATTATTGGACTCCCATCTCCATTAAAAGGCGGTCGGCGCCGCTGAATTTGGCCAGCGACCAGAGAACGAAGCGGATATCGACACCGATGGAGCGGCTGTAGGATTCATCCCAGGCATAATCGTTGATGGTGGCTTCGAACACCCGGTCGAAGTTCAGCCCGATCAACTCGCCCCTGGCATTGAGCACCGGGCTGCCGGAATTGCCGCCGGTGGTGTCCATGTTGTAGAGCATGGCCACCGGGACGTCGCCCAGGTCGGGGTGAACAAAGCGGCCGTAATCCTTGGCTTTGGCCAGGTTGAGCAGTTTGCCCGGCGCCTGGTATGAAGGCAGGTCGGGATGAGTGTAGTGCTTTTCAACGATGCCGCCCAGGGTCGTGAAGGGCTGCATGCGCACGGCATCGGCCGGAGAATAACCCCTGATCCTGCCGTAGGTCAGGCGCAGCGTGCCGTTGGCGTCGGGAATGAATTCCCGGCCCATGAATTCTTTCTTGACATCCACCAGTTGCGCCAGAAGCTGGTCAAGGATCCCCTTCTTGTTTTTTTCGTCCTCCTTCATTTCGCAGTGGTCGGGGTAGAGGGCGAAAGCCAGGTCGAGGAAAGGATCGTTCAAGGCCTGCAATTGGGCAGTGGTTTTTTTGAGCCAGTCGCTGACGATTTCCGGATTTTTCAGTTTTGTTTCGGCAAAGGCCCCTTCCAGAAATGCATCAATGGCCTTGTCCTGGTCGCCGCCGGCCATTATGTCGCGCAAGCCTGCAATGGCCTGTTCACCTTTGCAGGCGGCGGCGCGGCGCAGCATTTCCTTGAGCAGGGCTTTTTCGGTCGGTTCATGGTAATCTCTCAGCGCCATGGTCATTTGCTTCTGGGTGCGGTCGAAATTACGGTCCATGTAACTGGCTTCCCGCTTTGTGTCCTCTTTGACACGTTCATAGGAAGCTTCGCAGATCCGGAAGGCGTTGCCCATCATGATGGAGATCCTGTTGCTGAGCAGGTTGGACAGGGTCAGGTTCCGTGGAGCTTTTTTGTTTATTTCCTCATAGATTTTTCCCAGGTCAGCCAGCAGTGATCCGTATTTCTTTTGCCGGTCCGGATCGGCTTCAATAAATTGCTGCAGGGATTCCTCCTCCTTTTCCCGTTTTTCTACCAAATGGAGGTTTTTCAAGCCCTTGAGCTGGCCGAGACTGCGGGTGACGGTGTTCCACAGGCCCTTGAGGGATGAGGAAAGCTTGATGGCCACGCCGCGGTCGCCTGAGCTCATTTTTTCCTTCAGCTGTATGATCCAGCGATAAAGGTCGACCGTGAAAGGCATGCGGATATTCTCTTCATGGGCGATGAAGTGGGATGACTTGTGGCGGTGAGTGCTTCCCGGGTAGCCGAGGATAAAGGCGAAATCCCCGTTTTTCACTCCCTCGGCCGCGACCTTGAGGTACTTTTTGGGACGGAAAGGGACATTCTGAGGCGCGAATTCGGCATTGGAACCGTCGGGGGCGACGTAGGCGCGCATGAAGGCGAAATCACCGGTGTGGCGGGGCCACATCCAGTTGTCCTCCTCGCCGCCGAATTCGCCGATGGAGCGCGGCGGAGCGTAAACCAGGCGCACATCCTTGATATAATTATATATGAACAGAACATAGGTCTTGCCGCGGAACATTTCGGCGACCTCGGCCCGCTTGCCGGGATTGCTTTTCTCGAAAGCAACGACCATGCGGTTCATTTTTTCTTCTATGGCCTTGCTGCGCTGGGCGTAGGTCATTTTCTTTTTGACCGCGGCCAGAACCTGCCGCGAAACGTCCCGGTAGGATTCGATCAGGCGCACGGTATAGCGCTTGGCCGGGATCTCGGCTGAGAGGTCCGCAGCAAAAAAGCCGTCGCTCAGATAATCGTTCTCGGGAGTGGTGACGGCCTGGACGGCGCCGAAAGCGCAATGGTAATTGGTAAGGATCAGGCCGTCCCCGGAAACGAAACTGGCGGTGCAGCCGCCCAGGTTGATAATGCCATCGATCAGACTGACACCGTTGGGGTTGTACATCTCCCTGGATCCGATGCTGAATCCCCAGGACTTGAGGTCGAGTTTGTGGATCTCGCTCAAGGGGAACATCCCTTCCTCGGCGTGCAGAGGAAGGTTGAAAAGCCCTGTAAAAAACAATGCCAGCAAAACGAGTAAAATGATTTTTTTCAAGCGCGTTTCTCCTTTTCCATTTTTTTTGAGGATCACTTACTATATTTACACGGTTTCCGGAAGGCAGTCAAATTTTCCTTCGCTGCTCCAAGTCATTTAATAATCCGTATTCATTGTCGCTTAAATGAAAAAGCGATAGCTCCAAAAATTCATGATAGCAATGGCCGTTGTTATTCGGCTCCGTCCCAACAGTATGTGCAGAGCTTTTCTTTCGGCAGGCCGATGGCAGTGATCAAGTCGTCAATGACCTGGTACTTCAGCGTGGTCAGGCCCAGGCGCTTCCTGATCCACTCTTCCATGCCTTTGTATTTATCCGTCCCGGCGCAGGTGTATTCGCTAAAGTCGCTTGCGTCCGGGCCGGCCAGGGAGCGCACGGCCTGGCGGGAGGCCAAGTCCATTTCCGAACGCGAGCGTGAAAAATTGAGAAATTTGCAGCTGAATACCAATGGCGGACAGGCGGGACGCATGTGGATTTCGTCGGCACCGGCGTCCAAAAGACGCTGGATGGTGTCCTTGAGTTGGGTGCCGCGCACGATGGAATCCTCGCAGAACAGGATGCGTTTCCCTTCGATCAATTCCCTGACCGGAATCAGCTTCATGCAGGCGACAAGATCCCTGATGTCCTGATGCTGGGGCATGAAGCTTCTTGCCCAGGTCGGGGAGTATTTGACGAACGGCCGTTTGAATGGAATGCGGGCCTCGTTCGCGTAACCCAGGCCGTGACCGATCCCGGAATCGGGGATGCCGGCCACGAAGTCGATGGCGGCCGGAAAGCGGCGGGCCAGGAGCGCTCCGCAGCGATTGCGTACGGCTTCGACGTTGATCCCTTCGTAACTTGATGCCGGATAACCGTAATAGACCCACATAAAACTGCAGATCTGCATGTGGCTCTCCGGTTCTTTACGGCGTTCGCAGCCCTCAGCGGTAATAAAAACTATCTCGCCCGGGCCCAGAGTCATATCGGTTTCGTAATCCAGGTTGGGAAAGGCGCAGGTTTCTAAAGTCACGGCCATGGCGCCGTCTTTCCGGCCGATGATGACCGGCGTGCGTCCGCGCCGGTCGCGGGCCGCATAGATCCCGGTCCTGGTCAGGACGAGCAGCGAACAGGAACCTTCGATATCGGCCAGGGCGCGGCTGATGCCCGCCTCGAAACTATCCTCCATGTTAATGAGTGAAGCGACCAACTCTGTGGGATTGATGCCGCCGCTTCCCATTTCGCTGAGGTGCATGCGCCGGTTGCGAAACGCTTCCCCGGTCAGCGCTTCGGCGTTCTGCACCACCCCGACCGTCGCGATCGCGTAGTCGCCGAGATGAGAACGGATTAGCAGCGGCTGATCGTCGGTGTCGCTGATGACGCCTATGCCGCTGCTGCCTCCCATGCGAACGAGATCGGGGTCGAATTTCGACCGGAACTGGCTGCTTTCGATGTTGTGTATGACGCGTGTGAAGCCGTCGCTGCCTATAGTGGCCATGCCGCCGCGTTTCGTTCCCAGGTGGGAATGATAGTCGGTGCCGTAAAAAAGATCGGCAATACAATTGTCCTTTGATACCACTCCGAAAAATCCGCCCATATAGTGCTCCTGGTTGATCGTGTGCAAGACGTTGCAAACCTGAAACATATTTATATCAAAGCCAGGGGGTTGTGTCAAAGTAATGTTAGTGCAGATGTTTGAGTCAGCAATGCAATCATCGATTTTGATTTTTTATTGCTGTCACTGTCACGCATTTGTAATTTGTGAAGCATTTACTTAAAATATGAACCGAGTTAGAAGGAGACCACCATGGCACTGCAATCGATCAATCCGGCCAGCGGAGAATTACTGGAAAGTTATGTCGAACAAACCGTTGACCAGGTAGGAGCATCCGTAGAAAAGGCCGACCGGGCCTTCGGCGCTTGGAGACAGACAGGATTCGCCGAGCGAACCCGGCTGCTGCTGGGAGCGGCCGATCTGTTGCGCTCGCAAAAGAGAGCTTTGGCCGATCTGATGAGCAGGGAGATGGGCAAGCCCACCCTGCAGGCGCAGGCGGAAATCGAAAAATGCGCCCTGGTCTGCGGGTATTACGCCGAGAACGCCGCGGCAATGCTCGCTCCCGAAAATATATTGGCCGACGCCCATGCCGCTTATGTCCGTTTCGATCCGCTGGGAGCGGTTCTGGCGGTCATGCCCTGGAATTTCCCCTTCTGGCAGGTTTTTCGTTTTGCCGCCCCGGCCCTGATGGCCGGAAACGTCTGCCTGCTCAAGCACGCCGCCAACGTACAGGGCTGTGCCGCTGCCATCGAAGAGATTTTCAGCCGCGCCGGTTTTCCTGAGCAAGTATTCACCACCCTGCGCATCGGCTCGGCTCAGGTCGAGGCGCTGGTCGCCCATCCCTTGCTGCGGGCCGTGACCTTGACCGGCAGCGAGCGGGCCGGCAGTGAAGTGGCCGTTGCCGCCGGCAGGAGCCTGAAAAAAATCGTCCTGGAGCTGGGCGGCAGCGATCCATTCATCGTCATGGCCGACGCCCAACTGAAACCCTGCGTGGCCGCGGCCGTAAGTTCGCGCATGATCAACAACGGTCAGAGCTGCATAGCCGCCAAGCGCTTCATCGTCGTGGACGCCATATTCGACCGTTTTCAGAAGGACTTTGTTGCCGCCGTGACCAAGCTCAAGACAGGTGATCCACTTGATGAAAGCAACGACCTGGGACCATTGGCCCGGGAAGACCTGCTGCTTGAGCTTGAGCGCCAGGTCGCCGAGTCGGTAAGTCGCGGCGCCCGTGTCCTTACCGGGGGCGGACGCCTGGGGCCGGGACCGGGTTTCTATTTCCAACCGACGATCCTGGCAGGGGTGGAGCCTGGAATGCCGGCTTATGAAGAAGAATTGTTCGGACCTGTGGCCGCCCTGATCAGCGCCCGTGACGACGAAGACGCCTTGCGCATCGCCAACGATACTGCTTTCGGCCTGGGAGCTTCCGTCTGGACCCAGGATCAATCCAGGGGGGAAAAAATGGCGGCGCTAATCGACGCCGGCATGGTTTTTATCAACGGCATGGTCAGGTCCGATCCGCGCCTGCCTTTCGGTGGGGTGAAAATGTCGGGCTTCGGCAGGGAATTATCCGCTTATGGCATCAAGGAATTCGTGAACATTAAAACCGTAGTGATCTCATAAAGGGAAGAAAGAGGGAAAAATGAGGGAGGAGAAAGGGAAGAAAAAGTCATGAGTATTACGAGCTATAAAAAAATTTATTAAGTACTTTCTAAATTGTTTTTATTTTCTTTCTTCCCTCTGCTTGCCCTTTGTTTTCACTCTCTCTTCCCTGTATTTTTATTGTCATTTGCGGTATAATATTTACAAAGCGCCAAGGAGGGATTTCAATGAAAAAAACGATTTTCGTTATTTTTCTTATTTTCATTTTTGCTATGACCGTTTTCGCCGGAGTGGAATGGCGGGCCAGGACCTTGACCCAGGCCCAGGCCAAGGGGCAGAGCAATACGATCGTCATGCAGGTTTATGCCGCCGGCGGCAATGTCAAGCAGGTGTTCGAGAGCGTGGCCTACGAGAACGAAATGTTCCAAAAGGGCTCGTACTGGCTGTTCAAGGCCGCTGACAGTACCCTCTACCTGGTCAACCCCGCCGAAAAGACTTATTCCCGGCTGCCCTTGAATGCCATCATGCAAATGGCCGGCGTGGTTGGCAAGCTGGTCAAGATCAAGATCAAGAACCCGGTGCTCAACAGCGAAAAGCTGGGAACGGAAACGATCCTGGGCCTGCCCTGCCAGCACAGCAAGTTGTTGGTGGAATACGACATGGAAGTGAAGATTGCCATCATCAAGAGTAAAAGCCACGAGAAGATCGAAAAAGAGGTTTGGTCCACTCCCAAGTTCAAAGGCATGGCCGAAGTGGCTGAAGCTTTCCGCTTCCGCGACTTCAAGACCGGCATGGAAGACCTGGACAACCTGATCGAAACACAGATGAAGGCCGAGGCCCAGTTGGGGTTTCCCTTAAAAATGATCACGGTGAACACTTCCATCGACAAGAAGGGCCGGGCCAAGGAAAAGAGCCGCACCACCATGGAAGTCCTCTCACTGGGCAGCAAGAATTTCCCAGCTTCATTCTTTGAGATCCCGGCCGGCTTTGAAGAGAAGCCGTTGGGGTTCGCTGATGAGAAAGAATAGATCTCGGTACACGGTTTACGGTATACGGTTGACGGCAAGGCACTAAAACGAACTTTGTATACCATAAACGATTAATGGTAGAAGATAAAAACAAAAAATACTGTCTTTATTTCGTTTTGGTTTTTAACCGTAGGCCGTACACCGTCTACCGTCCACCAAGTACTATTCAGACTAAGGCTGCTGCAAGCACTATTGAATAGTACTTTGAATCGTCATCGTCGGCCCGGGAAGTCAGAATGGCCGGGAAGGCAGCCCCTGTGACCACGGCGGCCAGCTTGCCTTTGGCCAGCAGGGTGGTGGCCTTGTAAAAAATGTTGCCTGCTTCGATGGTGGGCATGATCAGTATATCGGCGTAGCCTTCCACCGGCGATTGCAAACCCTTGATTTCCAGGGCATGCTTGGAAATAGCCACGTCCAGGGCCAGCGGGCCGTCAACGATGCCGCCTTTGATCTGCTTGCGCTCGGCCATCTTGGCAATCACCGCAGCTTCCAAGGTGCAGGGCATCTTGTCCGAGACCTTTTCGTTGGCCGTAAGGATGGCCACCTTGGGATTTTCGATGCCCAGCTTGGCTGCGATCTTGATGTTATAATTGATCATCTGCACTTTCTGGTTCAGGTCGGGATAGGGGATCATGGCCACGTCGGAGACCAGCAGCAGCTTATCGTAGGTGGGGATTTCCAGGATCGCCGTATGCGACAGGACGCCGTTCTTGGCCACCAGGTTGTATTCCTTGTTCAGTATGGGTTTCAAATAATATGGCGTGGAGATCAGGCCTTTCATCAGCAGGTCGGCTTTACCGTCGATGATCATGCGCACGGCCCTGTCACCGCTCTTTTTTTCATCGGGCTCATGCACGATCTCAAAAAGGCCGGGATCAATCTTCAATTTGGCGCATACAGCGCGAATGACTTTTTCATCGCCGATCAGGATTGCGTCGACGATCTTTTCGCTCACGGCGCGCCTGGTTGCCAGGATTGTGTCTTCATCCTGGCCGAAGGCCACGGCCATTTTGTAATTTTTCTTTGTTTTCACCAGGTTTTCAATTTCACTCAACTTGCGCATCGGGTTCATTTCATTCCTCCTGAATATGTCCAGTGTTTATGGGCTTCTTCTCCATTTAAAACGCGCAGTGCACCCTGGGCCAATGCCGGCAATTCATCCTCTCCGGGCAGGACTATCAGTTGGGCCAGGAATTCGACGCGGTGGCGGATGAGTTCGACGAAATACTGGTCGTAGGCGATGCCGCCGGTCAGAACGATGGCATCTATTTTCCCATCCAGCACCGGGGCCAGCGAGCCGATCTCCTTGGCCACATTGTAGGCCATGGCTTCAAAGATCAGAGAGGCGTCGCGGTCGCCGGCCTTGACCAGTTCTTCCACTTTTCTCATGTCGTTTATTTTGAGATGGGCGACAATGCCGCCCAGGCCGGTGATTTTTTTCTTGAGTGCGACCCAGTTGTATTTTCCGGAAAGCGCCATTTCTATCAAGCTCCAGCTGGGCAGCGAACCGGCGCGCTCGGGCGCGAAGGGCCCGTCGCCGTTCAGGGCGTTATTTACATCTATCACCCGGCCGTTGAGATGGGCGCCGATGGAAATGCCGCCTCCTAAATGGGCGACGATCAGCCGGCAATTCTGGTAGGATTTGCCGATTTTTTTAGCCGCCTCACGGGCCGCCGCTTTCTGGTTAAGGGCATGAAAAATGCTGACGCGGCGTATTTCCGGCAAACCGGTAATCCTGGCGATATCAGCCATTTCATCCACCACAACCGGATCGACAATGAAAGCGTCGACCGGGACGATCCTGGCGATATCGCTGGCCAGCAATGCTCCCAGATTGGAAGCGTGCTCCATTTTGTTATTTTTTAAATAATCGATCATTTCATCATTGACCAGGTAGGTACCGGAGGCCATGGGAGTCAGCAACCCGCCCCGGCCGACCACGGCCGCCAGCAGGTTAATGTCAAAAGTATTCTCCTTTAAAAAATCGAGGATCACTTTTTCCCGGAAATGGTACTGGTCCATGATCCTGGGAAATGGTGCCAATTCATCGGTCGAGTGCGAAATATTCTGGCCCAGAATTTTTTCTTCACCAAGAAATATAGCGATCTTGGTTGAAGTTGATCCAGGATTGATTGCCAGGATATATTTGTTTGCCATTATCGAATTTACCTCAAAAACGAGTTTTTTGCAAGGGGCGGATCCTCTATTTTGAATATTTTTTGAGCAATTTCTGCCCTTCGACCTTGTCTTTTTCGGTTTCCGGGATCAACTGCGGATCGGGTTCCATGCTTAAAAGCTCCTGAAGTGTCTGGACAGCCAGCTTTTCCTCGTCCAGTGCCCAGTAGGTCTCGGCCAGAAACAGCAGATTAACCGAATTTTTAGGGGCGATCTGCCGGCACTTTTCCAGGTTCAGGCGCGACTTCTTGTTGCTGCCGCCGAAAAGGCCGGGCACTTTGAAATACAGCCGACCGAGAACACAGTAAGCGCCGCCGTTTTCGTAGCTGCCATTGATGGCGATGGCCTTGTTCATTGCAGAGATTATGTCGCCCTTGAGGAACAGTGACTTGAGTACGCCCCGGGTTTCTCCGTACATGCCGGTATGCACACCCAGCCAATAGTGGCCTGCGACGTCGTTGGGCCTGAGCGCGACTGCTTTTTTGCAGATATCCATGGCCTCCTTGAATATCTTCAGTTTTTCCTTTTTGTCGGTGGAATTATCGCCGACATAATACATAATCTTTGCGTTCTTCCAAAGCGCTTCATAATGATCGGGTGCCAGGCGCAGGGCTTCCTGGTATTTGGCCAGCGCTTGGACGGCCAGGAGCGGATCCTGTCGCATGGCGTACAAGGCGTCTCCTTCAGCGATAAGATCTTCCGGCGTCTGTGCCGGAGCTAGGGTTCCAAGTAATGCCAGAATCATCAGGACCATTAATGTTTTTTTAATCATGTATCCTCCTGTGAGATTCTATCATAATGGGCGATCTTAATGTAATTCCCTGTGCCCAATTTCTGTAGGGGCGGATGTCCGCCCTCCGTGTGAAAGGGCAGGCACGGAGGCCTGCCCTACGTAGTAACGATATTTTATTTATTTTCGAGTTCATCCAGGCGATGCATCAACTCCTCCCAGTAAGGCAATAGTTCTTCAAGGCGGCGTTTGGCGCGGTTCAACTCCTGCATCAGCGGCTTGATGCGGGCCGAATCCCGCAATAACTCCGGATCGCACAACTGCTCCTGATTCCGGGTTTTGATGGTTTCCAACTCCAATATCTCCGTTTCAAGTTTATGAAGTTTACGGGCGATGTCCTTTTTGATCTTTCCACGCTGGTTCCTTTGTTCGGCTTCCAGGCGGCGCAGTTCCCGGGACTTATCAGTTTTTTTTGGGCCGGGGGGGAGTGACCCCAACTCAGTTCCCGCTACTTCAGCGCAACCTGTTTCCGCAAGTACGCATTGCGCGGCTACAGCCCTTTCCGCGTCTCGCTTCTCTATGAAATAAGAGTAATTGCCCATATATTCATGCAAGCTTCCATTGCGGATCTCGAAAACGCGCTGCACCAGGTGGTCCAGAAAATAGCGGTCGTGGGAAACAATGATGATGGTCCCGGAATAGTGCAGCAGGGCGTTTTGGAAAATGTCTTTGGTCTTGACGTCCAGGTGATTGGTCGGCTCGTCGAGGATCAGGCAGTTGCTGTCGCGCAGCAGGATCTTAACCAGGGCCAGGCGGCTCTTTTCTCCGCCCGAAAGCACGGCCACAGGTTTGTGGATGTCGTCTCCGGAGAAAAGGAAGGCTCCCAGCAAGTTCCTCATTTCCAGGTCGCTGGCCTGGCTTTCGCAATCTCGTACCTCTTGCCAGATCGAGCGTCCGTAGGTTACATTCTGCTGGCTTTCCTGGGAAAAAAAGGCCGGCTTCACCTGAAAGCCCCATTGCACTGATCCATGGCTGGGCTTTTCCTTCTGGGCCAGAATACGAGCCAGGGTGGATTTTCCGGCTCCATTTACACCAAGAAGAGCGATCTTTTCGCCGCGGCTTACCGTGAAATTGATATTGGAAAAAACGGATAGTTTTCCATAATTTTTAGCCAATTCCCTGACGCTGAGAACCTCTTTGCCGCTGCGTTTTGCTTCCGGAAAGCGGAAATTAACCTTTCTGGTTTTTTCGCCTGCGGGGACCAGGTCAAACTTTTCCAATTGCTTGATGCGGCTCTGAACTTCGGAAGCCTTGCTGGCTTTGGCTCGAAAACGGTCTATATAAGCCTGGATGCGATTGATCTCGGCTTTTTGCAGCTCGCGCCGCTTTTGCAGGGCAATTGTCCTTTTCTCTTTTTCCTTGAGGTAATGTGAATAATTCCCCTTGTAAATGGTGATCTTGCCCCGATCCAGTTCAGCGATCTGATTGACCATCTTGTCCAGGAACATGTGGTCATGGGAAATGGCCATCAGGGTGCCGCTGTAATTTCTAAGATAATTTTCAAGCCATTCCATGCTTTCTGTGTCCAGGTGATTGGTCGGTTCGTCCAGGAGCATGATATCCGGCTCGGCGAGCAGGATGACGGCCAGGAATATCCTCATTTTCCAGCCGCCGGAAAAATCGCGGCAGTTTTTTTCATCAGCGCCGGAATGGAAACCCAGGCCTTTGAGGATGCGCCGGGCCCGGGCTTCAAAGCCGTAGCCGTCCCGGACCAGGAATGCTTCCGCCGCGGCATCGTATTTTTTTAGATCAGCGGCAAAACCGGCCTCGCGGTGGTCGCCGCCGGCGATCTTGTCCTGGTAATTCCTGATGTTCTTTTCCAGCAGTTCATGGCCTGTTTTCCTTTTCAGGTACTCCATGACCGGCAGGGGCTCCAGCTCGACCAGGTCCTGGGGCAGGTAGCCGATGCTTCTGTTCTTGGCGATCTCGATCATTCCGTCGTCCAGGGAGGTTCCTCCTTTGATGGCCCTGAACAGCGTGGTTTTGCCGGTGCCGTTGTTGCCGACCAGGCCGATGCGGCTCCTTTCAGTGATCAGCCAGGAAATTTTCGCGAAAATAATTTTGTCGTTGAAGGTCAGGCCGATATTCTGCAGGCTGATCATGCTGGTGTGCACTCCTTATTGAAATCCCTTTTTGTTGACTTGCAACTGAAAGCATTTTCTGAATCTGACCCGATTTTCAGCGGCAGGCGCCGATCGAAAAAATTCTAAATCTTGTCGGTGAGCACCTTGGCGTCCTGGACGAATTCGGTGATCTTGTTTTCCCTGATCAGATCAGCCAGTATCTGGTTGACCCGATCCAAAAGGTCCTTGTCGCTTTTTTTTACCGCGATGGCCGAGCCCAGGGGCATGGCGTCGGTGCTGCATTCCATGTTTATTATGTCCTTATTGGTGAAGGCATAGGCATCGGCCACCGGTTTTTCCAAAATGACTGCGTCGAGCTTCTTCAGGCGCAGGGCGTTGATCAACTCGCTGATGCTTTCGTGAAAGAAAAAGGTGGCACCGCTGATCGATTTGCGGGCCATGTCTTCCTGGATCGACCCTGACTGCGTTCCCACCACCTTGCCGCGCAGGTCTTCCAACTGTTTGATCCTGTCCTTGTCCTCGGTCCGGATAAGCATATTCTGGATGGCCTGATAATAGGGGATAGAAAAATCGGCGACCAGCTTGCGGCTTTCGGTGGGACTCAGTCCTGCCAGGGCCAGGTCGATGCGCTCGGCGATCAATTCATCGAACAACTGGCTGAAAACAATATCCCTGATCTCCAGAGTGACATTCAAGTTGGCGGCGATGGCTTCGGCAATGTCGATATCGATGCCGACCATATCGTCTTCAAGTTCGGGGAGCAGGTGGAATTCGTAGGGCGGATAGTCGCTGCTGGTGCCGACCACGATCTTGCCGGCAGCCTTGATCTTTTCCAGCTTGCCTGATTTCTTGCTGATCTCCTGGGTCTGCATTCCGCAGCCCGCTTGCCAGAAGAAGCCGAGCAGGCAGAATACCAGGAAGGTTCCCAATAAGGTCCTGTTAAGCCCGAATATTGTTTTTGACATTCTGACCTCCCTAACATGACTTGTAGTAACCATAACAAATGACTTTTTCTTTGTCAAATTGCCTGCATATTTCTCGTTCCAGGTCCGGAAAATAAGCTTGACTGTGATTTGACAACCCCGGCGAATGATGATATTTTCGCTTTGAGCGGGCGCGAAAGTGGTGGAATTGGCAGACACGTCAGACTTAGGATCTGGTGCCGCGAGGCTTGGGGGTTCGAGTCCCCCCTTTCGCAAATTCATGATCCCGGCCGAAATTAAGGACATGTCCATATGAATCATATCCGGATGTGCCGGAAACAAGTGAAAAGCCAGTTTCATTTTTCCTTTATTTTGCTGCTGGCCTGTTCAGCATGCGCGATAATGACAGAACCGCAGGCCCGGAATGTCTTGCGCCGACAGATTGTCGGTCTGGCTCAAAACCTGGCAGGCATCCCCTATGTGTACGGCGGCAGCGATATCGACGGCTTTGACTGCAGCGGCCTGGTCTTCTACGTTTATGATTGTTTTGGCATACGCTTGCCGCGCAGTGCCCGCGAACAGGCCCGGATCAAAGGCGCCGTCAAGTTTAAGTTCGCCGCTCCCGGGGATATTTTGGTTTTTAAGCTGAAAAAGATTTGGCATTCGGCAATCTATATTGGCAATAATCGCTTTGTCCACGCTCCCAATGCGGAAGGATGGGTCAGATTTGAGACTCTGAACGAATACTGGCGGTCGCATTTACACGCCGTGGTGGCGGTTTTGCCAAGCGGACGTTGACCGGGAGGCAGCATGGCGGATATTATTCTGCAAGCACTGGATATCGAGAAGAGTTTCACCCAACCAGACAAAAAAAGGCTGGTCATTCTGCAGAGCCTCGACCTGCGTGTAGAGAAGGGGAGCGTAGTGGCCATAACCGGTGCCTCCGGTTCCGGGAAAAGCACCCTGCTGCACCTGTTGGGATCTCTGGATTCTCCGGATCGCGGACAGGTGTGTTTCGCCGGACAGGATATCGGTGCCTTCAGTCGCAAGCGGCTGGCCGTTTATCGCAACCGGGACATCGGATTCGTTTTTCAATTCCATTACCTGATGCCCGAACTGACAGTCAGTGAAAATGTGGCTGCACCGGGATTGATCCAGGAATTCAATCGTGAACTGGCTTTTTCCACCGCTCAAGATCTGCTTGGCGAGGTCGGCCTGCAGGACAAGCTTGAGGCCATGCCATACCAATTGTCCGGGGGAGAAAAGCAGCGCGCGGCCATCGCCCGCAGCCTGGTCAACGGTCCGCGGCTGCTACTGGCAGACGAGCCCACCGGCAGTCTGGATTGGAAAACCGGGGAAGGTGTATTTGCCGTACTCAAGCGCATGATCCGTGAACGTGGACTCAGTGCCGTCATCGCCACCCACAACCCGCAGCTGGCGGCATTGGCCGACAGGAAATATCTTTTGCACGGGGGCAAGCTGGAAGAGATCACATAGGTTCGAAGTTCGACGTTCGAGGTTCGAAGTTTTAGAATAAGCCTTTGTTTAAGGGCAAAAGGGTTGAAGGGTTAATGAGTTAAAATACTGAAATAATTTGAACATTTTACTCAAACCCTTTAACTCTTCAACTTTTTCGATTTTCTTCAACTTCGAACCTTTTCCTGCTGAGTTGCCGGCTTGCCTGATTCCATTTAACTATTATATTGACAATTTTTTGATTGAAAATTATTATGGAACCATGAAAAACGTACTGGCTGTGATATTGGGAGGCGGAAGGGGCACACGGCTGTATCCTTTGACCAAGTTCAGGGCCAAGCCGGCAGTACCAATCGGTGGAAAATTTCGCCTAATCGACATCCCCATATCCAATTGTTTGCATTGGAACATCAGAAAAATAATGGTTCTGACCCAATTCAATACCGCTTCCCTTCATCGTCACATTTCGCAATCCTACCGTTTCGACGGCTTTTCGGATGGTTTTTTGCAAATACTCGCCGCCCAACAGACCATCGAGGATTCCAACTGGTATCAGGGAACGGCCGACGCCGTACGCAAAAACATACATTACATCAAGCACCAAAAAGTCGAACACGTCGTGGTGCTCTCCGGAGACCAGTTGTACCGCATCAATTTGCTTGATTTCATGAATTATCATAAGGAAAAAAAAGCCGATATTACCATTGCCGTCAAGCCGGTTCTGCGTGAACAAGCCGGGGATTTCGGCATTTTGCAGATCAACGACCTTCTGCGTATTGTAAAATTTGTGGAAAAACCCAAGACAAATGCCCTGCTCGATGAACTGTTCACGCCGAATACCTATCTGGATATCAAGGAAAATAATCTTAATTATATAGCTTCCATGGGCATTTACATATTTAAAAAGGATGTATTGATCGATCTTCTGGAACACAATGTCAAGGAGGACTTCGGGCGCGAGGTCATTCCCGACGCTCTCGCTGAAAGCCAGGTGTTCGCTTATGTGTTCAACGACTACTGGGAAGACATTGGAACCATTAAGGCTTTTTTCGAAGCCAACCTGGATTTCGCCAACCCTTTCCCGCATTTCGATTTTTACAATGAAAACACTCCGATCTTCACCCGCAAACGTTTTTTACCCGGCAGTAAGATCGAACACTGCGACGTCCATTACTCATTGATCTCCGACGGTTCGATCATTGAAGGCAGCAAATTGAGCAATACCATCATCGGTACCCGCTCGCTCATTCGCGCCAATACATACCTGGAAAGGGTGGTTATGATGGGTGCGGATTTCTATGAGAGTTTGGAAGAGAAAACGGATAATGCCCAGCGCGGGCGCTGTCATGTCGGCATTGGTCAGAATTGCATCATCCGCAACGCCATATTGGACAAGAATGTGCGCATCGGCGACGGGGTGCGCATGTTGAACGAAAAAGGTCTGATGAATTTCGCCCATGAGCGATATAACATTGTGGATGGCATCACCGTTATTCCCAAAGACATGGAAATCCCCAATGGCTTTGTCATCTGATGGGCCGCGACCGCTGCCACGGTGCGTTTTCTGAATATTCGAACTGAAAAATATTTAGTGGAGGCCATATAATGAGATTACTTTTTCTCCTGCTGGTTTTAAGCTTCAGCCTGAACGCCGGGGAATTGAAAAAACTGACTTTTGAGCAGGTTTATCCCAGCAAGGGCGATGTGTTGCTGCGGACCTTGCCGGTCATATCCGGCTGGCTCGATGACGCCAGTTTTTTTGAAACGCGCGACGGGAAAATATTCCTGGTCGATGCCCGAAGCGGCCGTTCGCAGCTGCGGTTTGACCCCCAGGCCCTCAAAATGAAGAATCCGGCAAACCTGAACTTTCTAAAGCCCGCCGACCATACTGCCGATTATTCCCAAATGGCATTTCTCGACGCGGGCGATATTTATTTATTCCAAAAAAAATCGGGAACCATCCGTCGCGTTACGTCTACGGCGGCGGCTGAGGAAAATCCCACCTTTTCTCCTGATGGCCGTTTCCTGGCCTATACAGCAGGCGGCAACCTCTTCGTTTGCGACACAGTCGCGGGCGTTCCCGGACAATTGACCTTTGACGGCAGCGAGGAGATCCTCAACGGCTACGCCTCCTGGGTCTATTATGAGGAGATCCTGGGCCGTGGCAGCCGCTACCGGGCCTTCAATTGGAGCCCCGACAGCAGCAGGATCGCTTTTCTGCGCTTTGACCAGAGCCGGGTACCGCAGTTCCCGCTCTTCGATGCTCCCGGGACTTATGGCCGCCTGGAAATGCAACGATATCCCAAGCCCGGCTTTCCCAATCCGGACGTGAAAATAGGCGTGATCGACCTGGCCGGCCGACATACGGAATGGATCTCTTTTCCGGTGCAAGTAGACCATTACCTTACATTTCTGGATTGGACCCCTGACGGAAAAGGATTTTATCTGCAGTGGCTGAACCGCGGGCAGGATGAATCTCGCGTCTATGAATACACGCTGGCTGAAAAAAAATTGCGCCTGGTCTATCACGAAAAGCAAAAGGCCTGGGTGGATTTTCTTGATTCTGCGGATTTTCAACCATTGACGAACGGAGGTTTTCTGCTGCTGAGCAGCAAGAGCGGCTGGAATCACTTGTACCGAGTATCCGCCAATGGCATGGAGAAGATGATCACCAGCGGCCAGTGGTCGGTGAGCCGGATCGAATTCGTGGATGAGAAAAAGGGGCTGGCATTTGTCAGCGCCGATAAGGAAAGTTCGGCCCGGACCGACCTTTATCGGGTGTCCTTCAATGGCGCCCCCCCACGGCGCCTGACCCGTCTTTACGGAACTCACAGTGTGACTTTCTCCAAGGCGGGTTCATATTTTCTTGACCGCTTTTCATCACTGCAGCAACCAGCCATATTGCAACTGTGCTCCCGCGATGGCGGCGTTCGGCGCCGCTTGGGTGAAAGCGCAACTCCCGCTTTGCGACGCGTCGCCCTGGGCAAGGTGGAGATATTCAAAATTCCGGCCGGCGACGGCCTGCAATTGCCGGCCGTCTGGTATCTGCCTGCCGATTTCAGTGCAGAAAAAAAATATCCTGTCGTATTGTCCGTGTACGGGGGCCCTGGTAGCCGCTCGGCAACGGATGCTTTCCCCCGCCGCTTGGATGATTATTTCCTGGCCCAGCAGGGGATCATCGTGCTGAAAGTTGATCACCGCGGTTCGGGCCATTTCGGCAAGCAGGCGATGGCAGCAATGCACCGCTGTTTGGGAAAATGGGAGATCGCCGATTACAGCAGTGCGGTCGCATATCTGCGCGGTCTGCCTTTTGTCGATGGTAAAAAGATCGGCATTACTGGCGGTAGCTACGGCGGCTATGTCGCCGCCCTGGCCCTTGCCGCGGCTCCCGATTTGTTCGCCTGCGGCATTGCCGACTTTGCCGTCAGCGATTGGTCACTGTACGATTCGGTCTACACCGAAAGATTTATGGACCTGCCAACCGAGAATCCTGAAGGTTACCGCCAGGCTTCGGTGCTTACGCATCTGTCGACCTACCGCGGCGGTCTGCGCTTGACCCACGGCAGTATGGATGACAACGTCCACATGCAGAACACCTTGCTATTACTGGACGGCATATTGGACCTGGGGAAAACAGCTGAACTCATGGTTTATCCGGGCGAGCGCCACGGCGTACGCGGTATTAAAGCGAACGAATTCAGAAAAGCAGCCCTCGAATTCTGGATTAGGAAATTCTATCCCGAACGTAGCTCGTTGCTGGCAGCGGAGACTGAGCCCGATAAATCGTAAACATCATGATCCGGCTCCAGTCCATTGACAATTGCCCACTCTGCCAAAGTAAGCAAATCTCGCTTTTTATAAAAGGAACGGTTGCTCCGGATAAGCTCAGCGGCACTGATTTTAAGATCACCGACAGCCACTATGGGTTGCGCTGGACATTTTTCTCCTGTTCGAGTTGCGGTTTTGTTTTTGCCAATCCTTGCCCGGCCCAGGAAACCATCACCGAATTTTACGCGAACTTGGCCGATGAAGAGTATAGCCAGGAAAGCGCGGGCCGCGGCCGAAATTTTACGGCTATTTTGCAGAGACTGCTTCCGCACGCGCCGCCGGGTTCTCTGCTTCTGGATGTCGGGGCGGCCAGCGGAATTTTTTTAAACTTGGCCCGGGAAGCGGGCTACAGGGTTGAGGGCATTGAACCATCCATGGCGCTTGTCGCCGACGCCGAGAGGCTATACGGTCTGAAACTGTTTTGCGGCACTGCGGAAAAATTCTGCACTAATGCAAAATTCGCGGTTATCACTTTGCTCGACGTGCTGGAACATGTAACTGATCCCGGCACTTTTTTAAAGAATCTGAACGGTTTTCTGGCTCCGGGCGGAATGCTGGTCATTGTCACTCCGGATATTGGCAGCCTGGCGGCCAGGATCATGGGCGGCCGCTGGTGGCATTACCGTGTCGCCCATCTCAATTTTTTTAACAGCCGTTCTTTGGCTTGGCTTTTGGAAAAACACGGTTTTGAGATCGTCCTGCGCAAGCGGTTCGCCTGGAATTTTTCCGCCTATTACCTGGTGACCCGATTACTGCCCTTCTTGAAAGGAAAGGCTTTACAAACGTGGCTGAAAAAGCTACACTTGAAACTGCAATTAGCGGATTCCTGGGAAATCTATGCCAAAAAGAAACAAAGGTAGCCTGTATATAGCTTCGCTGCGGCTGGACCGTTGGCCGCGCAGCACGGCAATCATCATAGGTTCCGCCGCCGTTTTTTTGGTCCATCCCGACTGGCTGCGCAGCGCCCTGTCCCCGTTTCTGCCGCTGCAGATCATTCTGGCTTTCGTTTTGACCTGGATGGTTTCCACGGCCAATTACATCATCAACGAGATCACCGACGCGCCGTTTGACGCCTATCACCCGGGGAAAAAACACCGCCCGCTGGTTGGCAACGAGATCAGCGTTCCCTTGCTGCTCACTTGCTGGGCCTTGCTTACGGCAGGCGCCCTGGGGTTTGCCTATTTCTTTTTCAGCTTGCCTTTGGTTTTCTCGCTGGCTGCCCTGCTGCTGGCTGGAATTCTGTACAATGTGCCGCCGCTGCGCTGCAAAGATATCCCTTATCTCGACTCCACTCTGGAATCGGCGAACAATCCGATCCGTTTCCTGATAGGCTGGTATGTGCTGGCAGCCGGTTTCCCGCCGCTGAGCCTGCTGGCGGCGTGGTGGGCTTTCGGCAATTTCCTGATGGTCGGCAAAAGGGTTGCCGAAAAAAAATTCCTGACCGTCGAGGAATCGTCGGCTTACCGCATGTCGCTCAGCCGCTACAGCAGCCGCGGCTTGGTATCCTTCATGGTCGTCAATGCCCTGCTTTTTCTGGCCCTGTTCATCATTTTCTCGCTGCAATCGAACTTGAAAACATTTTTGTTCGCCCTGCCTTTCATTGTTTTCTACCTGGCTTTTTTCATTTACAAATCAGTCCAGGACCGCGATGCGGCTGAGGAACCCGAAAAAATGCTGAAAAATCCCTATTTTGCACTCTACACCTTATTTTTACTGATTGTTTTTTTAGTCGCTTTTTGGTTGAGGTGAAGCCATGGAAATAGATTTCATATTGAAGATCCTGCTGGCGGCCATGCTGGGAGGGATCATTGGTCTGGAAAGGGAACTGTCGCACAAGGAGGCCGGTCTGCGCACCAATATCCTGATCGCCATCGGCAGTACGCTGATCACCATTCTCTCCTTCAAGATCGCCGCCTTGAGCAAGACCGCAGATCCCGCACGTTTGACGGCGCAGATAGTTTCCGGCATAGGTTTCCTGGGGGCCGGAGCCATCATCCAGGCCCGTTTCGCCGTTCACGGCCTGACCACCGCGGCCACCATCTGGACCGTGGCCGCCATCGGCATCGCCGTGGGCAGCGGCTTTTATCTGGTGGCCCTTCTGGTCACGGTTTTTGTGGTCATTGTGCTGACCGTGTTCAAATTTCTACAGGCCTATATGGAAAAGCAAAAGCAAAATTTTATCTACCTTATCAGTACCGAAGAAAAAGCGTCCCTGCTGGTCGATGTCCGCCAGGTGCTGACCGAACTGAACATTCGTTATTCAAGCGCCCGTTTGAATCGCAGGGAAGGCGGTTATGAATTTGAGATCATTTTTAGTACTTCTGAAAATAAAAACCGCGATTTCATTGAAAAGATCATGCTCATCAAGGGGGTTAAGGAAGTCCTTTCCGAGAACCTATGACCACCCTGCTGCTGGCCACCTGCAACCAGGGTAAAAAATGTGAAATTGAGAATTACCTCCAGCAGGGCCTGGCAGATATCCGCTTATTTTCCCTTGCCGATGTGAATGTGAATGCTGATGTCAGCGAGACCGGGGCCACATTTGCCGAAAACGCCCGCTTGAAAGCCGACTACTACAGTCTGCGAACTGGTTTGAGCACATTGGGGGATGATTCGGGACTGGAGGTCATGGCTCTGGGCGGGCGGCCCGGTGTGCTTTCCGCCCGTTACGCCGGGGAAGGCGCCAATGACGACGCACGCATCCAAAAGCTGCTTGCTGAAATGCAGGGCATCATCGACCGCCGGGCCCGGTTCGTTTCCGCCGTGTGTATTTCCCGTAATGGTTCACCACTCAACACTTTCATCGGACAGGTTGAAGGAGAAATTCTCCTTGCCGGGAGGGGAGTGGGTGGTTTTGGCTACGATCCGCTCTTTTTTTATCCACCCCTTGGCAAAACCTTAGCCGAGCTGTCCCTGGAAGAAAAGAACCGCATCTCCCACCGCGCTCGGGCTCTTGAGCAATTAAAAAAATTTATTTTGCATGGAGGCTTGACTCTATGAAAGCCGCGACTGAAGCTTCAAATTCGCAAAGAAATAACCGCGGCCTGAAAGCCAGGAAAAAAGAAGGGTATTTCACCAAAAGAAACATGACGCCGAAAGCAAAGACAATGCTGCGCTCCGTGAAAATGCTTATCCCGCAACGCAAACTTTCTTATGATCCGAAGCAATCCGCTTTGCTCATTCTGGACATGCAAAAATATTTTCTTGACAGTTCCTCACACGCGTTTATCCCAAGTGCTCCGGCCATCGTTGCCAATATCAGCCGGCTTTACGAGGCATACGTCAGGATGAAGCTGCCGGTCGTATTCACCCGCCACCTGAATACTATTCAGGATGCGGGATTGCTGGCCGCGTGGTGGAAGGAACTGATCAAGGAAAGTGATCCTTTAAGCGCGATCATCACGGACCTCCGTCACGAAAACCAGCTGGTCATAAAGAAATCCAGATATGATGCGTTTTTAAATTCCTCTTTACATGAAATGCTGAAGAAGCGGAATGTGAAGCAGTTGCTCATCAGCGGTGTCATGGCCAATGTCTGCTGCGAATCGACTGCCCGTTCCGCGTTTCAAAAAGGCTATGAAGTGTTTTTTTTGGTTGATGGGACAGCGGCCTACAACGAACGTTTCCACATGGCTTCGCTCTTGAACCTTGGCTTCGGATTCGCGGAATTGGCCTTGACCGAGGATATATGCAAGTCCATTATTGAATTACATGAAACAGAATAAAATAGCTATTGTCGGGGCGGGTCCGGCGGGAATCGCGGCAGCCCTTCAGCTCAAGCGTCAAGGAGTCTCCCCCTTGCTTTTTGAAGGGAACCAGATCGGCGGGCTTCTGCTGAATGCCAACCGTGTGGAAAACTATCCAGGTTTTCCTCCTGGCATTTCCGGTCCTGAACTGGCGTCTTTGTTCCGCGAGCAGTTGAAGGTAATGTCCATAACTGTGACCAAAGCAAAAGTCGAAGAACTGGATTTCAGGAACAGCGAATTCCGCCTGGCCACCAAGGACCTTGAATATTCAAGCCGGATGGTGTTGCTTGCCTCCGGGACCGTGGCCGTGATTCCTGAAGAATTCTCCGCTATCCCTGAATGGAACAAAAAAGTCTTCAGCGAAATTTGCAGTTTGCGCGGCAAGAAAAACAGAAAAATTGCCATCATCGGCGCTGGTGACGCGGCTTTTGATTATGCTTTGAGTCTGGCCCGGAAGAATGAAGTGATAATTCTCAATCGCAGCGCCCATAGAAAATGTTCACCCGGACTTTGGCTGGAAGCACTGAAATCATCAGGGATTACTTATTTGGCCAACGTCAGGATCTCAAAGCTCGGCCTGGAAAAGCGCCGGCAGGTTGTGATTGACTACCGGCAACAATTGAGAGACAGTGCCCTGGAAGTTGATTTCCTGGTCGCGGCCTGCGGCAGAAGAATGCAGCTTGATTGCCTGTCGAAAAATCTTTTGTGCCTCAGGGGGCAACTTGAGCAAAGCGGCTTGTTGTATTTTGCCGGTGATGTGACGAACGGATCGTTCCGGCAAGTGGGAATTGCCGTCGGCGACGGCATCAGGGCGGCAATGAAGATGGTGAGGAAGCTGGGGGAGAGTGGAATTTGAAAATCATAAGCGCAACCGGTAGAGAGGATACCGCCATGGTGTATATCGCCGCTATGGAACGGGGAAGAAAGGTGGAATTCGTCGAGTCTCTTCAGCCGCCTCTGTCCCGTGAAAAAAAATGGGTATTAATCGTATCCACGCTTTTCGGCTGTCCTGTCGGCTGCCGGATGTGCGATGCCGGAAGTGATTATCGTGGCAAACTGACAGCTGCTGAAATATTCAAGCAGATTGATTATCTTGTCAACAAAAGATTCCCCGGTCGCCTCCCGGATGTCAAGAAACTGAAAATTCAATTTGCCAGGATGGGGGAGCCGTCTTTCAACCCTGCCGTTCTCGAAGTCTTGAAGGCTTTGCCCGGTCTTTTTCCCATACCGGGACTGATCGCTTCTCTGTCAACGATCGCTCCCGCAAGCAGCGGGGATTTTTTTGACAAGCTTCTGGAAGTCAGAAAAAAAGAATATCGCGGACGTGATTTTCAGCTGCAGTTTTCGATCCACTCCAATGATGAGAAAAATCGCGATTGGCTTATGCCGATCGCGAAATGGGATCTTGCCAAAATTGCCGATTTTGGCAATTTATTTTTTGAAAAAAACCTGAGAAAAATCACTTTGAATTTTGCCTTGAGCAAGGACATTCCCCTGGACCCGGGCAAGATTGGCGCCATTTTCGATCCGGCCGTTTTTTTGATCAAAATGACCCCCCTCAATCCGACCTATCGGGCCCTGGCCAAGGGGCTGCGGACCGGTCTGGATCCATTGAGTGGAGCTGCCGGAGAAAAGATCATTGCCGGGTTCAAGGACATCGGTTTTGAGGTCCTGGTGAGTATCGGTGAACTGGAAGAGAACCTTATCGGCAGCAATTGCGGTCAATATTTACAAAAACACCTGCGATCCTCTTCCAGGCTGAAAAATGGTTATACTTACGAAATTCACTAAGCAAAAGCTTTGGCTTTGCGGAGCCTGAGTCAAAGCGCCGCTGATCTTTGCATTATTTTGCCAATTGATAAATCCCCTTATGGCATCCTCTGGTTTTAATTTTCCTTTGATTGTATTATGATTGACGTTTGAGGAGGTTTGCATGAACCTGGAAACCATCATCCGCGACGTGCCCGATTTCCCCAAAAAGGGGATCATCTTCAAGGACATCACCACCTTGCTGCAGGACGGCGAAGCTTTCCGCCTGGCTCTGAACCAGATGCTGAAGAAATACCTGGATGCCAGGATCGACAAGGTACTGGGAATAGAAGCGCGCGGTTTCATATTTGCCGGCGTGCTGGCCTACAAGCTGGGCTGCGGATTCGTCCCGGCCCGCAAACCGGGAAAACTGCCCTTCCGCACCATCCGCGAGGAATACATCCTGGAATACGGCAGCAGCGCCCTGGAGATCCACGAAGACAGCATCAGACCCGGCGAAAAGGTCCTTATCGTGGACGATCTGCTGGCCACGGGCGGTACGGCTTTGGCCGCAGCATTACTGGCGGAAAAACTGGGCGGCGAGGTTGCCGGCATCGAATTCCTGATCGAGCTCGGTTTTTTAAAGGGACGGGAAAAAATAGCGAAATACCAGGTCAGCAGCCTGATCACATACTGACAATGCTGACAACGTTGCTGCTGCTGCTACAGATCACCCAGCACTACCTGGTCATGCAGCCCTTGCAGGAAGCCATCCAGCACGGCCGTTTCAGCGCCCTGATACCAATTTGCCGGCAGCGTGTCGTCCTCAACCTGGAAGAGCCGCTCGCCCTGCAGGGCACCATGAGCAAAGAGCAGTTCATTGAGGAATTTTCTTCACGCTTCTCATCGCTGGAAGCAGATAAAATCGAGTGGTCTTCCATCCAGGCCGAAGAAAATATCGCCGTGCAATCGTTGAACCTGATTTTAAAAAAACGCTTTTCCGGAGCCAGGATTTTTTACAAATTGATCCTTTTCATGAGCGCTGATCCTTTTCATGAACCGAAAGAAAAAGAATGGAAACTCTATTATCTGCGCGGCTTAAAAATCTGATCCTCGGCGCGCTGTTTGCAACGCTGGCCGGCGCCATCCTGGGGATCGCGATCTTCATTCCCGGCAGCTGGTCGCCTGCAAAAATTCAGTCCCGGGTCGAAAAGAATCTCGAACGCATGGAAGCCGTTCTGGCTCAGGAAGTAGAGAAATGCGTTTTGCGCTCGGAAACGCTGCGCGGCCCTTTCCAGGCCGGGACGCTGACTGCCGGCGATCTGGGAAAAGAGGAAGCGCTGATCATTGAAAAGAACGGTATCATAACCGACTATATCGGGGAGATATACTTTTTCAAGCCCGTCAACTTGTCCCAGGGTGAATGGCGGCTGATCAAAAAAAACCAGGGTGTATATTTCCTGCGCCGCCTGGGTCCGCAGGCGTTCTATGTGAGTTTTTTCATGGACATGCGCGCCAACCCGATCCTGGGGATCAAGGATTATCCTTATCCCGTTTTTGACCTTAAATATTCCAATGCCCCGCTGCCGGACGGCAGCAGTGATTTTTCCTATGACCGGGCGCAAGATCGTTTTTACTGCACTCGCCTGCTCAAGCCCAGCCAAAATCAACTCATTCTTACCCTGGTGTTTTCGCGAGCGACTTTTGTCAAGCAAGCCCTCCACACAAAAAAAACTCTCATTTACGGGTTGCTTTTTTTGCTGTTTTTAACCGTATTTCTGGCTTTTGCCCAAGCCGGGTTAATCCATTCCCTGCTCAGGCTTATGGCTATGGCCGGTATGTCTTTTTCGCTTTGGTGGGGCATTGCCTGGCTGGCTCAAAAAAACATCTATTTTCCCCGGGCCTCTCTGGCCGTGAGTTCGGTTTTCCAATTGCTCGTTCTACTTATATTTTTATTGGCGGCCTGTTGGATTTGCCGCAAATATATCCGCTTAAAAAGCAATACCATTGCCCTGATCGCATTCAACGGCCTGGCCCTGGCGGTTTTTTATGCCGCGGACCGGGTTTTGCGCAACGTGAATTTTCCCTTCGGCGATTTCGCTTTGAACCCTGATTATCTCGGCCTGCTGGCCTTGCTCAGTGTCTTGAATTTTGTGCCGCTGCTGGCAGCCGCGCATTTCCTGAAAGCCTCAGACTGGCGGCACTCCTGGCCGTTCATCGGCTTGCAGGCGCTGCTGTTGTTCCTATGCGCCGTCTTTGCTCCCTTGTCCATATTCAGCTTCTTGCCTGTAGCCCTGATCTTTGTCGGCATGCTGCTGGGGCCGCGCCGTTTCTGGCTGCGGGCCACCGTGCCTCTGCTGTTGGCATTTGCGGTCAGCAGTTGGCTGGCGCAGTACTCCAATATGGAAAAGCAGACCTTTATCCGCGAGAACCTGAAGACCATTTTTTCCAGCCAGAACCACTACGCCAAACTGGTTGCCCGCGAAATCGTTTATGAGCTCAATTCACGGCAAACGCCGTTTTCCGCCCAATTCGAAAAGAATAAGCGCAATGAATTGGCTGAATGCTGGAAAAACTCTCTAGCGGCACGGGAAAGCATCGCTTCCGGGATATACGTGGTAGCCGCCGACGGTAATGTGCTCCACTCATTTTCCCACCAGATCCCTTACATTCAACTTAAAAAGGAAAATATTTTCCCGTTCTGGCATGTGGAGAACGTAGAAGCTGTTCTGTTCGGAAAAAAAGTAAGCCTGGCCGTAGCCACGATCAACGTGTTTCAGCGGCAGCGCTACCTGGGCTATATCATGGTCCAGGTACTCAATTCCGCCGATCTGATCCTGAAGAGCCGGGACCAGGTGTCCCTGCTGACGCTTGACCGAAAAATCAGGGATGCCGGGATCGGCTACATAAAGCTGGATGAAAACAGGCGCATTCTGGAAAATCCGGCCAATATCAATGCCGAAAATCTGGACGGGCTTTTGAAATACAACGATGCCTGGGTCGGATTTTCTGCCATGGATATCGATTACAGCGGTTATGTTTTCAATAGCGACACGGAAGCGGTCATCATCTTTTTTCCGAAAAACACATTCTTCAAATCCTTTTCCGAATTCATTAAGATATTGATTTTTCTGCTGCTTTTAATGGGCTTTTTCAACAGCCGGGCCTTTAAAAAATTCCCGTGGCGCTCATTTTTCGGCTCATTTTCAGTTAAAGTATTCGCCATACTTGTCCTTCTTTCCATTCTTACCGCCGCGGTGTTTACCCTGTTTGCGTTGAATTTTAATTTTCTCTCCCTGGAAACGCAACGCGACCAGGCGATCTTCGATCGCGGGCGCTCGGCTCTGAATATTATCAACAATCTCTTGGACGAAAGCGGTGAAATAACCCAAAATCACATGTTCCTGCTGGAAAAAATACTGGAAAACAACATCAGCGTCTATGAAAACGGGATCCTGCTCTTTACCTCCGACCACAGGAAGATCATCAGGTCACAATTACCGATCTACCTGAATTCCGGAATCCGCGGCATCCTGCAGCAAAACAACCAGCAGTTCCAGCTGCAAAAAGAAGAAAAATTTCTGGACCTGTATTTCAAGACAAGCGGGAATTACATTTTTGACATTGAATTTCCTTTTAACAGCGCCGACTTGCTGCGGGCCCGTGCTTATTACATCGATTTCATGGTGACGGTATTTTTTGTGCTGATCGTTATCGGAATGGCCGCAGCGTTTTTTTTCCGCAACAAGATCCTGGCACCGATCCACCGCTTGAACCGCGGCATGGCTGATGTCCAGCAGGGGAATTTACGGCCGCTGGCCGAGATCCCGGTTGAAACGGAATTGCGTGAACTTTATCTGGGTTTCAATTCCATGCTGGAAGGGATCCAGGAACAGAAAAAGAATGTTTCCGAGATCTCGAAAATGAAAACCCTGGTGCAGCTAGGACGCAGAGTGGCCCACGAAGTCAAAAATCCGCTGACACCGATCCGTTTGCTGGCCGAACAGATCCTGCGTTCCCTGCAAGACAGGGAAGGGATTGACAAGCCGGTGCTTGCCAACGCCATTCGTTTTATCATTGAAGAGACCGAGCACCTGCGCCGCGTGGCCTATGGATTTTTGAACTTGTCAAAACTGGATGAATTGAAAACCGAAACCTTCACGCTCAACGACCTGATCGCGGAAGCGATCTCCCATATGCGTTCCATTTATTCCCAGGTTCGATTTACCTTTGATGAATCCAGAGCGTCAATCGAGGTCGTTGCCGACCGCCAGAAGATCAAGCAGGTGATCGACAACGTGCTGACAAACGCCCTGGAAGCTGTGGCCGGCAAGGATGGCGAGATTGCGGTATCCCTGGTTCAGGAAGGGGAAGAGGTGGAGGTGCGCATCCGCGATAACGGCATCGGGATCAGCGGCGAGGAACTGGAACGGATAGCCAAGGAAGAATTTTCTTCCAAGGACCTGGGGACCGGGCTGGGCCTGGTCATTGCCCGCCGTTTTCTGGAATTGCACCGCGGCAGTCTGGCTATCCACTCCTCTGTGGATGCGGGCACGACCATCGTCATGAGGTTCGCCAAGCATGTACAACAGACCTGATCCGCTGCTTCCCGGCGACGGCGTCGGCATTTTCCTGCCGGCTTCTCCGGTCAAGGAACCCTACCGCAGCCAGGGACTGCAAGCCCTGAGGGCTATGGGGCTCTGTCCCCGGGAAGTGGACGAGGTCCTTTCCGGGAATGATTTTTTGGCGCGGCCGCCGCAAAGGACCCTGACCGATCTGCAGGAGTTTTTCACTGATCCTAAAATCAAGGCTGTCTGGGCCGGGCGCGGTGGCTACGGCTCCAATTATATTCTGCCGCTGCTGGATCAGCTGGTGATCGCTGAAGCGAAGATCGTCGTGGCTTCATCCGACGCCAGTTACCTTCTATGGCAGTTGCTGGAACGCAGGCAAATGGTCGTTTTCTATGGTCCGATGGTATACGGCGGGCTGGCCAAGGGTGAATACGACCGCGCACAGGTCCTGGCAGCGCTTAGCGGTAACCAGCCGCCCCTGCGCTTCTCGGGCAGCATCCTCTGTCCGGGACAGGCCAGGGGATTAATTGGCGGCGGCTGTTTGACCAATTTCGTTTCATTGCTCGGGACCCGGCATTTACCAATATTGAAAAACAGGATCCTTTTACTTGAGGATGTAAATGAAAGGCCTTACCGCCTGGACAGGATGTTGTGGCAGTGCGAGCAGGCCGGGGTGTTCCGTCGCATACGGGCCCTGCTTTTGGGAGAATTCCCGAATTGTTTCAAAGACGCCGGGGAGAAAGAAATGTTTTACGGGCGCTGGCGGGAAAAATTGAAAGGCATGGGTATTCCGGTCCTTTATGATATGCCCTTCGGCCATGCCAGGTCCGCCCAGATGCTGCCGCTGGGCGTAAAAGCCGAAATTGATACGGAAGAGCATGCGGGAATGCTTCATTGCGAGATAGGGGTTAAATGGTAAAAAAGGTTTTTCTTTGCGGCATCGCAGGTACCGGCATGAGTGCCCTGGCCGGACTTTTCAAGCAGCAGGGCTATGAAGTGTACGGATCGGACAACCGCTTTTATCCGCCGGTTGACCGGCTGCTTGCTGACCTCGATGTAACTTTGTTCCAGGGTTTTTCCGCCAAAAACATTCCCAGCAATGTCGATTTTTTCGTTATCGGCAACGTCATCAGCCGCGGCAATCCCGAAGCCGAACATATTCTCGATCATGGCCTTGAGTATTTTTCGATGGCCGAAGCCCTGCAGCGGTTTTTCATCAAGGGCAAACGATCTATTGTGGTAGCCGGCAGCCACGGCAAGACCACCACTGCCACTTTCATTGCCCATCTTCTGACCGTCGCCGGCCTGCGCCCCGGATTTTTTATAGGGGGCAAACCTGTCAATTTCACCGCCAGCTATCAGCTGGCAGCCGGGGACTTTTTTATCAGTGAAGGCGATGAATACGAAAGCGCATTTTTTGATCGCTCGGCCAAGTTCTTCAAATACCGCCCAGATTTGCTGATCATCACCGCCCTGGAGCATGATCATATCGATTTTTATCGGACTGCCGAATCCTATCTTCAGAGTTTTACGAACCTGGTCAACCAGGTTCCGGGCCGGGGCCGGATCATTGTCAACGGCGATTACGAGATGGCCCGCCAGGCCGTCAGCCGCTCTTTTACTCCGGTCATTTTCTACGGCAGCTCCGGAGCGGATTTTGAAATCAGTGATGTGCTGCCGCAACGGGGCGGTTATGATTTCGGACTGGTGAACGGCGGCCGCAGGCACAATTTTCATTCGCCCCTGGCCGGACCATACAACGTCTGGAATTTGACGGCCGGGATCATTCTCGCCCACGAGCTTGGCCTTCCGCAAGCGACTCTGGCCAAAGCATTGGCCACATTCGCCGGGGTTGAGCGCAGGTTATCGCTTCTGGGCCGGCTGCAGAACACGGTTTTCATCGAGGATTTCGCTCACCATCCCACGGCCATCGCTCAAGTTCTTGGCGGCTTGCGGGACACCTATCCGGGTCGAAGGATCGTAGTTTTGTTCGAACCGCGCTCCTGGAGTTTGCGCAGAAATTTTTTTCAGGGCCGGCTTGCGGATGGTCTGGCTGCGGCCGACGAGATCGTCATAAAGGACGTTTATGAAAAGGAAAAAATTCCGGCGGCAGAGAGACTGGATGTCGATGCCATTCGCTCCGAACTTGAGGTCAGGGGGAAAAAAGTCCATGTTTTTCCCGACTATGAAGAGATCAAACGTTTCGTGAGCGAACTGGATTTTTCGCTTGAACAGGTTGTCATTTTGCTTTCCAACGGCGATGTAGGTGATTTCACCACCTGGGTGAAAGGCCTGGATGGAATTGCCGGAAAATGAATCTAAAAATGCGCCATTATGCCAAAAAGGGCAGAGCTCCATGCCATTTCCTTCTCGTTTTGTGCCTGATCACAGCCAGTTCATGTTTTCGAAGCAGAAGAAGTGTGAGCATCGTGCCGAGCGGGGCTGCAGGTCCGATAACGAATGCCACCAACGTCATTTTCAGCGATTTCCGCCAGGCTTTCGCAAATCTCGATTTCAGCGGCATCGGCGGCAATGAACTGGACGCCGATTCGCTTGCCCTGGTGCGGGGGATGAGCTTGGTCATGTCCGGAGACATGGCTGGAGCCGAATTCATTTTCCGAAAAATAGCCCTCACTGCCGCCACTGCCTGGTCGAAATTGATCGCCAGCGAAATTCTGGTCCAGATTTTCTATTATCAGTCGAAATGGAAGAACCTTCATGAAATGTTCACGCCAGTTCCCGGAGCGGATCATGCTGCTGATAAAGGCGACCTGTCCTTCTTGGAGCTTAGCGAGACCAAGGCCGAACATTACAGTTTCCCGGACCTTCCCGTAATTCTTCCCCTGGAATTGAGCAATTCGGGTACGCCCATAATCCGCATCCAGATCAACGGCAAATGGGAAAAATTTTGGCTGGATACCGGATCAGGTTTCACGGTGCTGTCTTCCGACCTGGCCGACAAATTGAGGATCTCCCCACTGACAAGAGCCAGGACACGCGTAATCACCGGTACCAATAAACGGGTAGCCGCCCAGTTGACGGTCATTGAATCAATCCGTATCGGCGGCATCGAGATCACCCGGCACCCGGCCATGATCGTGCAGAAAAAAGACCTTTTTTTTAAAATCCCCGGTCAATTTAAAAGCAGAAGAATTACCAGGGTCACAGGTGTCACTGGAATTCTTGGGATAAATGCAATTAAAAATCTGTCCTTTCGCATTGATTACCGGAAGCGGCAGATCATCTTGGCCCGACCTGATAAAAAATCTGGCAACGAGCGAAATTTATTCTGGATGGGATATCCGATCCTTGTTTGTCGGAGCCTGGAAGGGGTTCGCCTCAATTTCGGTGTGGACAGCGGGGCCAAGCGTTCGGTGATTTCCCCGAACCTTTTCACCAAGATCAGGACAAAAGGTACCTACCGTATCCGCTTGAAGGTGTGGGGGGCAGGGGGCGAAATGAAAATCAAAACCCAGGTTCTGCCCGACCTGAAAATTTTTATTGCCGGCTATTCGGTCGGGTTCAGGGATATCGTCGCCCTGCCCCTGGACCAGTTCGGATTCGTCAAATTGGATGGAATATTGGGTTGTGATTTCCTTATGGGCTGCGGCAATCTGGTTATAAGCCTTTCAGAGGGGGTTTTTTCCATTGGCAATGCTTAATTTAGCAGGCACTACCACCGGCTCGCTTTCAGCCCGGTTTTGGCCCTGGCGGTTGGGAAATGATGCGGATTTGCAGCTCCGGCAAATGAGATCTGCTGGACAGCGCCTGAAATTTTTGGAATGATTGACACAAAAGTATAAAATCGATAAGATGGATTACCAGCAAACCAAGGAGGTTCTCTCATGACAATTTCCCGGGAATTGATCGCTAAGGAAAAATTAAAGCCGCTTTTTGATGATCCTCTGAAACTGCTGTTCGGACGCAATTTCACCGATCACATGTTCAGCATGGTCCATTCCGGTTCAGGTTGGCAAAATCCCAGCATCAAGCCATTTCAGCCATTGGTTTTGTCGCCTGCGGCCAATGTCTTCCACTACAGCCAGGAGGTTTTCGAAGGTCAGAAGGCCTATAAATCCAAAAAAAACGAAATTCTTCTTTTCAGGCCCCGGGAAAACGCCCGGCGCCTGAACCGTTCGCTCCAGCGCCTGTGCATGCCCGTAATTCCCGAGGAAATGTTTCTTGAGGCCGAATGCGAATTGCTCAAACTCGAGGAACGCTGGATCCCGACCCAGGTGGGGACGAGCCTGTACATCCGGCCGGCCGTGATTGGCACCGAGGCCGCTCTGGGGGTCAGACCCTCTAACGAATACCTTTTTTTTATCATCCTCTCCCCGGTTGGACCGTATTTCAAGGAGGGTTTCAATCCCATCGGCCTGTGGGTTTCCGACACCTATTCCCGGGCCGGCAGCGGCGGGACCGGTGAAGCCAAGACCGGCGGCAACTATGCCGGCAGCATGCTGGCCACCCGTGAAGCCACCCAAAAAGGCTACAGCCAGGTCCTCTGGCTCGATGCCAGCGAACACCGTTTCGTCGAGGAAGTCGGGGCCATGAATATTTTCTTTGTTCTCGACGGCAAACTTGTCACCCCGGCGCTGGACGGGACCATCTTGCATGGCATTACCCGCAAGTCGGTGCTGGAATTGGCTCCCGAACTTGGTCTCGCGGTCGAAGAACGGCGCATTGCCATTGAAGAAGTGATTGAAGGCATACAAAACGGAAAATTGACTGAAATTTTCGGCGCCGGTACGGCCGCGGTCATCAGCCCGGTGGGCAAAATTGCCTTCCAGGGGAGCGAATTCATTATCAACGGCAACCAGACCGGGCCCTGGGCGCAAAAACTCTTTTCCACCCTGACCGGGATCCAATATGGTGAAATCGAAGACAAGCACGGTTGGGTCTACAAAGTGAATTAATCGGAGCTGAATGAAGATATTGGCCATGATGCAGCCCGGAACCGGAATAGGCGTTTTTATTGTGGCTGTGACACTCATTTTGCCTCAGCCTTTTTTGTTGGGCGGTGATTTTGCCAGGGGAGAGATCCTCGACCCGATCATCTGCGAACATGATATTAATCAGAGTTATGCCCTGTATCTGCCGACAGCTTACCAGCCCGGGCGCAGCTGGCCGGTCATGTATTGTTTCGATCCCGGCGGCAAAGGATCCATACCTGTCGGACTTTTCAAAGAAGGGGCTGAGAAATACGGCTGTATTCTGGTGGGCTCCAACAATTCCAGGAACGGCCCCTGGGAAATCATCCTGAAGGCCGCGCGGGCGATCTGGCGCGATACGCATGCCCGTCTGTCCATAAACGCTCAAAGGATTTATACGGCCGGTTTTTCCGGCGGAGCCCGGGCGGCCTGCGGATTGGGTAAAATGCTGTCCATCAAGCTGAGTGGGGTGATCGCCTGCGGCGCCGGGCTGCCGGAATGGCTCACTGCCGCTGACATGATCGACGTCCCCTGGTTCGGCACTGTCGGGCTTCATGATTTCAATTACCAGGAAATGCAGGAACTGGAATTCAGATTGCGCCGGCAGGGTTCCCCATGCCTCCTGCGTATTTTTCAGGGTCGTCACAGCTGGCCGCCGCTGAAAATGGCGCTGGAGGGGATAGCCTGGTTGTACGAACAGGCCGCTGATCCAGGCATGGATCCCAGGTAGCTGGGTTTCATTGACCTCGTATCTTATCTGGCCTGATTGTCAATCCTGCCCGTTGTGGTGGATTTAGATTGAATATTTTTATTTGTTCGCGTATATTTTCAATCAGAACTAAGTGAAGGACTCAAGGCAATGAACAGATATCTTGTCAAGATCGGAATCTTCATGCTCACGGGAGTGTACTGGACAATTTTATTCGCTGCAGGTACCGAGGAGGAGCGTATGACTGTTTTTCCCATGTCTGACAAAGAGGAAACCTGCGTCCAGGTTCAGAGCGGACAAAACTTCTCGTTGAAGTTCGTCACCAGTCCGGGAACAGGCTATGGTTGGGAGCTGGCCGCGCCCCTTGATGAAAAAATGATAGTTATTGTCGAAACCAGAAATGAAGAGGCGAACAGCGGCCTGCTCGGGGCCAGCGAATATGAGATCTGGATATGCAGGGCTTTGGCCGCCGGCTGCACCGAAATAACCCTGAAATATGTCAGGCCCTGGGAAAAAGAAGCATCTCCGCTAAAAACGCACTGTTATAAAGTGCAAATCCATTGATCCGGCCAAAAGGGAGTCAGGCCAATGAAAAAATACGATGAATTCACCAGCTTCCGTAAACAACTGAATGATAAAATACTGGAACAGGACAATTTGGGCATCAAGCGGTTTTTTGCTTTGGACGAGCAGGCATATCAACCAGGCGTTCTCGACGGCAAAACCAAGGAACTGATAGGTTTGGCTTCCTCACTGGTCCTGCGCTGCGATGACTGCATATCTTATCATCTCATCCAGTCCTGCGAAAAGGGCGCCAGCCGCGCCGAACTTTTCGAAACTTTCAACATAGCCCTGATCGTTGGAGGTTCCATCGTGATCCCGCACCTGCGCCGAGCAGTAGATTTCCTGGAAGAACTCGAGAAACGCTGAGAGATAACCTAAATTTCTTTCTGGAATAGCGCAGTTCAGATCAATACTGCCTTTCTGGAATTCGGATATGTCAGTACGTTTCGCAGACCAGGGACTGGTATTCCGGCTTCTGGTAATTCAGCAATTGCACACCCATGCCGCCAGTATACATAAAAGATTGTGGATCGCTGTCTTTTTTGCTCCAGCGGATGAATCCGGCCAGAATGATCCTCTGATTTTTATCGTCAATTTCGATATTGATACCTTTGCCGGGGGGGCAGGGGTGCAGGGTCTTGATGAAAATTCCTCGGCGTGACATGTCACCGGTAACTGAATGGAAGGAGGTCCCCTCGTAATGGAATCGAACCGGCAGTTTTTTTTTGATCCTGTTGTCTCTTCTCTTCTCCATAAAACTCTCCAAAAACGTTTAATAAATATATGCTCTCAAATTCCGGAAATGTCAATTTTTTTTGTTGATTTTCTGGCTGTCAGGGTGATTTTGTTTTCCGGCACAGCCCGCTGAATTCGCAATACCGGCAATAAGGGTTTTCCTTGGCATAGAAGACACCGCCATTGATGTTCTCCACGACGTGTCCGATCAGTTGGAGTAATTTTTCCTCTGCGTCGGGTGCGGGAACGATTGAAAAGGTCTGGTGTCTGACGTTAGCGGCGTTTTTTGCGTACAGGACTTCATATTTCAAGCAAGCTTGAACCGGTCCGAAACAGCGGTCGAACAGGTATTTGTATATGACCATCTGTGACGAATTCCGGGCTTTGCTTGGCGACCATTTGCTGGAGGTTGTCTTGAAATCGGTTATGCTGAAGTCTTCTTCGACCAGATCGATAACCCCCTTCAAAACGACGTCGATCCCGGGAATTTCAACGCTCAACTCCTTTTCAACCATCAGGGGCTTGACGGCGGGAGCGATGTGGCGCATGAAGTATTGCAGGAACGCCTGCCCCCTTTCTTTGGTTTCCCGGCGCGGCGTCTGCCATTTGATCTCTCTTTCCTGGCAGGCTGCGTCGAAAGTAGTGCTGAAAACAGCTGCAACGCTATCATCATCAAGGGGAGTTCCGCTTATTTTCAGAGTGAAGTATCTTTCGATAGACGCATGAAACATTTCGCCCAGGAACACTTTTTCGTTTATGGGGGTCCGGATATCCTTGACATATGCATAATAATATTTTTGCGGGCATTCATTATAGGTTCTGATCTGGCTATGAGAAATATAGCCGCGGGGCAGGGGCATGGGAATGACTATTTTTCGCTGCTTTTTACCATGGCCTGGAGGCGGGATTTGTAGCGCGACCCTGTATTTTTGTGAATAGTGCCTTTGCGCACGGTCATGTCGATGATAGAGAGGGTTCCGGGAAGCAGCTTGATGGCTTCCTCTCTCTCGCCGCCGCTGATTTTTCTTTTCAGGGTCTTGATTTTATTTTTCATTTTAGACCGGTTGATGCGGTTGACCATTCTCTTCTTTTCATCCTGTTTGTGCTTTTTTACGGCCGATTCATGATTTGCCATATGCAATCCTCCAGAATTAATATCCATCATACACAATAATCGTCCGGATGTCAACTCCATCTTCGCTGTTTCTTTTGCCTTTAGTCAAATCGAGAATATATGAGATTGCCCTTATTGGCGTTTGACAACGACATTGATTCGAACCCTTTTCTTCTCTCTTCCTTATCACTCATCACGCATCACTTATCACGATTTGTAACTGCAGGGAGATCATCCCAGGAACCGCTTTTTATCCCCCCTAAATCCAGGGTGACGAATTTGAAACCCTGGATTTGGCATAAAGCCAGCAGGTCGTTGTTACGCGCGATGATTTTGTGAAAATTGGCTTCTGTGGTTTCGATGCGCACGCCGTCAGCCATGTAACGGACACGAAGCGGATAAATGCCCCACTGCGTCAGATTGAATTCCACGCGGCCGATGGCATCGATCTGGCCGGCGTTCAAGGTTATGTCATAGGGAAAGCGCGTGGCCAGGCAGGTGGAGGAGGTCAGATAGTAATCTTTGACGCCTTGCTTTTTCAATTCTGCGGCAATTTCCGCTCCGCTGAACCCGACATCCTGCAGCGGCGAAAGGATGGCCAGTTTTTGCAGGGCTTGGCGTCCGGGGCGGTGCTCGCTGAGGTCGGATACGGTTGATCCGTCAGAGACATTGGGGATGCCAAAACGCTTGGCTTCCTTTTTCAAGGCGGTGAACATGTATTTTTTACATAAAAAACAACGCTTCCGCGAATTTTGGAGAATATGGGCGTCTTTCAATAGATCGACGCGGAGCTCGCGCAGGGTGAACTGGAATTTATTTTGAAAGTAAGAAACTCTTTCCCTGGCAGCCTCCCCGATGAAGGGTGTATGGACAAAATAGGCAAGGACGTTGGCCGAACCCAGCGCCTCCAGGGCGGCTTGCAGCAGAAAAAACGAATCCTTGCCGCCGGAAAACGCCAGCAGCATGCTGCCCTGGCGCTTGAGCCGCTCATGCAGCGAAGCTTTTTTTTCGCGAAAATTACGTGCCGTGGTTTTCTTCATTTTTCAGTGGCAGGCGAAACTTTTTCACATTGTTCTCGCATGTGACGGCTGATCACATCGGCCAATACGGTTTTCAGGTCCGGATTGCCGTCAATGCGTACCAGGTTGGACCCGGCCAGCTTCAGGTAATTGGCGCGCACTTTTTCAAGAAAATCCTTTTTCTCGAACAGTTTGGCAACACCCTGGCGGTTGCTGCTGATGCGCGCCAGGGCCCGGTCCACGTTCACGTCGATGATGAAAACCAGGTCAGCTTCGGGAGCGAACTGCCTGTTCATGTTCAGGATGGCCTCCATGTCCAAACCACGGGCGCCCTGGTAACAGGCATTGGAATAATAATAGCGGTCAAGGACCACGGTCTTTCCGGAGCGCAGCGCCGGAAAAATATTGTTTTCCACGTCCCAGCGGCGGTCTTCGAGAAAATATTTCAGTTCCTCATGGATCGATATGCTATCCTTGTCCTGGGCCAGGAGGCGGATTTTTTTCCCAAGCGGTGAATCGGTTGGTTCACGCAACCAGACCGACGACACGCCGTTTTCCAGCAGGAAGGCGTGAAACATCCGCGACAGCGTGGTTTTGCCCGAGCCGTCGATTCCTTCGAAAACGATCAGCTGCCCCATTTATTTCCCCAAGCAGGTGCCGACAGCCAGGGCGGTTTTGACCAGGTCGCTTTCCGGGTTGACCCGGCGCGGCTCGGCGACGGCCTCTTTGATAGGCGTGGTCTTGATCTCATTGCCCCGCAGGCCTACCATTTGGCCGAATTTCCGGTTCACGGCGGCCTCGACGGCATGGTAGCCGAAGCGGCTGGCCAGGATGCGGTCAAAGGGGGTCGGGCTGCCGCCGCGCTGAACATGGCCCAGGATGGTGTAGCGGCTTTCGATCCCGGTCATGTCTTCGATCTGGTTGCCCACCTGGGCGGCGATGCCTCCCAGCCGGATCGGATCGCTGGCGTCTTGCACCTGCCGGGCAACGACCAGCTGGCCGCCTTCGGGTTTGGCCCCTTCCGCGACCACGACCAGGGAGAACCTTTTCCCTTTGCAGGCGCGGTCATTGATTTTTTCACAGACACTGCCTATAACAAAAGGGATCTCCGGAATCAGGATGACATCGCCGCCGCCGGCCAGCCCTGATTCCAGGGCGATCCAGCCCGCATAGCGGCCCATCACTTCAATGACCATGATCCGGTGGTGGGATTCGGCCGTGGAATGCAGCTTGTCGATGGCCGAGGTGGCGATAGTGAGCGCCGTATCAAAACCGAAGGTGACATCCGTGCCGTTGAGGTCGTTGTCAATGGTCTTGGGAATGCCGATAACGGGCAGATGATATTTTTCATGAAATTGCTGGGCGATGCTCTGGGTGCCGTCGCCGCCTACAGCCAGAAGCACGTCAATACCGTTGCTTTCAATGGTTTTCATGGCTTGCGCCGAAACGTCATGGTATTCTTTTCGCACGCCCTGACAATTATCAGCATAGATGAAAGGATTGTCACGGTTGGAGGTGCCCAGGATGGTCCCGCCCCGGGGCAATATGCCGGAAACATCGGTCAGTTCGAGTTTGCGAACATGATTGTGGATCAAGCCGGCATAGCCGTCCAGGATGCCGCAGACCTCGAGGTCGAATTGCCGCTGCGCGGTATGGACTACGGCGCGGATGACGGCGTTCAGTCCCGGGCAATCGCCGCCCCCGGTCAGAATTCCCAGCTTCCTGACTTTTTTCATATGGATTCCTCTACGGCCATGATAGCAAATAAAAACATCCCTGCCAATGAAATGGAAGGGGGCAATAAAATATTACACGATTGCAAATGCCGGGGTTCAATGCGAGCTCAGGTGTAGTACGGCGTGCCGTGCCCATTTTCATCCGACTTCTTTATCCCCCCGGCTTGCGCCACCCCCCTTAAAAAAGGGGGTTAAGAAAAAGGCAATATTGCCTGTTGTTCCTCTCCCCCCTTACCCAAGGGGGGATGCAGGGGGATAAGGTATTATTGCAGGTAGGGGGATTCAATACGAATTCCTCTAAGATCATATTGAACCCTACATCTCTCTTCTCCTTAAATACCGGTGTTTTTATAAGGATTGTTCGAGTAGGTCCAACTTTTCGGCCAGCATGTCAGCAGCTTGCTGGAGACTGGATGCGTCGCCGCTGCCGGTGATTTGCAGTGCTTGGCCGAAAGCGAAATGGATGCGCCCGAAGGGCAGGGGGAGCATGAAGCGGTCCCAGCTTTTTTGAAGAACTTTAACCCGCGAACCGCTCCAACTGATGGGGATAACGCAGGCCCCGGTTTTTAAAGCCAGCTGGACTGCCCCTTCCTTGACTTTTCGGGCCGGGCCCTTGGGACCGTCGGCCGTGATCAGCACCGCAGCCTTTTCATTTTGCACGCAGCGCGCCATAAGCAGAAAAGCCCGGGCACCTCCCTTTGAAGAAGAACCGCGTATGGGATTCATGCCGAATTCCTCGGCCACGGCCGCCACCAATTCGCCGTCGCTGGACAGGGAGATCAGCGGCCGGGCGCCGCTGTTCTTGAATTTGTGGATCACGAACAGGATGTGGCGGTGCCAAAATATGTAGATCAGGGGCAGATTTTTCTTCTGCAGGGCGGCGACGTTCTCCTGGCCGCTGATCCTGATCCGGCTGCTGAACATGACGGCTTGGATTATCGCCTTGGCCAATTTTTTCAGCAGCAGGAGTTTAAGTTTTTTCAGTAAGGCCATATTCCTTCATCTTGTCCAGCAGGGTCTTGTAGCTGATTTCGAGGATAAGGGCCGCCTGGGTGCGGTTGAAAGCGGTTTCGGCCAATACCTGGCTGATCTTCAGCTTTTCGGCCAGTTTCTGCGCTCGGGAAGCCACGGCCTTCAAATTGCCGTTGAGACTGAAACTGTCCTGGATGGGAAATGCCTTGCCGGGCAGGATGATCTCCTCGGGGCTGATCACGGGGCCGCGGCTGATGATCACCGCCCGTTCGATGGTGTTCTGCAGTTCACGGATATTGCCCGGCCAAGTATAGGCCATGAGTTTTTCCCGGGCCGGGGCCGAGAGGCTGAATTCGTTTTTTTTGATCTGCAGCGAGAGTTTCCTGATAAAATAATCTCCTAGTAAATTGATGTCGTCCAGGCGTTCGCGCAATGGCGGCAGTTTAATGGGAAAGCTGGTGATGCGGAAATAGAGATCCTGGCGGAAGCGTTTTTCGGCCACGGCATTTTCCAGGTCCTGGTTGGTGGCGAAAATGAAGCGGATATCCAATGGGATGAGCTTGCCGCTGCCCAGGCGGGTGATGGTTTTTTCCTCCAGCACGCGCAGGATCTTTCCCTGCAGGTGAATCGGGAAATCGCCGATCTCATCGAAAAAAAAAGTGCCGCCCTGGGCCAGTTCAAGCTTGCCGAGCTGGCGCATGTATGCCCCGGTGTAGGAGCCCTTTTCATGGCCGAACAGCTCGTTTTCCAGGAGGTTTTCCGGGATCGAGGCCGAATTGATGGTTATGAAAGGTTGTGACTGGCGCGGGCTCAGGGTGTGGATGGCGCGGGCGAACAGTTCCTTGCCGGTGCCGCTTTCGCCGCATAAAAGGACCGTGGTGCTGGTCTGGGCGACCATTTTGATCTTTTCGGCTTCACGCAGGATTTCGCGACTGCTGCCGATGATGACGGTTTTTCCCAATTCCGACTGCAGCACTTCGCGCAAAACCAGGTTCTCGCGGGCGATGTGGGTCGAGGCCAGGGCCTTGTCGATCATCAGCAGCAGGTAGTCGGGGTCCACGGGTTTGGCGATGAAGTCGAAAGCGCCTGCCTTGATGGCCTCCACTGCCTTCTCGATCGAGCCGTAGGCGGTCAGGATGATGAACGGCAGCTGCAGGTTCCTGATCTTTTTAAAAAAGCTCAGTCCGTCCATATCGGGAAGCTGCAGGTCGGAAACGATCAGGGCGTACTCGTTGTTCTTCAGCAGGGCCAGGGCCGAGGAAACATCGGCGGCGGCATCGATATCGAAACCTTTCTCGGCGATAATGCTGGAGAGCATCTCCCTCATGGAGGCGTTGTCTTCCACAATCAGGATTTTGACCATGGCCCATTATCGGCCATCGCCGCCGGTTTTGTCAAATTCCGGCAGTAGGGGCGGGGTTTTTCCGCCCATTCCTATAATTCAGCCCATTCGGAAAAAATTGGTCCGGATCAGGACGAGACAATCGCGCCCAGTTTGACAATTTATTCCCGATTCCTTATGATGGTTTTTCTTTGCTGCAAAGAGAGAATGAGAGAAATAAATGAGGGTTGGGAAAAGTAATAATGAAAGACCTATTTTTTTGATTGGTAATCAATGAAAGAAAAGTCAATATATGGGTTTTTAAAATATAATCCAAAGTTAATTATGAGCTATCTACAAAGAGATATTGGTGATGATTGGTTTCAGGATCCAATTTATTACAAGGATTTTAATGTTTTAGATAATGATGAAATTTATTTTGAAAAAAACATTCGAAATAATTTTGGCAGATATAAGGCAAAAGAAAAAGAAATATTTCAGTTACCAAAGGCTGATTTTACGCTCAGATATTCTTTAGAAACAAATTATTATGACCGCATTATGTATTTATGCCTTGCACTACCATTAATGCGTCTATTTGATCCTCTCCTAAACAATCGTGTATATAGCCATCGTTTTTTAGGTGACAAGAAATATCTATTTTTAAATCCAGTAAAGCAATGGCAAAAATTTGAGGGTATTGTTCGAAGTGAAGCTCAAGGAAAAACTGTTTTATTCACAGATATTCAGAATTTCTTTGAAAATATTAGGATATCATTATTAAAATCAGATCTTGAGAAATGTTTATATGATGAGAAACCTGAGACAACCGTTCTTATCAATACTAGATTTATAATTGATCGATTGGAGGAATGTTTGGAAAACTGGTCATATGATAAAACAAGAGGATTACCTCAAAATCGTGATTGTTCTTCTTTTTTAGCGAATATTTATATGCGATCAATCGATGAAAAAATGATCGCTGCTGGATTTGAATATTTTCGATATATGGACGATATCCGGATAATTTGTGCAGATAAATTTCAAGCAAGATATGCATTAAAGGAACTTGTCTGTATTCTAAGAGATAAACACTTAAGTTTAAATGGCAAAAAAACAAAAATAGTTCAACCTGGATCAAAAGAACACAAAGATTTGTTTGTCCCAAATTTAAAATTAAAAAAAATTGATTCATTACTCAAAACTAAGAAAAAAGCTAATGTGGCAATTGGGTATTTGCTTCTTAAAGAACTCTGTTTAAAACTTATTAAAGAGAATGAATTCGGAGAACGTGAATTTCGTTTTTGTATAAATCGAATTTCAAAATTAGCACGGTGTAAAGAATATGAAGTCCCAAAAGGATATTGGGATGAAATATCTGGTGTTTTGATAAACGCAATTACTGAATGCCCTATTTCAACAGGGCAGTTGTATGAATTTTTTATTTCGGTTGGGTTGAGTAAAGAAATCATTAATTCTATAAAAGTATTTTTGTGTGATCCCAGAAAATGCATTTATGAATGGCAAAACTATTGGTTATGGAAACTTCTGATTTTGTGTAATATTAACGATTCAAAGCTCATAAAAAGGGCAAAAAAAGTTTTTAAAACAGATAAATTAGATCCTAATAAGGCAGGTGCAATTCTATACTTAGCTTCATTTGGAAAAATCTTGGATAAAAGAATGATTTTACACTCAATATCAAAAGATGATTCTGTTTTTTTGCAGCGACATAAATGGCTAGCAATTAAGGGCTTAAATTGGAAATTTGATAAAATTGAACAAAAAAAGTCAGAGATGCATGAGTGTTTACGGGGAACATACAGAGTAATATGTGAAAGGATTCACGCAATTGTTACACCTCCTCCACCGACGAAGATAGATGAAATTTTGAGAAGTGTACATCAATATGATTGAAAAATATGCAATTTTTTTTCTTTTACCATTTGAGCATAAAGTTTTGTGTGTTTATGAAATCAATTCGGTAATAAGGGTTGCATTAAATCATAAACTTCAACCCAATCAAGAAGTAGTTTGTATAAGTTTTGATGACTATCTGCATTGTATAAAAAATACTAATAATTTACCCAAAAAAGTATTTGATATTAATATCGCAATGCGGATTTTATGTGGTGAACCTGCTTCAAAGTATAATAATGAGAATGCTCCTTGGAAAGGCATCTCCTGTCTAGGCAAGCACATAAATGATAATGTTGTTTTTGCTGCGCTAAAATCAATTGAAAAAGGAAAATATGGTAATTATAAAGATTGGATAAAAAACCTCCCTATAGGTTGGGAACATCTTCTTATTAATGCACTTAAATGCGAACATCAAAGATTGATAGCAGAATTGAAAAAAGAAGGGGTTTTTGAACAATTTGTTAAAGTTGAAATGGAGTTGAAATGTGTATTTGCAAAAACAGGAATTCGAGGAATAGAGATAAATACTGACAAACTTAATTCTAAATATTGTGAGCTTGATATTGAATACTTCAAAGCCGTTAAAATATTAGAGATTCAATATGGATTTAATGTTGATTCACAACCAGGTAAATTGTCTTTTAAGGATATAAAAAATTATGTAACTGAATTTAGTTCAGAAGATTTTTCAAAAAAATATTTTTGGGAGACGATCGAATTCATGCAAGAATCGTCGGAATTTTTAAAGAACCTATTGATTGAATATCGCAATCGAAGGGATTTGGCTGAACTTGAAAGAATTAGTAGTTCGATTTCGCAAAACTGCAGAATAGAATATGATATTTTTGGAACTGTTTCTGGGCGGATCCTTTTAACCCGACCTGGCATTCAGTATCTGAAAAGAACTTCAAGAGACATTTTTATACCGACTGAAGGATTTGAATTTATTTATGCCGATTATGCACAATTTGAACCTGGAATTCTTGCTTCATTTTCAGGTGACAATAAGTTAATGGATCTTTATAACAGTGGTGATGTATATACTGGTCTTGCAAATGAAATCGGTGGCGCATGTAGCAGGAAAATTGCTAAGGAACTATTTCTTTCATTTATTTATGGTATGACTAAGGATAATATAAGGCGAAAAATCGTTAATAAATTTGGAGATTTAGCTGGCAATTCCGCTGATTCATTCTTTAACCAATTTGATTTGGTGAATAAATGGAAAACGGAAATAATAAATGCAGCCAAAATTAATAAAATAGTAAAGGGTCCTTTCTCATACCTAAGAAGAGTTTCTTCGGATGATACGGATAATGATATAGAGCATTGGGCACCGAATCATTTTATTCAATCAACAGCATCTGGGATATTTAAAAAGGCTCTATGTAAAATTGCAACACAATTAAAAGAATGTAAGATGTTAGTCCCAATGCATGATGCAATTTTGTTAGAATGTCCAGTAACTCAAACTAATGAAACACGAAAACAAATTGAAAATATTATGATTGATTGTTTCCAAGAAACATGCACTGGTATAAAAGTAAGAATTTCTTTTGAGCCATTTGCCTACGATATCTAAAACAGAATTTGTTAAATTTTGGGAAATTAATTAGGTTCTATTGAAAATAAATTAAATTTCACTCGGTATTAGGCAATGACATTTTAACCGCAGCTGATTTTCGACAAGTCGATTAAATCTAAAGGAGTGAACTCATCTTCATCCAATGCGTCCAGACGATGACCATAGACATTGTGTCGAGTTCGCAGTAGCGCAGCAGTTTTTCTCGCCAATTATTTCTGACGTCGGCATTACCACGGTGCTCACCGAACATCATTTCATAATAGGCGCGCATAGCCGCGGTGCCTTCCGCGACCACTTCCTTGTCCTCAAGTGCTTCGATCTCCCCGCCCAGTGTGTCGTAGGGGTCGGCCGCCAGCCCTTGCTCGAGCTTGAGATACTTTTTGAACCAAGGGATGTCATGCAGGTAGGCGTGGTGCTGCCAAACCGCTGATAGGACTTTTTTCAGCGAGTTACTCCCCTTCATCTGCGGGTGGAAATAGTGCTTTCTGGTGAAATCGCACATGTCGACTAGTCGACCCTTCCTTCTCTTCTTTCTGTCACTAGTTATCCTTTCCAGCCAATCTTTTAAATTGTCATTTTTGTTACCGAACAGCTCCATCTGATGGAGGATAGACCTGAGGACAGTGTTTTCATGCGAGGCCCACATCAACGGCGTCCCTATGTCGCTGATCTTATCCATTAAGGATTCGGCAAAGCGGAAATTAGGGAATCCCTCGTCGAGGTTTATCCATTCGCTGTGCACCGGTTCCGCTCCCGGCCTGTCGATGGTGTGGCAGCTCCACTGGAAGGCGATCAGCTCATAGGGTCGCATGTCGGTGTGGAAGGGGAGGGCTGGGATGCTGGTCTCGAAATCGATGAACTGCAGGGGATACTCCCAGGCATTCAATTCTTCTGACATTTCCGCTGAAGCCCATTCTTGGTTTTTCTTGGTGTTCTCGATTTGCACCAATTGCCTTTCACCGCGGGGGCCAACTTCCCCCTTATTGTTTCTAAGTGCGTCTTTCGGAATGTCGAATATGCTGACCTGACCCTGGGCGATGAGTTGGTCGACCACGGGTTCGTTACCGCCGACGGATCCGGCAAAGTAGAGCTCGGAAATATGAGGCAAAACATCGGCCAGGGTTCCCCAGCATTCGCGGAAGCCATCGCGCAGGTCGTCCCCGTAAGCGCGGTATTCGCACTTGAAGCAATACTTGTTTATCTGAACGGGGATCTTTTTCAACCCGCCCTTGATGCTGGTGATGAACTTTTCAGCTTCGTTTTGGATCATAGGCATCAACTCTGTAACCTGGCTGTCGACATTTTCCAAAGCCAGGAGGTTGTCGGCCTTAAGTTGGGCGTGCTGTAGCGAATCTTCCGGAAAGATGAATTCGACGCCGATCCTGGGAAAGCGGGAGGATACCTCTTCCGGCCCTGGCTTGGTCTTGCGGAACCAGCCAGCCAGGCCCTCAATCTTGGTGCGCCGAGCCTTGTCTAGGAGAAATAGGAAGGAATGCACTTCAGCCTCCGGGTATGCCGCCTTCAGAACCATTGTTTGGAAAGCCACGTCCTCGATGTATTCGTCCATGTCGTGTTTGAAAATTTTCTTTGAACTGTCGAAGGACTTGGACTTGACCTCAATAAGATTCATGACACGGCCACGCTTTTCCAGGATGTCGATGCGCACCAGCTTGGAATTGGAATATATGGCGGCTTCGTAGAGGGTGATGTTCTCTTTTTTCAGCAGTTCAGTGGTCTCATCGACGGCGTACTCGTAGCCGTGTTCGGTCTTAATCTCGATGCCGCCCGGGCGCAGGAGCGTGGCTAGTTTGCCGACCGCGTATCCTCCCTCGGCCAGGAACTTCATGTATTCGTCGGCATCTAGGTTGGAAGGATAGCGGTTCTTCTTGTAGTAGAGCTTGGCTGGGCAGGTCCGTGCAACCTTGAAGTCACTTTTAGAAATATATTCCTTTATTTCCATCTTTGAAAAAATGTTAGCAGAAGAAGCCAGGAGATGCAACAAGAAAGAGTAAAAGGGACGATCTTTGTAATTTTGTATATAAGAAAAATCTCAGGAAATCAGTATTTCCAGCGCTGCCCCGGTCAGCTCCCAGGGTCGGAAAAATCAATGCCAAGACGGCGTCGGCGCTTGACATAAAGCCCTATTTAAGTTATTTTACCCCATATGGAGAAGAACATGAAAGAATTCAAGGGACAGTTGATTTCCAAGGGCTTCAAGGTGGCGATCGTTGTCTCGCGCTTCAACAATTTCATAACCGACAAACTGCTGGACGGCGCCAAGGACGCCTTGATGCGCAGCGGCGCCAAGGAAGAAGAAATTGACGTGCTCCGCGTTCCCGGCGCCTTTGAGATCCCGCTGGTGACCAAGCGCCTGCTGCTCAGTAAACAATACCAGGCAGTTATCTGCCTGGCGGCGATCATCCGCGGCGAAACCCCGCATTTTGACTTCATCGCCTCTGAAGTAAGCAAGGGCATCGCCCAGCTCAATCTTGAATTTGCCCTGCCGGTGACCTACGGTATCATAACTGCCGACAACACCGACCAGGCAATCGAAAGGGCCGGGAACAAGATGGGCAACAAGGGTTTTCAGGCCGCCCAATCAGCCATTGAGCTGCTCAACCTTTTTAGCGATGCCAAGATCTGATGTTTCGTATCAAGTACAGCCGGGAGATCGTTTTAAAAATTCTTTATCAACTTGACGCCCTGAAGTGCGACGCCGCCCAGAGCGGCCCTGTCATCGAGGAATACTTCAAATCATTTCGCAGTGTTAATCCCGAAGAAGAGAAATTCATCCGCCGGCTGGTGCAGACCGTCATGGAACAAAAGCAGGAGATCGACGCCATGATCACCAAAAACCTGATCGGCTGGAAACTGGAACGACTGGCGCTCATTGACCGCAACCTGTTGCGCATGGGCATGGCCGAGGCTGTGTTCAATTCGGAAAAGCCCATTATTATTGACGATCTGCTGCGCATCGCAAAAAAATACAGTGATGCCGATTCCTACAAATTGATCAACGCTATTTTGGACAAGGTGCTCATTTGAGAACCATTTTACTGATGCTGTATCTCTGGACATCTCTTCTCCAGGAAACCAGTCTTGAGGTTTTTGTAAGTTGCCGAACCCCGGAAATATTCAGCGATTACCGCAATACAAATTTCAAGCAGGAGATCAGCCCGAGCCACGGCGGTCTGAAAGTAAGGATCAAGAGCCGAACCTTGAGTTTGCGGAACTTGAACCATGTGATTCGCACCGATGAGCGGTACCTGGCTGCGCAAGGACCGGCCGTCAACCGGGTTTTCAGCCAGGTGCGCCTGAAAGCGCTCTCTGTGGCAGATTATTTAATGAACATATCCCATTTTTTAAAAAACCAGATTGAATATACCGAAGCCGACCTGCCGCAGGAAACGGACGCGGTGCTGGAGCAGGGGAAAGCGCATTGCATCGGTTATGCCAACGTCGCCCAGGCGCTTCTGGCCTGCATCGGGATAGCCAGCCACCCGGTTAACGGTTTCTTCCTGCGCGAAAACAACAAGAAGGTCGAACCGGTGCCGCACCGCTGGCTGGAGATCGAACTGCCCGGGCAGCGGCAGATCTTCTACGACCCTCAATACCAGGATTTTTCTTCACGCTACCTGGTTATCAACCTGGGAATAGCCCTGGATAGTATCGAGCGTTTCCAAGGCGTCATCATCAGAAAAAACAAAAAAATATTGGATGAATGAGGTAAGCAGATGGAAGAACAGTTCAGTGTCAGGCTGGAAAAGCTAAAAAAACTAAATGAATTGGGGATCACCCCGTACCCGTATCGCTTCGACAGCACCATGCGCTTTGCCGAAATCATCGCCAAATTCAAGGACTGCAGTGCCGAGGATCTGAAAGAAACAGCCCAGGAGCTGAGCTGCGCCGGCCGCATCCTGGCTATCCGCAGCATGGGCAAAAGCGCTTTCATGCATCTGTTTGACGGCGAAGACAAGCTTCAGGTCTACATCCGCAAGGAAATGGTTTCGGAAAAGGACTTTGCCCTGAACAACCTCCTCGACATCGGAGACATCATCGGAGTACAGGGGACGGTTTTCAAGACCCATACCCAGGAGTTGTCCATACTGGTCAGCGCCATAACCTTTTTGGCAAAGTCATTCCATCCGCTTCCGGAAAAATGGCATGGACTGCAGGACAAGGAACTGCGCTTCCGGCAGCGTTACCTGGACCTGATCGTCAATCCCGAAACCAAGCAGATTTTTCGCAAACGCTCGCAGATCATCCAGCATATCCGAACCTTTTTTCATGACCGGGGCTACATCGAAGTTGAAACGCCGATGATGCACCCCATACCTGGAGGTGCCGCGGCCAGACCTTTTGTCACCCATCACAACGCTTTGGACATTGATCTGTACCTGCGTGTCGCTCCCGAGTTGTATTTAAAAAGACTGCTGGTCGGCGGCATGGAAAAAGTGTTCGAGATCAATCGCAACTTCCGCAATGAAGGCATTTCACTTATGCATAATCCCGAATTCACCATGATTGAATTTTATGAGTTGTACCGTGATTTCAATGACTACATGACTTTGAGCGAAGAGCTTTTGCTGACCCTGAACCGGGAATTGCTTCCCGATGGGACCATCCAGTGGCAGGAGCGGACGATCAACATGGCCCCCCCCTTCAAACGGCTGAAATTCATGGAGGCCATCTCTGAAAGAGCGGGGCTGACCATTGAGCAGCTCTGGGATGAAGGAGAGGTCAAGGGGCAAATAAAAAAACATTTTCCCGAGGAAGTCCTGCCTCCCACCTTTGGCAAGATGCTGGAACTCCTCTTTGACTTTTATGTTGAGAAAACTCTGATCGAACCCACGTTCGTTACTTATTATCCCAAGGTGATCTCGCCGCTGTCCAAAACGTCGCGTCTCGATGAACGTGAGACGGAAAGGTTCGAACTGTTCATTGCCGGCATGGAAATAGCCAATGGTTTCTCGGAGTTGAATGATCCGCTTGAGCAACGGAAGCGTTTTGAGGAACAGTCGCGCAACCGCGAGCGCGGCGATGTTGAGGCCCAACTGATAGACAACAATTTCCTGCAAGCCCTGGAATACGGCATGGCTCCCGCGGCCGGGGAGGGCATCGGCATCGATCGCCTGGTCATGCTTTATACCGGAGCGCCTTCCATCAAGGAAGTCATCCTCTTCCCGCTGCTGAGACCGAAGGAATGAAGTTCGCCTGGTTCATTGCCTTCCGATATCTGACCAAGGGTCGCAAGAATTCATTCATTTCCATCATTTCCCTGGTTTCCATTCTCGGCATTGCTATCGGCGTCGCCGCCCTGATCATCGCCCTCTCCCTGATCAACGGCTTTCAAAACGATATTCGCAACCGCATCTTGAGTTCATCGGCCCATATCATGGTCAGCGACCGTTTTGCTGATGGGTTTGCTGATTACCAGTCCATGAGCCGCAAACTGGAAAAAGAGTTCAAGGAAGTGAGAACCGTGATGCCTGTTGTCTATGGTACCGTTCTGGTCAAAGGCGCCGGACGGGAGGTCACCGGGGCGATTTTCCGCGGCCTGGACTTGGGACGGGAGAAAAAAGAACCGTGGCTGGCCAAGCTCGAATTCGGGCGTCTTCCCGCCAATGACCGGGAGTTGCTGCTGGGCAGGGAAATGGCTTTGAAGTTGAACCTGTTCGCCGGTGACAGTTGCCTGATCGTTTCTCCCCAGGCAGCCCTCTCACCCCTGGGTATCATGCCCCGTTTCAAAAAATTCAGGATTTCCGGCATTTTCAGATCCGGGCTTTTTGAATTCGACAGCGGCACGGTGATTGCCGGACTGGGTGCCGCCCAGCAGTTGTTTTCCCTGAAAAACAAGATCAGCTACCTGCAGGTGAACCTGAACAATATCTTCAGTGCCGAAAAAGTCGCAGTTCGCCTGCGCGGCCACCTGGGTGCCCAGTTTGCGGTAATAACCTGGAAGGAACTGAACCAATCGCTATACTCGGCATTAGAGATGGAAAAAACAGTACTTTTCTTTACGCTGACCTTGATCATCATCGTTGCTTCCCTCAACATTATAGCCGGCTTGATCCTGCTGGTCATGCAGAAAATTAAAGATATCGGCATCCTGCTCTCTTACGGGACAAGCGCGGCACAAATCAGGAAAATATTCTTCCTGCAGGGAGCGATCATCGGACTGCTGGGCACGGCCCTGGGAGTCATGCTGGGATTGGGATTCTGCTTTTTGGCCAACCACTATGAATTGATAAAGGTCCCTGCGGAGATCTACCAGGTCAGTTTCGTTCCCTTCCGCATCAGTTTCCTGGATCTGGCGGCGGTGATTGCGGCTTCTCTGCTGATCAGTTTCAGCGCCACTCTCATCCCTTCGCGCAAGGCGGCGGCGGTCGATGTGGTGGACGCAGTCAAGTACGAATGAATCAGGGCCCAGTTAAATTTGAACAAAATTTGCAATAAAGTTTTAATTGATATCTTTTGTTTTTGTTTTTTGCTAAAATTATTCGAAATGTTCCATTTGAAATGGAGGCGATATATGTATCAGCAAAGGATGGTTTCCTGCCTGATCGGATTGTTTTTTCTGGCTGCGATGACAGGATATGCACAAACAGGAACACCGGCCGTGGACTGGAAGGGTGTGGAAGAAGCATGGAATGCATACTATGCCGCTCCCAACGAAGCCAATGCTGCAAAAATGCTGACCCTGCTTCCCGGAAATGTGAAGATCACTGATATCAGGGACGGCTTTTTGGTTGTCAACATGATTTATGACCATTTGGGAATTTTGGAAGGTGAAATTTATTCAGGAAAACCCAATTCGATCAAATTAGGTTTTCGTCTATTCACGATTTCTTATGGGACCTTTGAAATCGCCCTGAACAAGATCGTAGGCAATTTGATCGCCTTCAATCCCCAGCTCTTCCTAGAGGAATTGGCGGCCCACCGCGACCTGTTCTTGTCGCTGGAACCGATCCTGACCAGTTTTTTAAGGGATACTCCCGATGACCCGGTTGCCCAGGAACTGGAGAAAAAATTGCGCATCAAATCCCTGGAGTCAATCACGGAAAAATCGCTCAAGTCATTGCGCAATGAATGCATCAAGATATTGAAAAAGATGTGAATCAGGCCGATTCAAAAGGATTTATGACAATTCACCCTTGACTTTGGTTTCTTTTTGTATAAACTGGAAGATTGAAATCAATGCGGAGGAACAATCCATGCAGATAAAAATCGTCTCCAGCCATCTCAATGGCCTTGTGGTATTGGAGCAAGAGGTTTTCGAGGACGAACGCGGGTTTTTCATGGAGGTTTTCAGGGCCGATCAATTCAACGCCTTGGGACTGCCTGTCGATTTTGTCCAGGACAACCATTCCCGTTCACAGAAGGGGGTGCTGCGCGGCTTGCATTTTCAATGGCAGCCTCCCATGGGCAAACTGATGCGGGTGACATTTGGCAGCGCCTACCTGGTTGCCGTGGATATCCGTAAGGGTTCTCCGACCTTGGGCCAGTGGTTCGGCATTGAAGCGTCGGCCCAGAACAAGAAACAGGTGTTCGCGCCGGCCGGATTTGCCCGGGGTTTCTGCGTTTTGTCCGACGTTGCCGAGATCCAATACAAGTGCACCGGGGTTTACAACAGCAAAGCGGAGTCCGGGATCCTGTGGAATGATCCCGAAATCGGTATCACCTGGCCGTTGGAAAACCCGGTCTTGTCAGAAAAAGATACACGGGCCCGCACTCTTTCCCAGTGGCTGGCCAGCCCGGAAGCGGATAACTTCATTTACCAGCCATAGGAGGAAAGCCAGAATGAAAATACTCATTGCCGGCGGTGCCGGCTACATCGGTTCGGTCCTGATTCCCAAGCTGTTGGAAAGGGATTATGAGATCAGCGTGATCGATCTTTTTTGGTTCGGCAACCATTTGCCAAAGGAGATCGGTATTGTGCACAAGGACATTTTCGACCTGCAGGTGGATGATGTGCGCGGCTTTGACCAGGTGATTTTCCTGGGGGGCCTTTCCAATGATCCCATGGCCGAATTTGCTCCCAGCAAGAATTTTATTTACAACGCCGCTGCTCCGGCTTTTTTAGGATATGTTGCCAAAAAGGCAGGGGTGAAGCGTTTCATTTACGCCGGTTCCTGTTCGGTCTACGGTTACACGGTCAATGAACTTTATGATGAGACCCAGCCGGCAGTGTCCAATTATCCGTACGGCATCTCCAAATTGCAGGGCGAACAGGCGGTCATGCAAATGCAGGACAATAATTTTTCAGTGATCGCCTTCCGCCAAGGCACAGTCAGCGGCTACAGCCCCCGCATGCGCCTGGACCTGGTGGTGAACACCATGTTCAAATCAGCAATTGCCGACAAGGTGATCACGGTCAACAATCCGGCCATTTGGCGACCGATTCTCAGTATCCAGGATGCCGCCAGTGCCTACATCCGGGCTATCGAGGCCAACGACGGTATTTCGGGAATTTTCAATATCGCTTCGGGCAACTATACGGTTGGTGAATTGGGAGATCTGGTCCGATCCGGCCTCAAAACCCATTTACAGGTCGACGTGCGCCTGCAGATCAAACACATCCAGGATTTTCGCAATTACAAAGTCAGCATCGAAAAAGCGCGCAAAGTGCTGAGTTTTCATCCCAAGCATGATGTGGAATCCATCATCAAGGACCTGGTGGAGAACCTTTCAAATTTCAAGGATTTCGACAATCCTGCCTATTACAATATCCAAGTTTTCAAGACCCTGGAAAAATAGTAATACTGGCTGCGGAGGGCAATATGAAACTGGCAGTGATCGGGGCTGACGGGCAACTGGGTTCGGATATTGTTGAATTATTCAAGGCCGAATGCCTTGATGTCCTCCCCTTGACTATTGACAAGCTTGACATTGCTGACAACATGCAGGTACAGAGGGTATTGGCTGAGGCAGGGGCTGATGTCATCATCAATACTGCCGCCATGCACCAGGTCGAAAAATGCGAAGCCGATCCGCTCAAGGCCTTTGCGGTCAATGCCCTGGGCGCCCGCAACATAGCCCTGGTGGCCAACTCCAGGCAGTCACGTCTGATTCACATCAGCACGGATTATGTTTTTTCAGGTGAAAAAGCGGAACCCTACCTGGAAAGCGATTGCCCCCTGCCGCTGAATGCCTACGGCAACAGCAAGCTGGCCGGTGAGCTCTTTGTCCGCTCCATGGCCCAAAAACATTATGTGATAAGGGTATCGGGTTTATATGGAAAAAATCCCTGTCTGGAAAAGGGCGGATTGAATTTCGTCGATCTGATGCTGAAGCTGGCGCATGAGCGCTCCGAAGTACGCGTTGTAGATGATGAAGTGCTGACACCGACCTCGACCAAGGAAGTAGCTCGCCAGATCCTAAAAATGCTCAATGGTCAAGCCGAGGACGGCCTGTACCACGCTAGCGCCGAAGGCAGCTGTTCATGGTTCGAATTTGCCCGCGAAATCTTCAGACTGAGCCATAGCACCGTTACCCTGAACAAAGCCGCACCAGGCGAATTTCCGGCCAAGGTGCCCCGGCCAGGCTATTCGGTATTGGAAAACCACAATCTGAAAATGCAGAATTTGAACGGCATGGCATTCTGGCAGGATGCTTTAAAGGAATATCTGAAGGAAAAACACAATATCGGCTAGGGATTTTGCCCGAGCAGCGAATCCTTTCTTTTTAATCCAGCCTTTCCTTTCTTAGCCGCAGCCATCCCATGCCCTCTGCCTGACAGGCGAAACACGAACCTTTTCCCTCCGCCAAAGTGCATTTGAGTACTTTTGGTATGTTTTTGAGAATGTGACTATAGGCCTATATGTATTGCCCCCGAATACACGTCATCATGGCGAGGGCAAAAATGGGCAAAACATACTGTCAACATTCGCTGGGCCGGCGTTTTTCAAGGATATGCATCTCTTTTTCATTCGGATTCGTACTTATTGCTGTATGTGCTTCTGCGGATTATGCCGCCGATAAGAACCAGGCTGTTCGCACCGATAGCCGGCGGAATTCGCTCACCTGGGTCGGCTACTATGATCCCGATAGTAACTATTTATCAGCGAAAGCGCTGTTGCGCTTTGAATCACCCCTGAACGAGCGGAACATATGGCTTGACAAAGGACTGCGTCTGAATTCAGTCCAGAGCGGCTCCGCAGCGGTCGTTGACCTCAATCGGGATTCCGGTCAGTTCCTTCTCAAGGGACAAAACGGAGAAGAATTGGAAATCACTTACAACGGACGGCTTGCTTCTGCCGGCAATCCTGAATCCCTGTCATCTGAAGCAATTGTCACCAATTCCGAAATCCAGCTCGATCGCTTTCGTTTTCTTTCCTGCGTCAAGGATTTCTATCCGCATACCGGCATGGATTTTGGGAGCATCATTTTAAATATCAGTGTTCCCAGGGAGTGGAACTGTCTGGGCAGCGGCATCCTGCGCTCGGTCCGATTGCAACCGGGATTGAGCACATATGTGTTCGACAACGACGGCGCCAAAGGCATGTCGCTCGTATTTGGCCGTTTCAGCCAGATCGATCTCATTGATGCGCTGATCCCGGTCCGGCTTCACGGTTGGCCGCTCTTCAATTACAACTGGTATTATCCCAAAGAGGATATTGTCCGTATTCTCACTTTTTATCAAGAGCGATTCGGAGCGCTGGACGTACCGGAACTAAACATTCTTTTCCGGCGCGGGCGCAACTTCGGCGGCGTCAGTTACAGCGGTCTTATCGTTCTCGATGTGGACGCTTCCTGGACGAGTTTTTCACTCCATACACGCAAGAACATCCGTTCGGACTCACCCTTGTCTTTTATTGACGCCAAGGTCGATGTGCTTAGCCATGAGATCGCCCACCAGTGGTGGGGGGGGCTAATTTCCTGGAAAACTCCTGTTGAAAACTGGATAACGGAAGGTTTGGCCACATATTCCAGCTTGATCAGCTTGCGGGCCTGGAAAGGCGAGAAGGCATACCGGAGGGCCCTAGCCGGGCTGCGACGACAGTTGCATGGTTACGCCCATCTGGGAGCGCCGGCTGAAGGCTACAAATTGTTTCTGCGTGATCGGGATCCCAAGGTTTACCAGGCCTTGGTCTATGGTAAACCGACGTTAATGCTGGTCGCGCTTGCCGACAAGATCGGGGAAATGGAACTGTGCCGCAGGTTAAGATGCATGCTGAGCGAGTGCCGCAAAAAAAGTATGGATGCTCAGGAATTTTTGTGCTTCTTAAGCGGCGGAGATGTAAAGCTGCTGATACTATTAAAACAATGGATCTATGACTGCGGGCTGCCCAAAGAACTTTAGTTGCCGCTGAATCCTTCTCTAATAACGCAGGATGCTGCTTTTGGTGATCTCATCAATGATCCTGGTTTTGACATGAAACAATTTTTTCTTCAGTGGCGAAAAGCCCTTGGCGGCGGTTTCCGCGGTCAGGATGCCGGCGAACTTGCCGAAAAAATCAGCGCTCAGTATGCGGGCGTTGTACCAGCTCCAGTATATTTTTTTTGATAACGGCATCCTGATCTTGAAAAAAGCGATGAAGGTGCGGTGTAAGACGCGCAAAAAAATGGCTTTGATAACGCCCCGCAGCCGGGAAACATAGTAAATATTGAACTCCTGCACGCTGAGATGGGAGTCGATGCACATGCGGCGAAACATGTAGCTAGGCTTCACTTTGTGCCAGTGGAAGAACTTGGCTTCTTTGACCAGCGCTACCCTCAGGCCGTTCAGGATCATTTTCCTGGCAAAGAGCATGTCTTCGCCGTAGGGTACCGGGGGAAATTGCAGGCGGAGCAGGATTTCGCGGTCAAGGCAGGAAGAGCAGTTGTCAAAATTACTCAGGCGGCGGCGCAGTTCAGGAGGAAACTTTTCCCAGCAATAGGCGGGGATAGGCTCAACAAAATCGTCGTGGTCCCGGAACCAGTTGTTGTGCAGGTAGGCATCCACCGGGTCGTGCCATTGCGGATTGATCTGCCACACGCCATAGGCGGCAGCCGCCTGTCCCGACAGTACCGGCGCGGTCAAGCGCTCAAGAAAATCCCTGCCAATGGGCACAATGTCATCGGTGAAAAAGACCACGATTTTCCCTTGCGCCTCCCGGGCCGCCTGCATGCGTGTGCCGGAGTGGCTGAATCTCCCTTCGGCAACCGGGATGATCCGTTTGCGCAGATGGGGGATGGACTGCAAATAAGCAACTGTGTCGTCGCTGGATTGGTTATCCATGAAGATCAGCTCGTAAGGGTGTTGAAATTCCTGATCTTGGATAGCCGCCACCAGCCGCTGGACCACGCCAAATGAATTCTTGGTCAGGATGACGATCGAAACAAGGATTTCCATGCTGGTTTTACCTTGGCGCCGGCGCGGCTGATGCATATTCTTCAGCCAAATGTCCAAAGAGATCTCGTACCCTTCCGGCGAAGATGGCCCTGGTGAAGTTTCCGCCCCGCAGCTGCGCCGCCCTGCTGATCCGTTGACACTGGCCGGGATCCCTGATCAGCTGCAAGGTCAGGTCCAGCAGTTGCCTGATATTGGCAAAACGGAAGCCGGAAATCCCGCTTTCCACGATCTCACGCTGGCCACCGCCGTCAAAAACCATGGGCAAACATTGGTTCTGCATGGCTTCCACGGTTGACATGCCGAAGTGCTCTACGTGGGCCGGATTGCTCTGCTGCAGGCCGCAAAAATGCCAGAAAAGGGCAGAGCGGGCATACAGTTCTTTCAATTCGCTCAAGGGGATATTGATCTTCAATTCAACCGGCAGGTCGGGCTGGGCCTTCAGCAGCGTCCTGATTTTTTCGAGATAAGGGTTGGGTGTGGCGCTGCCGCCGCAAAGGATCAATTTCCAGTTTTGCAATTCCCGGGGCGCCTTGGCCCGCAAGCGTGCGAAAGCGGCGATCATTTCAGCCTGCTGTTTGCTGCCGCCGCTTTCGAATCTGGCCACGGAGAGGATGATGTTTTCCTTGGCCAGCATTTGCCCTGGCGCCGGTTCCATATCCACGGGAGGGTAAATATGATGGCTGGGGGAAAGACGCCATTTTTTTTCGATCCACTCGGCCGTATAGCGGCTGTTGTAGATGAGATGCCGGTAATGCTGCACGTAAAAATACGAACCTCTCTGGCGTTCAGGAAAATGACAGACGAACAGGGAAATGCTGGACAGGGGGAAAACCATTTCCAGCATGCTGTTATTGATGAAAAAATCGTAATTTCCGCTTTCACGGCTGACTGCCAGGAAAGGATTTTCAATGCGATCGGAAACCAGGTCCGGATTGATCAGGCCCGGGTCTTTTTTATCAAAAAAATCAAGGGGCAGAATCTTGACCCGGCAGCGCGACAGATCGAGATCGTACCATTCCATGAGCTTGGCCAGGGTGACCGGCCGGTGGGCGATCAGGGTGACGTCAAACTCTTCCTGCAGAGCTGCGGCCATGGTGCAGCCGTATTTTTCGCCGCCGCCGATCAGGTGCAGGGTGTGGTCATAGAGGGCCACACGAGGTTGGCGACAGCCGGCAACGACCTCACTGCGCTGCAGCAGGTTGAATGCAGCCTGCGCTCCGGATTTTCTGGCCACGGCATGCGCCAGGGGGGGGAGCTGTGATGCGGCTGCAGGGTCTCTGCGGCCGAGAAGGTGATAAAATTCCTCGATCCGGGCTTCAATCGGCTTCATGCTTCGCTGTGGGGGATCCCTGGACGCTCGGCTGGTCCTCAACCTGTTCCCTGAGCTCCTGCTCCTGCCTTTCCAGGATGCGCACTTTTTCCTCAAGGCGGCGCAAACGGATAAAAGTGGCCAGATGAAAAGCGACCAGCTGATCGTTGAATCGGTTCTGGCGCACGAACAGGGTGTTGGTGTAGGGGCGGAAAATTTTAAAAATCACTTTTTTGAACAATACGATCGCCGCTCCGATAAAACGGCGGTGGGAAGTGATGTCCGGAGTGGGGCTGCAATCGATGTCGTCGTTGAGAAAGCTCAGGCGCTTGCCCATTTCTCCGTCCAGTTCGCTGTCTGACAGTTGCCAGAGATCGACTGGGAAATGGTGCTGGATAGGTGCGCCGGCCAGTTCTTCCAGGCCGGCAAGGGAATCCTTGCGGCCGCGGAAATATTCTTTCAACTTGGCAATCTCGTCTTTTATGTGTTCGTCCATGTTGGCGCCTTTTTAAAAGTTTATCATATCATGATTAGCCAACAGATGACAAGGAACGGGAAAAACCAATCTCCGTAACGCAGGGCGCCTCCGGCTTTACCTGACCAACGGCTGGATGACCTCGGTGCAGGTCTTGCCGCTGACCTGGTCAAGGACATCGATGATGATGTCATACTTACCCGCGGCCAGGGAGCTGAAACTCAGGTTGAGCGACAGCGTTTTCTTGTCGGCTTTCAGGTTACGGCTCTGATCAAAGACGCTCCGTTGCTGATCGTCCCTGATGCGGATGCGCACGCCAAGCATGCCGGATGTCTCGCCCTGGATCTTGGCCAGGGAATAATCACTGATGACAAAAGCCAGTTTTTTGGCGCTGAAGGAAAGTTCCGAGACCTTTACGCTCGGTGTTTCCAGTTCCTTTTTTCGCAGATATTCGTTGATGTAATCGGCGCGAATGTTGTTGTCATACAAAACATCATAGCGCTTGCCCTTGACCCGGACCTTGATCTTGCCGATCTTTTTGGCGCTGGCCGGCTCATAGGTCAGGACGTAGTAATCGTCGTTCTTTTCGCTGACACTGGCCAGCGCCGTGTCGATATCATTGGAAGCGGTCAAAGTACCCCCGGTGGCTTCGGTTAGCGCCCGCAGGCTGTTCTCGATATCGGTGGCGACACTGCGGAACTGCGTTTCAGAACTGTCGGTATCGTGGAACACGCGCATGAAAAAAGAATGAAACGTGGCGTTCACCTTGTAGAAAAGCTTGCTGACTTCCTCGGCAGGAAAGTTTTCGGCTACATTCATTTCGCGGTCGATGGTACGCAGCAGCCGTTCGATGTTGCGGCCCTGGGACTTGACGGTTGGATTGTTATCGGCGGCCAGCAAACCTATGTAGTCGCGCAACTGCCTTTCAATATCGCCGCCGAAGGCGATCTGGGGGAATTGCTCCAACTGGTAAAAATTCAACACCCACTTTTCCTTTTTGACCTTTTCCAGATGCCTGGAAAAGTAATAGAATTTGTCGATCTCCAGCGACAGGTAACGGCGCTTGAATTCCTGCCAGGCCCGCAGATAGGAATCAAGAAAGTTGGTAAGGTAATCCGCGCTTAGAGCGGCCCGGCCGCCTATGGCCATGCGAAACTTGTTCATGTTGAGGCTCTGCTCGATGCTGCGCACAAAATTAAGCATCTGGTTGCGGGCGTTCTGGCTCTCGGAGCGCAACAATTCGAATATTTTCCCTTGGGCGCCCGCGTCGGCCCCGAGCTGTTCGAACATCAGTGTGCGGTTGTTGGCCATGACGAAAATCTGGTCCTGGGGCCGCAGGACTTTGTCGAAAAGATACAGGAGCCCTTTTTCAAGTTCCTCGTTACTCGAATAGGTTCGAAAGATCAGGACAAAATAGCGGCCCGCGGGCGGCTGGGCCGGGGATGATCCTTCCGCAGCTGCGGGGCTGGAGTTTATTTTCTTATGAAAAAAATAGAAGCCGTTTATTCGCTGGGCCTTGCCGTCCTCGCTTATTTCAAAGTCATCTTTGCCCAGACCGCTGACCGATTGGCCGTTGGCAAAAACGCGCACCGGCACTTCGACGTTCACCACAGATACGGCTTCCTTGATCGGTTCTTCGCTCTGTCCGGCCAGTGGTGAAAGGGCCGCCAGGCAAAAAAGAAATGCTAATGATGCATTTTTGCAATTCATAGTCGTCCTCCTCTCGGACAATTCTCTTTATTCATACTAATAGTAATAACCCTTGATGGTGCGGACGATATATCTCTTCTGATTTTTTATCTTGACGGTAATCGGCCGGTAGCGCCTGGCCTTGCCGGTCTTGCTGGGAGAGAATTCCAGGATGTATTCGGCCCTGATGTCGCGGCGTATCAATTCATAGATTTTATGAATTTCCGAGCTTTGCTCAATGAAAAACAACATGCCTCCCGAGGTGGTCGAGAGCTTTTTTAATATATCCTGGTATTCATCGTTATAGGTGCCGGTGCGATTGCCGATGGCGTAAATGATGGTGTTGGACATTTCGGCCTTCTTGATCAGCGTATAGGGATCCAGGTAAGAGCTGTTATCCTCGCCGTCGGAAAAAACGATGATGATGTTCAGCCCGGGCATGCCCTTGAGCAACTTGATGCAATAGCCGACCGCGTCGTACAGAGCCGTGGCGCCGAAAGGGAAGGCCATGGAAATGGAATTGGACAATTCGCTGAAGTTGCTTGAGAACTCCGTGTCTTCGAAGACTTCATGGTTGAAAAAAACCACGATGGCCTTGTCATCCCTGGACAGCAGCTGCTTCAGGAATTGCTTTGCCGCTTCCTTGACCTCACCGATTTTGTCCTTCATCGAGGAACTGATGTCTATGAGCAGGGCCAGGTGAAAATGGTTTTTTCCGCTTTTGCTGAAATTATTGATCAATTGCGGCTTGCTGCCTTCCAGCAGGACAAAGTCCTCTTTTTTCAGATTCGAGATGTAATTGCCATGGCTGTCGGTGACAACCACCGGAACCAGGATCTGCGTGACATCAACTTCCTGCGTATCGTCCACGGCAAATGACTTGATCTCGGCGCCATCGACCACGTTATTGTTCACGCGCAGAAGTGCCTTGAGGGTGCCGTTCTGCGGGACGTTGCCGAAATCGTGCTGAAACGTATAGGGCGGCTGCTTGAACTCCTTGATGAAACGTCCATCCAAATAGATTTCCACGGCGTGCAGGCAATCCTGGGGCAGGTTTTGCACATTGATTTTTATAGAGATTTTTCCGAACCAGATTTCCTCGCCATGTGGCGAAACGATGGTGATGGCGGGCTTGTTCTGGGCCGGAGCCCGGCCGATCAAAGTGATCGACAGCAGAAGCAGAACGGTCCATTTTTTTGTGTTCATAGCAACCTCAAAAAGCCTTTTTTTTGCAGTTTCTTCACCGTGTTCTTCAAGTGACCGCTGTTCATGATATCGAAGACAAAGAATATGCTGTAATAATCCTTCACATGATTTTGGGCATAAACGGATTTACAGACCGTATTGATGTAATCGAACACGAATTGTCCGAGCAGGCAGGTCGGCAGATCATTTTTATTTGCCAGGTAGGCTGTCTTGATCCTGTATTCATTGATCAGTTCACCGGCCGTCCAGCCCGAAGCGAACAACAGGGCGACCTCCTGAGGGAGCAGGGCATCGGCCCTGGGAGAAAGGCTGCCGGAGAAGGAATAATGGATATTGCCCCAAAGGTCGCTTTCATTTTCAATGGCGGCCCGAAGCGGCAACCGGGCATATCTGCCCAATTCAGCGCTCTTTGAAAACTTGTCAGGCTGAAATTCACCATTGAACAAATAGAGACCGATTTTCCGCAGTTCGCTCATGAACAAGTAATAGTCGGCGCTGTGGCCCGACAAAAAATCGTTCAGCCGCCGGTAGTGGTAACCGCAGGTCTGCGTCATGAATGCATCACCGACGGCAATTTTCAGTTCCTCGTCGCCGGGGCACTGCTGCAGCAATTCCACGGCAAATTCGACCAGCAGGGCATCAAAAGCAGCGCTCAGGCTGGCTTGGGGCTGGGGCAGCAGGGCCATGATGTTGTAGAGCATGCCCATGTTCTGCTCGGCATTGTAGATGCTTTTTTCAAATAACTGGTTGCGCCAATTGAGGGAGAAAGTAAGATGCAAACGCGACAATCCACCCTGCAAATAATATCCTGAAAAATCCGCCTTGTTGCCCGGAGAACTGTTGTGGCTCCAGGGTGTGCCGCCGTTCTCCGAGAAATCGTGCAGGCGGGCGATGTTGGGATTCATGAAAATGCGCAACTTCGGATTCCCGGCATTGAGGGCATAGGCAAGGGACAGGAAAAAATCTTTTAGATTCGGCAGCAGGTAGTTGCCCTTCAACTCGTCGATGGCCTTTTTTATTTCAGCTCGGTCCGCTTTCCTGGCGATTTTCTTCAGCAGGGCCTGTACGTCCCGTCCCAGGTCGGACTTGTCATAAGCAATGACCCGTTCCCTGATGTTTTTAGGGGCAGCCTTGCTGAAAGCGGGGTAGGGAAGCTGCTCGAATGCATCGAGCAGGCGGCGGCCTGATTGGGAGCTGAAACGGTCCGGATCTTCGGCCAGCTCACTCAGCATGGCATTGATATCGCTTAACGCGGACAGGGAGCATAACTCCTGGCTGTTCAGGATCTCGCCAAGCTCGGCAGCAGCCATTTCCCGGACCCGCCACTCAAAGCGCTCGCCGCGGATGTCCACGACCTGGTTTTTCAATCCCGCCAAAAGAAAATCGAAAAGCGATTCCCGGGAAACTTGAGTGAATGAGCGCTGCCGGCATTGATTTTTTATGAAGGCGAATATTCCGTCATAAAAAGCGGGACGCTGCAGGGGAATTTCCAGCAATTCACGGGTTACTTTGTCAAAATCGCCCTGGTTGGCGGAAAAGCCGGCAGCCCGGGCAATGGTTTCCAGCAAAGATTGACCCAGTGCCGAAAAAAGTGGGCGCTCCTTGGAGTTCAGTTTCTGCAGGCTTTCCTGCCAGGCAAAAAGGGCATCGACGCTTGCACTTTCCTTTAAAGGGATTTTTTCCACAAAATCCAATAGTGTGCTTTTGCTTTCGAATTCCGCGAATACCTTGCTTAGAAAATTCTGGTTGAAAATCAGCTGGCGGCCGGAAAATTTGCTGTAAACACTCATGAACTTTTGCAGCAGGCTTATTTTCTTTCCATTGTTGGCCGCTGCGGCAAGCAGGCTTTCCAGGAAATCGCATTCATCTGCGGCGGCGGGCAATTCCAGGTCCATGGCCTGCGACCAGGACTTCAACCCCGGGGACAGGTCGATGCGGCCGTCCTTGATTTTCAGAACATGCATGAGAGAATAATAGGTGAAATTTTCCAGGCGCGGGAATGAATTCGCCTTGATCCTTTCGTTTGCACCCAGGGATATCTTCTGGTAAAGGCGGCGGACCTTGGTCTGGTTATAATCGAAAAACATGACCCGGCGGGTTTCCTCAGGAAGAAAATACGAAAAAACATAGAGGTAATTCATCTTGCCATGGTCCATGCCGCTCAACCGCGTCAAAAAATCAAAGGGGGCGCGATCGGGATCGATGCCGACCAGTGCCGACCAGAATTTCCTTGCTTGGTCGCCGCCGGGAATGAAAAGTCGCCCATCGCGCACGCGCAGGGCCTTGCTGAGCACCAGCATGCCCATCAGCAATTTTCGATCCTGGTAGATGCTCTTCCAGGCTGAAACGGGAGCCTTGGGCAGTGTCCGATCAATGAAATCGACTTCCTTTTTGGATAAACGGAAAAGGATGGACAGTAAGAAGGAAAACCGCTTGTTGGCGATCAAATGCTCGAAAAAATTATCTGCGTTGATATCCAAGCCGCTGATGGCACTGAGGAAGCCGTAATCCCAAGGCATGGGCACGGCGGTTTCCGGCAGCTTGAAAAAAAACTTCCCGGTCTGGTTCAATTGCTTTTCCAATGAAGAAGCCTTCAGGCGGCAGAACAGGTAGTAATTGGTCTGAGCCTCATCGCCCGGGGGCTTGATTTCCAGGCTGCCGGAAGATGCTTTTTTCAGCTTGAGTCCGAGCAGATCCATGAATTTCACCGCCTGATCAAAGCCCTGTTCATTATTAAGGCTCAGGGAAAGGGTAAAGTTCTGCTTATTTCCGAAGGCATCGACAAATTCCTTGACCTGGCGGTGGCGCTCGGCCAATTTCAAATACTTGTCGCGCCTGCCGCCGTTATAAACGCTGTCATCGGGTGGCTCGGCATACTGCAAGGCATCATTGAAATAAAACAGGAAATCGTGTTCCGGCAGGTTGTAGAAAAAATTATCGTAGTAGCAAAGCGAATTGACTTCACCGGGAACTAAGACCATTTCACCGAATGCAAACAACGTCAGGCTAAAAGCAAGGAGAAGGAAATAGATTTGTTTTTTCATATTGTTTCAGAGATTTTTCTCAAACATGGCATAGGTTTTGGTTATATGGGCGTTGATGTGGCGCAGGACCCGGTTCATCGCTTCATTGCTTTCCAGTATCCAGGACATTTCGGCTTTGAAAAAAAACTGCCGGCGCAGTCACTCCACGATTTCGGGCTTCTTTTTGCTTAACGGATCGGCATCCAGAGCCCACATGCCGCGGCCGTGGGTGGCGATGACGATGATGTTGTCCCGGGGGTGAATGACCAGGTCATGGACGTACAGCGCCGGCAGGTTGCCGCCCAGCATGTGCCAGCTTTGGCCGCGGTCGCGGCTGATGAGGACGGCGCTGTCGGTTCCCAGGTAAAGGGTATCGGGGTCGCGGACGTCCTCGCGGATGACATTGACCGGACCGAGCGGAATGCCGCTGCTGATATTCTGCCATGTTTTGCCAAAATTGTCCGATCTCCATACGTAGGGTGTGAAGTCGTCGTCCCGCTTGCCGTTCTGGGTCATATAGACCGTGCCCAGCTTGTAACGCGAGGCCACCAGGCGCGATACCCATTTCCCTGCGGGCAGCCCGGAGCTGATCTCCAGCCAGGTTTTGCCGCTGTCGCGGGTGATATGCACGCGGCCGTCGTCCGTGCCGGCATAGATCAGTCCGTACTTCAGTGGTGAGTCAGAGATGCTGAACAGGGTCTGATAGGGGATGTCGCCCCTTGCGGATTTGTTGTTATAGGTAAGGTCGGGGCTGATCTTTTCCCAGGTATCGCCGCGGTCGAGGGAGCGGAACAGGTACTGCATGCCGTGGTAGATGATGTCGGGATTGTGGCTGGAAAGGATGAACGGGGCCAGCCACTGGCCGCGCAGGCGCGGTTCGTTCTCATAGGTGGTGGGCACGATCCACTTTTCCGGCCCCCAGTCGGGGCGGCTGATGTCGCTGCGACTGAGCATGCCGTAGAAGCCGGCCGAGTAGACCAGGTTGGGGTCGCGGGGATCGATGGCGTGGTTGGATCCTTCGCCCCCGGGAGTGTATTCAAAGGCCACGGCCGGGATGCGGTCACGGCCACGGCTGAGATCGACAGTACCGCGAAAGCTGCCGTGATCCTGCATGGAGCCGAATACATGAAAGGGATTGGCCATGTCGAAGTTGACGTTAAAGAACTGGCAAACGGGCAGGTTGTCGGTGAAGCAGCGCCAGTTCCTGCCGCGGTCATAGGAAACGGCCATGCCGCCGTCATTGGCATTGACCAGGTAATCGGGATTGGCCGGGTCGATCCACAGCCCGTGGTGGTCGGCATGCATGCCTTCGAGGTGGCGGAAGGTCATGCCGCCGTCGTTGGATACGCTGAGCGGCACGCCCAGGATGTAAACCGTCTCGGCATCGCCGGGATCGACGCGGATCTGGCCGAAGACCCAGCCGTAGGTATTGGAGTGGCGTTCCATGAATTTTTTCATCTTCGGGGTCTGGCCGCTGACCTGGCTCCAGGAAGCGCCACGATCATCGGAGCGGTAGACCGTGGCGCCCTTGATGAAGCCGCAGGAGGGGACGCCATAAGGATTTTGCAGATCTTCGGCCGTGGGCTGGCGGGAGATTTCATAATTATCGACCAGGGCATAAAGGATGTTCGGTTTGGAAAGTGAGACATCCAGGCCGATGCGGCCACGAAACCTGGCCGCGGGCAGACCCTGGTTGATGGGTTGCCAGTTTTTTCCTCCGTCTTTGCTGCGGTAGATGCCGCTCTTGCCGCTTGCGGGTCCGTTGCGCGGGTCGTTCCATTTCTGGCGCGTGCGCTGCCAGACGGCCGTGTAAAGGGTCTCGCTGTCGCTGGGGTCCATGGCCAGGTCAATGGCGCCGGTTTCGTTATCAATAAAGAGAATTTTTTGCCAGGTTTTGCCGCCGTCTACCGTCTTGTAGACGCCGCGTTCGCTGTTTCGCGTCCACTCGTGGCCCGATGCGGCCACGTACACGATGTTGGGATCTTTGGGATGGATAATGATGCGCGGAATGGTGTATGTATCGGTCAAACCCATGTGCAGCCAGGTCTTGCCGCCGTCAAGCGACTTATAGACGCCGCAGCCCGCCTGGGAACTGCGAAAAATATTGGCTTCGCCGCTGCCGATCCAGATGATATTGGCATCACTAGGAGCCAGGGCCACGTCGCCGATGGCGACCGAGGGGCCGTTTGCAAAGATCGGCTCCCAGGTCGTGCCCTCGTTCACGGTGCGCCATAAGCCGGCCGAAGCCGTGGCCGCGTAAATGGTGTAGTTCTTGCCCTTGGGGGCGACCACGGCCACGTCGGTGCAGCGGCCGCTGACGTTCACCGGTCCCAGGAACTGCCATTTCATATCCTTGTAGGGGCTGTTTTTTTTCATCTCAAGCTGCTTTTCGTAACCCTTCAGTCGCAGTTCCGGATCCGAATTGGTGATCTGCTTCTGGACATTGGCCGCAAGTGGCAGCGCCAGCATCAATAGTGTAGCACAAATGGTGAATCCGATATGCTGGCCGTATCTGATTTGTTTCATGAAATTCATAAAAACCTCCGCTGCCGAATTTGGAAGTTCTATATTAAGTGAAAATGGAAGATTATTTCAATAGTGCTGGAGATTTTATTTTGAGGGGAAACAAAATGACCCCTGATGGAATCGAACCATCAACCTATTGATTAAGAGTCAATTGCTCTGCCAATTGAGCTAAGGGGCCATTAAGGCAGAAAAGTACCACAAATTCGACCTTTTGTCAATCATTTCGACGCCTGGATATTTCCGGGTAAAAGTATTTTTCGGGTGTCGCGGGCCCGATTGCAATTTAATGGCGAAGGCATATAATCTGCAGTGCCATGCCCGGGAAAAAAGGTGCTGACTTGACATGCCGCAAATTTGATTTCAAAGAATTGGTCTCCAGGTTTGCCCTGGAGGGAACTCCGCTTTCTGCAAAAGCATATGGTTCCGGGCATATCCATGAAACTTTCCGGTTGCCAACCAGTGAGCGCGACTGCCCCGACTACATCCTGCAGCGGATCAACACCAATATTTTCAAAGACGTGCCCCGGCTCATGGAAAATATCGTGCGCGTGACCGAACACTTGCGCCGCAAGATCGCGGTTATTCCCGGTTCCGATCCCGATCGCGAAGTGCTCACTGTCGTTCCGGGTCGCGACGGCCTTCCCTTTCACCTGGACGGGGAGGGCAATTACTGGCGCTGTTACATTTTCATCGAACACCAGCGGCCGAGCCACAAGCTTAGAAGTCCGGGGCAGGCATTCGAGGCGGGAAAGCTTTTCGGGCGTTTCATCGAGCTGCTGAGCGACCTGCCCGGTCCATCCCTGCATGAAACCATTCCGGCTTTTCATAATATTGAGCATTATTTAATGAAGTTCAGTGAAGCCCTGTCAGCAGACCCGCTGCGGCGAGCAGACGAAGCGGCAAGGGAGATCGCCTTTGTCCGGGAACGTGCCGAAGAAATGAAGCGGATCCTCATGCTGGGACGCCTGGGGCGTATCCCGATGCGCACCACCCACAACGACACCAAGTTCAACAATATCCTTTTCGACAAGGCCGGCCGGGGGCTTTGCCTCATCGACCTGGACACGGTCATGCCCGGCTATGTCCATTACGATTTCGGCGACGCCGTCCGCTCGGCCGCCAACAGGTCGTGCGAGGACGAAGCTGACCTGGGGCGGGTGGGGCTCGGCATGGATGTTTTCAGGGAATTGTCCCGGGGATTTCTGGGCGCGCTGCACGGCCTCCTCAGCGGCGAGGAAACCGCCCACTTGGCTTTTGCGGCCAGGGTCTTCGCTTACATGGTCGGCCTGCGTTTTCTCAGCGATTATCTGGCCGGGGACTTGTATTTTAAGACCGTCCGCCCCGTGCACAACCTGCAGCGCGCCCGGGTGCAATTTCGCCTGCTGGAAGCGATGGAAAAGCACTTCGGCGAGATGGAGGATATAGTTTCCCGACAGGCCGTTGAAGTTACTTTTTTATGAAAACCGGCTGGCACAAGGCCAGTTCGCCTCCAGAGGAAAAAACCTTGGCCCGGACATAAAGTTCGTCCCCATTGAAGGCGTAGGCTGGCTCCAGGCCGAAATCTTGTTTCAGGATCGCTCCGTTTTTGCCGATGAATTGCGTGGTATAGACTGTATCGTAGTAAGGCTTGATGACCAGGCGGTACTCCTTGTCCGTAATTTGCACATCGGCCAGCTCCACGCCCGTGGAAGCGTAAAAATCGCCTTTTTCCAGGGCGGCACAAACCGCTTGCGGGGTCAATTCGGCCACGCGCGCGACCACCCAGCCCTTGCCCGGGTGGTCGCGGTCGGGAAGGAACTCGCCCAGAAAATCATGGGCGTCTTCGCTGATCACACCGAAAATGGCCATGCCGTCGGAGAGCAGGGTGTCCCAGAGCTGCTCGCCGCCCATGCGGCCGCCGGCCGAGAAATTATTGGATTCGCGCTGCAGGTTGAATACTTCCAAATGATGCACGTCGCGCAGGGCCCTTATGTCCTCGGCGGTGATCGACCATTTGCGGTTGGGGTGGTTGATCACCGGCAGGGCCCCGGCCTGACGCGCGCCGTCGACGGCGTTCTGCAGCGTTTCGTTCATGCTCGCCCCGGCCTGGGCCACGGGCAGGCGCTGGGGATTCAAGGCACAGACATGGGCCTGGCGTTTTTCGAAAGTGAGGCTGATCTCATCGCCGGGAATAACGATGAAATCGTCGCGATTGCCGTCGGCGTCAAGGGCCAGAGTGGGGGTTATCATGTCGTGGTCGGTGATGAACAGGAAATGGTAGCCGTGGTCCTGGTACCAGCTCGCCACCCGCCGCGGATATTCATCGCCGTCAGATTGGTTGGTATGGGTGTGGGTGTGGCCCTTGACCCAGCGGGTCTGCGGGGCGCTCCACGACCACAATGCCGTCATAAGCATAAGAATCGTGATTGTTATTTTTTTCATCTGCTTCTCCGTGGTTCAGGGGTTTGAAGATTGTTTATTTTAAATAAAAAATCCTGATAAGTCAAAAGTCAGGAAAATCGTAAAACAGTTGCAATGAATATTTTTCATTTGCTAGAATGACAGGCACAGGGGAAAAATATGGCGGGAACAATCATGCTCAATAAAGTTTTCAGCGGCGGACAGACATTCAAGGTAGTGGTGAATGACATCTTGTATGAGCCGGTGCAGTGCATCGTCAATGCCGCCAACGGCATGCTGGCGCACGGCGGGGGAGTGGCGGCGGTCATCGCCGAAGCCGCCGGCAGCGTTCTGCTGGCTGATTGCCGGGAGATCATTTCCAAGCGCGGCCGCATCCCTTCCGGTCATGCCGTGGTCAGCAAGGCCGGCGACCTGCCTTTCCGGGGCGTGATCCATGCCGTGGGGCCGAAAATGGGCGAAGGCGACGAGGAAAAGAAAATCGTCCAGGCTCTGCGTGAGGCCTTTGACCTGGCCGAGGAGCGGCGCTGGAAATCGCTCTCATTCCCGGCCATCAGCTCGGGAATATTCCTTGTGCCGTTGCCGCTATGCGCGAAAAGTTACCTGCGCGCCGTCAAAGAATTCTACGAACAGAAACCGGGAGCCCTGCTCCGCGAGATCCGTCTCTGCCTTTTCATGGGGCCATTGCTGGAAGAGGTAAAAAAAGAGTGGCAAAAAAACTTTCGATGATTGACATGCCTGCTTATTCCCTTTATACTGCTTATGGTGCAATCATTTCAACAAAGGTGACACGAGCCAATTGAAAATTTTGCGTAAACATATAACCGGATTGGCCAGGAAACGTTTTCAAAAAATCTTTTTCACTCCCGGATTTCTACGCTGTCTATGCCTGCCTAAATTATGCCTGGCGGGCGGATAGGAGGGTTGCATGGCTTTCACAATTCCCGAAGCATTTGAACCGGCTCCCACGGCTACCATTATCCATGCCTACAACAGCGAAGGCGTTTCACTGCTCACGCTCAACGACGAAGAGATATGGTCGGTGATCAAGGCCTCGGGCGCCAACCTGATCGGCAAGCCCAACATGCAGCCGCGCGTCCAGGTCATGGACCGCTACATCGAGGAAAGGGACATCCAGATCAGCCAGGTCGAGCAGTCACTGGCCATTGAGGAATCCCATGCCAGTTATTTCTGGGAAAAGCAGGTTTCGGGAAAAAAATCCTTTGAAATGGCCAGCATGGAGGTCAATACCTGCGGCGATTCGCTGAGCCCCAAGGTCCTCGGCACTTTTCTGGACGCCTGCGATTACCCGGAACTGGTTTCTTTCATCTATTTCGCTCCGACTCCCTTGCTCAAGGATTTAAAAATTTCCGACCGCGAATCGCTGCACAAGCAATGCTTCACGGTCCCCGTTGACTGTTATTCGCGCTATATCATCGACATTCAGGCTCCCATCGAAATTCCCGAGGGCAAGATGTTCATTGCCAATCTCTACCGCAAGGACCTGGCCAACATGGTCGAGCAGCTGCGCGAGGATGTTATCAGGAGATATTCCCAGCATTCGCTGAAACTGTCGCGCATTGACCGCAAGCTGAAACTGATGGTCAATTCGCAACAGGAAGAATACCTGGCCTGCGCCTTCTACGATTGTGATCAGAAATTCGTCAATTCCCTGTGCAATCCCCGTGTACGCGAGGATGAAGCCCTCTACCTTCTGGAAGACTGTTTTGATGATGTGCTGCTTTCCACCGACACGCCTTTTGTTTTTGAGCACGATTTTGACCCGGCAGGTTACACCAGTGTTTTTCTGACCGGAGGCACCGGCTATATCGCCTTGCATGTCACCCCGAACCCCATCGGCCAGACAAAGAATTTTGTCGAATTCTGCTCATACATCCATCCCAGTATGTGGGTTTTCGAAAGGGAATCATTGGTGCATGTCATGTGGCCGATCTTGAAATTGTTCCAGCCCGAACGGGCCGAGATCCATTACCGGGTCTCTTCGCGCAACATCACCCGCAGCCGCAACCTCCATCAAAAGTTCATTCGCAAGCGCCTTATAGGTTTGGGATATTCTTACGATGAATTCATTTCCTTCTACGACGAATATTTTGGCAGGACTTTTTTCCACCTTAACATCGAAAAAAAGTAAGTTTTGGGAGCGCGGCGCCTGAAAAAAATCAAGGAACACGCCGCAACCGCGAATCAGGAATTTCCTGATTGTTTTTCTCCATAGATTGAATTATTTTATTCACAGGAGAAATGGGGCGTCAAAAAACACGCTCCTGCAAAAATTAATATGCGCATCCGGTTTACTCTGCAGGCAATACCAGTGTCAATGGCAGCCCTGGGATTGTGGGCTCTGATCGGCGGCTGGTATGTCGCTATCGCTCCGGCCAATACGGCCGGGGCCGACAACATCGGCATTGTCCTGTCCACTTTTGGCATTTGCCTGTTCCTGGCCGACCGTTTGGCTTTTTATTGGCTGAAAATCGACTGTTGGGTGATCTTCTTCAAGATATGGGTCTGGGGGCTGTTTTTTATTATCTGGGGGCTTATTGAATGGCTGCAAGCTTTCTCACCGAAGTATATGTCGGTTTTTATCGCCCATTGGCTGACCATTGCCCTGATTATCATCGCCACCGGCATACTGGTGAATCGCCGGCGTCAGCAAAGTGAAGAGCAGCAGCCTCCCTCACTTTTTCAAATCAAGTGATGCACCCCTAGGTTCAATTATAAAAAGTTTCCCGGACAGGAAGTCGCTGACCCAGATGCGCTTGGCTTCATCGGTTTTTATCTTGCAAAGATCATAAAGGCAGTCGCCGAACTGGCCGCGGACAAAAAAAGAGCTGTTGTTCCCGGCGAATGAGGTTTCTCCAAAAGGATATTTTTCCCTGTGCAGCAATGTGAATTTTTTTGTTTTCAGGTCAAATGTCAGGATCAACAATTCCTCTGCACTGTGGCTTGTGATCAGCAGTAAATTTTCGTGGCAAACAACTTGATCGGGTTTGCCGGGGAAGGGGATTTTGTGGACTCGCTTAGTCGGGCCGAGTTCCGACAAGGTGTTGTCGCCGTGGTTGATGACATAAGGGATGCCGCCGGCCACGACTGCTTTCAAAGGATTTCTGCCGCAGGCGACATCGCGGTGCTCAAAATCAGCCTTGCGGATAATGGTCAAGCGCCCGGCAGTAAAACTCAGGACATAGATGTTTTCCCGGTCCACGGCCAGCCAGGTCGGTGTGGGTCCGATCTCGAAACGCTGCAAAACCTTTCCCGCCTTGGCATCGATCACCTGCAGCACGCCGTTGTCCGTGTCCTTTTCTCCAACCCGGGCCAGGCAGAGCCAGTCTTTCTCCTCATCGAAGACGAGCAGGCGCTGGCTGGTTTCGCGGCTGACCGTGTCGGGGAGCTCCAGGCGCATGTCGCCCTGATTGGGGCTGCGCACTTCGTCGTCCAGTGAGATCAGGAATTGCTTTTCGTCGCCCCAATTGTTTTGCAGGGCATAAAGGACGCCTGACGCGGTCAAAACCATGCCCTGGGCCAGCCGCGGAATGCGGCGGTCATAATATTCCAGATCGCGACCGTTCAGGCCCAGGATACCGTTGCGGGCCGCCCAAATATATACAACCGGCCAGTAGGACTGATGCGGACCATAAGCAAGGTAGACATTGCCTGAAGGTGTAGCCAGTGCCTGGTGGGGATAGACAACGGGCAGGATACGGGTTGTGAAGCTGCCATCGGGTGTGACCCGGGCGAATTGATCCTCATTGTTGAAAACCAGGAAAGCATCGCTTCCCGGCTGCTGCAATAATTCCTGAGGTGCCCATCCGGTATACACTTTCTCAACACTGCCGTTGGCCGGATCCAAAACACTTACGCCCGCCCCGAAAGAACCGTTGACCGCCGTGGCGCCCAGCGGCAGGTAAAGCTTGCCGTCGCGGCGATTGAAAGCCATGTTAAACATGTGCGGCAGTACGGCGGCATTAAAAAAGCGCTTGCGCAACTTGCGGGACTGCAGATCGATCTGGTCGATCTCTCCGTACGCCCAACTGGAAACATAAAGAAGATCGCCTTGCTCATCGATTACGGAAGCATCGTTTCCGTACGCGGGGAGCATGATCTCGCTGATCCGTCCCTTGTCCTTGAAATCGATCACATGCAGGCTGGCATGATTGTCATAGGGGATGTAAAGTTCATCCCGCTTTTCATTGTAGCTGATCCCTACAGCCTCTGTGTAACCGGGCAGGGAGATGATGGCATCGGCTTGGCCGCTGACAGAGATTTTTGCCGCCTGGACCACCTTGCGCTCAGCGGTTTCCACCACCAGGAGCAGGGCATGCTGACTCTGGCTGTAAGCGGCAAAATGCCAGCGGGCGCCCGCGATCAGGTCGAGTCGGCGCCGAGCCAACCGTTTGCCGCTGGCCGCTGCAAAAACATGCAAAGTGGAAGTAAAACCGTCCACGGCCAGGACTTCACCTGAACCGTAGTCGCAAACAACCTTGCGAATGGGCGGCGGCGGTGTCTGGTTCAGATTCATGGCGCTCTCTTCTTTTTCACTCCAGGGAAAATAGCGTACCCGGTTTTTTTTCAGGTCGACGAATGCCATATAACGACTTTCTCTCCCGACCAGAAAGGCATTGCCGCTGTTTTCGTCAACGGCCACCATCTCAAATTGCTTGTTGGTGGGGAAATGGCGCGTTTTGTTGCTTCCCGGGAAAACCACTTCCAGGGTCTTGTTGCCGATGACGTAAGCGTTGCCGGTGCGCGAATCGATGGCCAGCGCTTCGGATTTCAAGTATTGCGGAACGCGGCTGCTGATCGGGATATTGCGGACGGAACGGGTTCCACAATCGATTATTGAAACCGAGGAAGTCAGCGTGTTGGCCACGACCAGCCGGTTGCGCCCTGCATCCATTCTGACCAGCAGCGGACCGGCCCCATTGACCTTGAGCCCGGCCGCAGCCAAAAAATCGACTTTCCTGACTGTAGCGGCGGCAAAGCCGCCCTGGATTGAAATCAGCAAGATGGACAAGATGATTTTCCAACGCATGCATCCTCCTGGCTGTCCGCGACAGCCGTTTCATGGTCCGGTCTGCTGCGGGAGTGTGCCCAGATGGTATACTGGCTGCAAATGGCTGTCAAGTTGGTCTGGAAATCAGGGAGCCGCTTGCTTAAAATGCGGATATTGGCTATTATCCAGGTTCAGGTATGGTTAGCATCCGCGACAAGACCTTGCGAACCCGATCCTGAACATGGGATGAAAAAGCAAATAAAAATCCGCCTCGACCAGGCCATGCTGATAAGGCATTTGGCTCTGAACTTGAAAGAGGCCCAGGCCCTGATCATGGCCGGGGAAGTGCGGGTCGACGGCCAGATGGCTGACAAACCCGATCGTCGGATCAATGCCGGCGACGCCATCCAAATCGAAAGAAATCACCCCTATGTTTCCCGGGGGGCTTTCAAGATCGAAAAAGCCATCCGTGAATTGGCGATTGATGTGCGCGGCCTGAATGTTCTTGATGTAGGCATTTCAACCGGAGGTTTCAGCGATTGTCTTTTGCAATTGGGCGCTGCCCGGATATGCGGATTGGATGTGAATATTTCCCAGGTGGATTACGGTTTACGCCAGGATCCACGGATGTATCTTTTAAAAAAAAACGCCCGTTTCCTGAAGAGAGAGGATGTGCCCTTTGAACCGGACCTGATCATCATGGACCTTTCTTTCATTTCCATCACCAAGATCCTGCCGGTCCTGGCCGTTTTCAACAAAGCCAGGATCTTGTCCCTGATCAAACCCCAGTTCGAAGCGTCCCGAGGGAGCGTGGCCTGGGGGGGAGTAGTCCGCGACCGCGATCAACGGCTGCGCATCCTGCTCAAACTGAAACATCAGATCGAAAATCTGGACTTTGCGGTTCTGGCCTGCACGCTGTCCGGGATCAAGGGCAGAAAAGGCAACCAGGAATATTTTTTTCTGCTGCAGAGTGGAAATAAAAATTCAATTGATGATAAAATGATCAGTAATGCCTGCAAAATTTAAACAAGCAGCGATCGTGGCCAAGCCTCATGAAGGCGTGGTTCACTATCTGCAGGAGACCATTGCCATTTTGAATGAGTGCGCCATAGATTATACCCTGGAAAAAACAGCCGCCCAGTTGCTGCAAATCCCGAAATTTTGCGCCCGCGAGGATATCGCCCGCCATGCCGATCTGATAATTGTCCTGGGCGGCGACGGCACTTTTTTGTCCATCGCCAGGCAGGCCGTGGAAGCCCAGGTACCGGTGGTTGGATTCAATCTTGGTTCGCTGGGATTTCTGACCGCCATGAAAAAGGAATCACTGCGTCAAGGCCTGCGGCATATTTTCAGCGGGCATGCCGAGATATCCTGGCGCAAACTGCTGCAGATCGATTTCAAGCAGCAGACGTTCACGGCCCTGAACGACGTGGTCATCAACAAGGGTACAATTGCCCGCATTGTCAATCTCCTTTTGAAAATCGACGGAGCAAAGGTAGCTGAGGTCAAGGGCGACGGTCTCATCATCGCCACTCCCACCGGATCAACGGCATATTCCATATCGGCCGGCGGTCCGATCGTCAATCCGGCCGTGAACGGCATGGTCATCACTCCCATTTGCCCCCATTCATTGACCTTTCGTCCCCTGGTCGTTCCCGACGACTCGGAAATCTCCACGCAACTGCTGACCGCTCACATGGAGACATATGTGACCATTGACGGCCAGAAGGCGCTGCCTATCGAATTCGAGGAGTCCATTCACGTAAAAATCTATCCCAAGCAGCTGCCCATGCTGGTCGCACCGGACACGAATTATTATAAACTGCTTTATGACAAATTGAACTGGGGCCTCTGATGAACAAGTGTTAGTGATAGTGGTAGTGTTTGGAAGAAACCTCAACAAAATATGTAAACAATGACGTGGTCACAGCTCCGAAATCAGTCATAGAGAATATTTTAATTCATTGTTTTTGATAAAACTAACACTTTGATTTTGTTTTACCTCTGGCCATGTTCTTGCTGATGATGCGCAGCAGATCTTCGGACTGGAAGGGTTTTGCCAGAAAATCATGGAAATTTGAGCTGTCGGACCGGCTGAATACATCACTGGCGCTGTAGCCGCTGATGGCGATGGCGACAGCATTCGGGTCAATGGCGCGAATTTTATCCAATGTCTTGATGCCGCCGATATCACCGGGACCGGTCAGGTCCAGAAAAACCAGGTCATAAGGAGCGCCGGCCCTGCAGGCGGCATGGAATTTTTCCAGGGCCTCCTTGCTCGAGGCTGACAGATCGATCCGGAAGGGAGTATCACGCAGCATATCCACGAACACATCACGGATGATTTCTTCGTCATCCATCAGCAATATCCTGGCTTGTTGGACCGCGATCGACTTCAACCGGAGAGCACCGGCCACCTTTTTGTTTGAAGCGGGAAGATACACGGTGAAGGTCGCTCCCTGGCCTTGGGGTGAATGGACCGTGATGCGCCCGTCGTGCTTGTTGACAATGGAATAGGCGATGGCCAGGCCCAGCCCAGAACCGGTTTTCTTGGTAGTGAAATAGGGGATGAATATCCGTTGCAGGTTGCCGGGGGCAATGCCCGGTCCGTGATCCCTGACCGTCAGGGAAACATAATGACCCTTGCGCAGGAAGTTGTCGTTTTTTTGCTGAAGATGGTCGTGCAGGCCGATTTCAACCACACCTCCGGCCGGCATGGCTTCGCGGGCGTTGATCAGCAAATTGTTGATCACCTGGAGGATCTGGGTGACGTCGATTTCACAGTTGGAAACAGGGGTGTCTATCTGCAATTCAGCGCGAACGTTGCTCCCGGAAATGACCAGGGCCAGAGAATCCCTGACCAGGTCGGGCAGGTAGACCACTTTTTTAACCGGGAAACCGCCCTTGGAAAAAGTCAGCAGCTGCTGGGTCAGTCCGCTGGCTTTAAGCGCAGCTTTTTCAGCCTTTTCCAGGATGTTTCTGGCCTGATCCGTTCCAATCATCCTCTTGGCCACCGAGATGTTGCCGAGGATGCCGGTCAGCATATTGTTGAAATCATGGGCGATGCCGCCTGCCAGCACCCCGACCGATTCGATGTTTTTTGACTTGATGATCTCCTCTTCCATCCGTTTTTTTTCGGTAATGTCCAGATAGATGACGATGATACCCAATACTTTGCCGGCGACGATGATGGGAGAAGCGATGATGTGAAAATCCCGCATTTTCCCGGATTTGGTTTTGCGCTGTCCGTCGGCGTACACCCTTTCCCCATTGCGGGCCTTATGGCTTATGGAAAGAGCCTGCTTAATTGTGTATTCGCTGTTGATCAGGCCGACGAGTTCGTGGCCCCTGATCTCGTCCAGGCTGAAGCCAAACTGGGAATGAAACTCCTGGTTCATGTCCAGCACCCGGTTTTGTTCATCCAGGATGACGATGCCGGCCGGGATGATTTTGAAAAGATTTTCAAAATACGACTTTTGCCTTTTAATCTCCTGGATGCTCTTCCTGACCTTGTTGCGCAGCAGGGCATTGAAGAAAATGAAAACGGCAATGGTAAGCAGCACAGCCAGCACGATCCACAGGTAATACTCAGAAAGGAAGATCAGCCGTTTTTGGTAATAGGTTTGACCGAACCAGCGCTCGTAGGATTGGATCAATGCTCCATTTTTGTCGCGCTTAGCCTCCCGTAAATATGCGTCCAGCATGGAGACCAGGTACGCTTTTTGCGGATTGATGCCGAAAAAAAGCGGCTCATGGTAAAAGGACCCGGGCATTACCTTGATGCGGGATATTTCCCGATGGTTTTTCAGAATAAAGGAAAGGCTGAAACGACCGATGAATCCGGCCGCGATTTTTTTCGTGGCCACGGCATCAACGACCTGGATGAAATCATCGAAGGCGCGCAAGCGGCTGTGTATACTTTGCTTTTGCAGGTCTTTTTCGAGCAATTTGGCGTAATAATCGCTTTTCACGATGCCGATTTCAGCACCTTCAAGATCGCTGAGAAGTTTGAAATTTACCGCTTCCCCCATGATGATGTTTGACCAGTCCATCAGGATCGATTCGGAATTGTAGCGCAGGAATTTACTTCTTTCCTCATTGAAAGCGATGGGGGCGATGATGTCGATCTCGCCACGCTTCAACATATCGAATAGCTCGTGAAAGGGAGCCTGGACAAATTTCAGATCCATCTGTTTGCCGCGGGAAAAATCGCCGATCACATCCACGATAAAACCGGCCGCGTCCTTGTCCTGGAAAAAAGTCATTGGCGGATTGTCATAAATTCCCAGGCGCAGGGGCATATTCTGGGCTGACAAAGCGGCTGCCGCCAACCATATAGCAAGCCAAACCGGTCTTTTCATGTCATCTCCCCGGCCTTGATTATATTGAAATTCATGCTGATTGCAAGTGCCTGGGCAGGCAATCGTTTTTTCGTCAAAGCATTAACAAAAAAAACGGCGTGTGTTATAATCAGTGCCGAGGTACAAAATGAAAAAAGCCGGCTTTTTTATGATTTTGCTGCTTCTGGTCACGACCGTTTTTCCTGCCAGCAAGAATGATGATTTTTCCCGGGCCATTGCTTATTACCTGATCGGCGACCTGGAGCTGGCAAAAAAAAACCTGGACGCCTTCTTCACCTACCGTCCGCAGCCGACCCTCAAGTTCGGCTTCGTCCTGTTGTTTCAGAACGAGAAATGGGAAGCCGCAAAAAAATTCAGTGATTACCTGGAAAGCAACCACCGTTCACTGGAAGCACTTACCGGCATCAGCCTGGCGACCGCCGACATGAAAAACTCTTTGGCCCTTGACAATCTGAACAAGATATTGCGCATGAATCCCGGCTTTGCGCCGGCTTATCTATGCCTGGGCAATGAATATTTTCTGCGCGACAACTTTCCGGCCGCCACAGATAATTTCAACAGGAGTCTGAAATACGCCGCCGTTCCGGAATTCAAGATCCTGTTGGCGGAATTATTCTTAAAGACCGCCCAACCGCAGCAAGCGCTCGATCTGATGCGTCCGGAGGCCGAAGCGGCGCCAGGCAATTATTATTTCGCGTTCATGGCCGCCAGGGCCTGTCTGCTCCTTGACGATTGCCCGGAAGCGGAAGCTTTTATCGATCGGGCCCTGAACCTCAAGCCGGATGCGCAGCCAGCGCAACTGCTGAAGGGACAGTACCTGTTAAAAACCGGCGATCTGCGCAAGGCCAAGGCGCTGCTGTCAAAATTGAAGTTCACTGTGTACAACCCGGAATACAGCCTGACCTATGCCGAGGTGCTGCAAAAGCTCAACGACCGCGGCGCCGAAAAATATCTCTACGAGGTCTTTTCGCAAAACCAGTGGGATGCCGGCGTCAACAAGCTTATGGGCTTGTTCAATGTGAAAAAAAAGAACGCCAATGTCCAGAATTGGATCAACCGCGCCATACTTGCCGGCATGGATTCCCGGCGGCTGCTGAAGGAATTCCCCGCCGATTTCTATTACCCCACCTATAATTTTTCGCCGATTTTCTCGGTCAAGAAAATTCAATGGCTGGCCAACAGGCGCATTCTGGTAGCCGGTATTGTGAACAGCGGTGAAAAGGAAAAACTGCTGGTATTGGACGCTGATTCCCTGAAAACAATTAAGTCTTTTGAATATGAAGGTACGATCCAGCAATTTTTCCCTGCGCGCAGACTGGACAAGGTTATTTTTTCGACCACGGCTGTTGAGAACGAAAAAGTTTATCTATATACCCTGATTCCCAGCGCCAACAGTTACATTCTGAAACCGGTCATCGGCTATGCCTTGAAAATGCCCACTGTACTTGCCGCTTTCAATGACAGCGGCACCGAGGCCTATTTCACGGATGGCAGTCTGGCCGAACTTGCTTTTTTGTCTCCTTTTTCCACGGTATCTGCCTATGGAAGGAAAATGAGCGTTTATCCCAAATATCCTTTTCCGGTCTATTCATACACTTACAGCAATGATCGCTGGGCCGAGATCAGGAACCGGGAGTATCTGCGCCGCATTCCCTTGCCGCTGCTCCAGAAATATCTCATGGTGGCCGACGCCTGCCAAAATAACCCGGAAATAGCGAAACTAGTGAACAAAGGGGAGAATATCAACATCACTGCTTCCGAAGAAATGAAAATTCATTTCGGCTCAGCGCCCGACCATTTCCTCATTCATTTTTCTGACCTCAAAAACGCATTCCAGGCCTGGGCCTATGACAGTAACCGTAACAAAGTGACCAGCTTCAATGAGACAATGTTTTTGGGTGAAAAAAATTATGCCGAACTCAATATCCATGATTTCAACCCTGAGAAGCACGAGATACTGGTCGGCACCAGAGACAAGGAAAAGAGCCTGATCCTTTTCAACTATAGGACACTGCTTTATAAAAAGCTGGGTAGCGGCGTGCTGGCGGCACGCATGACTCCTGAGCGCGATGCCGTTTACATGCTCATTGAAAGGACCAAACATTTTTACTTCAGTGAGTCCAGGCTCGAGATCATCCGCCTCACTCCTTATGACCGCAATAAAATCAATTCACGCCGGGATTTGAACGGCATTCTCGTCTGTTCAGGCTGGAATGGGGCGTATTTTACGACCTACAACGGCGAAATGCTGAAATTCAATGAGGCCGGGGAATTTTCCAACCTGCAGGTCTCCCTGGCCGGAGCAATCCACCAGGTTTCTCCCGACAAGCGTCAGGTCGCTGCCTTCATCAACGGCCGCTTTTACGTTCTGAACTGGTTTGATTGAACCAGGCCAGGAGCAGTCAAAAAGAAACCATCAGGACTGACAACATGTCGATACCCGGTGATTTTAAGAAGGTCAAGTATTTTTGCGGACTGATCTTCAGCCAGAACCATGCCGCCGAGGCGGCCCTGGAAATGCTCGGTGAATTCATGCCGGCCCCGGATGGCCGCTCCGCCGTCATTCCCTTCACCATGACCGATTATTACCAGGCGGAAATGGGCGAGTCTCTTTTCAGGCAATTCGTCTCTTTCAAGGGGCTGCTGGCCCCGGAGCGACTGCCGCAGATCAAGTTGCACACCAACGAAGTGGAAGAGCGGCTGGCCGTGGCGGGCAAACGCACCGTGAACCTGGACCCGGGCTACCTGTCCGACGCCAATGTCATTATCGCCACCGCCAAGAACCATTACCACCGCGTGCCGCTCAGCAGCGGCATCTATGCCCACATCGAGTACGTGCTCAAGGACGGCCGCATCAACTTCCTGCCCTGGACGTATCCCGATTTTCAGAGCGAGTCCTACCTGGATTTTTTCAAGGGTCTGCACGAGCGCTTCAAGCTCGATAAAAAGGGGAGGTAGTGGTCAGGGATCAGCGGCTCACACCGACCGGCCGGGCGCTGTCGGCACCCTGGTTGTAGATGGCGGCGTTCACCTTGGCGATATAGCCGCTGTTGTTGTACTTGTAGCCGTTGTTGTATAAAAAGAGGGTGCGGCTGAGATTGCCGCCCGATACTTCATGATACTGCTTCAGGATTTTCAGTCCCAGTTCGATGTTGTAATCGATATCGAAAATTTTGTTCTTGTCGATATTGAGCTCGTCTTTCCAGACCTCGTAGCGCACCTGCATCAGGCCGTAGGCCCCGGCCGAGGAAACGGCCGTGGGGTTGAAGGCGCTTTCCACCTGGATGACCGAGAGGACCAGGTTGGGATGGAAGCCGTAGGCCTGGCTTCTCTGGTAGGCGACGTCGACGATCCGGGCGAAATCGGGGAATTTTTTCTGGAAAGTGGCGGCCTTGAATTCCAGCAGGTCGAGGCGCTCGTACTTCTTCCTGTCGGCCAGCTGCTCCTGGTTCAGCTGCAGCAGCTGCCCGTGCAGGTCGTTCAAATGAGTCCCCAGGTATCGGATATGGGCCAGGCTGCGCTCGTAATTGTGGTTGGATTCGACCATTTGCGCCAGCAGCGAGCCGATGGCCAGGACGGTCAGAATCGACAGGGCCACGGCAAACTTTTTTACCGGATTTTTTTGCATCATATGCCACCTGCTTAAAAAGCCCGCATATTGTAAAGGGTTGAAAACAAAAAAGCAAGTCCAGGCTGCATTTTCATACCGCGCTTGGAGTGAATTCAAATAAAATCGCTGATTGGCAGGATGTTGGGCTGCCGGTTTATGGTTCGAGCTCTATCAGTGGTTCTTTCCAGGCGACAATCGAGACGGGCATGACATTGATCAGATAATTGAGAAAAAGGAGGACCACCAGGCCAAAGGAGTAGTGGCCCCGGTGGGTCAGGGATATCCATGAAAAACGGATCCCCAGGACCATAACGAATACCAGTGTCAGGCAGGCGATGCCGATGGGAATATAAGCCTGGCGGTAAGCTTCCCGTGTGAGTGCGATCTCCCTTTCATCGAGCTGTTCGGTCTTGGACCTTACCAGACTGAAAATCCCTGTCACGATATACGTCCGCCAATAGGAAAAAATCGAAGCGGCAAGCAGGATGCAGAAAAAGACGATCAGAATGGTGTTCCATTTTCCATACTCGCCCATGCAGATGACCGCTGCGAGCAAAACGGTGCTGATATAATTGCTAACAACTCCCTGCCTTCTGGACCGGATAGAAAAATGCTTTTTCATTTTATACTCCTTTTTTTTCTTGCCTTTCCTTGATCTCCTCCGACATCGGACGCAAGGGCCGGTTTGAAAAAATGAATTCAACGGGCAGTTGAAAAAAATCGCATATACGCAATGCCAGGTCGAGGCTGGGGTTGTATTCCTCCCTCTCCAGATAGCCGACCGTTTGAAAGTTCACTCCGATCTTTTCTGCCAGATCCTTCCTAGAGATGCCCCTTTCTTTCCTGAGAATTGCCATGCGGTTGTATATCTTTCTGTTTTCCATGATGTAATTATAATACAAAATGTAGTATATTTCAATCAAATTGTATAATATATTGTATTTTAATTTAAACTTATCAAAAATGATTTTTTAAAACCAATTGAGTTTCGAAAATATGTAATCGTCTTTCCGTGCTGTCAGAACATCTCGATCAGGAGATTTTTCAGGACATTGATGCGGTCGCGCAACTTGGCGGCATTTTTGAAATCAAGGCTGGCGGCCATTTTTTTCATGGCAGCCGTTAATTTTTTTATTTCCTTTTCCAATGCTTCGCGGTTCTTGAAGTCCGAGGGCAGGGCCCCCTCGCTTTTCTTCAGCCAGTAGTCGTCGTCGTGGAAGTCCTTGATCGGGCTCTGCACCGAGGCCGGGGTGATATGGTGCTCCTGGTTGTAGGCGATCTGGTAGTTGCGCCGGCGCTCGGATTCGGCGATGGCGTTCTTTACCGAGCGCACCGCGGCGTCGCCGTAGAGGATGACCTTGCCGTCGATATGGCGCGAGGCGCGGCCGAAGGTCTGGATCAGCGAGGTCTCCGAGCGCAGGAAGCCCTCCTTGTCGGCGTCCAGGATGATGACCAGGGAGACCTCGGGCAGGTCCAGCCCCTCGCGCAGCAGGTTGATGCCGATCAGCACGTCGAATTCCCCCTGGCGCAGTTTTTTGATGATCTTCACCCGGTCCAGAGCCTTGATCTCGGAATGAAGGTAGGCGCAGCGGATGCCCTGCAGGGTGAGGAAATCGGCCAATTTTTCGGCCATTTTCTTGGTCAGGGTGGTCACCAGCACCCGGCTGGAACCGATTACCTTGCGGATCTCGGCCAGCATGTCCTGCACCGGATCTTCGGCTGTTTTGACCACCACCCGGGGATCGATCAGGCCGGTGGGCCTGACCAGGAGATTAGTCACGCGATTGCCTGAGTCGCCGATCTCGAAGGGGGCGGGGGTGGCGGAAACGTAGAGGACGTTCTGCAGCCGCGCGGCGATCTCGGGGAAATTCAGGGGGCGGTTGTCCAGGGCCGACGGCAGCCGGAAACCGAAATCGACCAATTTGGTCTTGCGCGAGCGGTCGCCGGCGTACATGCCGTTGAGCTGGGGCACGGTCACGTGCGACTCGTCGATGATGGTCAGGTAACCCTTGGGGAAAAAACTGAGCAGGGTGTAGGGGGCTTCTCCCGGGCGACGCCCGGTCAAGTACAGGGAATAATTCTCTATGCCCGGACAATGGCCGAATTGCTCGAGCATCTCCATGTCGAAGCGGGTGCGCTGGCGCAGGCGTTCGGCCAGTTCGGTCTGGCACCGGGCGTTGAACCAGGTCAGCCGTTCTTCCAGTTCGGCGCCGATCCGGACCAGGGCTTCCCGCAGGCGGGCCTCGTGGTAAAAAAAGAAGTTGATCGGGAAAATGTTGATCTGTTTTTTTTCACCCAGCCAGGCCGCGGTAATGGCGTCGAAAGGTCCGAGGCGGTTGATCACGTCGTTGCTGAAAACCAGGCGCAGCGGATTCTCCTCGCTGGTGGGAAATATCTCGACAATCCGGCCGCGCACCCTGAATTTGCCGCTGTCCATCAGGTCATGGCTGCGGCTGTAGCCCAGCTTCACGAATTGGTCGAGAAGCTCCTGGCGCTCGACGCGATCGCCAACAGAAATCTGGATCTTCTGTTCGAGAAAATCTTCGGGGGCGCCAATGCTGTATATGGCCGAAACCGATGCCACCACGATCGTTTCCCTGGCTTCCAGCAGGTTGCGGGTGGCGTCCAGGCGCAGCCTTTCCAGCTCGGGATTGATCGAAACCTCTTTGGAAATGTAAAGATTTCTCTGCGGTACGAAAGCTTCCGGCTGGTAATAATCGTAATAACTGATGAAATAGCCGACGCGATCATTGGGAAAAAAGCCCTTGAATTCTCCAAAAAGCTGGGCGGCCAGCGTCTTGTTGGGCGAAAGGACCAGGGTGGGGACATTCAATTTGGCGATGATCTGGGCCATGGTGTAGGTCTTTCCCGAGCCGGTCACTCCAAGCAGCACCTGCTTGCTGCAGCCCCGGCGGAAATTCCCCACAATTTCATCCACAGCCGTTTTTTGGGCGGCGGTGATACGAAAAGGGGAATTCAGGCCGAACATGCGGCGGTCAGTTTCAGCACTCCTCATCGACGCTCTGCTGGGTGGCGTCGATGATCAATGCGTTTTTAAGGAATTTATCCAGCACCTCGGTCTTGATCCTAAATATCTCGTCTTTGGGAAGCGCCAGTTTGTCTTTCTTGAATATCATGATCAGGTAAAAACGCTGCTCCCATTCGATGCGTGTGAAATAAACTTCGATTTCGCGCAGGTTGCTGATGAATTTGCTGATAATTTTCTTTTCCTTGACGTAGGAAATAACAAAAATGGTTTTAATGAATTCATTTTTCAGTTCATGGCGGATATGCTTGTACTTGACGATCACCCGGTCCATTTCCTGCTTTTTGGCCGCCTTGATGGTCTCGCAAACCAGCTTCATGATCTCGGCCATGATCCTGGGTGGGGTCTCCAGGCGGTATATCTCATCGAAATTGTAGTAGATTTCCTTGATCAGCAGGGGATTGAGGGAACGCGCTTCGGTGGTCAGGTCCATCAGGGAACGCATGTCGCTGTCGCGCAAACCTTCGTCAAAATCACGGACCTGGCCGTACAGGCCTTTCAAAATGTTCTTGATGAACTGGAAGATGGCGGCAATGGAAATGAATTCGCTCAGAACTATTTTCAGGTTCATGATGTTGATCTCGATATGGTTCTGGTAGAAGCGGGGAGGGATGACCGACAGGATCTCGATACCGCTGCGGCTTTCCAGCAGGCGGATCAGTTTGTTCAGGTTGTTTTTCTTGCCTTGCCTGGAAACCAGGATGAGCTTCAGCTGCATCATGAACTCGGTTTTCTTTTCCACGCTCATGAATACCTGGCTGATGCCGGTGACCTTTAATTCCTCCATCAGGAAGGGGATGATGGCCCGGGCGTAATGCTCATAGCCGCCCACGGACTTGATCTGTGAAAATTTTTCGTCGACCGAGGTGCTGATCAGTTTCTCAAGAGAACTTTCAATTGATTTGATGGCATCGGGATTCAGAGGCTGGTAATGGCTGTCGACGATCTCGATGCGGTAGATCAGGATCTTTTCCGAGGAAACAAAACTCTTGTGGTGCTTGATGATATGTCCCGGCACGATGAAGTCCAGGGTTTTCAGGAAATTCTCCACGGAAAAATTTTCTTCCCAACAGCCGAAAGTGATGCCGGTAAGGTGCTCGTCCAGGGTCTCGAAATTCTTGATCCTGATCTTCTTGTCGGCCTGGCCGTCGCGGATCTGCTTCTGGAACTTGAAATTGTCGATCACCAGACCGGCCAGATCTGTGAGCTTTCTTTCCTGAAGGTATTCCCGGGAACGCGAAGAGAAAAATTTCAGGGTTTCGCCGTTCTCACCGATGATTTCTTCTATATCCGGTCCGCGGTATATTCTTTTGATAGTGTTGATGGTCTGGTTGTAAATTTCGAATTTGATGGTTTCGTCTTCCAGCAGCAGGGTTTTGCCCAAAGTGCCCTGCGAGGCTTCCTTGAGGGCGGCCAGGAGATTGCTCTTGTCTTTCAGGAAACGACTGTAATCCTCCGCTGTCTTGATCAGGAAAGAGAGCAGCACAACACCCAGTTTGCGCTCCAGGCAGGTCAGGGTAAATCCCTTTAAAAAAAGCACGTTGCCGTGTTTTTGATGGATAATGCCCAGGATCGAATTGGCCATTCCGGTCCAGTCTTCGGCCAGGACTCCCATGACCACGGTCAGCGGCAGATCTTTTTCCCCCAGTTCTTCCAACTGGATTACCACCTTTTTTTTTGAATTTTCATACAAGTGCAGCAACTGGACCAGCAGAGCTTTTTGCTGAGGTTGGGGGAAAATCTCCTGTGATTCGTCCAGCATGGCCAGACTGGCAACTATCTTCTGGCGGGAAATGTGCAACTTTTTTCCTATCAGTATGCCCTTGATCTGATCCAATTCATTTGCTGTCACGGCCATGGGCAAAATGTAAACCTTCCCCGACTAATTGTCAAGACGCCGCCCGAGCTTGACTTTGCCGGTTCTCGTCCTTTATTATGTTTCGGGCCGGCCCCTGGCCTGGCCCGACCCAAAGGAGTGCGGCCATGAAGCAACGTTGTCCCTGGTGCTTTTCTGATCCGCTTTATAGGGATTACCACGATCGTGAATGGGGAGTGCCGGTGCACGATGACCGCAAATGGTTCGAATTCCTGGTTTTAGAGGGCGCCCAGGCCGGTTTGAGTTGGTTATTAGTGTTGAAAAAAAGGGAAAACTACCGCCGGGCCTACGATGGTTTCGATTTCGCCAAGGTCGCTCTCTACGGTTCTGAAAAGATCGCCGCCTTGTTGAGCGACTCGGGATTGATCCGCAACCGCAGCAAGATCGCGGCTTCAGTGGGCAATGCCAGGGCTTTTGTAAAAATTAGGGAGGAATTCGGCAGTTTTGACAAGTATATTTGGCCGTTCGTAGGCAACCGCCCCCTTCAGAACCGCTGGAAAACGCTGGCACAATTGCCTGTCCGTACCGAATTGTCGGATTCTTTAAGCAAAGACCTGATCAGGCGCGGCTTCAAATTCGTAGGTTCAACCATTATCTACGCCCACATGCAGGCCACCGGCATGGTTAACGATCATCTACTGGATTGTTTTCGCTATAAAGAATTACTGGAAAAAAAAATATAGATAATTTCATCAGATATTGACAAAAAATAAACTGGGAGTTAAAATAAATTACGTAAAGTAAAAATATTAGCCTCGAGTATATTTTATTTACCGGAGGTAAGCTTGATTGCAACTAAAGAAGACGCAATGCGCGATTTCATACTGCAAAATTTCGAAGAGATTTTTACAATCAATGGCTATAAAAACACTTCCATGGACATGATCGCCAAGAAATGCGGCATTTCCAAACCCACCCTGTACAACTATTTCGACAGCAAATACATGCTGTTCACGGGACTCTGGCAGCGTTTTCAAAGAGAGATCGCGACAAAAGCAAATGAGCTCATGGCCAACAGCACCGACAAGTACCGGACCATCGAAGACATCATCGACCTTTCGCTGTCCATGGTGCAGCAGAAACGGAATTTTTTAAGAATGATCATCCGCGAACACCACATGATCCTCCATGAGAACATCGAAGAACATTTGAACCTGCAATTGCGTATCAGGCACGAGATTGTCATGGCCCTGGGCAATTTCATCAAAGACATAGTGCGCCCGGATATCCTTGATGATTTCAGTGAGGAAATGCTCGGCACCATCATGAATAACATGCTGGAAAGCGCTTTTTTGGAATCGGTTCTGGGTGATGGCATCGACCATGAAAAACAAAAAGAACTGATCATGAAAATTTTGAAACACGGCATTCTGGCCTAGGAGGCATTGATGAAAAAAGCATTATTGGCACTACTGCTGCTGGCCGTTGCGGGATTCTGCCAGGATCCCGCCATGGATCTGACCGTGGACCAGGCGATCGAACTGGCTTTGACCAACAATACTACCTATCAGATCAGCCAGCAGGAGGTCAGGCAGTACCGCTACCGCCTGCTGCAGAACTTCGGATTCCTGCCGGAAGCGACCCTGCAGGGCAGCAAGATCCTTGATGAAAAACTGATGACCATCGAGATCCCGCCCTTTTACCCTGGCGCTGAGCCGACCCAGGCCACCCTGCGCTTCACCAAGAACTATGCTTTCACTTTCCAGGTCGTCCAGCCCGTGTTTACCGGCGGCAAAATATTTTTCAATTACAAAAATGCCGAGCTGGACCTGAAGATGGCCAAGGAAAGGCAAAGCAATTCCCGGGCCGATACGATTTTAGGCGTGCGCAAGTTGTTTTACAACATTCAGATCCTGCAGGAATTGCAGAAAGCGCACCAGGAGGCTTTTTCCCTGGCGGAGAGCAATTACGGGAACGTCAAGAAGAGTTTTGAACTGGGCATGGTCTCCCAGTACGACATGCTGCGTGCCGAGCTCGCCTTGAGCGCCACCCGCCCCGATTTGCTGCGCGTGGGAAACCTGCTGGAAACCTCGGAACTGGGTCTGAAATTGATGCTGGGGCTGCCTGCTGAACAGGAGATTCGCCTGCTGGGGGAGTTGGGCTACCGGCCTTTGCAGCTGGAATTGCTCAAACTGCTGCAGAGCTCCCTGAAAAACCGTTCCGAATTGCTGCAACTGCAGATGCAAAGCCAAAAGATCGCCAATCTGCTAAAAATAACCTGGGCCCAATATATTCCAAACTTTTCCGTGGTGGCCAATTACAGCTACCAATCCGATTATTTCAAATTCAGTTCAGGCAATTGGGATGACTATTTCAACATCTCCCTGGGGGTCAGCTTTCCCATATTCACCGGTTTGAAAAGAAGCGCCCAGGTTGGTGAAATGAGAGTGATGAAAAAGATCATGGATCTGAATCTCAAGCAACTGAGCGATGCCACCCGCCTGGAAGTCGAAAGCGGCTACCGCAACATCAACCAGGAGTATGAAAATATCCAGTTGGGTTTGAAAAACATGGAAAGCGCCAAAGAGGGCGTTCGTATAGCCGAACTCAACTACCGGGAGGGGATGATCACCATCCTGGAGTTGAATTCATCTTACAACGAATTGACGCGGGCCAAGGTAAATTACCTGCAGGCCCTGTATAATTACAATATTGCCATAGCCGAACTAGAAAAGATCACTGGCATCGATATCAACGGAGGTGTCGAATGAAAAGAATTTTTATCGCATTGCTGGCCCTGGCTTTCACCATGTCATTCTGCTCGAAAAAAGACGGGCAGACAGCAGAAGCTCAGAAAAAGCCGTTGCTGGTAAAAGCCGAGAGTATGCGCAAAGGGACGTTGTCAAAATATTTCAATTACAAGGGAACGGTCAGCGCCTGGAAGACCGCCAATATCGCCCCCGACGCCTCCGGACGCGTGGGCCGTATCATGAAAAAGCAGGGCGACCGCGTCGCCCAGGGAGAGTTGCTGGCCATGTTGGACATGACCTCCCTGGAATTGCAGCAGAAGCAGGCCCGGGCTGCCCTGGCCGTGGCCCATGCCGCCTTTCAGAACGCCAAGTTGAACGCTGAGCGCATGAAAAAAATGCTGGAAAACAAGGCGATCTCCCAAATGCAGTATGAAAACACCCAGCTGGCCCTTGATGCCGCCGACACCCAGATGAAGAGCGCCAGGGCCACCCTGGACCTGGTGGACTACACGTTGAATAACGCCTACATGAAAGCGCCCTTTGCGGGCGTGATCGCGGCCAAGAACATGGAAGAAGGCGACATGATTAATCCCATGATGGGTATGGGCCATAGCATCCTGACCCTGATGGATCTCTCCAAGGTCAAGATTATAGTCGATGTTCCGGCCGAGGAGATAGAAAAAATCAAGATCGGCCAAAGCTGCCTGGTCGGGATTTCATCTTTGCCCGGAGAGTCTTTTTCCGGGGAAGTTTATTCCAAGAACCTGGCCGCCGACCCCCTCTCCAAGACCTTCAAGGTGGAGATCAAGATTGAAAATCCGGAAATGAAGATCAAGGCCGGAGTGTACGCCGATATTTCCATCGAATATATCCGCCGGGAAAACACATTCCTGCTGCCTCTCTCGGCGCTGCTTCTCGGCGACAAGGATGTGATGGTCAACGAGAACGGCATGGCCCGACGCCGCGTTGTGCAGGTAGGCCTGCGCGACGAGCGCCAATTCGAGGTGCTGTCCGGAGTGAAAGCCGGCGAGCAGGTATTGATCGAAGGCAATTATGACCTGAAGGACGGTACGGCCATCGTTTTGGCCGGAGACAAAAAATGAAGATCGTTGATTTTTCACTGAAAAAACGGGTGACAATGTCCATGGTTGTCCTGGTCATCGTCATCCTGGGTTTGATCTCCTTTACCAAGCTGGGGCTGGATATGCTTCCCGACCTGGATTATCCTTTCATAACCGTGGTGACTACCTACAGCGGAGTTTCATCCGAAGACATGGAACAGAACATCACCCGGCCGGTCGAGCAGTGGGTCTCCACGGTCCAGCGCATCAAGGATCTGCGCTCAATCTCCATGGAGGGGCAGTCGGTGATCATGATTGAATTCGAATGGGGGACCAACCTCGATTTCGCCGCCCAGGATGTACGCGACGCCATCGGTCTTTACGAAATGTTCCTGCCCAAGGGGGCCCAGAAGCCTTTCGTCATGAAGTTTAATTTCTCGCAGATGCCGATCATCGCCTACGGAATAACCGGCAGCGACATGGGGCTGAGCCAGCTGCGCGACTACATCGACAACGAGGTGGCCACCCGCCTGGAGCGCATCGAGGGCGTGGCTTCGGCCTCGGTCTTCTCGCCCGAGATCAACGAGGTGCTGGTCAGCGTGGACAAGGGCAAACTCGAGTCGCGCGGCCTGAACATCAGTCAGGTGGAGATGGCCATCCAGGCCTCCAATATCAATCTCCCCGCCGGTTACATGACCGAGAACCACCGCGAGTTCCTGCTGCGCACCATGGGTGAATTCAAGGTGTTTTCCGAGGTCGAAGACATCCTGGTAGGCATCAGCCGCAGCGGTGCACCCATCTTCCTGAAAGATATCGGCACGGTAAAAGAAGCGCCCAAAGAGACACGTCTCAAGCTGCGCCTGAACGGACAGCAGGGTATCATGATGATGATCACCAAAGGCTCCGGCGCCAACTCGGTGCTGGTGGCGCGCCAGGTGAAGAAGCTCCTGGCCGAGATCGAGCCGACGCTGAAACATGGAGTCAAGTTCCATGTCTGGCTCGACATGTCGCGCATCATCGAGATGATGTCAAGCAAGGCCAGCCAGAATATCCTGCGGGGCGGCCTGCTGGCCATGCTGATCATTTTTCTCTTCCTGCGCAATCTCAAACCCACCGTGGCCATCGGCATCACCATCCCGCTCTCGATCGTGGTGGCCTTCATTGCCTTCTATTTGATGGGCTATACCCTGAACCTGATCACCCTGGGTGGACTTGCCTTGGGGGTGGGCATGCTTGTCGACAATGCCGTGGTGGTCATCGAGAACATCTTCCGGCACTTGCAGGAGGGCAAGAGCCCCATGGAAGCTGCCCGCATCGGCACCTCGGAAGTGGGCATGGCCATCAGCGCCTCCACATTGACCACCGTGGCCGTGTTCTTCCCCATGATGTTCGCCACCGGCATCGCCGGGCGCCTTGCGCAAAGCCTTGCCGTGTCGGTGATCATCGCCTTGCTGGCGTCGCTGTTCGTGGCTCTGACCATCGTGCCCATGCTGGCCTCCTGGATGTTCCGCTTGCGCATGAAAAAAGGCGCCGCCACGACGAATTCGGTCAAGGCCCTGGGCGAGGACAAGTTCACCCCGGTGCGTGACCGCTACGAGGGCTGGCTGCGCCGGGCCCTGGCCCGCAGAAAAAGGGTCCTCTTCGCGGTCATCACCGTCTTCCTCCTGTCCCTGGTCGGCGCCGCTTTCCTGGGCAAGGAGTTCATGCCCCAGACCGACAATTCCATGCTCTACCTGAAACTTTCCATGCCGGTAGGCACCCAGATCGAGGAGACCGACCGCATCACCAAGTACCTCGAGGAGCAATCGCTCAAAGACCCCAATGTCATCACCACCTTCATCCAGGTCGGCACCAGTGAAATGAATGCCCAGGACACGGCCAGCGGCACCAGTGCCGCCGGCTCCTACGAGTCGATCATCTATGCCTACCTCAAGCCCAGCAGCCAGAGAAAGGAATCGGACAAGCAGATACTTGAGCGCTGGCGACAATCTTTCCCCACCCTGGAGAACAGCCAGATCACGGCCATCGACATCGCCGGCGCCTCCATGTTCGGTTCCTCGACCAGCCCCATCGAGATCAACTGCTTCGGCCGCGACATGGGCATACTCGAGGACATCGCCGAAAGCATCCGTCGACGCATAGTGGGCATCGAAGGCGTACGCGATGTCAAGGTCTCCCTGGAAAAGAGCAAGCCCGAGATCCAGCTGCACATCAAGAAAGAGGAAGCCTCCAAGCTGGGGCTGACACCGTACGATATCTCCCGCCAGGTCGAGACCTACACAATCGGCACCGTGGTATCGCGCATGTTCGTCGAAGGCGAGGACCGTGACATACGCGTGCGCCTGAACGAAAGCGATCGTGCCTCCCTGGCTGACCTGAAGAAGCTGCCCATCCAGACCCCGCTGGGAGCCAAGGTGTACCTGTCCCAGGTGGCAGAGATCAGGAATCTCCTCGGTCCGGTGCGCATCGACCGCGAGAACATGGTGCGCAAGGTCACCGTGGGCGCCAACTACCTGGGCAGCAACCTGGGCGGCATTGTCAACGAGATCAAGAAAAAAACCGCGGACTTCACGGCGAATCTGCCGCAGGGATATTTCACCGAGATCGCCGGCCAGTACCAGAACATGACCGAAACCTTTACAACCCTGGCCTTTGCCCTGCTGATCGCACTGGTGCTGGTTTTCGCCGTCATGGCCTCGCTCTACGAAAACCTGAAATTTCCCTTCATCAACATGTTCACCCTGCCCCTGGGCTTCATCGGCGTGGTGGCGCTGCTGGCCATAACCGGCAAGACCATCAACATGGGCTCGATCATGGGCTTCATAATCCTGGCCGGCATCGCCGTGAACAACGGCATCGTCATGGTCGACTACATCAACCAGCTCATTGCCGGCGGTATGGAACGGCTGGAAGCCGTGATCAAGGGGGCGACCACGCGCCTGCGTCCGATATTGATGACCTCCCTTACCACCATCGGCGGCATGGTACCCATGGCCCTGACCAGCAAGGAAGGCGGCGAAATGAACTCGCCCATGGCCGTGGCCCTGATCGGCGGCCTGATCGCCTCGACCGTTTTCAACCTGTTCTTCATCCCGGTGCTCTACACCTATTTCGCCAAGATCAAGACGAGCCTAAAATAAACGGTTTTTTGTAGGTGCGGGGCTTGTCCCCGCCCTTTTATTGAATCTGAAGTAGGGGAGGATTTCAAATCCTCCCTTTCAATTTCTCTACATTTGGATTTTTTCTTTAAGTAAGGGCGGTTCGCGAACCGCCCCTACATTGCCTTTGTCTTTTTCTTCCTCGTCACTCGTCACGCGTCACTTGTCACGAATTTCATTCAGCTTATGCCGGAGGGGGGAATCGAACCCCCACGAGGTTGCCCTCCCGGGATTTTAAGTCCCGTGCGTCTGCCAATTCCGCCACCCCGGCCCGATTATCGATGGTAGCATAAGCGCTTGCAGCGGTCAAGGCAGGGTTTTCGCCATTTCCGTTCACCCAGGCATTTTTCTCCCTGGCAGCGACAAATGGCTTGTTATTATGATAAAATAAAAGCCAATGCTGAAAAAAATCATAACTTTGTTCGGGATCGTGCTTTTCATTTCCTGCCAGACCCGCAAACCCGAGCTTTTGCCACCGTCCGGGCCTTATTTTCAGTCCCTGAGCATCAAATTCAATTTCCACGACTGTGAAAGCAAACAAAACGGCAGGATTCACTGGCGTTTTGATGATCACTTCGCAAAATTCCTTTTTTTTACGCCGCTCAACCAGGTAGGCCTGGAACTGAATGTCGCCGGTGAAGAAGCCGTGCTGCTTAATTTTTCCAAAAAGCTACTCTGGAAAGGGGAGTTCGTTTTCCTGCTGCAGCGGCTGTGGGGCATCGAACTGACCCTGGATGAATTAAAGCGGATACTGGTCAATGGCCGGGTTCCCCAAGCCAAGCTTGCCGGCAGGAGGATCTCGGTTTTCCTGAAAAAAGACAATAGAACCGGAGCCCCTGAAACGGCCAGGTTTCGCCTTGGTTCAGCCGATCTGACCCTGAGAATTTCCCGACGTGAATTCCGCCCGGGTCAAATCATCCTCATCGATTACAGCGGACGTTATCGGGCCGCCGACCTCGCAAGTGTGCTGGGCGATGATTGAACTGCGATCTTTCGCCAAGATCAACCTCGGATTGGAAATCACCGGCAAAAGGGCGGATGGCTGCCATACGTTGCGGACCATATTCCAGACCATAGATTTTAGCGATGTATTGAGGCTGAAAGAAAAGCCGCTGCCCCGCATCACCTTGAAAGGTTCCGACCGTCGCGTGGCCTGGGACGACAGCAACACCATCGCCAGAGCCTGCCGGCTGATCTATGACAACTACCCTTTGCGCAGCGGTTTTGACATCACGGTCAGCAAGAATATCCCTCCAGGATCTGGTCTGGGCGGCGGCAGCGGCAACGCAGCCGTCATGCTGCTTTTTCTCAACCAGTACTTCAATTTGAACATTCCCTTCACAGAGTTGAATGAAATGGCGGCAGGTTTGGGGGCCGATGTGCCTTTTTTTCTCCTCGGCGGCACGGTTCTGGGCGAAGGGATAGGGGAGTTGTTGACTCCCGTGACTGAAATCGCGTCCCGTCCCATCGCCTTGTTCATTCCTCCTCTGCACGTTTCCACGGCGTTGATTTTTTCCCGCTGGCGCTTGACAAAAGCCCTGATTCCCAGTAAAATAAAACTCTTCCTGAGAAGAAATGATTTCTCCATTTTAAAAAATGAACTGGAAAGCGTTACTTTTGATTTATTTCCGGAAATCAGGGAAATCAAGCGGAAAATGTTGCGAGGAGGATGCGATTTCGTGCAAATGACAGGCAGTGGTTCAGCGGTATTCGCTATCGGCCCGGCAAAAAAAATGGCTGCCTTGCCCGGGACACTGCCCGGCGTGATACAGACCCGGACCATGACCAGAAAAAATTATCAGGAGCGAATTGGGGTGTGGCCAAGCGGTAAGGCATCGGCCTTTGGAGCCGAGATTCGGAGGTTCGAATCCTCCCGCCCCAGAAAAACCCGATGACAAACGATAATAAATTTTTGATTTTTTCAGGTTCTGCCAATGAAAAACTCGCCGGTGATATCGCCAGGAACCTGCACCGTACGTTGGGTCGGTCGGTATTGGATGTGTTTTCCGACGGCGAGATCCGTTTTCAGAGCCACGAAAACGTCCGCGGTGCCGATGTGTTCATCGTGCAATCTCTCTGCGCGGACAGCAATTTCCACATCATGCAGCTGCTGCTGATGGCCGACGCTTTCAAAAGGGCCTCGGCCCGCCGCATCACGGCAGTGATCGCCTATTACGCTTATGCCCGCCAGGACCGCAAGGACAGGCCCAGGGTCGCCATTTCGGCGCGATTGCTTGCTGATCTGCTGGAAACCGCCGGTTTTTCCCGGGTCCTGACCATTGATCTTCACGCCGCCCAAATCCAGGGTTTTTTCAACATTCCCGTCGATAACCTTATGGCTCTGCCCGTCTTCATTTCCCATTTCAAAAGGATGAAACTGCAGGACCTGGTCATCGTTTCTCCCGACGCCGGCGGTGTGGAAAGGGCTCGTTTATTCTCGCGCAAATTGAACGCCGACCTGGCCATCGCCGATAAAAAAAGGACGGCTCCGAACGTGGCCGAGTTGATGCATATCATCGGTGACGTGGAGAACAAGAACGCCATCATCGTCGACGACATCATTGACACCGCCGGCACCCTGAGCGCGACCATCAACGCTCTGAAAAAGAATGGTGCCAAAAAAGTCTTTGCCGCCTGCACCCATGGCATATTTTCCGGAAATGCCCTGGCCAGGATCAACGAGGCGCCCCTGGAAAAAGTATTTGTCACCAACACCATTCCCTTACACTGCCGTCCGGATGAATGCCAGAAGATCGAAGTGCTTTCCGTATCCAAGCTCTTCGCCGACGCCATTGCCAGTATCCATAAGGAAACTTCCGTTTCGAAATTATTTTTGTAAAAATAAAAGAGGTGAAAATGGAAAATTTGATTACGATTAACGCGGAACTGAGAAAGGAAATAAGCAAGCAGGCCCGCAAGGGACTGCGGGCCCAGGGCAAGATCCCGGCCATTCTTTACGGCATCAGCGCGGAAAGCATCCCCATCGCGGTGAACATGAGTGACATCAAGGGCATCCTGAAATCAGAGAACAAGGAAAACTCGATCCTGCGCATCACTCAGGGCGAAAAATCCAAATTCGACGCCATGATCAAGGATATTCAGTACGATTATCTGTCAGACCACATCATCCATATCGATTTCATCCGCATCGACCTTAACAAGCCTGTGGAAGTCGAAGTGCCCGTGGTGCTCGAAGGCGAACCCATCGGTGTCAAAACCGAGGACGGCCTGCTGGAATTCATTTCACGCGAAGTGCTGGTGCGCAGCTTGCCCACCAGTATTCCCAAGGAGATCCGTGTGGATATTTCAGCCCTGCATATCGGCCAGTCAATCAAGGTGGAGACCCTGGCCAAAACCGAAGCCTATCAAATCATCTCTACGGCCAACACTGTGATCTGCGCCGTGGCCGCCAAAGCCAAGGAAGAGGTTGTTGAGGTGGAAGAGGTCGCTGAAGAAGCCGTTGAAGGCGCTGAAGCCGCACCGGAAGCCGCCGCCGGCACGGAAAAGGCCAAGGAAACAGACAAAGATAAAGAAAAAGGCAAAGATAAGGACAAAGGTAAAGACAAAAAGGAGGGATAAATTTTTGTTTTCATCGGTTTGGGTAATCCAGATAAAATATATGAGAAAAGCCCGCACAATGCCGGATTCATGTGCATCGAGGAGATCTGCCGCCGTCACGGCATCGCTTTGGCAGGCCTGGGCAGGATCCTGCATTACAAAAAAACACGCATCTGCGGTCAGGATGTCGTCCTGGCCAAACCCATGACTTATATGAACGAATCCGGAATTGCCGTTCACAAGTTGCAAAAGATGTTCTCTTTCGCTTATGCCGATATGCTGGTGATCTATGATGACATCGACCTGCCTCTGGGCAGCATCCGCATCCGCGAAAGCGGGAGCTCCGGTACCCACAAGGGGATGCGCTCGGTAATCCAGCATTGCGGCACCCAGGATTTCCCCCGCCTGCGCATCGGCATTCGCAACCCCGGTCGCAGAAACGCGGACATCATCCGCTATGTATTGAAGCCCCTCAAGGGCCAATCATTTGCCAAGCTTCGGGAAGGAGTCGTCAGTGCCGCTGAAGCGGCGCAAATGATTTTGGAAAATGATATTCAAAGTACCATGAATATATTCAACAGGAGAAAGAACTCCTTGCTTCTTCAAAAAGAAGAGGCTAAAACATCCACAAGGAGGAAAAATGAATAGCAGGTATGAGATTGGCTTCATCATAACCCCCGAGGTCAATGAGGAAGAAGTCAAGAAAATCATCGAGTCCATCACCGCCACCATCAAGAAAGCCAAGGGCGTTATTGAAAATCTTGATGAATGGGGAAGAAAAAAAATGGCCTTTCCAATTAAAAAAAACCTGGAAGGCTATTACGTGTTCATCCAGACCGAAGTCGACGGCGCGATCATCACTACCCTGGAAAGGCGCCTGAAGCAAATGGAAAAAGTGCTGCGCTTCATTACTTTGCGGCTCGATGACAAGCTGAAGAAATCCAACAAACTGACCAAAAAATGGGCCAAGATCGACAAGATCCGCAAGAAAACCATGGAAAGCCGCAGCGAGGAAAGGGAAAGCGACGATTTTTCAGAGAAAGAGGAGGAATCAGATGCAGATGAGAAGTAGTAGTGGTGACGGCAAACCCCCCAAAAAATATTATTCGGCGCGCAAAAAATATTGCGCATTCTGTAAAGACAAGATCACGCTGATCGATTACAAGAATCACAAAAATCTGGAGAATTTTATTTCCGAGACCGGGCGCATTTTTCCGGCCCGGGTCAGCGGCACCTGCGCCTATCACCAGAAGCAATTGTCCAAGGCCATCAAGAGAGCCCGGCAGATGGCTTTGCTCAGATTCACCGAAGAAAAAAAGAGGATCACATGAAAGTCATATTGACCTCGGATGTCGAAAAAGTCGGCAGCTTGGGAGATATCATTGAAGTGAAAAAGGGCTTTGCCCGCAATTTCCTCATGCCCAGGAAGCTGGCCATGGAAATCACCGCGCACAACGTTGCGCTCATGGAAGGCAAGAAGAAGAAACACCAGAAAAAGCTGGAATTGGAAAAGCTCTCAGCCGTTGAACAAAAACAAAAGCTGGATGGGGTGTCCATCTCCATTAAAAAGAAAGCCGGGGAGAACGATGTGCTGTTCGGTTCGGTCACCACGGCCGAGATCGAAAAAGAACTCGCCGCCATCGGCATCAGCGTGGAAAGAAAGAAAATCCATCTCGAAGAGCCAATCAAAAAGCTGGGGGTTTTCGCCGGCAAGATAAAATTATTCAAAGATGTGGATGCAGAAATCAAGATTGAAGTTTTGAAGGACGGCGAAGAAACTCCGGATTAACCGGACCCATGGCGCTTGAATTAAACCAGGCCCTGCCCCACGACGAAATAGCCGAAAAAGCTCTGCTGGGGGCGATGCTGATCGACAACCGCTACGTCAATCAGGTCTTTGCCGAGATCAGCAGCGAGGATTTTTTTCGCGACGCCCATATCCTGATCGCCCAGGCCGTCCTGCAATTGGTCAACAGCGATTCCGCCGCCGACATCATCACTATATCCAGTTATCTGGAAAAAAAGAAAAAACTGCAATTTGTCGGCGGCCACGCCTTCGTCACCTCCCTGGTTGACGATATCCCGGAAAACCTCGATATCAAGGAATACATCAAGATCGTCAAGGATCGCTCGACGCTGCGCAAGATCATTTTAACCTCGCGGAGCATCATTCAGAAAGGCGGGGAGCCGGCTGCCGACACCATCAGCCTGCTCAACGAAATGCAGGAAGACATCATCAAGATCTCCGAGGACCGCATAAAAAAAGGGTTTGTTTCCACCGCCGAAATGATCCCCGAAGCCATGGATCTGATCGAGAGGATCCAGAAGGGAGGGGAGAGCCAGGGACTTAAGACCGGTTACTACGATCTCGACGACATCACTTCCGGTTTTCAGAACGGTGACCTGATAGTTTTTGCCGCCCGCCCATCTATGGGCAAGACGGCGTTGGCGCTGAACATCGCCGTGAACATGGCCATCAAGGAAGAAAAAGCAGTGGCTTTCTATTCCATAGAAATGTCGAAAATTCAGGTGTTGATGCGCATGATGGCCATCCATGCCAAGGTCAGCATGAGCTCGATCCGCACCGCCAAACCCCACTTGACCAACAAGGAATGGCATGACCTTGAGCTGGCGGCTTCCGAGCTGCAGAAAGCCAAGCTGTACATCGACGACTCGGCCTCCCTTTCCATCGTGGAGATGAAGGCCAGGGCCAGGAAACTGAAGGCGGAAAAGAACCTGGACATCATTTTTGTCGACTATCTGCAATTGATCAAGGTGACGGCCGAGAACCTGCGCCGTAGCGACACCCGGGCCCAGGAAGTGGCCGTCATCACCGCCGCCCTGAAAGAATTGGCCAAGGAACTGCAGATCCCGGTTGTGGCCATGGCCCAACTGAACCGTTCACCGGAAACCAGGGGCGGCAAAAGGGAGAAAGGCCCGAAATATCAGCTTTCCGACCTCAAGGAGAGCGGTTCCATCGAGCAGGACGCCGACGTGGTGATCTTTATTCACCGTGACGACCAGTTCGACAAGGACTCGGAGCGCAAAGGTGAAGCCGACCTGATCGTTGCCAAGCAGAGGAATGGTCCGACCGGAAAGATCGTCCTGGCTTTCCTTGACAAATTCACCAAGTTCGCCAATATGGAATTCCACGAGAGGGAATAGTGCAGGTGAACAGGATTGGGCAGCCGCTCTCCAGCTTTGCCCGTAAAAGCGGCGAGATCTTCATTTTGACGGCCAAGGCGATCGCTTTGATCTTCAAGAGACCGTTCAACTTCCGTATGATCGAGAACCACCTGTACCTGGACGGGATCAAATCCATCCCGGTCATTTTTTTGATGGCAGTATTTACAGGCGGCGTTCTGGCCCTGCAGAGCTATTACGGCTTGCAGCGTTTCGGCGCTGAGGTATTCACCGGTTCCCTGGTCGGGGTCAGCCTGACCAAAGAGCTGATCCCGGTGCTGACCGGTCTGATGCTGGCCGGCAGGGTCAGCGCTTCCTACAGCGCCGAGATCGGCACCATGGTTGTCACCGAGCAGGTCGACGCCCTGTTCACTTTCGGAGTCAACCCGGTTAAATACCTGGTCAGCCCGCGCCTGATCGCCCTGGTCATCATGACCCCTCTGCTCACCCTTTTCGGCGATTTTGTCGGCATCATGGGCGGCAGGTTGGTCGCAGTCCTGGTGGTCAACCAGAATCCCAATTTGTTCGATTCCCAGCTCTTTATCTCCCTGGAGATATGGGATGTGCTGTCGGGATTGATCAAGTCCGTTTTTTTCGGGTTGACCATCGCCGTTATCGGCAGCTATTTCGGTTTGAAAACCCAAGGTGGGGCCAAGGGAGTGGGGCAGGCCACCACCACCGCAGTGGTTGTGTCCTCGGTGATCATCCTGGTTTCCGACTTCTTTTGGACCAAGATCCTGCCCTTCAGCCTGCGATGATAGAAATCCGCGATCTTCATAAATCGTTCGCCGATAAAAAGGTCCTGCAGGGGGTCAACCTGGTCATCGAGCCCGGTCAGACAACGACCATTATCGGCGGCAGCGGCAGCGGCAAGAGCGTCCTTTTCAAGCATATCATCGGCCTGATGAAGCCCGATTCCGGGTCCATTTTGGTGGAAGGCGAGGACATCACCAAAATGAGGGAAAAAGACCTCTACCGCATGGTTGACAAGTTTGGCATGGTTTTTCAAAGCGGAGCCCTTTTCGATTCCTTGAGCGTGGGCGCGAACGTGGCTTTCGGCATAAAGAATCGCAAGGATATGGATGCCGCGGCCATCGATTTGATAATCGAGCGCAGCCTGAACCAGGTCGGGCTCTCGGACATTGCCCAGTTGCTGCCGGCGGAACTCAGCGGCGGCATGAAAAAAAGGGTGGCCATCGCCCGGGTCATTGCCAAGGAACCAGCCATCATCATGTTCGACGAGCCCACCACCGGCCTGGATCCAATCATGGCCGACATGATCAACGAGCTGATCATAAAGGTCAGCGCCGATCCGCGCATCACATCCATTGTCATTACCCACGACATGGTCAGCGCCTACAAGATTTCCGATAAAATTGCGGTCCTTTTCGAAGGGGAGATCATTGAAACCGGCAACCCAGAGGAGATCCGCAACACCAAAAACGCCGTGGTCCGGCAATTCATCGAAGGCAGGGCCGAAGGACCTATCAAGATAAGGTGAAAATATGAAGAAAGAAATTAAACTGGGAATTTTCCTGATGGTCGTGTTCGTTGTTTTTTCCTATTTCATCATCAAAACCGAATCCTGCAGCGAATTCTTTTCCAAGGGCAAACGCTATCCGATTTACGGCAAATTCGCATCGGTAGCCGGCATGTATACGACCGCGCCGGTGCGCCTGGCCGGGGTGAAGATCGGCCTCGTGGGTAAAATAACCCTCGAAGGGCGCAAGGCTGTGGTACGCATGATGATCAACAAGCGCTACCGTATCCTGGATGACGCCCGGGCCATCATTGCCACAGTCGGCTTTGTAGGTGAGAAATACATTGAGATCGTCTACAAGGATGAATTCAATAATCCACTCACCAAAGAAATCGAGCCTGGAGGCGAAATACTGGTGATCGAACCTTTCAATCTTGACGAATTGAAGGCTAAATTCGACAATATTTACGATCGCACCATCAAGATCACCGATTCCATCAACGATATCATTTCGGACAAGTATTCCAAGGAATCCCTGCGCGCGTCTTTCATCAATTTAAGATCCATCACCGATAAACTGAATTCCATGCTCGCTGAAACCGGCCAAGTCGGCCGGGTCTTGGAGAACATGGACCAGATCTCGCTGAAAATGTCGCGAACCGTGGACATGGTGGATCATTTCATCAAGGAAATGGATTCGGCTTTCGCAGACGACCAAAAAGGCCTGCTCGGGGATCTTAAAAGCACCAGCGAGAAGATCGATCGCATCGCCGTCGACCTGACCCGGATCAGCGACGATCTGCGCCAGGGCAAGGGCACGGCCGGAAAGCTGCTTCAGGACGAGGAATTGTATAAAAAGATCGACGCGTCGGTCAGTTCCGTCCAGTCCATGCTGCAGGACCTGGAAAAAAAGAAAAAAAACCTGGATGCCATCACCTTTAATTATGCCGTTCATTTCGATTATTTTACCAGACTTAATAAAGCCCGCTCGGCACTGGCAATGGACATCTCCGGACCGAGCTTTCTGATCATGACCGGAGTGAACGAGGATCCCGTCAGCGGCGATCCGCGCTTCACCGCCCTGGGCGGTAAAAAAATCTCGGCTTTTTCCGTAAGCGCCGGGCTGATCGAATCGGATCTGGGCGCGGCCTTGAGCCTGAGCATTCTGGACAACAGGCTGAGCCTCGATATGTATGCATACCGGTTCAACCGTGAAAAGAATCCGCTTTTGAAATCCATGCTGCGTTTTTCACTGTCGAAAAACATCCATGTTCAGGCCGGTTATTACGATCTGCTGCAGCCGCAGAACCGTGAATTCATGATAGGGATCAGTTTCGGCAACTAAAAATATGAAGGCTACCGGCCAGTTCGAATGCATCGAGTGCGGATTCCAAAGCCCAAAATACTATGGACGCTGTCCGCAATGCCAGGAATGGAACACCATGGTTGAAAGCGAAAGCGGGGAAACGGCCGCTGCCGGCGAATCAACGCCGGTAAATTTGCCGCAAAAGATCAGTGAGATCGATCCGCGCCAGATCGGGCGGTTGGTAACCGGCATGGACGAATTCGACCGCGTGCTGGGCGGCGGCATCGTCAGCCATTCGGTTATCCTGATAGGCGGCGAACCCGGGGTGGGTAAATCCACCTTGCTCCTGGAGGTATCGGCGCTGCTGTCAGCGCAAGGCAAGAAAGTGCTGTACTATTCCGGTGAAGAATCGGCACTGCAGATCAAGCTCAGGGCCGAAAGACTGGCCATCCATTCCGACAACATTTTCCTGTTCACTATCGGAACCCTGGAGGATCTGAAAAGCCACGTCAGGGAACTCATGCCCGATTTTCTGATCATCGACTCCATTCAGACCATCACCTCCAAAAAAACCGCGGCCCTGAGCGGCTCTGTTTCATCGCTGCGCTACGTGACCGCGGAGATAATAGAACTGACAAAAAAAAGCGGCATCACCGTTTTCATTATCGGTCATATCACCAAAGAGGGGCAGTTGGCCGGGCCCAAAACGCTTGAACACATGGTGGATGCCGTCCTCTATTTCCAGGGTGAGACGCAAACCGATATCAGGCTCCTGCGCGCCGAAAAAAACCGCTTTGGTCCAATGAATGAGATAGGCATTTTTCAAATGAGCGAAAAAGGCTTGACCTCAGTGAACGACCCTTCGCAAATATTGATTCAGAACCGCCAGGCTCCAGCTCCAGGGACCGCTATTTTTCCGGCCATGAACGGCTTGCGCCCTCTGCTTACCGAGATACAGGCCCTGGTAAGCGAAAGCCCGTTTGCCGGCAATCCGCGGCGAATCGCCATTGGTTTTGACAATTATCGATTGTCCATGCTCATATCGATCATTGAGAAAAAACTGAAATTGCCTTTTTATAAATCCGATGTCTTCCTGAACATAACCGGAGGCATGGTCATTCGTGAACCGGCCGCAGATCTGGCCGTATGTTCAGCCCTGATATCCAGTTACAAAAATATCAACCCCCGCCCCAATTCGATCATCATGGGGGAGGTCGGGCTGACCGGTGAGATCAGGCCGATCAGTTTCCTGGAGACCAGGCTGAAAGAGGCTATAAGACAGGGTTTTTCAACCATGTGCCTTCCGGCCGGACAGAGCCGATCGCCTAATTATCATGACATATCGGTTGTTTCCATCGAAAACATCCGCGATTTGCTTGATTTCATTAAAAAACAACTGCCGCGACCTGACCGCAACAATTGAAATTTTCCATAAAATAGTTTACAATTAATTATTCATTAAACTATATTAAATTTCATTATAAGGAGATAAATTGATGCTCATTTATTTTTATAAATTAATATTCATTGTCATTTTCGGTTTAATCGGTTATACATACCCGCCATTCCAAGGCACTTCCAAGGAACTGGGTGCCATGCTCGGCGCCTCTTTCGCCCTTTCACTCTCGCTGCTGGTTTTCAAAATTAAAAAATCAGAATTAAAGCACCTTTGGAGCGCCTCTCTGGGTTTGCTTGGGGGCGTGGCTGTCGGCTGGATCCTCTTCCAGTTGTTCAACTTGATTGCCATGTCGTTTTCGGCCTATGTATTCTTCAAAGCTCTTTTTCTTTTCGGTATTCCGGTGACCGGTCTTTTCATCGGTATCAGCAAGCCCAATATGTTCTCGCCATTGAATATCAAGGAATTTTTTCGGGGCAGCAGTGCTTTTACCCAGTCTTATCTTCTCGATACCAGCGCCATTATTGACGGCCGGATCGTTTCCATTGCTCTATCGGGATTCGTCGAAGGTGAATTGATCATCACCCAGTTTGTTCTGGCCGAGCTGCAATTCATCGCCGATTCCAGCGATCCCAATAAAAAAATACGGGGAAAAAGGGGATTGGATGTCATCGAACAGCTTCAGCAGAACAAGGAAATATCGGTAACGATTTTGAACAAAAATGTTCCCGGCATAAAAGAAGTCGACCAGAAACTTGTTTTGTTAGCCAAGGAGCACAATTTCAAGGTCATCACCAATGATGTCAATCTGAGCAAGATCGCCAAACTTCAGGATGTCAAGGTTCTGAACGTCAACGAGCTGGCCTTCGCCCTCAAACCCATTGTTTATCCCGGGGAGAAATTACAGATCAAGATCAGCAAGGAAGGAAAAGAAAAAAAGCAGGGGTTGGCCTACCTGGAGGACGGAACCATGGTCGTGGTCGATGATGCCAAAACTGATATCGGCCGCGAATTGGAAATAGAAGTGACTTCGGTTCTGCAATCGACATCAGGCAAGATAATTTTTGGCAGAAAAACCTCATGATAAAAATCCGTTCAGGGATCGGTTACGATATTCACAGGCTGGTCCATGGAAACGGATTGATGATTGGCGGAGTGAAAGTCAGCGATTCCCTTGCGGCGCAAGCTCATTCCGATGGAGATGTGCTGATCCATTCCCTGATCGACGCTTTGCTGGGGGCCATGGGAGGCCAGCCCGATATCGGGGAGTTGTTTCCCGACAACGATCCGGCCTTCAAGGGCATTACCGGTTCAGTTTTACTGAACAAGGTCAAGCAATTGCTGGCTGCCAACAATTTCGAAATACTCAACCTGGATTGCGTACTGGTCATTGAAGAACCCAAGATCAGCCCCTTTAAAATAGCCATAGCAAAAAATATCACCGATATATTGGGGATTCCCCAATCTGATTTCAATTTAAAAGCCAAGAGCAAAGAAAAGCTCGATGCCGTAGGCAGGGGAGAGGCTCTCGAATGTTTCAGTATGGCCATGATCCGCTTGAAGAGCAACCCAACGGAAGGACAATGAGAGTGTTAGTTAAGAAATTAAACCAAACTGAGTTGGGGCGGGTTTGCAACCCGACCGGCAGATGAATTACAAATGGGCATAATTCCTTTAATTACCATCGTCGGTGTTCCAAATACCGGAAAATCAACTCTTTTTAACCGCATTCTCGGCAAAAGGAAAGCCCTGGTTCATTCCCTGCCAGGGATGACCAGGGACATCTTCCGCCAAAAAGTCAAAATAAATGAACAATGGTTCGCTCTGCAGGACAGCGGTGGCTTTTTCCCTGATAAAGAGATCATAACCCTTGAAATCAACAAAAAAATTTTAAGGGCCGCTGAAAAATCGGATCTGATCATATTTTTATTTGACGGCAAAAGAGAATTGCTTGGATATGAAAAAGATCTGTATCTGCAGATTAAAAGGCTGCATAAACCTATTATCCCGGTATTGAACAAAGTCGATAATCTTGATCGATTCATCACGCCATCGACATATTTTGAACTAAACACTGATTTTGTCTATATTTCCGCCGAACACAATCTTGGGGTGGAAGTTCTTCTCGAGCAAATCACCAATCTACTGCAAAACTCGACACCCGTTGTTCCTGATCTCAACAATGCCCCCAGGATAAGCATTATTGGTAAACCGAATGTAGGCAAATCTTCCATTATTAACAAGATATTGAATGATGAATTGGTTATCGTCAGCCCCTTGCCGGGCACCACCAGGGATTCAATTGACCTGGAAGTAATACGCAACCGCCAGCGGTTCATTTTGGTGGATAATGCCGGTATCAGAAAACTGCAGAAGGTCAAGGAAGACACCGAAAGCGCTGCCGTCATCCGTGCTGAAAAAGAAATGCGCGCAGCAGACATAATTATTTTTATTATCGATATATCCAAGCGTGTCGATCAAAACGATCTTCTGATTGCCCAAAAGATCGTCAAGGCTGCAAAACCGGTTATCATTGCCGCCAACAAGGCCGACCTGTTATCCGAAAACACAGGCAGCAACAAGCTTTTCGCTCAAATTCATAGCCGCTTCAATGCCCTTTATTTTGCCGATTTTATTGCCGTTTCCGCAAAAACCGGAAAAAATATTTTTCAAATGCTGGATCTGGCCGAAAGCGTCATGGCTAAATTGGATGAAAAAATAAAACTTTCATCATTCAATGAATTGGCAAAAAAGCTGCTGCGTGAAAGAAAGCTGACTACAGCAGATCATCGCATATTCAGTCCCAAATACATTTCCATTGAGTCACAGCGGCCATTTTTCATTAAATTCCATTGCAAATCTCCTCTGAAACTCAAAGCGGCTGATGAAATGTATCTGAAAAAAAGATTCACCCAGGAATTGCACTTTCAGGGCATACCCATCTTTTTCAAGATTTCTGCATCACGCTAATCCCTATATCGCTTGCCTTTTCCCTGCAATCATAGAGAAGAGAAGGGAAGAGAGAGGGAAGAATAGGGGTGATAGAAAAAAACAAAGGCATTTAGGGAATTTTTTATAAATTCTCTTCCATCTGCCTCTCCCTTTTTCTTCTCTTTGTTTTCCCTCTGTCCTCCCTTTTTTTATGTCGACATGTCGACATTGCGAACATTGACACTCATTTTTTCTATTGACATTCAATTGTCAATCATTTATCATGACCTGTCCAATTAAGGAGAAAACGTGATCATCACCATCGCCAATCAAAAAGGGGGCGTGGGCAAAACCACCTCATCGATCAATCTGGCAGCGGCCTTTGCGTTGATGGGCTATAAGACACTTCTTATTGACATGGATCCACAGGCTAATTCCACGGTTACTTTTGTGGATCGCAGCGAACAGAAAAACTCAGTGTTCGACCTGCTGGAAAATCCGGAGTTGACCTTCGAAGAAGTTGCGCTGCAAACAAGCATTATCAATTTGACCCTGCTGCCGGCCTCGATCGCACTGGCAAAGCTGGAATCCAAGCTGGTGGGGGAGATCGACGGCCATTTCCGTTTGAAGGACAAGCTGGATACGTTTAAATACAAGTTTGATTTTATCATCATCGATACACCGCCAACGCTCGGCTTGATCACCATCAACGCTTTTGTAGCGGCCACTCATTTGATTATTCCCATTCAATCTTCATATTTTGCCCTTGAAGGCACCGATGATCTGCTGGAAACCTTTGAAAAAGTAAGGGCGCGCAGCAATCCTGACCTGGGTTTGCTGGGAGTGCTCATTACGCTGTATGACAAGCGAATCGTGATCGCCAAGGACAGTGAAGCCCATATTCGTAAAGTGTTCGGCGATCGGGTGTTTAAAACCATCATTTCAAAAAATGTCCGTCTCGAGGAGAGCCCTGCTTACAAAGAATCGATATTCACGTTTGCCCCTAATTCAAGGGGAGCAATAGAATACCAGGAGCTGGCTAAGGAAGTCATCAAAAATGCCTAAAAAAGTAGGTTTACCGGAATTCATTAAAATGAAGCATGACCACCATCTGGTCGATGAAATTTCGCTGCGAACAAAAACACCGGTCATCAGGAATATCCCCATTGAAAAGATCGTCGCCAATCAACTGCAGCCCCGCCGCGATATGGGTGATCTTGCCGAGTTGACCGATTCAATCAGGGAAAACGGGATTATTGAACCGGTCATTGTCAGGCCCAAAGACGGGAACTTCGAGATAATTGCCGGTGAGAGGCGTTTCCGTGCAGCCAGAGAGGCTGGAATGCACGAAATTCCCTGCATTGAACACGATGTTCCGGATAATGAAGCCCTGGAAATGTCGATCATCGAAAACATTCAGCGCAAGGATCTCAATGTGTTCGAGCAAGCCCAGTCCATCCATTCGTTGGCCGAGATCTATGGCTACACGCATGATGAAGTGGCAAAGAAAATAGGAAAATCACGGGTAACGGTAACAGAGCTGGTCCGCATCACCGATCTGCCTGAGGAAATAAAGCAAAAGTGTCTGGAGCTGGGCATTGATTCCAAAACATTTCTCCTGGAACTTACCAAGGTGGAAGACCTGGAAGAAATGGAAGCGATATTGCTTCAATACGGACAGAAACCATTTTCCCGCGAAAAGATCAAGGAGCAAAGAAAAAAGGTAACTCCAAAAAACTTCTATTTTAATTTTATTTCGGAAGATAAAAAGGTTAAGATCAATTTTCATTTCAAGCAGGAAAAGATTGAAAGGGATAGGGTAATTGCCGTTTTGGAAAAATTGATTCAAGACATAAAAGAAAACAAAATCAAAGATTTGGGCTGATTTAATAAAAAAATAGTTGATGGTTTACATAATCTATCTTATCCGACGTAATGTTCGGGTTAAAACCAGAATAATCGCTTGAGAAATATCTTGTAGGGGTTTGATTAATCAAACCCCTATGCTTTAGAGCTCTTGTGGGGCCCGATCTCTACTCGTAATGCATATATTATCGACCGGACTCAATTCGGCTGCCTGAGAGGCCTGTAGATAGGGAAAAAGAGGCCAACCGTCGTGGATATAGCCAAGGCGGCAACTATGGAGATAAAATTCACCGCCTGATTATTTACAATCTATCCGGAAGCGTTGTTTTTCAGCATGATGAAATTGAAAATGCGCCTGCCGGTTTTACCGTCGCGGCGGTAAGAAGGGAAACGTCCCTTGGAGCAAAAGGTGCAAATACCGCTGTCGCGTATGCGCTCGGGACGGATCCCGGCAGCACCCAGGGAAAGGATCAATCCCTGTTTGAGGTCCATGAAATATTTGCCGCCGCCCAGCGCTGAAAATATCCTGTCGGCATAGGTCTTGCCCCGGAACAGAACCGGCAATTCCTCCCCCACTTCGTAGCATTTCCTTTCAATGGCCGGGCCCAGATAGAAATCGTATTTTTCGCAATTATTGTCCAGCAGCGAGATTAGCTTTGTTTCGATGCCCTGATGCAGGCCGCGCCAGCCGACATGGATGACTCCGCCGCGGCCTTGGTCACGGTTGAAGAAAAACAGGGGCAGGCAATCGGCGGTCTGGATCACGGCAGCCGCTCCCGGCCGCTGCAGGATCAGCCCGTCGCCTGCGGCTGTCGGCAGCCAATCCGCCTGGTTGAGGATTATGTCGGAATGAACCTGTTTTAAAAAAAGGAGCTGTTTCCCCGCCAAAAATCGTTGCAGGGCGGTGGAGGTGAACCCCATGTCTGTATAACCGAAAAGCAGGCGCTCACTTTCAAAAACGGTGATGCCGTGGCCCTCAAAAATCCGTTCGCGCAACTCAATCAAGGCCGATTTCCTTGCGGTTGATGATGTATTTCCGCACCGCCCGGTTGTGCTCGGCCAGGGTCTTGGAAAAATAGTGGCTGCCGGCGTCCTTGGCCACGAAGTACAGGTATTCGCTGTTTTCGGGATACAGGGCCGCCTCCAGCGAGGCGTAGCCGGGATTGGCGATCGGAGCCGGCGGCAAGCCCCGGTGCAGGCGGGTATTGAAGGGGGAAGCGAATTTCAGGTCGTCCCAGCCCAGTTTTCCCCGGTAGCTGTCGTTTTTTTTCAGGGCATAGACAATAGTGGAATCACAGTCCAGCAACATGTTCTTCCTCAAGCGATTATGAAAAACCGAAGAGACCAGGAAACGCTCATCGCGGTTGGCTGTCTCCTTTTCGATCAGCGAGGCCAGGATCACCGCCTGGCGCGGAGTAAAACCAATGTCACGGGCCCGCCAGACAAACCTGTTGGTGAAGTTGCGGCGGAAGTGGTCTACCATCAAGGCAACCATTTCCCGGGCCGTGAAGTCGCGGCGCACCAGGTAGGTGTCTGGAAAAAGATAACCTTCCAGGTCCTCGGCAGCCGGGTCAAGATCGCGGATAAGCTTGCTGTTGCGGGCGGCATCGGCAAATTCCGCGGCAGGAAACAGGCCGGCCTCTTCAAAAACCCTGGCGGTTTCTCCGATCCACAGTCCTTCCTTGACCGTTACTTTATACAATAGCGCCTTGCCCTGGAAAAGTTTTTCGATGACCTGGCGCATGGTAAGCGGTCCGTCAAAAAGGTATTCACCCGCTTTCAGCTTTTTATTTGCGAAAAACATGCGGTAATAGCGCCTGAAATATGAAGCGCGGGAAATGACTCCCTGGCGCTGCAGTTTCCCGGCGATTGCCGCCACGCTCATGCCGCTGTCGATCTGCACCACGGCGCGCCGGGCATAACCCTGGAATGGCACGTAAACATTGTGGTGGATATTGAATCCAATCCAGGCCAGCACGATCAAAATCAGAAAAAACAGAAACAGGACAAGTTTTTTCATGAATGCTCGAAATATTTTTGCAGGATCACCTGTGCGGCCAGCGCGTCCAAGAAGGTTTTGCGCTTGCGGAAATCGCCTGGGATATCCTTGCTCATTTCTTGGGCCGCGACACTGCTCAATTTCTCATCGACCAGGGATACGGGCACAGTGATGCGTTTGCGTAAAAAATTTACAAAGCGGTCCACCTGGCCGCAGGTGCGGCTGGGGCTGCCGTCGGCGTGCAGCGGATAACCGACCACGATATGGCCGACCTCGAACTCCCCTACCCGCTTCATTATCTGGGCCAGGGCCTCCTGAATGTTCCCGGTGGCGAACTGCCCCAACGGAGTGGCCACCCGGGTCATGGAATTGCCCACGGCCAGGCCGATGCGCTTGCTGCCGTAATCAACGGCCAAGACCTTCATCGACGTTTTCCTTGCGTTGTCTGAAATAATCAAAGCCGTAGGCGATCAGGCGTTCGAGCAGCTCGCTGAAGGAAATGCCCTGCGCCTGCCACAGCTTGGGGAACATGCTGATGGCGGTAAATCCGGGGATGGTATTGGCTTCATTGATCAGTACCTCATTACTCCCCTTTTCCAAAAAGAGATCTACCCGGGCGTAACCGTTCAGAAACAGTGTGCGATAGGCCTTTTGCGCCGTTTTGTTGACTCGGGCCTCGACCTCGTCGTCCAGGCGCACCGGGATGCGAAATTGGGTCTTGCCGTCAAGGTACTTGTCGGCGTAGTCGTAGAATTCATGGGAGGGCAGAAGTTCGCCCGGGCTGGAAACCATGATGTCATGGTTGCCCATGACCGAAACCTCAAGTTCACGCATGTCGATGGTTTTTTCGATGATTATCTTATTATCGTAGCTGAAGGCAAAATCGGCGGCGCTCAGGAGTTCTCTTTTGTCCTTGACCTTGCGGATGCCCACTGATGATCCCAGCGAGCAGGGTTTGACAAAGGCCGGAAAAGAGAGCTTTTTATCCACCAGTTCCCAGATTTGTTCAGGGTTATTCTCAGTGAAGTAAAGGAACGGGGCCTGCTTCAGCCCGGCCTGGGCAAAGAGCATCTTGGATGCAATCTTGTCCATGGCCAGTTGTGAGGAGAAGCTGTCGGCGCCGACAAAGGGCTTGCCGGCCAGTTCGAACAGGCCCTGGATGCGGCCGTCTTCGCCATTGGGGCCGTGCAGCACCGGGAAGTAGATGTCGGCGTCCAAGACACCGGTCCACTCGGCCCTCCAGGGCATAAAGGAATGGAATTTCTCCATCCTTAACTCTTCTTCCTTAAAACTCGTATTCCCGGTCAGGCACCACTCCCCCGCCCTGTTGATATAGATCAGGAAAGGTTCGTAGCGCTCCTTGTCCAGGTGCTGGTAAATGGCTGCCGCCGACATAAGTGCAACGCTGTGCTCCGCCGACCTGCCGCCGAAGATCAATCCGACCTTAACCTTTTTCATAGTAGTACCTGTAACCAATTTTCCCATAATTATCGGGACTATACATTGTCCTGGCAACGAATTTCCAACCAGGTCACATGCAATCAAGGTCATTGTAACACCAGGAAAATTTCAGGTCAAATTTTTTTTATCATTTGAGATCACAATTTGTGACCTCAAGATGATCAATGCTGTTAAGGTTTGTCGGTGTTGTAATAATAGCGGTAGAAGAAGTAATTGCGCAGTATGTTCTTGACGTAGTTGCGCGTTTCGGAAAATGGGATCATCTCGATGAATTCTTCCTCGCCGGCATCGGGAAAATCCTGCAGCCAGCGGTCAACGCGATGAGGGCCGGCATTGTAGGCGGCCAGGGCCAGGTAAAGCCGGCCGTCGTACCTGTCCAGCAGTGTTTTCAGGTATTGCAGTCCCAAACGGATGTTTATCTCCGGATCGTACAGGTCCTTGGCTTTGACCTTGAGGTTGCTGCCATTGGCGATCTCGCGCGCCGTGCCGTGCAGCAATTGCATCAGCCCGTAGGCGTTGGCCCGGGAACGCGCATCGGAACGGAAAAACGATTCTTCGCGGATCAGGGCCAGTACCAGCCCCGGATCCACTTCCTGCTTCTTGCTGTAGGCCGAGATCAGGTCCCCGTACTGGCGCGGAAAAAAAATGCCGCTCAGGAAATTGGGCAGATGCACGCTTTCATATAAACGAAAATTGCTGCGGAACTTGGTGAAAGCCAGAAAAAAACGGTTTTGCTGGTAATACAGCAGCGACTCGATGATTTTCAGCAGGTTGAGGTCTGAGGCGGATAGCCGGGGATCGCTTTTGGCCCAATGGATGGTTTCCAGGGAATCGTCCCAGAGCGAATGCTTGACCAGGATCTTCAGAGCCTCGATGACCTCCATTAAAAAGGGGCCGGGAGGATCGTCGATGGCGGCGACAAAATCCTGGTTCAAGTCCTTGAACAGGTTTTTGTCCTGCAGTACCCGGACCGCGTAATAGGAAAAAGGATAGCGGCCGAATTCCTCCTGCTTGCGGTTTTCCAGTTTGTTCAGCCAGTAGCGCGAGGCGATGCGGTAACTCATGAATGGCGAGCCGCTCCCCTGCCTGAAAAAATACAGCGCCTTTTCTTTGTCGTCCTGACGGTAATGGATCCAGGCCAGAAGCCAGACGGTTTTCCAGTAATCCTCATCGCGCTCCCTGCTCAACTGCAGATACTGCTCGTAAAAAGGCAGGGCCTTGGCGTACTCCCTTTTTCCCCCGAGTATCTGCGCCAGGTCGAACATGAGCCTCGGATAAACAGTCGTATTTTTATTGATGGTTTGCAGCTGCGCAGCGATATCACTGGCCGGATCTTCTCGGACCTTGATCTTTACCAGTATGCTTTCGGCGTAGGGACGGTAGTTTTCCGGCAGGCGCTTCAGCAGCAATTGGCGAACCTGGCCAAAATTTCGGTTCAGATAGGATAATTCAGCCCGGAAAAGACGGTTCAGATCTTGAAAACCGCTGTACGGCAATTCGCGCCTGAATTCAGCACCGTCAAGGCTGTTCAACAGGAATGAGAACTTGGCAAACCAGTCCTTCTCGTTCAGGCGTTTCAGCAGGGCCAGCACTTCCGTCCGCGGCAGGCGCTGAAAAAATGGTTGCAGCGGCTGCCGGGCAAACAGGGTTTTGAATTCCGAAACTGCCCTTTCCTGGAGCCTGCTTTTCAGCAGGCAGTCCAGAAGCAGGATTTGTATTTCCAGGCTGGCGGCCGGATGCCGATCGAAATAAGCGACAAATTCACGGTATTTTTTTGCGGCATACAGGTTTTTCAGCATCAGTGTATCGCGCTTGGCCGCGATATGGGGGAAACGGTCTGGCAGATCGGCAAGGATGATACCGCTATCCTGGTATTTTTTTTCCTCGAAAAGCTGCTGGGCCCGTTTCAGGTTCTCCGTGGCAGCCAACAGGGGGTGCTGCATGTCAGCGGCCGAGGGTACTTCTTCACTGGCCGCAGCGTCATTGCTTAGAAAAGATTTGAGAATGCGGTAGTTTTTGAACAACTGCTGGCGGTCGATTGTCCGTTCCTGAACAAAGGGGATTGCATCCGGAATCAACCAGGTCAGGCCATAGGCGACGGCAAAGGAAAAAACAACAACCTGACAGAAAAGAATGGTGAATGGATAGCTTTTGGACTTATTTGTAAACTTCAAAATTATAGCCTTTCAAAGCCTTGCGATCTCCTTTGGCCAGGATGTTGACCAACTGTTCTTCAAAATATTGCAGGTCACTGGAACGGCGCATGTACAGCTCCTTGGCCTGCAGCAGGGTTTCTTTCAAAACTTCGTAAAGGTTTTTGTTTTTGATGCCGTCATCCACGACTTTCTTGTTGTATAGAATGATGTCGTTGATGATCACCCTGGCAAAGCGCTCCGGATCATTTTCCCGGACCGGAGCCGAAGTTTTCTCAAATTCATCAGCATGGTCGAAAACTTTGGCTTCCACCTCGGTGTCTTCTACAAACTCGTGGGTCTTGATTTTAGCCAGCAGTTTCTGGCGGATAGGGAGCATATCCAGGCTGAGTTCACCTACCGCAGCCAGGATCTCGATGACCTTGTGCTGGATCACGGTATCGGCCAGCGAATCGGCGTAGATCACAGCCTGCGGCTTTCCCTTTACCAAAAAAGGCATAACCAGGATTTTCTTGGGTTTGCCGCCGCCCAAGCGATTGTAGATCAGGAAATCGTCCGGCTTGTGTATGGGTTCGCCCAGGTAAATTTTCTTGGTCTCGATCACGCTTTTCAGAACCGTGTTGGCCGAAAGCGAAAAGAATATTCTCTTCAATTCCTCATCGCTGATCTGGCCGTCTTCGCCTGAAAAGCCCTTGCCTTTCCAACCGACCAGTTTGTCATCGCGTAATAGAAAAAGGGCGGCCCGGTCGCAAAAATGGTTGATGCCTTCGATGATGCCGCCGATCAGGAGCAGCTGGTTGGATGCCGAGGCGATTTTTTTCACATATTCGTTCAAGATCGTGATTTCGCTGCCGCTCTCGCCGCTTCCATTGCGTCCGGCAAAATCCTCGGGCACCTTGAATTTGACCAACTCGTCGAGATCCTTGAGCTTTTCTATGTCCCTGAACATATTGCTTTGAAAGGTATCGATACGGTTCAGCAGAGTTTGAATTTTCTCGTTGATCACTTTCTCAACGAAATTCCTGATTTCATCGTTTGTCATGGCTTTCCTCCTTGTAGGTTAGACTCCGGCTTCCAGGCGGCTGGCCAAAAGTTCAGGCAGCCCGGCTGCCCTGATTTTTTTCTGAGTTGCGGTCACATCATAGGCAAAGCGGATGAAGCTGATCTCCATCTTGCCGGAATCGAATATAATGAAGCTGGAAGCCGGGTTCTTGTCGCGAGGCTGACCTATGGAACCCGGGTTTATCAGGTAACGGGTGTTGGCATCGAGTTTAATGCGGGTGTTTTCGGTCAAAGGGACGATATCGAGTTTTTCGTTGCGCAGGAAATAAATGATGGGGAAATGAGTATGCCCGAAGAACCCGATCGACGTCTCCATGAATTTGAACGATTCTGTGGCTTCGAACTGGGAAAAAACGTAATAATCCTCGTCAAAAGTGGAGCCATGGCAGATGGTGATAAAGCGGTCAATGATCTGCGGCCCCTTGGGCAGTTGCTTCAGGAACTGATAATTGGCCGGGGCTATTTTCAATTTGCTCCACTCTGCGGAAAAGGCGGCGGCCGGGTTGAACAACGAAGATGATTCCAGGTCGGCGATGACCTTGTCGTGATTGCCGCGCACGGACCGCACATTGGGCAATTCCTGGAATTGGCCGATCACTTTATCTGGGTCGGGCCCGTAACCGACCAGGTCGCCCAGAAAAAGGATTTTATCGACATTTTTCAGCTTTTTATGGCCCAGAAACTTTTCAAAAGCCTCGTGGTTGCTGTGAATGTCACTGAATATTAGGTAGCGCATGGATCACTTTTTTGCAAAGTTGTTCGGCCTGGAATGTAGTCCGGACGAACGGGGCGGATTCGACAGCCCGCGAATCGCTTCTGAATCCGTCCTTGGCTTCATTGATTTGTTTTCAGCAGGTACAATTCCCGCTGGGGCTGCGAAAGGTATTCGGCGCCTTCGCCACTGATAACCACCATTTCCTCGACCGTGGCCACGCCGAAGTCCTTGATGTAAATACGCGGTTCAATGGTGAAAACCTGGTCCTTTTCCAGGGGCATGAAAGGCAGCTTGCCGTAGCGTTCCCAATCCGGGGCCAGCAGGGCGCCGCCGTCGTGGGCGTAGCGTCCCACCTGGTGGCCAAGGGCATGGGGATATTCTTCATAGCCCTGCGAGACGATGTAGCCGCGGGCGACCTGGTCGATATCCAAACCGCGCACGCCCGGCTTCAGGGCCGCAAAAGCCAGGCGAATCGATTCGATAAGCACTGTGAATCCTTTCTGCACGGCCGGCGGAGCCTCTTTTTCATCAGGGCGCAGGATATACCAGGTCCTTTGCAGGTCTGAACAGTACTTGTCCACCACCACCCCGAAATCGACGTTGAAAACATGACCGGGCTTGAGGATGTTGGCGGTCGGGGCCGAATGGGCGCCGATCTCCTGCGGGCCGCTGAACACGGCCGGGCAGCTGCTTACGTCCCAGGCGGCGGCCAGTCCCATTTTTTCCCGTTCAGTTGTGATCCAGTCGGCCAACTCCTTTTCGCTCATACCCGGCCTTATTGCCTGACCTACCCTCCCGTAGATTTCCAGGGTTTTCTGGCAGGCCAGCTTCAGCCGGCGCAGCTCTTCCGGTGATTTTTTGCCGCGAATCCTGGCGATTACATTTTCGGCCGATACCAAGCGCGCCGTGAATTCACTGTCCTGCAACAGTTCCAATAATTTCAAGTAATTGCCGTGGGTCAGGCCGTCGGCGGCGGCAGAATCAGGGGAATAATCAATGGCGATCTTAGCGGGATCATGGCTGTTCAGCAATTGGAGCAGGTCGGTTCTGGGGCTGCCCTTATAGGCGGACACGGTATCAAAAAGGCCGCTCCGGCGGAATTTTTCAATATCCAGGTTGCCGACCAGGGCGTGCTTTTCCCCGTTTTTGAAAAACAGGAAAAACGAAAGCCAGGTCACGCCGCTGCCGACGACATAGTCCATTACCGGGTCGGAAATCAGCCCCGATTCACGGTCGATCACCATCCATAGATCGATATCCAGTTCTTGGAGAATTTCTATGGCTTGAGCGATCTTTTCTTTTTCCATCAATCTTCCTTTTTGGCACGGCGCGAATCGAAATAGAGATACAGCGCCAGGATGATGAACATGACCAGGGCCAGAGGCTCGCCGCCGCCATTTTCAGACCAGCCCAGGCGGACAAAGCGCTCGAGGTTGAAATATTTCATGATGGCGCTGACCACACCGATGATCGCCCCGCCGGCAATGAAGCCCGAGGCGATGAGAATGCCCTTGTCATAACGTTTGGTGGCCAATGCCTTATCCTTGCTGGAGCGCATGACCAGGTGCGCGATCAGGCCGCCGATGACCAGCGGCGTGTTCAGTTCCAGCGGTATATACATACCCAGGGCGAAGGCCAGCGGCGGCACGCCTATGAATTCCATGATCAGGGCGGTCAGGACACCAACGCCATACAGCAGCCAGGGCACCTGCGCCCCCGGATTCATCAGCGGCTGGATCAGGGCGGCCATGGCATTGGCCTGCGGCGCGGCCAGGGCGTTCGAGCCCGAGAAGCCGTAGGTCTGGTTCAGCAGAAAAATTACCAGTCCCACGGTCAGCGACGAAAGCAGAATGCCGAGAAACTTGTATTTCTGCTGCTTGAGCGGTGTGGAACCCAGCCAGTAGCCGATCTTCAGGTCGGTGATGAAGCCTCCCGACATGGACAGGGCGGTGCAGACCACTCCCCCGATCAGTAAAGCGGCAAACATGCCGTATTCCCCCGTCAGGCCGGCAGCCACCAGCACCAGGCTGCTCAGGATCAGGGTCATCATGGTCATGCCGGAAACAGGGTTGGTACCGACTATGGCAATGGCACGGGCCGCCACCGAGGTAAACAGAAAGCTGATCACAAAGACCGTGACCATGGCGATCAGGCCCAGTTTCAGGGGCTGCGGCACCGGGCTCAGCACCGAAAAGCTGAAAAATACCCAAATTACCAGCGCCGTCACTGCCAGTCCCAAAATGACATACTTCATGCTCAGGTCGGTCTGGGTTCTGGGAGTTTTTTCATCACCGGCAACCGTTTTGCGGAACATCTGTTTGAAGCCCATGCCAAAGGCTTGGACGATGATCTTTGACGATTTCAGGATGCCGATGATGCCGGCCATGGCGATGGCGCCGATGCCGATGTAGCGCACATAGTTGCGGAAAATTTCCTCGGCACTCATGGCCGATATCAGCTTGGGAGCATTGCCGACGAGCTCGGCCGGAATGAACTGCCCGAAATAATAGATCACCGGCACCAGCAGGAACCAGGACAACAGGCTGCCGGCGGCGATGATCGACGTGTATTTCAGGCCAATGATGTAGCCGAGTCCCAGGACAGCCGAGAGAACGTCCATTTTCAAGACAATCTTGACCTTTTCAGCGAGCACCTTACCGAACCCGAAAATGCGGGTGCTGAAGACTTCGTTGAAAGCGCCGACCGAATGGACCAGGAAATCGAAGATGCCCCCGATGATCATGCTCTTGACCAGGATCCTGGCCTGGGCGCCGCCTTTTTCACCGGCAACCAGAATCTGGGCGGTGGCGGTCGCTTCCGGGAAAGGGAACTGGCCGTGCATTTCCTTGACGAAGTATTTGCGGAAAGGAATTAAAAATAAAATTCCCAATGTGCCTCCCAAAAAGGAGACCATGAAAATCTTGAACAGATCAAAGCCGATCTTTTTGTCCAATCCCAGGATGAACAATGCCGGCAGTGTAAAAATAGCTCCGGCTACGATCAAGCCCGAGGCACCGCCGATGGACTGGATGATGACATTCTCCAGAATGGTGTTCTTCCTTTTGAACAAAGGTGAAACGCCCACGGCTATGATGGCGATGGGAATCGCGGCTTCAAACACCTGGCCGATTTTCAGACCCAGGAATGCCGCGGCTGCCGAAAAAACCACGGCCATGATAAGGCCTAAAATGATCGAGCGCGAGGTGACTTCGGGGATGATCGAATCGCTGGCAATATACGGGGCGTATTCCTTGCCCTCTGGCATTATCTCGAAGGCCCCTTCAGGCATGCCCTTGGCTTTCTGTTGCTGGTTCATGGTTCCTCCTTCAGCGGAATTTGGAGATCACGTATTCCTTGATCTTTTCGAAAATCTCGGCGTTAAAACGGATATCGTAAGCGTCTTTTTTACTCAACAGATAAGAGCCGAAGCTGCTGTTCTTGGCCTCGGCCAGTTTTTTGCGGTAATAACCGTCCCGTTCCTTGTCGAAGTCCCCGTCAGAAACGATTTTCTTGCTCTTCAGCTTGACAATGACCGCCGCCGTTGATTTTACGGACAGCGGCGCCGAATAGACATTCTCGTCCATGGCGAAAATGGTTTCATCCAATCCCGGCGTTGCCGGCAGGTCGCCCAGGCTGCCTCCCCTTTGGTAGGTGATGGCTTCGGGCTTCAGGTCCTCTTTTTTCAGGTAGGCCTCCAATTTGCCGGGATCGGCAAGCTTGTTCAGCTCTGCAGCCACGCTCCGGGCCCGGGCCAGCTGCAGCTGCAGCTTTTTCGCGGCTTGCAGCTCTTTTTTTACTTTGTCCCTGGCGATCTCATACTTCTCAACTTCCGGCCTGACGATCTTGGTCAAGCGCACCACGGCCATGCCTTCGGGAAAATCCAGGGGCTGGGAAAGTTCGTTTTCACTCAATGTGAACAGTTTCTGGGAAATATAGCCCATTTCGTCGATTTCCTTAATGGCTTGGCCCCTGGTCAGCAAGCCGGTGGCCGTGACTTTATCGGCCAGGTTTCCGGCGCCTTGCTTCAGGTTATCGGCGGTTTTGATCTTTTCATATATGGCGGCGATCCTTTCACCGGTCAGCTTTTTCAATTTATCATTTTCCATTACGCTTTTAATGCGGGTTTTGACGGCTTCATAGTTTTCCTGCTGTTCGGCGATCTTTTCCTGGGCGTACAGAATTGAAAACCCTTGGCCGGCGTCCACCGGGGAGGAGATTTCACCCTGCTTGAGGTTGCTGATCATGGACTGTTCCTGGCTGGAAAAATTCTGCCAGCCCCAATAGCCCCAGTCACCGCCATTCTTGGCATTTTCATCCCCGGAAAGCTCCATGGCTTTGGCCGCGAAATTGTCAGGGGTAAGCAGGAGCGCGGTGTCTTCCATTTTTTTCAGGACCTGCTCGCGCGTCTGCGCATCATAGGCGATCCAGATCCTGCTGATCTTGGTTTTGCCGGGAACTTTGAACATATTTTTGTTGTTTTTGTAATAGGCGAACAGTTCTTCTTCCTTTAGCGTGATCTCCTTCTTGAAATCGGCAAGCTTCAAAGCCAGGACCTCCCCGGCCCTTTTTTCCTGGCTCAGAAAAAGATTTTTGTTTTTCTGATAGAAATCAAGCTGCTCAGCTTCAGTGCAGACCGGTTCCTCGCTGATAGCGTCACTTCTGAAAGTGATGAAATCCAGCTCGGCCTTGTCGTTCTCCTTGCGGTAGTCCTCCTTGAGCACATCCAGATCCAGAACCTGGCCGGCGGTCACCAGTTCCTTCAGTTTGTCGCCGAGCAGGTCTTTTTTCAAGCCGCTCTCGAAATCACGCACTGTCATATGGTTGTAGGCCAGAAGCCTTTCGTATTCATCTGAACCGATGAACTTGCCTTCATTCTGAAAAGCCGGATAAGCGCGTATGGCATCCTGCAATTCGCTTTCGGAAACCTCAAGGTTGAGTTTTTCCGCCTCACCCTGGATGATCAGGCCGCTGACCATTCCCTGCAGCACCTGTTCGGCTATGCCGAACTGGTTGATCATCTGGCGGCTCAAATTGTTCTTGAACTGCTTGCTGTACATTTCCAGGCTCTTGGCCAGATTCTTCTGGAATTCCTCGCCGCTGATCTTGTGGCGGCCAACTGCGGCCACGTCCCTGTCCAGGCCTTCCGATTCAAAACGGCCTGAACCCCATTGCACGAAAATAAAGCCAATAAAGGCAATTATGACCAGCCACAGGGTCCAGGAAAGAGATTTTACGTTATTCCTCATGGATTTGAGCATTATTTTTCCTCCGCGTGATTTTGGTTTTTGAGTTTCTTTTCGGCAATTTTCAGGTAAACCGACACTGTGGCCCCGTTGTTTTCATTATTTTTAATGACAATATTGCCCTGATGTTCATGGATAATGTTGTAAGCCAGGGTCAAGCCGATGCCTTTCTTCTGGGTGCGGTTTTTTGTGGTGTAAAACGGGTCAAAGGCCTTGTCCAGGTTTTTGAAGCCGCCGCCGTTATCGCTGATATCCACGATCGCCTGTCTCCCGTCCATGGATTTTTTCAACTCGATGGCGATCATGCCTTTGCGGATATTGTTTTCGCGGAAAGCCTCAAGGGCGTTTTCCACGATGCCTTCAAATACCTGCCACAGGGCGAAATGGTTGCCCTGGATGGTGATGTCCTCGTTGAAATTGTTTTTGATAATGGCGTAATCGCTGTTTTCGGGACGGCTGGATATGACCTTGATCAGCTTTTCCAGCAAATTGGACAAGCTGATCTCCATTTTGACCTGTTCCATGTCCGGGTTCAGCTGGTTGAGTTGATCGATGATATTCTTGATGCGCTCGGCCTGTTTCTGAATGCTGCCCAGTTTTTCCTTGACATATGGGCTGGAGTCTTCGCGGATACTGATAAGATCGACATAACCCAGGATGCCGGTCAGCGGGTTGTTGATCTCGTGGGCGAATCCCGAAACGATCGCCGTCAGGGATTTTTGCTTTTCCGATTGGATGATATGGCGCTGCGTGTCCCGCAGTTCCTGCATGGCGATCTGCAGTTTCTTGTTCGATTCGTTCAATTCCCTGGTACGCGAGGTGACCTGTTTTTCCAGTTCCTTGTGGGTGGCCTCGATCTCGGTCATCATGCTTTCTATCTTTTCCGCCATTTCGTTGAACTGGCTGCCGAGATAGGAGAATTCATCGTTGGAACGGATATGGATGCGGTGCGAAAAGCTCCCGTAACTGATCTTTTCCAGGCCGTTTTTCAGCAGTTTAATGGGTTGGGTCAGTTTTCTGTTGATGATTACGATGAGAATGATGAAAACCGCCAGCAGCACGGCAGAAATTATGATGATCAAAAGGCGCAGTTGCGAGATGATCGCCCTGTTCTCCTCGTTGGAGCGGCCGAAAAGGATGTGGCCCCAAAGGGTGTTCGCGGCGTCGACTTTAACCGGCAGGCTTATCAGGTAATAAGGCTGGGAATCGAAAGCCACTTCCCGGACCTGGTCATTTGCGTCCAATTTGTATGGATCAAGCTTGTCCTTGATCCAGTCGGGACCTTTGTAAACGATTTCCCTGTTTTGCGCATCAAAGAGCATTATAAAATCCTTGCGGTTTTCCTTCAGGACCTCTTCGGTCTGCGAGGTCAGGTTCATCTGGTTGAAATTTATGAAATTCGGTTCCACCATGGCTTCGAAATCCCTGGCCCAGTGCGCGAAATTGCCCTTGCTCAGGCGATTGTTGGTGGAATTGATCATATTCAGTATGAAAAAAGAGGAAATGGCTATATAAGCCAGGCTGATCACTATAAAAGAAAGCAGGAACTTGGAGCGCAGCGTATTTATTTTGAACATTTTTAGATACTATTTTATTATATTTAGGGATAAATAGCAATCGTTTTATTTCTGAGAATTGACTTGAGAAAATGACCTGCGGCTTTTCAGCCGAGGGTTTCCCTGATGATCTGCGGCGAGTTGCGCCAGCCGGGCACGATCTTGACGAAGAGGTCGAGAAACACCTTTTTGGCGAAATACCCTTCCAGGGCCAGCCGGGCCTGGCTGCCGATCTGCTTGATCAAGTTCCCCTGCTTGCCGACAACGATCTTTTTCTGGGCGCGCGTCTCCACGAAAATCTCGGCGCGCACATAGACCACCTCGCCGCGGTCCTTGACCTCTTCGATTTTCAGGGTGGTGGTGAACGGCAGCTCGTCTTCGACAAAATTCAGCACCTTTTCCCTGATCAGCTCGCCCAGAAAAAAGTTTTCCGACTGCAGGGTATATTCCTCGGCCGGATAGAAGTTTTCCCCCTCGGGCAGATACTGGAATATCAGTTCCTCGATCAACTCGAGGTTGTCGCCCTTCAGGGCCGATATGGGGACGATCTCTTTCCAGGGCAGCCCGTCCTTATAGCTCTGGATCTTCTCCAGTATGCGGGCCTTGTTCTGCTTGTCGATCTTGTTGATCACCAGGAACACGGGCTTGGCGGCTTTCTGCAGCTGCGAAAAGATGAACTCATCCTGCCTGGCATCGCCGATATCGATGAAATACAGGATAAGGTCGGCATCGTGCAAGGCATCGTTGACCTCTTTCATCATCAGTTCGTTCAGTCGGAAATGGGGCTTGTGGATGCCGGGACAGTCAAAGAAAATGATCTGGCCGCGCTCCGTGGTCTTGATGCCCAGGATCTTTTTGCGCGTTGTCTGGGGCTTGTCGGAAACAATGGCCACCTTGGTCTGCATCAGGGCATTGAGGAAGGTCGATTTGCCGACATTGGTCCTGCCCAGCAGGGCCACATACCCGGAATGCCGGGTCTTATTTTTTTTCATGGTAGATGCGCACGGTCTTGATGCGGTTCTTTTCCATTTCTTTTACTTCGAGAATGAAGCCCTCGACAATGATCTTGTCCTGGGGTTGGGGAATTTTGCCCAATTTGAAGCTGATCAGCCCGGACACGGTCTGATAGTCCTCGTTCTCGTCGATATCGATCTGCAGGGCTTCGTTCAATTCATAAATATCGATATCGCCCTGGACGATGAATCCGTCACGGTCGCGGATTATCGATTCGCTGTCATCGTCGTACTCGTCCTTGATTTCGCCGACGATCTCCTCAATGATGTCTTCCATGCTGATCACCCCTACCACGCCGCCGAATTCATCGCTGACTATGGCGAATTTCTGCTTGGTTTTCTGCATTTCCTTCAGCAGCTCCAGGATGCGCATGGTTTCCGGAATGAAAAAAGGCGATCTCAGGATCTCCTTGATGTGGAAGTCGTTGCGGCCCCAGTAATTGAGAACGTCCTTGGCCAGGATTATGCCTTCAATATTGTCGATCTTTTCGGAGATCACCGGGAAGCGTGATTTCTTGTTTTTATTGATGATGGCAATGATCTCGTCCAGGCTGGCATCGATGTGAACATGCACCATGTCCACGCGCGGCGTCATGATCTCCTTGACCAGGGTATCGCCGAACTCAAGAACGCTTTCGATCATCTCCTGGTCTTCCTTTTCAATGACCCCTTCCTTGGCTCCCTCTTCCAGGAACATTTCCAGCTGTTCATCGCTCAGTTCTTCGCCCTTATTTTCGCTGGATTCAGCCGGATTATCTTTTAAAAAAACGCTAAAAATAAAATTAAGGGGGTAAAAAATCATCCAGGCCAACGGGAACAGGAAAATAAGCCGGCGCAGTACTTTTTCACGGTTCAGGTAGGCGTAGATGTAAAACACCAGGTTGAAAAAAACCAGGTAGAACAGGCCGATGAGCATGATGCGGACCGGAGCGGCAGGGATGACTTTTTCCAGCATTTGAAAAGTGAAGAGCAGCAGGACGATCTGCAGCAGGAACACAACCGTTGCCAGGGAGTGAATGACCAGGTCGAACTTGGCGACAAAAGCAAAACGCGGCAGGCGCTTGCCGCCCATGCCATTCAGGAATTTGGCCAGGGAAATGCGCGAAAAGCTTTCAAAACTGCTTTCCAGCAGGTGCAAAAGTATGGTGACGATATAAAGAGTGATCAGAATGGCCAGGTTCATGGCATTTCCCCGCAGTACTCGGCAAACAATTTTTTTTGCAAAACCAGCATTTCACCCTGGTCTTTTTCATGATCGTGTCCCTGCAGGTGCAGCAAGCCATGTATCATCAGCAGCAGTAATTCTCTTTCCGTGGACTGGGCGTTTTGCCGGGCCTGTTTTTCAGCGACCGGCCAGCAGATCAGGATATCGCCGGCATAAAAACCGTCGGGAAGTTTTTCCCCCAGCGGGAAACTGAGCACATCGGTGGCGCAATCCCGGCGGCGGTATTTGCGGTTCAGGGCGCGAACTTCGGCCGCCCCGGCGATGCGGATGGTAACGGTCCCCTTGAGCTGCAAGCGTCCGGCAATTTTTGCAAGCAACGAATGGAATTTTTTTTCCGGAAGCGGAAATCCTTCATGCTGGATTTTAATCATTGGCCTTCTCTTTGCTGAAATCGAAACCGGGATAGGCGATGCGCTTATGGTAGATCGAAGCCAGTTTGTTGTAGAAACTGCCGGCAATGATATTCAGGGATTTGAATGTCAAGCCGTCACATTCATCGAACTGGTTATCGGCGATATCCGAGGCAATGATCTTTTCCACCACGCTTTTAATTTCATGGTCATCGGGTGAAGAAAGACTTTTGGCGGCGGCTTCGACCTGGTCGGCCAGCATGATGACGGCCTCCTCTATGCCCTGTGGTTTTTTCCCGGGATAACGGAACATGTTCTCATCGAAATCATCCAGATCCTTGGCGCCGCTCTCCCTGGCTTTGTCATAAAAGAATTTCACCAATTTTGTTCCATGATGCTGGAAAATGGCCTGGCTTACTTTTTTTGGCAGCTTCAGCTGTTCGGCTTTATCCATGCCCTGGGGGATATGGGAGATAATGGTCTTGGCGCTTTCCAGCGCCGTGAGCTGCCCGTGCGGGTCTTCGTAAACCGATTGGTTTTCGGTGTAGAACTGGGGATTATCAATTTTGCCAATGTCATGATAAAGGGCCATGGCCCGCACCAGCAGCGGCGACAGTTCCAGTTCCTGGGCGGCGGCTTCGGCCAGCGAAGCCACCATCTGCGCGTGGTGATAGGTGCCCGGTGCTTTTTCCAGCATTTCACGGAATACCGGCAGATTCAGATTGGTGATCTCGACCAGTTTCAGGTCGGTGACCAGCTTGAATATCACTTCCCAAAGCGGGATCATGAAATTGGCGATCAGGGCCGACAGCAAGGCCGATAAAATTCCCAACATCACGTAAAAAGCCACCATGGGCCAGGTGGCATTATCTTGGGTCAGGGCCAGCATCAGCGTGATCAGCATGTTGACAGGGAGCAGCCAGAAAAAACCTGCCTTTAAAATGGAAGATCGCTTCAGCCGCTGGTAATACTCAATGCCGAATCCCACCGCCAGGTTGCCGACCAGCACGAACAGCACGATCTTGAAATTCCCGTCGCAGATGAAAGCGCTGATGACGGCGTTGATAATGGAAAAAATGACCGCGCTTTGCAGGTCAAAGAGAAAAGCGATGATCAGTGAGCCGACGGCAAAAGGGATGCCATAGATCAGGCCGGCACTGTCCATGTGAATGTTAATGGTGATGTTTTTCAAGATAAGGGGATAAATGAACAATGCCAGGCGATAGATCACGGCGCTGGCGATGAAGGTCATGCCCGTGGCAAAATTCAGCCGGTTGCGGTTGATGCCGCCTATCCCGGTGAGCACGTTCAAGCGCCAGAAAAAAAAGAACAGTATGCTTAGAACGAGCAGAATGAGAAAAATATCCGGAAATTTGCTGGAAGCGGTTTTTTCCTCGGCCGAGATCAATTGGATCAGGCGCAGATGATCCTTGCCGATCTCATCGCCGCGGCGCAAAATAATCCTGCCCTTTTTTAACTGAATAAATACCGGGTTGACCAGGGCCAGGGTTTTTTCTTCCTGGAGTCGGGTCAGAACTTTTGAAAAAGATACATTAATGCTGATAAATTCCAGTAAAATCGGTTTTAATATCTCTTTTTCCCTATCTTTCAGGGCCGAATTCTTTAAAAATATCGATAATTGGCTGCTGATTTCATTCAAATCGTACAGGTCCGACACTTTTGCCTGAGAATAGCCTGTTTTCTCGTTAAAAAGGGTGATGATGCCATTTTTATCTTGGGGAATCCCTATTTTGGAGAGCAATATTCCCTTTTTTTCCCAGTCGGCTATTTCCTGAAGCAGGCTGTTCAGGTCGATGCGGGCAAAGGGATTGGAACGGATGAGGGTGTTTATTGTCGCCGCGGGCAGGTCGAGTCCGAAATTATCGCTGATGCGGGTGCGCAATTCCTCCAGGTTCGGCTTTTTCAAGGGCAATTCCTTGCGGATATCCATGAAGAACTCGAACCATTCATTCAGCAGCATCTGGCTGCCGGTGATCTTCTGCTCGTTGAATTCGTAGACCGGGGTCAGGAGGTCCAGGGCTTTTTGCCGGTTCAGTTCGGTCATTTCCTTGTCTTCGACGGTCATATCTTTGCGGACAACGATATCCGCCCCGGCGATATCGCCGGTCTTAAAACCTGTGTCCTTGATGGAGAGCGCCGGCGGCAGGTAGCTGATATAGGCGATGATGAATACGAAAAAAGCGCCGATCAGCAGCTTGCCCCGCGATGAGCGGCCCTTTTCCGGCACTTGGGGACCGATTTTCTTCTTTTTTAATTCCAGGTCAAAATTCATTTTTCCATCCGTTCATAAGCTTCGATGATGCGCTGGATCAGGGGATGGCGTACCACGTCCTTCAAGGTCAGGTGGACCACACCGATCCCGGGCACATTTTTCAGAATTTTTATGGCCTTGAAAACCCCCGACTTTTTCGGTTCGTCCAGGTCGATCTGGGTGATATCGGCTGTGACCACCACCCGTGAATTCAGCCCGAAGCGGGTCAGGAACATTTTCATCTGCGAATCCACGGTGTTTTGCCCTTCATCGAGGATAATGAAGGCGTCGCTTATGGTTCGGCCGCGCATGTAAGCCAGCGGAGCGATCTCGATGATGCCCTTTTCAACCAGTTCGGATGTTCTTTCGAAACCGATAAGGAAATACAACGCGTCGTAGAGCGGCCGCAGGTAGGGATTGATCTTCTGTTGGATGTCACCGGGCAGAAAGCCCAGCTTTTCTCCGGCTTCCACTACCGGCCTAGTCAGGACGATCCGTTCCACGCGCTTGCTGATCAGGAAATTCAAGGCCATGGCAATGGCCAAAAATGTCTTTCCCGTGCCTGCGGGACCAATGCCGAAGACCATGTCGCGGTCCTGGATGGCCTGGACATAGCTGCGCTGGTTGGTTGTCTTGGGAAAAACTTCCTTGCCGTCCACTTTGATGATGTTTTTCTTGAAAAAATTCTCCTGCAGCCGCTCGATCTTGCCGTCCGCGACCAGGTTCAGGCTGAATTGGATGTCGTGGTCCTGCAATTTGCCGTTTTCCTTGTGGATGAATTCCAGGTGCTGCAGGTATTTCTTTAGCTTCCGGACCTGGACTCCGTTGCCGGAAAACATTATTTTATTGCCGCGCAGGGATATTTCCAGGTCGAATGCCGCTTCGATCGCGGCCAGGTTTTTTTGGATCAAAAATGGAAAATGGTTTCCCAGCCCCTCCGGGCAGATGAATTCTTCCATTAAAAAAATCCCAAGCGGCAGGTTTTCATTACTTGGATTATAGAAAGCAATTGCTCAAAAGTCAAATAAACCGAGGTGACCGCAGCGCTCAGGCCAGTCCGATCAGGGGCAGCAGCAGACGCAATACGGCCCAAATGACCAATCCCCCGCTCAGGTCGAAGAGCAGCCCGGCCCGGAGCATTTTGACGATCGGCACCAAGCCCGATCCGTAAACAATAGCGTTGGGAGGCGTCGATACCGGCAGCATAAATCCCCAGCTGCAGCCCAATATCGCGCCCAGAGCCGGGGGTACCGGGTTGACTCCGGCGGCCAGGGCCAGGGAAATGATAACGGGAATGACCATGTTGGCTGCGGCGGTATTGGAAGTCGTTTCACTGGCAACTATGGCAATGAATATGGCCGCAAACGTGATGGCCCACAGCGATTCGGCCCCGGACAGGCGCAGGAGTCCCTGGCCGATATGCTCCGCCAGTTTGGTTTCAAACATCAGGTTGCCCAGGCTCAAGCCGCCGCCGAAAAGCAGCAAGGTGCCCCAATCTATGTTCAGGGCCTGCCGCCAGGAAATGGTGAACTGCCTTTTTTTCCAATCCAGCGGCAGAATAAAAAGCAGGGATGCCCCGATCAGGGCGGCGACCGCTTCCGGCAGCCTGCGGCCGTACGATCTGGTTATTGCAGCGGAGCTGCCCCACAGTATCGCCAAAAAACCCGGGATCACCCAAAGGCTGACCGTTACCAGGAAAGCGGCCAGAGAGTTTTTTTGACCGCGGCTCCAGGGGCCGAGTTTGACCAGCTCCCGGCGCACAAATTCCCGGCTGCCTTCCATAAGCGGCAATTCCGGCCTGTGCAAAAAATACAGCAGCAAAAAAAGTAGCGCGTACATGATAAGCAGCATGGGCACGGCGAACAGCATCCACTGGAAAAACGGTATTTTGACCCCCGCGAACTTTTCGATCATGGCGATGCCGATCAGGTTGGGCGGAGTGCCCACCGGGGTGCCGATGCCGCCGGTAGAAGAGGCATATGCGGCCATGAGCATCATGGCGGTCGCAAAGCGCAGTCGGGCCGGATCTGTTTTTATGCCGGTTTTTTTTTCCAGCATGGCGGCATTGGCTGAAACCATGCCGATGCCGATGGGAAGCATCATGGCCGTGGTGGCAGTATTGCTGATCCACATCGACAGCAAGGCGGCGATGGCACCGAAAGCGAATAAAATGCGCCAGGTTCGGTCCGCGATCCATGCCATTGACATGATGCCATAGGCAAGCCTGCGGTCCAGAGCGTGAACGCTCATGGCCCGGGCCAGGATGAAACTGCCGAGGAACAGGAAAATCGTCGGTTCGGCAAAAGGAGCCAGAACCGTTTTGGCATCACCCACTCCGGCCAGAATACAAAGGACCGCACCGAAAATGGCGCTGACCGGGATCGGCACCGGTTCGCCGATCCACCAGACCACAACCCAGCCGATCACGGCGGCCAAAGTATGGGCCCTGGGGCTCAGCCCGGGCATGGGGACAAGCAATAGAGCCCCTGCCAACAGTGGTCCCAGGAAAAGGCTTATTCTTTGCCGCCAGAATTCAATTCTTTCCTCGAGCGGTGAAATTTCCGCCGGCGGACAATCGCTATTTACCTTGACAAGTTCGTTTTCCATTTCCTCCCCTCCCGCGCATTTAGGTTCGACCCGGGATGGCCGGCGAAGTACCTGGCGGTTTTATCATTTAAAATATTCGGCCTGGGGGTGGAAGACGACCATGGCGCTGACGCTCAATTCCGGGATCAATTGGAAGTTTTCGCTCAAACAAATGCCTATTTTTCCGGCGTTCAGCAACTGCACAAGTGTTTTCTGATCGGCCAATTCGGGCCAGGCCGGATAGCCTGGGCTGAACCTTTTACCCTGCTTTTCAGGAAGGCCCAACTCGTGAAGAATATGCTGGTGCATTCTGTCCGCCAGGGTTTCTGCCAATTGCACGCCAAATCCATGCAGCAGCATGTAGCGCTGATATAGGTCGGCGCTGAAAAGTTTTTTTTCAAGGCTGGAGATGTCCGCTCCGCAACTAACTATAAAAAACGTTGCCAGATCGTCATTTTCGCGGAAATATTCGGCTAAAGATATCTGCATGTGCACTGGGAAATCAATGTTGACCACGCCCGGCTCGGAGTCAATAAGCAATCTCCTGCCCTGGCGACGGCATTTGAAATAGCCGTAAGCGGCTGAAAAACTCGTGATGCGATTGTCCCTTAGCAGTTGGACTATCTCATTGAAAAATTGCTCGGCGGCACTTCCCGGGCCCATGCGCCAGCGGGATTTTATCAGAATTTTTTTTTCAATAAAAGGAAGAATGTCATCCAGGGACCAGGTCATGGTTTTAGTGCCGAAAAAGGGTGGGGATAAAAGCGGCTGCTTGGAAGTAATGGAATCGACAGCGGTAATTGCTCTTTTTCGCCTGTTTTTTTTTGTAACCTGAATTTGGCTGGGAATGACACTCCCCTCCATTACTTTCAGGGCCGCGAAGGCATCGCTGCAGTAACTGACTCTTCCCGGGTAAACAGGCTGCAGCATCGAAGCGACAAAATCAGGAGTTACGGCCGCCCCGCCGCAGATCACGGGGACGCGTATGTCTTTTTCAGCCAAATGACGCAGGATGCCGGTCATTTCCAGCGTGGATTTGACCAGCAGGGCGCTCAGGCCGACATGGTCGGGATCGTGACGCTCCACGGCGGCCGCGATTTCGGCAGCGCCCTGGTCGGTGCCGATATTGACGACATGGTAGCCGTTGCTGCGCAGGATGATGTCGACCAGGTTCTTGCCGATATCGTGGATGTCGCCCTTGACCGTGGCCAGGACCATGCAGCCGCGCTGGCGCTTTGCCGATTTTGACAGCCGCGGTTCCAGGAAATCCAGGGCGGCCTTGATCACCTCGGCCGCCTGCAGAACAAATGGCAGTTGCATGATCCCTTTTTCGAACCACTCCCCCACTTCGGCCATGCTTTTCAGCAGGATGTCGTTGACGATATCCAGGGCGGGCATTTTACTTGCCAGTATCTCGAGATCCTTTTCGATGCCGGCGGCATTGCCGTTGAGCACGGCGGCGCGCAGGCGTTGCTCCGGGCTTGAGTCGGCCGCCCTCACAAGGTCGATGCTGTTTTTTCTGCCCTGGAAATGCTGGCATAGTTCCAGCAGTGGATCGCCGGCGCCGCGGCGGTTGAATATGAGATCTTCGGCAAGGCCGATCTCGGCCGGGGCGATGCGGTTCAAAGGCATGATGCGGCCGGCGTGGAAAATGGCGGCGTCCAGGCCATGCTGCAGGGCATGATAAAGAAACACTGCATTGACGATCTTCCTGGCCGCGGGCTGCAGGCCATAAGAGATGTTGCTCACGCCGAGCAGGGTATGGGCTTCGGGCATTCTTTCCTTCAGCAGGGGCAATGCAGCCAGGGTTTCCACCCCGGCCCCGGCCAGGGCGGGATCTCCGGAACCCAAAGTGAAGGTCAAGGGGTCCAGGAACAGGTCGGCCGCATGCAGCCCGCTGGAAACAGCCAGGTCGTGAAGCCGCTGCAGCACGGCTGCCTTTTCCTCGCGGCCGCGGGCCATGCCCCGTTCGTCGATGGCCAGGCAGACTACGGCCGCGCCGAAATCGGCTGCCAGGCTGAGTATTTTCTCAGCCCGCGCCCCCCCGTCTTCAAGGTTGATGGAGTTGATCACGGTCCGGCCGGCGCATTGTTCAAGCCCCGCCTCGAGCGCTTCCAGGTCGGTGCTGTCGAGCATCAGCGGCAGGTGGTTCTGCGAGTTCAGCCGCGCTGCCGCCCGGGCCATGTCGCTGGCTTCGCTGCGCCCGGCATAGGCCACGTTCAGGTCGAGCAAGTGCGCCCCTTCCCGAGCCTGGGCTTGGGCCACGGCCAGCATGGCGTCCAGATCGTCGGACAGCAGCGCCGACCTGAATTGCCTGCTGCCTGTGGCGTTGGTCTGCTCGCCGATGATCAGGGGGGCGGGTTTTACCCGGAATTCCTGCATCGAAAAAAGGGATGTCGCCATCCCCGTGGATACTGTTTCCTTTTGCGCCCCCGGCCGCTGCCGCTCCGTCACGCGAACCAGCTCTGCGATATGGCGGGGAGTGGTCCCGCAGCAGCCGCCGACCAGGCTCGCCCCGCATTCAGATACAAAAATGCTCATTTGCCGCGCGAACGGTTCCGGTTCCAGGTCGTAGAGATACCTGCCTTCGCTGAATTTCGGCAGTCCGGCATTGGGCATCACCGCCAGCGGGAACGGGGAAGCGGCGGCCAGGACCCTGACCGCGTCACGCATGTCTTCCGGACCTGTGCCGCAGTTGATGCCGAAAGCAAAAAGCG
>JBDRQC010000007.1:0-597909 GCA_043826505.1 Chrysiogenia bacterium | reverse complement strand
TTTATTTATTTTGTTATTAATTCCTATCTTTATTTATATCCCGAAAATATCAAATGAAAGTAATTTCTTGAAATTAACTATGCCTACTTGCTTTGTAAAAAAAAACTTAGGGCATAACTGCCCAACTTGTGGAATAACAAGAAGTATAGTTGCCCTTTATAATAATAAATGGACTATGTCGATTCATTTCAGTCCAAATGGTTATTGGATTGTGATAGCTTTAGTAATTCAGTTACTTTTAAGAAGTGTCCCGATTTTTATTAAGAAATGGTGGGTTCCTTGGATGGATATATTTCAAATCATAATAATGGGTGTTGTTTTTAAAGTATTTTTATTTATTTGATAGTTCAAGGAGGAATTATGTCAGAAGAATTGAACGATTCAGGAACTGTTATTGCGTTGTCAGTTGTTGGATTTGTCTTTGGCTTAATCGGGATGCTTGGTTCATTCATTCCGTGTATAGGTTCATTGGCGTTTTATATTAGTATTCCATCATCATTAATCTCGGGAATTGCTTTACTTATTGCATATAATCAAAAAGCTAAAAAAACATTTGCAATTGTTGCTCTTACGATTGGATTGATTGGAACTGTTGTCTCTGGTTTTCAATACTTTAGCATTATTGCTGCTGGCGAAAGTGCAAAAAAAGAATTGCATCAAATGATTAATGCAAATAATATCAGGAGAGGGAACTCAATTGAGTCGAAAGAAAATAGGTCTCATGATGCTCTTGACGAATTAAAGCCTACTGAAAAAATATTTGAGATAAATAATATACGTGACGGCTATTTAAACCATCCCTATAATTGTCTTATAAAACCAATAATTGAAACACTTAGTTACAAAATCTCAATTGACCAAAATACCCTTCCCCCAGGGCTTTTTTTTAACTCCCAAACAAATGCACTTGAAGGAACACCTATTCAAAAAGGAGTTTGGAATTTAGTTTTTGAAATATCTGGCGGAGATGAAATCCAAGGTAAACTATTGGGAGTAATTAAGATCTATCGTATTTTGTCGGTGGGTGCGAATGGAGATTACACTGGAAAGGATGGGATGCAGATGGCTTTCAATTCGGCAGAGGATATGGATGCTATTTGCATTGAAGAAGGCGAATATAAATTAAATAAAATTGAAATTGTTGAAACGAAATCTTGGGAACATGGAATAAAAATTAGTGGTGGTTGGAATTCCTCATTTACCCAGGATGGGCAGCTTCGTAATACCTATACAGAATTAAATGAACAAATTAGCGCAGATAATACAGATTACTTTTTTAACATTAAATCTGCAAAAAATGGAATAAAAATTGAATATTTAATATTTCGAAATATTAAGGGTGGCGGAATTTCAGTGCCAAGAAATAAAACAGATGTGGTAGTTTTTTTAAATTGTTCTTTCTTCAATAACAAAACTGGATATGATGGTTTTATTTGTGGAGGGAATAAATATTTTATAAATTGTACATTTGAGAATAATTTAAATGCCGTGAAAGATGGTGGAAATTTTATAAAATGTACATTTAATTCAAATTCGGACATAGCCGTTAGTGGTGGAGGAGCTTTTGCAAATTGTTCTTTTAAAAATAACTCAGGTGTATGCGTCCATGGAAGCGGTAATTTTACAGACTGCACATTTTCTGATAATAACGGAACTGCTATTTTTGAAGGGGGTTATTTCTCAAACTGTATTTTCGATCACAACTCAACAAAATCGGCATCTCGACTTAGAGGCGGGATTATTTTTGTCGGCTGTAGCTCCAACTTCAACGACTGTATATTTAGGAATAATTATTCAGATTCAGGAGTGGTCATGCTTTCATATGATGCGACTTTTAAATCTTGTAAATTTGAAAACAATACCAGTGAGGGAGATGGAGGCGCTGTTGGGTCAGAATATACAGGGGTAGGTTACTTTGAAGACTGTGTATTTGATAAAAATTCGGCATTGGGTTCAGGGGGGGCAGTCAAAGGAGGGGAATCTGCGAACTACTTCTCTAATTGTTTATTTAAGAATAATTCTGCGGCTCAAAATGGAGGAGCAGTAAGTTTAAAAAAAGAAGCTTTAGGAGAATACATAATTATCGGGTGTACATTTTATGAGAATGAATCGAAAGGAGGAGGGGGGGCTTTCTATGGAAGTGGCAAAATATTTAATTCCATTTTTTGGAAAAATATTGATGGAAATGATGCTAATGATATTACTTCGGGAGATAAACTTGAGATTGATTATTCCTTAGTCAATAATCTATCGGGATCTGCAAATTATGGTTCTCATAATATTAAAGGTGATCCAAAATTTATTAATCCACAGAGCGGCAATTTTAAGCTTCAATTGGATTCTCCTTGTGTAAATGCAGGAACAATTATTTCTGATCAAATCGAGTCTATCAATCAAAGCTATGGAAGAGAATTTAAAATGAAGGTAAAAATTCCAATGCGCGATCTTGCCGGGAAGACAAGAATAATAAGCGGGAAAATAGATTTGGGTGCATATGAATATCAGGCTGATAATAATTTAAATGAAACGCTTGGTCCCGAAATAAATCAATCATCAATTGAAAAGAGTTCAAGTCCTGAACCTGCGAGACCGCCCCTCTCAACTATTTATGAAGCGGAAAATGCAATAATTACAGGATCAGCGAAAGTGAATACTGAACATTACGGATTTTCTGGCAGGGGATACGTCGACGGATATGGCTATATGGGTTTAGGTTCAAAAACCACTTTTTCCATTCAAGTTCCTTCTGATGGCATATATGAGGTCACTTTGCGGTATGCAAATGCTCGAGGTTCAGATATGACTGTAAGTATTTATGTAAATGGAACTAAAGTGAAAAAGACAATTTTACCAAGTCTGGATAGTTGGGATAATTGGGCAGATAAAATCGAACTCATTGCTTTAAAATCAGGTCAAAATTCGATTGCTTACAAATATGATGATGGAGACTCTGGTAATATCAATATTGATTACATTCGTATTTCCCAATGAAAAATGCTCCTATTTTAAAGCGGGAGAATCTTATTTAAAGTATCTTAAATAAACGAAGCGATGTCTGGGCGATTTTTCAATTGTCTTTTAATTTCTATTATGGTATCAATGATTTTATTGCGAATGAGTTTTTGCTGGAAAGGAGGGAATTATGTCTGAGGAATTAAAGGAATCCGGAGCTGTTACTGCGTTATCAGTGATTGGTTTTGTATTTGGTTTGATTGGGATGCTTAGTTCTTTCATTCCGTGCATAGGTTCATTGGCTTTTTTTATTAGTATCCCTGCAGCGATAATTTCGGGAATTGCGTTGATGATTGCGAATAATCAAAAAGCTAAAAAAACATTTGCAATTGTTGCTCTTACGATTAGTTTGATTGGAACTGTGATATCTGGATTTCAATATTTTAGTATTGTTTCTGCTGGAGAAAGTGCCCGGAATGAATTACAAAGTTGGTAGGAGAGGCGTAATCTGATCTGACATAAAGATAACGTTAATTAAAAAAGTAGATGCAAACAAACAATTTAAATATCATTTTTATTACAATGGAATTCCCGCAAACTTCAAAATAAAAAAATGATTTATCGTAAGGAGGATTTATGGAAGAGCAAAAAAGTGTTGAGAAACAAAGCGGAGAAGGATTTTTCAATTTCATATCTTTTAAAAAATTTCTAAGTACACTCCTCATTCAAATCATCTATGTGATCGGATTTCTTTATATTTCGATATCCGGATTAAGTACGATATTCGAAAAGCAAAGAGATGCATTTGGATTTTCGGGCTATAATCCCGGGAATAAAATCCTTATGGGTTTATTGATACTTAGTGTTGGCAATTTGATTTGGCGTATTATTTGTGAAGGCATCATCGTCATTTTTAGCATACATGATTTATTGGCATCAATTGAGAAACAATTAAAAAGAAACGCGAATTAAGCGATTGAAACCCAACCCGCCAATTCGTCGCTTAATGAATTGCAGTTGTCAGATATAGGATTAATTTAGATCCTGACATCGCGATTTCATAATTCAGAAATTATGATTGACTTTTTTAATTCTTTGGTGTATCAGTTTCTTTATTCAATATGCAGGAGGCTAAAATGAATTTTAATTCAATTATTAGTAGGGTTTTGGGGATTTTGACGAAGCCAAAAAGCGAATGGGAAAAGATCAAAGGTGAATCTACTTCAATTAAAGATTTGTACTTGAAATTCGCCTGCATTGTTTTTGCGCTTCCTTCTCTATTTGTTCTATTAGCGCATTTATTCGCTGTGGGTTTTGCTGGATTTCACTATACTCTTCTGCTGACGATCATTACTTATGTTTTTGTCCTTGGCGGGGTATATTTGTCAGGGCTTCTCATCAATGTAATTGCTCCTCAATTCAGCGGTAGCAATGATTTGGTCGAGTCGCAAAAACTGACCGTATATTCTTTGGTTCCATTTTCTCTGGCAAGTTTCTTGTTCATTTTTATTGCTGGGGGTTTTTCTGTTTATTCTTGGTTCTGGCCAGTACTGGTCTTCGGTCTTCCCTATGCGATTTATCTTGCCTATGTAGGTCTTCCAATTTTGAAAGGGATCAGTGGGGATAAGCTAGTTCCTTTCACAATAATTACTGGTGTTGTTTTCTATATTGTTTTTTATCTTGTATTCATGCTTAGCTTCAAAATTTATTGGGAAATGGTTGTCGGAAGTAATTTAAGAGCGAGTAGGCGGGCAATGGAAGAATTTCAAAGAAATTTTGGTAATTAGGCTTTTTTATTTAATCAGATAGTTTTCCTATAATGCCGGGCCGGCTGCAGGCCGGCCCGGTTTTTCATTTCCCTTTTTCATCCGCATTGGAAGGTCTGTCACCGCCGCGATGGGCCGCCATTTTATGTTTTCCTCAGCCCAAAAATTAACTTTGGCGCTTGAAATTCATTTTCTTTTATCTTGGCATATCCTCTGAACTGGCAACAAAGGTCAGAATTTAAAAAAAACCGGCAGCAGGACCAGCGTGATCACGCTGTAAATCACCATCAGCGGCAGGCCGGCTTTCAAAAAATCACTGAATTTATAATTTCCGGGGCCGAATACCATCAGGTTGGTCTGATAGCCATGTGGAGTGAGGAAGGAGGCGCTGGCCCCATAGGCGACGGCCATGACGAAAGGCAGAGGGTCGACCTGCAGGGAGAGCGCCGTGGAATACGCCAGGGGAAAGACCAGCGCGGCCGCGGCGTTATTGGTCACCAATTGAGTGAGCAGCATGGTCAGGAAATAAATTCCGGCCAGGTTGGCGAATGCGCCATAGTCCTTGACGAAGAAGAAAATGCCATTGGCGATGAGCGCGGATGAGCCGCTGTCAAGCATGACCTTGGAAATGCCCAGAGCCGAACCGACCAGGACGATGATGTCAAAATTCAAATTGGCACGGATATCCTCGAAGCGAAAAAAACCCATAAGTATATAGATGAACATCAATATCGCCAATGAATTTAGCAGCGGCAGCAGGTTCAGGGCGCTGGCCGCGATAGCGGCGGCAAACAGCGTTACCGCCAGGGCGCTGTTTCTACTGGATAGAAGTTTTTGCAGGCGGATCCTGTTGATCAGAAAAAAATTATTGCGCAGATTTTCCCGTTTACCGAAATCGGGGCCCACGGCCAGGAGCAGCGTGTCGCCGGCCTCCAGCCGGATCGAGCCGATCTTTCCCGAGAGTTTTTTATTGCCGCGTCGAACCGCGACCACTGCGGCGTCGAATTTTGCCCTGAAATCAGCTGTTTTCACTTTTTTCCCAAGCAGCGACGAGGAATGGGACAAGACCACCTCGCGGAGGTTTTTCCTGAGCATGGCGATGTTTTCCTCTTTAAAAATGGCCAGACGGTCGAAATTTTGAATGTCCTTCACCTTGTGCACGTCGCCGACAAAAACCAGGATGTCCCCGGCCTGGATGATCTCCTCGGGGTTGACCGGTGACAACAGCCGGTCGTTGCGGATAAGTTCGGCCAGGAATAGGCTTTGCAGGTTGCGGAACTTGTTTGCGGCCACGCTTTTGCCGATATGGGCCGAATTATCCAGCACCTGTGCTTCCAGGAAATAATTATCACGGCTGATCTTCATCGCCGTCCCGTTCGCCGGCAGCAGCCACTTGGAAAAAAAAACGATATAAATGAAGCCTCCCAGGCAGAGGGGGATGCCCATATAGGCGAACTGGAAAATCCCCAGCCCTTTCATTCCGGCTTCCAGCGCCAAACCATTGACAACCAGGTTGGTCGAAGTGCCGACCAAGGTGATGGTGCCGCCGAGGATCGCGGCGTACGAAAGCGGCAGCAGCAGTTTGGCGGGGGGGAACTGGCGGTTATTTTTCAGCGGTCCCAGGAACGATGCCACCACGGCGGTGTTGTTCATGAGGGCCGAGAGTGGGAAGACCCCCAGACACAAGCGGGCCAGTGACTTGCTCAGGGAGTGGGAGTGAAAAACCAACCGGCTCATCCAGGTGGTAATTGGAGTTTTCTCGATCACCGCAGCGGCCTGCAGAACCAGGATCAGAGTCACCAGGGCCGGATTGATGAATTGGGAAAGCAATTGCCGGGCGGAGATCATCCCGGTAAGGAAGAACAGAAACAACGTGGCCGCGAAAAGAAAGGCCGGATGGGTACGGATCCTGATCAGCAGAATGAACAGCAGAACGATCACAGCGATGACGAAGATTGCGATGGTGCCTCCCGCAAGAAATATAGTTTTACTAAAAAATAAGTTTTTTTGCAACAAATCAGTTTTTGACCGTCCGGCCAGCCTTTTTTGTTTCCAGGCGGCAGCCAGGGCAGGAGTTGACCGCATGGGCTTTTTCTGCTACAAAATAGCCATGACAGTCGAACAGTTTCTGCCGGCATTTCACTACGGCGACGCAGTCAGCAATTCCGCACTGGCCCTGCACCGTTTCCTGCTTGAGCGGGGGCACACCAGCCGGCTGATCACCTTGACCTGCGATGAGAGCGTCAAGGACCAGGCTGAACTCTTCCGCGATCGCAAACCAGACCCGAATTCCTTGAAGATCCTGCATTTTGCGATTCCATCGCCGCTCACCGATTTTTTTTTGGAGCAGAATGGAAAAAAAATACTGATCTACCACAATATCACCCCGGCGCATTTCTTTGCAGGGTATTCTGATTTCTTGACGCGCTTTGTCACTGCCGGCCGAGAACACCTGGGGCGGCTCAGCGATTGTTTCGATCTGTCCCTGGGGGTATCTCAGTACAACGCCGGCGAACTGCGCGATCTGGGATTCCGCGATGTCCGGGTCTTCCCCCTGCTGGTCAACCTCGATGACTATGCCCAGGAGCCCAGCCGGGCCTATATGGAATTGCTGAAAAACGAAAGAAAAAACATCCTGTTCACCGGCCGCATCACTCCGAACAAGAGAATCGAGGATCTGATCCGCGTTGTTTTTTTTTACAAGAAATATATCTCCCCGGCCGTACGCCTGATCGTGGTCGGCAACACCCGCTCCCTGCCAAAGTATTTCCACGCCGTCTCCGACCTGGCCGCCCGCTTTTACCTGACCGCCGAAGATGTTTTTTTTACCGGTCATTTGCCCATGGATGAATTCCTGGCCGTTTACAGCGCGGCCGACGTTTTTCTTTCCATGAGCGAACACGAGGGTTTCTGCCTGCCCCTGCTCGAAAGTTGCGTTTTTCAGGTGCCGCTGCTGGCCTATGACGCAGCCGCCGTGGCCGAAACCATGGATGGGGCCGGGATCCTGTTCCGCGACAAGGAAGCGGCGCGCACAGCCGGCCTGGTGGAACAGGTGCTGGAAAATCCGTCGTTGAGCCAGCAACTGCGGTCCCAAGCCGGAGCCCGCATCGGGCGCTACCGCCGCCAGGCCGACCCGGAGCAACTGCTCGCTTGGCTGCAGCAGTTGTAATGCCATGAATGCGCCGGGCCGGCCATGATCGTTGAACAGTTCCTCTCCGGGTTTCATGCCGGCGATGCGGTAGGCAATTCCGTTCTGTATTTTCATAAATTCCTGATCGGCCGCGGCATTGAAAGTCGCATCGTGGCGTTGACAATAGATGCCGATCTGCGCAGCCAGGCGGTGTATCTGAGCGATTACGTGGAAAATCCCCGGGCTTTGAAAATCTACCATTTCGCGATCGCTTCCCCGCTCAGCGAGTATTTTATTGGCGCTCCGGGCAAAAAAGTCCTGCTCTATCACAACGTCACCCCCAGCCTGTTTTTTAGCGGGTTTTCCACTCAGTTGGAGAATCTGACCAAAAAAGCCAGGGAAGAATTGATGCAGGTCAAGGAACACTGCGATTTTTTTATAGCCGATTCGATCTTCAACGCCGGCGAGTTGAGGGAACTGGGCGTTGGCGATGTGTTCGTTTTCCCGGTCATGATCGATGGCTGCGATTATAATGGACCTGTCAGCCGTTCTTTTGCTGACTTGTTCCAGGACGGAAGGAAAAATCTCATTTTTGTCGGCCGCATTACTCCGAACAAGAAAATTGAAGACCTGATCAAGATCCTGTCATTTTACAGAAAATTCCTGTCGCCGTCAGTGCGCTTGATCGTGGCCGGCAACACCCGCACCTTGCCACGCTATTATTACGCCTTGCGCGACCTGGCCCAGCGCCTGCAGCTGGAGGCTCGGGACCTGGTTTTCACCGGTCATCTGCCCATGGATGAGTTCCTGGCCGTATATGGCGCGGCCGACGTCTTCGTATCCATGAGCGAGCATGAAGGTTTTTGCCTGCCCCTGATCGAGAGCTGCCGTTTTGGATTGCCTGTGGTGGCATACGACGCCGGGGCGGTTGGCGAAATCCTGGCCGGCGCCGGCATGCTTCTGGCCCGCAAAGACATCGCCGTCGCCGCGGCGCTGATTGAACGGGTCCTGAACGACTCGCGCTTGCGCGAACGGCTGCGCCAATCGGCGCGGCAGCGTTTTGCCAGCTATCAGCAGCAGGCGCGGCCCGAGATCCTGCTGTCTTATCTGGAGAAACTATGATTTCCATCGGCATTGTGGTTCAGCGCTACGGCAGCGATGTGATCGGCGGGGCCGAAACCCTGGCCCGCAACGTCGCTGAGAGACTGCTCAGACAAGGCTTCCGCGTCACCGTATTCACCACCTGTGCCAAGGATTACCTGACCTGGCGCAATGAGTATCCTGCCGGCGAGTCGATCCTGAAAGGGGTCCGGATCAAACGTTTTCCGGTGGCCCATGAGCGCGATATCAAGAAATTCAACAGTTTTTCCGAAGAATTTTTTCCGGCCGCCGCGGCGGACCGCGATGAAACCAAATGGTTTGCGGAACAGGGACCTTTCTGCCCCGACCTGATCCAGGATTTGGCTGTGGCGCAAAAGGATGTTGATCTTTTTTTCTTTTTCACCTACCTTTATTATCCGACCGTAGAGGGGATCAAAGCGGTCAGTAAACCGGTAATCCTCTTTCCCACTGCCCACGACGAGCCACCAATTCACCTGCGGGCCATGGGCGAGGTCTTCCGCCGTCCCCAGGCTTTGTTTTTTTTGACCCGGGCTGAAATGGACCTGGTGAGCCGGTTGTTCGCCCCGCCGGGACGGATGCGCTTGGTGCGAACCGGTTTGGATATGCATCCTGATGTCGATGACAAGGCATTTCGCCGCCGCTACCTGCTGATCGCTCCCTACCTGCTTTATGCCGGCCGCATTGAAAAGGGCAAGGGCCTGGAAGAAGTTTATAAATATTATGCGGCATTGAAGAAAGAGGCATATGTGGACCTGATCCTGATCGGCAAAAAGCTGATGGATATCCCCGCCAGCCAGGGATTGAAATATCTGGGCTATGTATCTGAAAGCGATAAGCTGGCTGCATTCAAAGGCGCTGTATGCTCTTTGCAGCCTTCGCCGCTGGAAAGCCTCTCCATCACTACCCTGGAATCATTTTCCGTGCAGACGCCAGTGCTGGTCAATCGCCGCTGTCCGGCTCTGCTGGAGCATGTCACCCACTCCTCAGGCGGCCTGGCTTATGACAATGAAGAGGAATTTTTGGCAGGATTCCGCAAACTGTACCGGCGGCCGGGACTTAGGAGGCGCATGGGGGCCAAAGGGCTTGAATATGTGAAAAAATACTATTCCTGGGAAGCAGTGATGGAGGAGATCCAGGCAGGGATAACGGAGATATTGGAGATACAGTAGGTCCGACGTTCAGGACTCGGCGTTCGACATTCAGAACTCGGCTTACGGCTTTCGGTTTACGGTAAGAGAAAGAAAAGAAATTCGATCGATTTCATTAATGGCTTTTACCGTACGCCGTCCGCCGTACACCGATTCCGTTCGAGTTATTACATGCCCTTGGACATCATGTTGATGAATTCGGCGTTGGATTTGGTTTTGGACAATTTTTCCACCAGTAATTCCATGGCTTCCACTTCCGACATCTGCGAAAGCACTTTGCGCAGGACCCAGATCTTGCTCAATTCCTCGCGTTCAATCAGAAGTTCTTCCTTGCGGGTTCCGGAACGGAAAAGGTCGATGGCCGGGAAGACGCGTTTGTCAACCAAACGGCGGTCGAGATTGATTTCCATATTGCCCGTGCCCTTGAATTCCTCGAAAATAACTTCGTCCATGCGGCTGCCGGTGTCGACCAGGGCCGTGGCCAGAATGGTCAAGCTGCCGCCGCCTTCGATGTTTCTGGCGGCGCCGAAAAACTTTTTCGGTTTGTTCAGGGCGTTGGCGTCAATACCGCCCGAAAGCACTTTGCCCGAAGCCGGGGTAATGGCGTTGTGAGCCCGGGCCAGGCGGGTGATCGAGTCCAGGAGAATCACCACGTCCTTACCCATTTCCACCATGCGCTTGGCTTTTTCCAAAACGATGTCGGCCACCTTGGTGTGGCGCATGGGGATTTCATCGAAAGTGGAGGCAATGACTTCGCCCTTGACGTTGCGGCTCATGTCGGTGACTTCTTCAGGCCTTTCATCGATCAGCAGGACGATCAGATTGATCTCCGGGTGGTTGACCTCGATGGATTTGGCGATGCTCTGCAGGATCATGGTCTTGCCGGTGCGGGGAGCGGCAACGATCAGGCCGCGCTGCCCCTTGCCCAGTGGGGTGAGCAGGTTCATCACCCGGCCGGACATGTTCTCGGGACCGGTTTCCAGGTTGATCTTTTCATCGGGATACAAAGGAGTCAATTTTTCGAACCGGACGTTGCGGCGCTTTTCCGTAACCGATTCCGGATCCTCATTGTTAACCGCTTCCACGCTCAACAGGGCGAAATATTTTTCTCCGGTCTTGGGTGGGCGAACCGAGCCTGAAACCGTATCACCAGTGCGCAGGTCGAACTTATTCACCTGGGAAGGAGAAACGTAGATATCTTCGGGGCTGGTCAGATAAGCGTATTCCTGGAAGCGCAGAAAACCGTAACCCTCACTGTGCACCTCAATGACACCTTCAGCGAACAGTTTGCCGTTGGCGCGGGCCTGGACGTCAAGGATCTTGAAAAACAGAGAATTTTTATCGTTAATGTCCTTTTCGTCTATTTCCAGTTCCTTGACCAGTTTTTTCAATTCCAGCGCTTTCAGGTTTTGCAGATCTTTCAATGAATACATATTTACTCCTTAATGGCCTCTTTAATATATTTCCAAATTTCATTCTTTGCCGCTTGCGATTTGATTGAGAAAAAAATGGCCTGCAAGCCGAAATTTTTTATGAGTTGCGTGTTGAGTTTTTTTTGTTCCGAAAAAGATATTTTATCACTTTTGGTCAGGATTGTCAAGATGCGAAATTTTTTTTCTACGATTTGAGCCAGGGTGTCTATGTCGGGCGGCAGAAAGCCCCGTCGGGAGTCAATGAGCAGGACGGCCAAGCGGACGTTTTCCACCTGGTTTAAAAAATCTGTGATCAGCTGGCGCACTCGGGCGCTCTCGCTTTTCGATACCTTGGCGAATCCGTAACCGGGCATGTCGGCGAAAAGCAGTTTGGAGTCTATCAGGTAATAATTGATACTCAGGGTTTTTCCGGGCGTGGAACTTGTCTTGGCCAGCTTGTGCTCGAGCAGGGCGTTGATCAGCGATGATTTGCCCACATTGGAGCGGCCGAAGAACAGGATCTTCTGGCGGTTGTCCCTGGGCAATTGGCTTTGATTGAAGAAAGTCCCGGCAAGTTCCGATTTTTTTATGTTCATTTGGGTAAACCGTGCTTACTGCAGATTTGCTTCTTGTAATGGTCTGATAATCCTGCTCTTGATGTTTTTTATTTTAATGGGATGTTCCAGGACGATGTCCAGAAGTTCATCCATGGTGTTGACCGTGTGGACCTGGATATCATTTTTCAATTCTTCGGGAATATCTTCCTGAAAATCTTTTTCATTGTCCGCCGGGATCAGGATGTGCTTGATGCCATAGCGGTGGGCGGCGATGATCTTTTCCTTGATGCCGCCGACCGGCAGGATCTTGCCGCGCAGGGTGATCTCGCCGGTCATGGCGTAATCGGACCTGACCGGAATACCGGTCAGCAGGGAGAGCAGTGATACGGCCAGGGTGACGCCCGCTGATGGTCCCTCTTTGGGCACAGCCCCTTCGGGGATATGAAGGTGAATGTCGTAATTTTTCAGTTCCTCGGTGTCCATCTCCAACTCGAAAAGTTTAAGTTTGGTGTAGCTGAAAGCGGCTGACGACGACTCCTTCATCACTTCACCCAAACGGCCGGTCAGGATCAATTCCCCCTTGCCTTTCAGCATGCGGGCTTCCACCACCAGGATATCACCGCCGGCCGCGGTCCAGGCCAACCCTATGGCCACGCCGATCTCGTTGCTGTGGAATATCTTCTGGTTGTTGAATTTGGCGATGCCCAGGTATTTCCGCAACAAAGCCTGATCGATGATCTTGACTCCCTTTTTCTTGCGCTTTTTGTCTGTTTCGATAATGTTGCGGGCGGTTTTTCTCATAATTATCGCGATTTCCCTTTCCAGATTGCGCACGCCGGCTTCGCGCGTATATTCGTTGATGATGCTCAGCAGGACGTCATCGCTGATCTGGATTTCGGCCGGGGAAAAACCGTTTTTTTCCGCCTGCTTTTTCAGCAGAAAATTCTTGGCGATCTGCAATTTCTCCCTTTCTGTATAGCCCGAGAGCTCGATAACTTCCATGCGGTCCAGCAGGGCCGGAGGAATGTTGTCGGCGAAGTTGGCCGTGGTGATGAAAAAGACCTGGGACAGGTCAATCTCCAGGTCCAGATAATGGTCGGTGAATTCAGCATTCTGTTCGGGATCGAGAGCTTCGAGCAGTGCGGAAGCCGGATCGCCGCGGAAATCCGAATTCAGTTTGTCGATCTCATCGAGCAAAAAGACCGGATTCATGCTGGCGGCTTTTCTCAGGCCTTTGATGATCTGGCCGGGATAGGAACCGATATAGGTGCGACGGTGACCGCGGATTTCCGCTTCATCCTTGACCCCGCCCAGCGAAACGCGGACGAATTTTCGGTCCAGGGCCCGGGCGATGGATTTGGATAGGGAGCTCTTGCCCACTCCTGGAGGTCCGACAAAACAGATGATCTCTCCTTCCGATTTCTTAACCAGCAGCCGTACGGCCAGGTAGTCCAGTATCCTGTCCTTGACCTTGCGCAGTCCGTAATGGTCCTCGTCGAGGATCTGTGCCGCCAGCCGAATATCCTTGTTTTCCTTTTTGAACTTTTTCCAAGGGATGGCCAGCAGCCAGTCCAGATAGTATCTGGAAACCGTGCCTTCGGCAGAAAACGGCGGCATGGCAGCCAGGCGTTCCAACTCCTCTTCGGCCCTGATCTTGACGTACTCGGGCAGCTGGGCCGCCGAGATCTTTTTTCTGTATTCTTCGTAATCGGTTTCCTGGCCTTCCTCGCGTTTTAGCTTGGGTTCGATGTCTCGCTGGCTTCTGAGTTGCAGGACCTCTTTTTTCAATACGTTGTAAACCCGGACGCCGCGGGCATAGGTATTCAGCTCTTCCAGCAGCGATTGTTTGATCTTCAAGGGGATGTTGATGATGGAGATAATAATGTCCGCGGCATCGGCCAACTGGCTGGGTCTCAGCCGGGTCATGATGCCTGGCAGGCGGACCCGTTTTAAATTGATATATTCTTCGAACAGGGCGATAAGGTTGCGCGAAAGTTCCAGCAGGTCTTTGCTGCTGTCAGTGTGTTCCTCTAAAATGTCCAGGCGAACAAGGTGAAAATCGCTGTTGTCGACATAGTTGAGGACTTGTCCTCTTTTCAAGCCTTGAACGACGATACGGAAACTGCCGTTGTTCTGCTCAGCCGATTTTTCGATCTTGGCAATGGTGCCGATTTCGTACATTTCTTCGGGCAGCGGCGCTTCGGTGACCTGGTTCTTTTGAGCGGCCAGGAAGATATAACCGCCGTAGGTGCTCAACGAGGCCTTCAGGGCCATGACCGATTTGTCGCGACCCACCAGGATCGGCACGATGACGGTGGGGAAGGCAACCAGTTCCCGCAGGGGGATCAGCGGTAGAATCAGTTCCTTGGAATTCAGGCGATCCATTTTTTATCTTTGATGAAATCACCATCGATCAGCACTTTGCTGAGCTGGTCTTTTTTGGATGGGATTTCGAACATGAGATCAAGCATGATCTCTTCAAAAATCGCGCGCAATCCCCGGGCGCCGACACCACGGTCGCTGGCTTGCTCGGTGATCTTTTCCAAAGCTTCCTTGGAGAATTCCAGGTCCACACCGTCCATCTTGAAGAGGGCCTTGAACTGCTTGGTGATGGCGTCCTTGGGTTCCAGCAGAATGCGGTACAGCTGTTCTTTGTCCAGCTCATTGAGAACACCCGTCACCGAGAAACGGCCGACCAGTTCGGGGATCAGGCCGTAGCGGATCAAGTCGTCGGTCTGAACCTGTTCGCAGATGTCGGAGCGGAATTGGCGGTTCTTTTCCTTGTTGTTGCTGAAACCGATCAGGTTTTTTTTCAGTCGCCGGGTAATGATCTTTTCCAAGCCTACGAAGGCGCCGCCGGCTATGAACAATATATTCCTGGTGTCGATCTTTAAAAATTCCTGATAGGGGTGCTTGCGTCCACCCAAAGGCGGGACATTAGCCACGGTGCCCTCGACGATTTTTAGCAGCGCTTGCTGCACACCTTCACCGGAGACGTCACGGGTGATGGAAGGGTTTTCGCTTTTGCGAGAGATTTTATCAAGTTCGTCGATATAGATGATGCCCTTTTCCGTCAGTTCTTTGTTCTCACCGGCAGCCTGATAGAGCTTCAACAGGATATTTTCAACATCTTCACCTACATATCCGGCTTCGGTGAGAGTGGTCGCGTCGGCCATAGCGAACGGTACATCAAGGATCTTGGCCAGGGTTTCAGCCAGCAGGGTTTTGCCGGTACCTGTCGGTCCAATAAGCAGGACATTGCTCTTGCGGATATCGACTTTGGTCAGGTTCTGGTTGTGGCTGATCCGCTTGTAATGGTTGTAAACGGCCACGGCCAGCTTCTTTTTCGCCGTGTCCTGGGAAATGATGTAATCGTCAAGCTTGGCTTTGATCTCGATCGGGGTCAACAACTTTATTTTTTTTCCGCTGATCGGGGGCTTCGGTGTTTCCCCACCGCTGAATATCAGGTTGAAGGCGGTTTTGGTGCATTCGTCGCAGATGTATACCCCTGGGCCGGCGATCAGTTTCATGGACCGCGACTGGGGGATACCGCAAAAGCTGCACCGGGCCTCTTTCTCTTCCTTCATTTGGATCCCTTTTTTTCCTTTTTGCGATCACTGATCACCGAGTCGATGATGCCGTATTTCAGGGCTTCATCAGGAGACATGATATAGTCCCTTTCTATGTCTTGGGCGATCCTTTCGTTTTTCTGGCCGGTGTGCAGCGCCAGGATCTCGATGGTCTTTTCCTTGACTTTGCGGATCTCCTCAGCCTGGATCAATATGTCGGTGGCCTGGCCTTCAAAACCTCCCAGAGGCTGATGGATGATGATTTTGGAGTTGGGAAGGGCGAAACGCTTTCCCTTGGTGCCGGCTGCGAGCAGAATGGCGGCCATGGATGCCGCCTGGCCAATGCAAATGGTCACAACATCGTTCTTGATAAAACGCATGGTGTCATATATGGCCATGCCGGAACTGATCACGCCACCCGGGGAATTGATGTAAATTGACACGTCTTTCTCAGAGTCCTCGGCTTCCAGAAACAGCAGCTGGGCAATGGTGACGTTGGCTACGTTGTCGTCAATGGCCGAACCGAGGAATATGACCGAGTCCTTCAGCAGCCGGGAATAAATATCATAAGCCCTTTCGACATTGCCTGATTGTTCGATGACCATGGGAATGAGTGGCATGCTATACCTCTTTAATTTTTATTTTATCTTTGATGAACGCGTTGATCTTGACGTTCAGCAGGTGGTTGCGAAGTTCCGCCGCCTTTTTTTCTTCGCTGTAATATTTCCTGATTTCCTTTTCCGGCAGTGAATGGTGTTGGGAAAGGTGGGCGTATTCCTTTTCCAGATCCTGGTCGGTCACGGCAATATTGTGCTGGCGATGAACCTCTTCCAGGATCAATGACAGACGGACAGCTTTTTCGGCTTGTGCGAACATCATCTCCTTAAACTTGGCTTTCTCTCCGTCATCCTTAAAATTCAGTGGACGGCGGTTCTGGGAAAGTTGGCGAGCCACTTCCTGTTCCTGCAGTGAGCGTGGAACTGGAAATTGGCTTGTTTCCAGAAGTTTTTCGTAAATGCCTTCCATGATTTTTTCGTCCTTCTGATGCTCCTGGCGGTGTTGGTATTCTTCTTTCAGCTTGATTTTAAAATCTTCGACATTTTTCATGCCCAGGGATTTAAGGAAATTGTCATCCAGTTCCGGTTTTTTTAATTCATAGATGGCTTTGATCTCCACCTGGTGTTCAATATCCTTGCCCGCCCAGGCCTTTTTCGGCGCAGCGGCCGGGTAGGATCTCAGGATGGTGAATTTTTCTTCGCTTTTTTTCCCAAGCAATTCATCGTGCAGTCCGGCGATTTCCGCTTCCTTTTCCTTGTTCATCATGAAATAGATTTCCTGGCGCGGCCATTTCCTTTTGCCGTTCGTGTCCACAGACTGCACCAACAGCAGAACCAGGTCGTTTTCGGCGATAGCGCGGTCTTTGACCGGCAGTGATCTTTTGTTGGCTTCCAGGACCTTTTCGATCTGCCTGGCTTCGTCGAAAGCTTCCCCATGCAAATCGGCGCTCACAATTCTGACTTGCAGGGTCTCCAGGTCGGGAAGCTTGATTTCCGGGAGAGTTTCTACCGCGATGTCGGCTTGAAAATCCTCGCCTTCCGGATTGTCTATTTTTTCCACATATGGTTCGCTGGCCACGGCGATCTTGTCTTTTTCGATCTGGGCAAAGGCCAGTTTGCTGACAGCCTGTTGAATAACCTCTTCTTTCAGGGCCTGTTTGTACACTTTTTTAACCACATCCACCGGGACTTTTCCCTGGCGGAAACCGGGCATTTTTACTTTCTGGCTGTACTGCACGGCCAGGGTATCGATCTCGCTGGCAAGATCCTCCTTGCTCATGGAGATTTTAAAACGCCGGATCAGGACATTCTCTTCCTTGTCCTGGGCCGCTGGCTGCACATCCCCAGTGTTGTCGGCCTTGGAAACGGACTTTGTTTCGGCATCCGTGTTTTTTTGATTCATGATGGTAGCTCCTGAATGGTACAATGTGAGGTGTGGTCAAACTTTAGCAAAAAAGCGTTCTTTTGTCAAATGCTGAGCCGGGCAATGTCCTGGCGGATCTGTTCAACCAGACCCTGGACCGAAGTGAATTCCATTTCCTCGCGGATCTTGTCGATGAAAAAGAGGCGAATCCTTTTGCCGTAAATCGTTCGCTGAAAACCGGGGATATGGGTTTCGATCTTCAGGGCAACCTCGGCCTCAGCATGGAAGGTCGGAGCGAAACCGATATTGGTTAGCGAAACGAACTGGCGATTGCCGATCTGGACACGGGTATGGAAAACACCGCTGGGAAGAATCTGGTTCTTGGTCGCGATGTTGATGGTCGGAAAACCCATTGTTTTCCCTCTTCCCGCCCCTCTTTCCACGATACCGTCGATGTAATAGGGCTTTTCCAGCATGCGGTTTGCCTCGCGGATGGCTCCAGCGGCAAGTTTTTTGCGGATCAGGGAGCTGGCCACCCGGCAGCCGTCGATTTTTACCGGCGCGGATTGCATTATCTTGAAATGCGCTGTTGCCGCTTCCCTATACAGGTGCGCCAGGTCGCCTTCGCGGCTGCGGCCGAAGCGGAAATCCTCGCCGATGACAAGCACTTTCATGAGCAGTTTGTCCATGAGGAAATCCCTGACAAAATCATGTGCTGGAATACCCACCACTGAACTGAAATCGATGAAAAAAAGATAGTCCAGCTGCTGGCGGCTCAGGGTTTCGCGACGCTGGCGGTCGGTACTGATCAGCTGGATGGGGTGGTTGAAATAAAGGCGGGGATGAGGGTGAAAGGTGAGGACAACGGCAAGCAGTTTTTCGCAGCAAGCGATTTGCTGCAATGTCTCGATGATCGTTTTATGGCCAGCATGAAATCCATCGAAATTGCCGATAGCCACAGCGCTGGGCCTGGAGAGTTTTTCCAGGCGGCTGCGGAATTTCATTGATTAGCGTGCGGGCAGAGGCGATGAAAGATTGAGGCGGTAAAGTTGTGTCTTCAGCAGCAGGTTTTTTTTGTGAAAAGGCCGCATTGGCGTAAAAAAGGTCAGCAGCAGCAAAAAGGTCAGCAGCAGCAGGAACAATTGATGCAAGCGGCTGAGCTTGCGAACATTTTCATGCTCCAGATCTTCGGAAAACTTTTTTTCCTGGATTGCCTGGATTTCAGTTTTTTCCCTCTTTTTCATCAGCCCCTTGTTGGCGAGGTTGAAAAGATTTTTATATATCTTGTATTCGGTGAACAAGCCCAACTCAACTATGTCTTTAACCGTGTTTTTGCCGTTGATGTACTTGAGCAGATTGACTTCGGTCTCGGTCAGATAAAGGGTATTGCTGTCTTTGGATTGCAGATCGTCGTCGTATTCGGAGATCATTGAAATTTTCTTGTTGCCCAGAAAAACCGGTTCGAAAATGATGTCCTCGGATGGGATGACTTTTTTAATCAGCGGCCATTCATCGAGCATCTGCACCCCTTCCATGATCAGGTTGTCCACGGCGATGGGGCTGAGCAGGCGCAGTTCCTTGTCGACATAATCCAGCACTTTGAAATTGTATTCGCCTTTTTTCCAGTTGAACAGCGACAGCACGATCTGGGTGGCCTGGATCCTGAGTACTTCGGGAATGATTTTCTCGTCGATCATACCCATGCCGATCAGGATCTCGCCGACCTTCTGATTGGTCCTTTTCTGGATGGACAACGCCCTTTGCAGCATCTCTTCGCTGATGATCTCTTGCTTGACGAAGACGTTGCCCACGCGCATCTCCAGCTTCTTGGGAAAGGCGTCGATGCCGATGATGAAGCCGTCCTCGAATATCAGGGTAATGAAGCCTTCCTGGCTGTTGAAGGTCAGGATGCCGGTTTTTTTTTGCAGGGAGATCAGCTGCAGGATATCCGGGACTTTAAACTCTCTCAGGGTTCCTTTAAAAGCCATTGTGGTTCCCCTTCAGTGCATAGGCATTGATGGCCAGGTACAATAAGATGGCCGTGATGCCGATGATATTCAGGAACATGGGAATGGTGCCGAAAAAGCTTTTGAAAGCCAGGGCGGTGAAAAGGAAAAAACCGAACACATTGAAAAACAGCATGAACAAGAAAGTGAATGCCCTGCTTTTGTCTTCGAAGTTCAGGGAAAATCCCGGGATGACAAGGGAAACCAGAAGGATCAGGGATTTCTTCAGACGTAACTTCCGGTTGATATCCTTCTCCATGAGGATTTTTGCATCAAGAAAAATTGGGTCCTTGATCAAAAACAGCTGATAGCAGCCTTCGCACAAGGCGTGGGCCTGTTCAATCGACAGTTTTTTGATGATCTTGGCGCATTTGCTGCAAAATGTGCTTTGTCCCAAGGCAGGGGAAAATCTTTTCAACAGAGTGATATAAACAGCCATGATCAGGATGGCCAGCAGCAGCGGAAATTTAAAAAATTCTATCGCAACGATTTCCATAAAATTCCAGACATGAAAATTTTGCCAGGAAAATTTCAGCAGTCTGTTCCATAATATTTTTTCCGGGAATTTGGTTTTCTGCAAGGCCGTGACCTTGTCCTTGAGGCCCTGGATCTGCGGGTAGCTTTTGCTGTAAAAAAGGAATAATTCCGGATCATTGTTTTTCAGCAGGGCCATGGTGAAATTTGTCAAAGTACTCTGGTTCTGGTTATCCAGGCTCAGAGATTGGCGGTAATATTGAATGCTTTGGGGCACGTTTCCTTTTTCATAATAAATATTGCCGAGCAGGTTGAATTTGAGCGTGGAATTGTAATTGTTGCCCGTAGCCTGCAGGATGTCCAAAGCCTCATTCGTATGATTGCGGTTGTAATAGGCGTAAGCCTGCATGATCTTCATCTCATTATCAAAGCGATTGTAAGTGCTTTCCGGGAAAAGATGCCCGGCATATATCTTTTGTATGGTTTGGAATCCGGGAGTCTGCAGACTTTTTTCCAGGTATTGTCCCAGGCTGTGCAAGAAGACCAAAACCAGGAGGATACCCACAATGCGCTTGATATTCACCTTGTCGTCATGGTTGAAATAATCCCAGAGAAATCCGCAGAAAAGGAATGGATAGAATCCCCAACCGCCCATCAGGGCCAGGGGCCAAAGCAAAAGCAGTAGCATTAGGAGAAGCTTGCGGATCTTGAAACGGGAATTGCTCCCTATGATGAAGTCATGAGCGGCGAGTTTGAAGTACTTGATAAGCATGACGGCCGTAAACAGGTAAAAAAGGAGCAGGCCTGAAAAAAGCAGGATATTAAAGAAGCTGTTCAGCAGGATGAATGAACTGTTGAACCCTTGCGTCAATAGTCCGAATTGCCGTCCGATGTAATTGAAGTTCCACAGGAAGTTTCCCCGGCGTCGGGAAATCTTTTCCAACTTGTTGTACATGGGCCAGGCATCTTGAGGGGAAACGTTCAGTATCTTGTTAAAAAATGTTTCGGCCAGGGTATAATCACCTTTTTGATAATAGCGGTCGCCCAATTCCTCCAATTTATTCAGAAGTTCGATTTTTTCGGAATGGGGCAGAGTCTGGGCGTTGAGCTTCTCCAGGTTTTTCTTAACTTCGGCCAGGTTGCCGATGGAGTCGTAGAAATGGATTTTTTTCAGATCGCCCCAAGGGTTGGTCGCCGCCGGGGACAGAGAGGCCAGCAGGGCCAGGATGATCAGGGGCATAATTATTTTTTTAGCCATTTTTAGCTTGTGTTTTTTTTAAATAAATTTTTTGCATGTTTTCTAAAACATCATTTAAAAAAGCCGCCTCATCAGGGAGCAGGTTGCCGCTGGTTTTGAGTTGAAGTTCAGTAAGCAGATCAATGAAGAACTCTGCCCCGGCAGTATCGAGAGTGGTTTGTCCGTTCAGGGGATCGGGGATTTCTCCCAAACGGATCATGCCCTGGGTGACCAGGAGAATGGCTATGGAGCGGATGTCCCTTTTTACCGGATACGTCTTTCCTTTTCCCATCAAGATAACTATACCATAAGCATGGCGGTTCTTCAAACATCAATAGGCGGCCGGCAAAAAAAATAATTCCCGCCCTGTTGCCGGTGCTTGCGCTTGTTGGGATTTGCCGCTATGATGTCATTTGCATCGCTGCTCCCGGAGATAAAGGAAATGAAAGAATTCAGTCGCCTGGTCCGGATTATGAAGAGGCTTCGCCACCCCCTGCGGGGTTGCCCCTGGGACCTTAAGCAAACCCCTGCATCATTGAAGGAATACGTTCTGGAAGAAGCCCACGAATTGATCGAAGCCATTGACAGCGGTAATGCCGAAGCGATCAGGGAAGAACTGGGCGATCTGCTGCTGCAGGTCGTTTTTCTTGCCCGTCTGGCCGAGGAAGACAAGAAATTCTCCATTCGCGAAGTGATCGCGACCATCTCGGAGAAACTGGTTCGCCGCCATCCGCATATCTTTGCATCGGCAAAAGTCAACGGGGCCGATGAAGTCAAGGTTAATTGGGAAAAAATCAAGATCGCTGAAAAAAACAAACAAAGCGTCATTTCCGACTATCCACCCGCCATGCCCTCATTGCTTCTGGCCAACCGCATCGCTTCCCAGGCTTCCGGCGTCGGTTTTGATTGGAACGATGCCGGCAAGGCTTTTGCCAAGGTAGCCGAGGAAATAGAGGAATTGCAGGTGGAAATCAATGAAAACCGTCTTCATGAAGCCGAAAACGAGATCGGTGATCTGCTTTTTGCCGTGGCCAACGTATCGCGGCTGCTGAAGATCAATCCCGAATTTGCCCTGGCCCGTACCAATAAAAAATTTATCAGCCGCTTTCGTTATATTGAAGTGGAATTGAAAAAACAAGGCAAGGATATTGGCAGCGCTTCATTGGCAGAAATGGAAACACTTTGGAATCAGGCTAAAGACAAATAATTCTTATTGTTCGATTTCGCCGAAATCGTCTGCCGATAGGGAATTGAACCAATTGTCGATCTTTTCCTCGCCGCTGAAAAAATTGCTGAAAACGTCAGCCATGACCGATGTTTCCAGCACCTGTTTGGAAACGTAAATTTTGGCCCTGTTTTTCAGGGCCAGGGCTACGGCATCGGATGGGCGGCAATCGATGATCTTTTGTTTGCCGTTTTTTTCGATTACCAGTTCGGCGTAGTAGGTATTTTGGATGATATTGGTGATGTTAACCTTGGCCAGCACTGCTTCCAGGTCGCACATGATGTTTTTCATCAGATCATGGGTCATGGGCCGTGGCGAAGATACATTTTCCAGTTCCAGGGCGATGGCATTGGCTTCGTTCAAGCCGATCCAGATAGGAATGATCTTTTTTTCGTTCAGGGCTTTGAGCACCATGACCGGGGATTTGGATATCTGATCCATGATCAGTCCGACTATATTCACTTCAACGAATTTTTCCATTGGTGCAACTTATATAATATTAAAACCGGGTTTTGTCAATTAGTTCGTAACGATTGATTGAGACCAATGCTCAGGGAAGACAAAGGGAAGAATGATGGAAAGGCAGAGGGAAGAAACGGAAAAGATGGGAAAATGATTCGAGCGAATGTTTTTAGATTCTTACTTTTTCCTCCCTTTCTCTTCCCTTATTCTTCCCTCTCTCTTCTCTGAACATCTCAATGCACGTAGCTGGCGGCATTGATGTCGATGGTGCAGCCGGTGGCGTGATCAGCCAGGCCGCTGGCCAGGAAGGTGACCATGGGGGCGATGTCCTGCGGTTCGGTCAGCCTTTTCAGCGCAATATCCTTGAGCACCAGTTCCTCGCCGTGGATATCTATGAACTGCTGGGCCATTTTGGTGCGGGTGAAGCCGGGGGCGATGATGAAGGCCTGGATGTTATCCCTGCCGAAAGCCCGCGCCAGGGAGCGTGTCAGGGAGACCATGCCCCCTTTGGAAGCGGCGTAGGCCAGATAGGCGGCAATGTCGCCGCGGAAAGCGGCGCGCGATGCGATGTTGATGATGCGGCCGCCGCCCCGGTCCTGGAAGTGGCGTATCGCTTCCCGGCAGAGAATGCCGCAGGCGTCAAGGTTGACGGCCATGATCTTCCGCCAGTCAGCCAGCCAGCGATCGTCATCCAGGTCAAGCGGCGAATCGATGGTTAAACCGGCATTGTTGACCAGGATGTCCAGGCTGCCGAACCTGTCCAGCACCGTTGCGAACAATTGCCGGCTTTGGGCCGGAGACTCGAGGTCAGCCGCAAAAGGCTGGACCTGCCCGGGAAAGTCCCGGATTTCGATTGCGTGGTTGAAATGATGGGCCGCCACCCGGGCTCCGGCCCGGGCGAGCTCCATGGCAATGGCCAGGCCTATGCCCTGACTGGCTCCGGTGACCAGCGCATTCTTGCCGCTGAGATCGATCTTGAGCATGAGGCCTCCTGTTTCAATGGTCTTGATTCAGATTGCATTGGCTCCAAAAAGGGCTATGATCTTTTGTTGATCACTGTGGCCCGGTCATCACTGCTGACCTTCAGCTCGGCAAAGCGCACGCTGAAATAGCCTTCCACTTTGAAGGGTAAAGAATAGCCTGCTTCCCCGTGCAAAATAAAAAAATCACTGCCGCCTCCGCGTGCCAGCCGCCTACAGCCGCTGGCATTGGCTGAAACAGGGAGTTCGATCTCTTCTATGCGGGTCGTTGTATCCGGACGGGGTTCCAGGTATCGCTTCAAGGAGTCGGCTTCTTCGCGGCTGAATTGTTCATTGAGGTATTCCTCGGGGAAAGCGCGTTCTTTTTCGTTCAATTGGCCATAATCCAGGATTGCAGTTTCGAAGGGCGCGAGCGGACTGCTTCGTTCCAGGACGAACCAGGTGATCTTCACTTCCTCGTATTGCTTGCGGTCATATAAAAAGTTTCGCGCCAGGGAATGGACGCTGAAAATACTGCTCACCGCTCCTCCTGTTTCCAGTTATAAAATAGCAAAGGATAGATTAAATTGCAAGGGTGGGGGCGCGGTTGTCGCGCCCATAATCCGAATTGCCATCCGAAGTAAGGAGCGGGATAATCCCGCCCTCTATGGATATTTCAGCACAGGTTCTTGAGATATTCCACCAGCAGGCGCACGCCGAAGCCGGTGGCTCCCTCGGTGTTCAGCCAGAAACCTGGTTTGCTCAGGAAAGCGGTGCCGGCGATGTCCAGGTGGGCGAAAGGTGTTTTGCCGACGAATTCCTGCAGAAAGAGACCGGCTTTGATAGACGAAGCGCCACGGTAATCGGCGTTTTTCAAATCGGCAATCTTGGCAGTGATGTCCTTGCGGTACTCGCTGAAAAGGGGCAGCTCCCACAGCAATTCGCCGCAGGCATTGGCCGCCTGGAGCAGATCGCTTTTTAACTTTTTATTGCGGCACATCAAGCCGGCCATGCCGTCTCCCAGGGCGGTAATAATGGCTCCGGTCAGGGTGGAGAATTCGATTATTACATTGGGCTTTTGCCGGCTGGCCATGATCAGGGCGTCGGCCAGGATCAATCGTCCTTCGGCATCGGTGTTGACGATTTCAACGGTTTTTTTATTGGCGTATGTGATAATGTCGCCGGGTTTATAGGCCCGATTACCGGGCATATTTTCAGCCACGGCTGCCAGAGCTGTGACTTTCACCGGCAAACGAAGTGCGGCCACGCTTTTAATAATGGCAAAAACAACGGCTGCTCCGGCCATATCGCTCTTCATCTCCTCCATGCTGTTGCCGGGCTTAAGGTTCAGGCCGCCAGAATCGAAAGTGATGCCTTTGCCGACCAGACTCACGTGGCGCGAGAATTTTTCCGGAACATAATCCAGTTGGATCAGGGCCGGGGAGCAACAGGCCCCGGCACCGACAGCCAAGAGACCGTTCAATCCATGTTCGGCCAGTTCCGGCTTTCTGAAAATACTCAGCTTGAGTTGCTGCTCTTTGGCCAGGGTGGTGGCAGTTTGCGCCAGTGAATCTGGCGTTATTTTGGCAGGGATTTCATTGACCAGATCGCGGCAGAAAGCTGCGCTGTTATTTATCTCTTCCCTTTCTTTGATGTCTGCTGCCGGCAACGGCATTTTTTTTTGACATACCAGATCGAGACGCAGTACGGGTTTGCTTTTTTTTCGCAGATAGCGGTCGAAACGGTAATTGTTCAGGTGCAGGTAATCAACCAGGTTGACCAGGTAGTCATGGGAATATGGACCCGTCGGGATAAAATAAACCAGGGCCTTGCTGACGCGGTTTTCCCGCAAAAGGGTCATGATTTTGCAGGCCAGTTTGCGGGCGTCGGGCAGTGAATTTCGGCGTCCGGCCCCGATCAGCATGAACAGCCGCTGCTGCTGCAGCGACTGGCAAACCTGTGCTTCTCCGGCCGCGTCCTTTATTTTTTTATCGCGATCGAGAAATTCCAATTCGGGGAATTCCCGCCAGATCGCAGCCAGAGGCGTTCCCCTGAAAACGGGAATGATCACGGCGGCATGTTCTTCCGGTTTGTAGCTGTTTTTTTTTACGATCTTCATTTGTTTTCTCTTTTTTTGTCACTTGGGTCGGCGAAGTGATCGAAACCGAGATGGGAAATTTTCAGCGGCCGCCCATTTTCAAGGACGCGCAAGCGGCGCTGCCCGGTGGTTTTCCCGATCAGGTGATAGGTCATCCCGGTTGGTCGCAAGCGGCTTTCCTGGAGCGGGGATATGGTGAAAAGCAACTGGTAATCTTCCCCGCCGGCCAGAACCAGTTCCTTCTCCTCATAATTTTTTTGCCGGCACAGCTGCTGGAAGCTCCGGGAAACCGGGAGCTTCTCATAATTGATCTCGGCGCCCACGCCCGAGGCCTGGAGCAGCCGGGAAAGATCGAGCAGCAGCCCGTCGGAAACGTCGATCATGGCGTGGGCGTACCTGGCCAGCAGCAGTCCTTTCTCGCATTGGGGTTCGGGACGTTTGTGGAGACGGATGAAGGGGGAATCTTGTTCGCCCGCCAGCAGCAATTTCAAGCCCAGAGCCGATCCTCCGGTTGGACCGGTAATGGCGATCCAGTCGCCGGGTCGGGCGCCGCTGCGCAAAACCGGTTTTTTACTTTGGCCGACAATGGTGACGGCAATGACCATTTTTTTTGAACGCGAATAATCGCCGCCTGCCAGATCCACCCGCCATTTTTTTGCGGCCCTGCTTAGACCGGAAAAAAAAGCGCGTAATGTTTCGGGGCGCAGTCCATCCGGAAAACCCAGGCCAATGTAAAAATATTGTGCCTGTCCGCCCATGGCCGCGATGTCGGAGATGTTCACCGCCAGGGACTTTTCAGCCAATTCGGCGAGAGAAAGATCCTGCAGACGGAAGTGAATGTCTTCGATCAATATGTCGGTGCTGATCAGCTGGAAATATTTGCCGAGCCTGACCACCGACGCGTCGTCGCCGATACCAAGGCCGCTTTGGAACGGGAATTTGTCTTTCAGGTAGGCGACGAATTGTTTCTCATCCATTAAAATATTTTTTTGACCAGGGCGGCGTTAACCGCTTCTTTGAAGTCATGAATGAAAATGAAATTCATTAATCGGATGTGGCCGTCCTTGAGTTCGCTCAAGTCCTTTTTGTTTTTTTCCGGCATGATAATTGTCCTGATCCCGGCCCGGCGCGCCGCCAGCACTTTTTCCTTGATGCCGCCCACCGGCAATACTTTGCCGCGCAAGGTGATCTCTCCGGTCATGGCTATCTCGCGGTTCACGGCGATACCGGTAAATGCCGAGATCAGCGCCGTGGTCAGGGTGATACCGGCCGATGGTCCGTCCTTAGGAATGCCTCCCTCAGGAATGTGAATGTGGATATCGTTCTTTTCGAACTTTTCGGCAGCGAGCTGCAGTTGGCCCGATGAGGCTTTGATCAGGCTCAAGGCGGCGCTGGCCGATTCCTTCATGACCTCGCCAAGGGACCCGGTCAGGATCAGCGTGCCCTTGCCCGGGATCAGTTTGACCTCGATGAAAAGGATGTCCCCGCCGTAGGGAGTCCAGGCCATTCCGGTGGCCACGCCCACCGAGTTATCCTCCAGCAGCTGGTCGCGGAACAGCTTGGGGATGCCGGCGTATTTTTCCAGGTTGCGGATGGTGATTTTATATAGTTTCTTTTCACCCAAAGCCACTTTGTGGGCCACTTTGCGGCAGATACCGCCGATCTCCCTTTCCAGGTTGCGCACCCCCGCTTCCCGTGTGTACAGGGCGATGATGTTTTTAAGCGCCCCGGCGGTGAATTCGATCAAATGTGAGTTCAAACCGTTGGTTTCTACCTGGCGCGGGATCAGGTGGCGACGGGCGATCTCGATTTTTTCTTCCTCGGTGTAGCCGTGGATTTCGATGACCTCCATGCGGTCGCGGAAGGCTGGCTGGATTGGCTCCAGCAGGTTGGCTGTTGTGATAAACAGGACCTTGGAAAGGTCGAAAGGTACTCCCAGGTAGTGGTCGGTGAAGGAGTTGTTCTGCTCGGGGTCCAGGACCTCAAGAAGAGCCGAGGATGGATCGCCGCGGAAATCCATGCCGATCTTGTCTACTTCGTCCATCATGAACACCGGGTTGTTGCTGGCGGCGTTTTTCAATTCCTGGATGATCTTGCCGGGCATGGCTCCGACATAGGTGCGCCGGTGGCCGCGGATCTCGGCTTCGTCGCGCACCCCGCCCAGGGAAATACGCACGAACTTTTTATTCAGGGCGCGGGCAATGGACTTGCCCAGGGAAGTTTTGCCCACTCCGGGCGGGCCGACGAAGCACAGGATCGGCCCGTGGGCCTTTGAGGTCAGCTTGCGGACAGCCAGATATTCCAGGATCCTTTCCTTTACTTTTTCCAGTCCGTAGTGGTCCTGGTTCAATATGCTCTTGGCGCGCCTCAAGTTCATGTTGTCTTTGCTGGCCGTCCCCCAGGGCAGTTCGAACATCCAGTCCAGATAGGTTCGGATTACAGTGCTTTCGGCAGATTCCGGGTGCATTTTTTTCAAACGGTCGATGTTTTTCTCGGTTTCCTTGCGTGCGCCTTCCGGCATTTTTACTTCTTCCAGTTTTTTCAGATAACCGTTGATCTCGTCAATGTTCTCGGCCTCTTCACCCAATTCTTTTTTGATGGCCTTCAATTGTTGGCGCAGGAAATACTCTTTTTGATTCTTGTCCATCTCGCCCTGGGCTTTGAGGTTGATCTGATTCTGCACGTTCAGCATTTCGATTTCATAATTCAGATATTCGTGGATGTTGCCAAGTCTTTTGAGCGAATTTTTCTCTTCCAGGATTCTCTGGGATTCCTCGATCTTCAATTCCAGGTTGGAGGCAATGATATCGGCCAGTTTGCCCGGTTCCTCAATGTTTTCGGCTATGATCAGGATCTCGTTGGAGATCTGTTTTCCCAGCTTGCTGACCTGTTCGAATTTTTGGCGTACATTCTTGATCATGGCTTTGTTTTCCAGCGTCAGTTCGGCAGGTTCTTCGTCTTCCACTTGCACGACCTCGGCCTGCAGAATTTTTCCATCATCGATAAGTGTCCGTACCTTGACCCGGGACACACCCTGGATGAGCACGCGCATGCGGCCGTCGGGGAGCTTGAGCATGCGCACGATCAGGGCTACGGTTCCGGATTGATACAATTGCTCTTCACTTGGATCCTCCACGTTTATGTCCTTCTGGGTCAGCAGCAGGATCAAGCGGTCGCTGTTCAGTGCCGCATCGACGGCTTTTTTGGATTTGGAGCGCCCGACGTACAGGGGTACGATCATGTAGGGAAAAACCACGATATCGCGCAAAACCAGCACGGGCAGGCTTTCAGGGACCTTGATTTTATCCAATTTCTCCTCTTGTTCCTGCCCGGCATGGATGTTTTTTTGTTCTTCGGCCATGCGCCACCTCGTTACTTGATTTCAACCGAAATCTTGGACACGACTTTCTTGCTGACTTCTATGGTTAGGACCCCGCTTTCCATGAATGATTTGATCTTGTTGGTATCGAGCGGGAAATCAATGACGATCCTTTTGTAAAAAGTGCCGAACTCACGCTCAAACAGGTAGTAGGTCGCGGGGTCATGTTTCAGACGCGGTTGGTTTTTCACCCCCTTGACGATCAGTTCCTGGTTGTTGATCAGGGTGATGGCCACATCGCTTTTGTCGACTCCGGGCAGCTCCATTTCAATGATCAGGGAATCGCGGGTTTCGACTATATTGGTGTTGGGTTTCCAGTCGATATGAGTGCTGATCCCCGAAGGATAGTTCTTGCTGATCTCTATTTCAAAAAAAGGATAATTTTTTTTTGCCATTCACTCCTCCTTTTTTAAAAGGCTGTGTAATTCGGTCAGGAACTCCTCCAGGCTTTTGAATTCCAGATATACAGAGGCGAAACGTACGTAAGCTACTTTGTCCAGTTTTTTCAATTTTTCCATGATCATGCCCCCGATCTTGAAGGTGGGAATCTCGCGATCCGAACGTGAGAAAAATTCTTCGACCTGACGGGCCAACTGCTCGATCTGCTTGGTCTGGACCGGCCGTTTTTCCAGGGCCCGGTACAATCCCTTGCGGATCTTGTCCATGTCGAACGGTTCGCGGCGACCGTCCTTTTTGACCACCATCAACGGGATATCCTCGATCTTTTCGTAGGTGGTGAATCTCTTGCCGCAATGGAGGCATTCGCGGCGGCGCCTGATATACTGTCCGTCCTTGCTTTCACGGGTTTCGATCACCTTATCGGTAATTTCAGTGCATTGCGGACAGTTCATCTTTTTTCCTTAATTGGCCAATGATTTTGAAACTCAGGCCTTCACTCCAGAAGGCGATCAGGCCAAGAACGATCGGTGGCAGCAGCAGCAGAAAATGGAACAGGAGAGTGAACGCCACAGCTGTTTTTGCCGTGACTCCGAAAAGCCCCAGCAAAGCATATTTTGATGCCAGGTCCAGGCTGCCGGCCATGCCAGGAGTGGGTATGGCCGCGGAGACAAAAATAACGGCCAAGAAAGGTATGGTGGATAGCAGGTCCAGGCCGATGCCGGCGAATCCCTGCATCAGCAGCCAATACGAAAAAAGGATGATGCCCCAGTGCAGCAGGGAGAAAAAAAACACTTTGGCCATGCTTGCCCAATCCAAGTTCAAATGCAGGGCTTGGACAAAATGAACAACCGCTGCTCTTGTCTTGGTGCGAAATCTGGAGGGCAGGATGCTTGATAGCCAGTGGATGAGCTTTTCGGTCCTGGGGAAGAATTTTTCAGAATTGGCCAGGGTGATAACAAGAAAGATCAAAAAAACCAGCGGCAAGAGCAGAAAAGCCATTGTTTTTAGTTTGATCAGGACGGGCGATGGTTTTCCCAGGCCGGAAACCAGATAGAGGACCAGCAGCAGCAGGACCGTGAGCAGGTCGAACAGCCGTTCATTGATGATGGTGGCGATAGCCTGACTTTTTTTGATTTTTTCCTTTTCGGCCAACATTAGCGGACGGGCTATCTCGCCCAGCCGGCCAGGCAACAAATAGGATATCATGAATCCGATCAGGGAAAAATTCCACAGGCTGCGGAAGGCGATACGCTTCTTGAATGGCTTCAGCAGCAGCCCCCAGCGGTAAGAGCGCACATAAAATTGGGGAAGGGACAAGAGTACGAACATCAGCGGGTAGCGGACCGGGATGGCCCGCCAGATACTTTTTATTTCGTTAAAATTGATACGATTAATGAAAAGCCAGATGAAAAACACCGACAGGGCGCTGATTAGTAGCAGTTTCCAAAGTCTCATATGCCCGTAATACTAATATGAACCATTGGGAATGTCAATCGCAATCATCCCCTGTCAAAACCGGGGGCGAACTAGGCGCTGTGCTCGGGCAGGAACAGGATAAAGGTTGTGCCGTCGCCTTTTTTTACATCGATCTCGATCCAGCCGGAGTTCTCCTCGATGATCTCTTTGACGGTTGTCAGACCCAGACCGGTTCCTTTTTCGCCCTTGGTGGTGAAATAGGGTTCAAAGATCTTATTGATGATCCCGGCATCGATGCCGGTACCGTTGTCTGAAATTTTGATGCGGATGAAGTTGTTTTCCGCCTTGGAAATAAAGATGCGGTCGACCGTGATGCCGATCAATCCTTTTTCGCGCTGGGCTGTCCATATGGTGTCCTTGGCGTTGATGAGCACGTTGAACAGGGCCAGCAGAAATTTTTCCTTGTTCATTAAAACGGTAAGTGAGCTATCCGTGAATTTTTTTTCAACATCTATCCTTTTCAGAACGGTTTTCCCAAGCAGATTGAGTACGGTTTCGATGGCGTCCCTCACATTCATGCTCTCTTTCTTCAGCTTCTCCCTTTTCGAAAAATCCAGAATGTCCTTACCCAGGTTGTAAGCGCGCAGGGCCACATCCTCGATCAGAATGGTGCGCTTGAAATGGGGGTGGTCGGTGCCAACCTCCTTTTTAAGAATGCTCAAATGGCCCAAAAGGCTGGTCATCAAATTGTTGAATTCATGGGTAAAGCGGCTGAGCAGTTCTCCGAGCGTTCCGAGTTTCTTGGCATGCAGCAGCTTTTCTTCCAGTTCGAATTTTTCGCTGATGTCCTCCATCTGCAGCACTTCGGCCGGGGCTCCGGGCAGTGGGATCTTGTAAAGGGTTAAACGCAGGATTTTTTCGCCCCCCTGCTCATGAATCACCGAAAAGTTGTCATAAAAACATGGATTGCCGCTCAACAAGACCTTGAAATAGTCCTCTTTCAAGGGTTTGAACAAAGGCAGGCATTCAAAAAACTGTTTGTCCTTGAGCAAAGACAGCGGTATTTTCAGCAACTTTTCGGCAGCAGGATTCATGGCGATCACTTCGGCGCTTTCATTGCCGATGACGATGGCGGAAGGGGAATGTTCGACAATCTTGGCGAAAAACTGCTGCAGTTCCCGGATTTCGTTGCGTTGGATCTTCAGTGAATCTGACATTTTATTGAAAACATTGGCCAATTCACCGATCTCATCTTTGGACTCGAGCTTCATGCGGATGTCGTAGTTGCCGCCGGCGATGGCTTCGGCGCCTTGGGCCAGATTGACGATGGGTGAAGTGAGCTTTTTACCCAGCAGGATACTGGTCAGTATGACGAAAAAAACAATTAGCAACGATACGCTCAGGAGGCTGGAAATGCCCACTTTTTTGGCCGCCATGATTTTTTCAATGTTAACGGCGACAAAAACTTCCCCGACTTTTTGCTTGTGAAAATCTTCCACGCTAAAAGCATCGAGAAGATAACGGTCGCCACCCGGTTGGAAACGGACCATTTCATCGTGATTGGGATCGGCTGGAGGCGGGAAGACCATTTCGCCGTTGTTGTCGGTCAAGGTGGAAGTGACGGGTCGGCCCATGACATAAACCATGATGTCGGTTTTTGACTTTTCCTTGATCTGGTCGGCGAACTCCAAATTGAATGGGATTTCCAGCAACAGGAATCCTTTGAGTCCGAAAGTTTCCTGGTCGATGATGGGTGATACGGCGGCCATGCAGAGACTGTCATCGATCAAAAAGACTCCGGCTTCACGGATCAGCGGGTCTCTTTTTTTGCTTAAAAACGTAATTTTATCAAGGTTTTTTTCCGAAATAAGATTGAGCGATGAATTGTCATGGATCAGAGCGATCCTTCCCGCCGTATCGAGAACTTTGATGTTGATATTGGAGAAAAAGAAATTTTTAAATTCCAGGGCCATGGCCAATTCATCCAGTTTATCCGTGTTTTCGATGATCTCCTTCAATTCCGACAGGAACAGCGCCTTGCGAACCAGGTCGCCGAGATTTTCCAGGAACACGCTTTCTGCCACTTTTTTGGCCGCGGCTGTCTCCTCTTTGGCCATTTTTTCGTACCTTCGGGAAATGGAGAAGATAGAAAAATACAGAGAGATGATCATGGAGAGGATGGCGATGAATATAAGGGACAGAAAGAGTTTTGTTTTTATTTTCATTTCATCTGCAGGTCATACAGGAAAAATTTACCCAAGGGATTGGGTAGGATGCTGCCGAGCTTGCGGTTGAAGAGGATGACCCGCTTGTCCTGGTACAGTGGAATGACCAGGCCATCGGCTATGATGGTCTGGTTCAGATTTTGGTACAGGGCCTGACGTTTTTTTGCGTCGCGTTCGCGCCGGGCCGAGGCCAGAAGGTTGTCCAGGTCCAGGCGCTTGGCGCCGGCAATGTTGGCCAGGCCCTTTTGTTGCAATTGCGCCGACAGCAGGGGGAAGAGCATACTGTCGGGATCGGGAAAGTCGGCGATCCAGCCTGTACAAGCCAGGTCGAAATCGGCACGGGCGATCCTCTGTTCGTATTCGTTCGGCTCCAGGCGGATGAGTTTCAGCTTGATGCCGACCTGTTTCAGGTTCCTGGCATACATGGAGCACAGCTGAAATAGCAATCCGTCGTTTTTTTGCAAAAGCATTTCCAGCTGGATCTCGTTGTCCATCCCCTCTTTTTTCAGCATAGCCTGAGCTTTGGCAAGTGAAAATTCCCTGGGTTTATCCTTGGGGGTCGGCCCGGCAAGATTCATTGGCAGCAGGGTTTGGATGGGCAGTGCATAATCCTGGAAAACCAGTTTTAAAGCCCTGGGATCCCAGGCACGGCCCAGGGCCTGGCGCACGCTTTTGCGGTTCAGCGGCGGTCTTGCTGAGTTTATTATGATGTAGGTTACCGAGAGGTAAGGCGTGGCGATGACTTTGACCCAATCCTGCTTTTTATAACTGACCATCTTGGAGATCGAATAAGTGTAGAGGATGTCCAGCAGGCCTTCCTTGAAGTAGTTGTTCAGTATTTCGGTCCGGGGCTCGATGGTGTCGATGTATTCGTCAACCCTGGGCCGGCCGCGCCAGTATTCCCTGTTGGCCGTCAGGACCAGGCGCTTGTTTTTCTGCCAGGAGCTCAATTTGAAAGGGCCGGTTCCCACCGGCTCGCTCGCGAAATTGGCGCCGGCCTTTTGTACGGCGTGAGGAGAAACGATGGCGGCACAATCAACGGTAAGCGTGGCCAGGAAAGGGAAAAATGGCTCGGAGAGGGTGAATTGCACCTCGAACGTGTCGATTTTTCTGACAGACTTCAAGAAGGTGAAGATGTCGGCGAACAGGGGAAAATCCTGCTGGCGGTTGGGGTTGGCCGGGTCCATCTGCCGGAAGAATGTATAGGCGACCGCGTCGGCATCAAAAGGAGTGCCGTCGTGAAAGCGGACGCCGCGGCGCAGTTGGAATGTCCAGATCCGGCCGTCCCGGCTTGTCTCCCAGCTGACGGCCAGCGATGGTTCGATCTTCATGGTCTGCGGGTCCAGGCGCACCAGGGTGTCAAAAATATTACCGACGTAAAAAGACGAAGTGTCGTCCCAGGCTTGGGCGGGATCGATCCCGGTCGGCTCGAAAATGCTGCCGGACCGCACCACGCGATCGGCAGCCAATGGCGCGGCCAGAACCAGAACGAACAGGGGCAAGGCTAGCAGAGCCTTCATTTTTATTGTCATAACTTTGACTCCTTTGTAACATCGCGGAACAGGACGTGTCCCAAGGGTGTGAATCCCAGGTTGCTTACTTTTTTGCTGCAGGCCATGGTGTCGATCAAGTGAAAGAGGGGGATCCAGGGCACGTCTTTTTTCAGTATGGCCAGGGCCTCCAGGTATATCCGCTTTCGTTTTTTTACATCAAGGGTGATTTTGCCAAGGTCCAGCAGGCGTGTCAATTGCGGGTTTTCATAAAAAAAACGGTTGCGGTTGCCGGCGGAAAAAGTGAACAGCGGATACAGGAAAAAATCGGGATCCGGGCCGGTCGACCAGCCCAAGATCAGGAGATCATGTTCCCCGCGGTTGGCGATCTTGACCAGCTCGTCGAAGGGAAGCTTGATCTTTATTATGTTGATCTTGATCTTTTTGGCGTAGATGGCCAAAAGGTCGGCGATCTCCTCGATGCCTTCCTGGCCCTCGGCGAAATGCAGCGTGCAGTCGAAGCCGTTTTCCTTGCCCCCCATTTTAAGCAGTTTGCGGGCGACACCCAGGTCGAAACTGCTCAGCGGGGCTGGTTTCCCTTCAGGAAAGATTGGCAGGGGCAGGGGGGTATAAGCCGGAACAGCCAGTTTTTGGAAGATCTGTTTGACTATGTTTTCCTTGTTGATGATATGCAGGAAGGCGGCGCGGATCTCTTTGCGGTCGAATGGCTTTTTCTTGCTGTTGAAAGCCAGGTAATGGGTTGATATCGACTGGTTGCTCAGGATGGCGATCTCCTGGCGGCGCGACAGCTCCTCGTATTCCTTGGCCGACTGGATCTTTGCGATGTCGGCGCTGCCGTTCTTGATCTGCAGCAGCCGGCCCAGCGAGTCGGGCATAACTTTGAAAATGATTTTTTCCAGGTTGCCCATTCGCGACCAGTAGTGGGAATTACGCGTCAGGATCAGCGATCTGCCTTTTGACCAACTGGAGAAACGGAAGGGCCCGGTGCCGACTGCGAGGTAGGTAGAGGATTTGCCGGCGGTGGGCGATTGGATGAATGCCGCGGAATCGGCCAGGGCGATGAGAAAGGGGGCATAGGGGCGTTCCAGGATGATCTCCACGCTGAAGGGATCGCTGCTGCGGATAGCGGTTATAAAGGAAAAAAGAAAACTCAGCCGCTGATAGAGTTTCTGCTGTTTTTTCAACCGGCTTTGAAAAGAATAGAGGACAGCTTGGGCGTTGAAAGGGCTGCCGTCATGGAATCGCACACCGCGGCGCAGGACAAAGTGCCAGTGCTTGCCGTTTTCCCTGACGCTCCATGAAGTGGCCAGGCAGGGTTCGATGGCGGTGCTGTTTTTTTTGAAACGAACCAGCCCTTCGAAAATATTGGCCGCGATCTCGTTGGAGTAGATGTCTTCGGCTTGCCAGGGATTGAGGTTTATGGCGTCGGTCGAGCGCAGGTAGATGATGGAATTGTCTGTGGCCGCGCCAAGGCAATTCCCGGCAATCAAAAAAACCGTCAAAAGAGTCACAAATCTCATTGTCAATAATAATAAATTAATATTTTCAAATATTCAATAAGCAACAGCAAGTATGGCGGGTTGAGCGACCGATTTCAAAAAAGACATTTGCCTGCAGAAAGATGCATGATCCGGATACTTTTCTTTGATCCTGGATGAAGAGAACAAGGTATCAATTTTTTAAAAATGGCTTTTATGGTTTGTCAGTTTGCCGGCAGCGGTTTTGCACGATCCGCGACAGGACATACAGAAAAATATCGCCGCGCCGGGTGCGGCGGATGTCGTGACGCCTGACTTCGAACCAGAACCGGCACAACTGTTCCAGTACCTGGCACAAGCCGGAAATGGTTGCAGTTGAGCCGTTTTCACCCTTGGTGATCTGTATTTGCAATTCGTTGCTCATGGCGATGATCCGCTCCTGGTAGTCCCAGACATTGCCGCCGCTGAATTGTTCCTTGTGGTTGGTTTCCTGAAAAACGGCGTTTTTCACATCTTCCTCCATGAGCAGGTCCGTCTGGTAGCGGACGAATTCACGGAACTGCTCGGCCGGGTTGACCGGTTCGCTGCCGATTTCATCGTTTCCGGGAATATGGGTTATGAAGCAGAGCAGGTATTGAAGGATCTGGCAGACTTTCTCGCACCTTTCCTTGTGCCGGAAAAATTGTTCCAGGCGGGCGGGGGACAAAACCGGTTCCGCGCGTTCCCCCAGCACATCGCACTGGCTGGCCTCCATTTTTTTCAGGTAATGGCTTGTCTCCTGCTTCAGCCAATCGATCCTTTTCGGGTTGCTGAAATTTTCAACGGCGAAAATTTGGTCGATCTTCCTTTGCCCACCCCAAGCGGTCATGTTCAGGCGGGATTGGACAGGTTTTCGTTTTTGTACAGTTCCTCTACAGTAATGCAATCCTTTTTAAATAGCACCCGGCCGCATTTTGGACAGACCTGGGGGAGTTCGCGCGGCGGCATGTAGAAGAAATCCTGGCGCTCGTCATACACTTCTTCAAACAACAATTCGTTTTCATCGCGCGGACAATAAAAAAGAGTCTTGGTTTTCATGTGAATGATCAAGCATAATATGTGCCAAATGGTGGCAGGGCTTAAAAACGTTATCTGCAAAGGGTTCTTGCTTTTCCAAGCTTTGGCCCGCTGGCGGCAGTGGTGTTCCAAATTGGGACATTGGCTGGGGGTGAGCGGCGAAATCATTGTTGGCACGGCTTCTTCAAGCCCTGGCTCTGTCCTATTTTGGGACAGTAGGTATTTTTATCGCAAACGCCCAGTTGGGTTGGTTTTACGAACAGTTCTGTCCCATTTTGGGACAATCGCGGCGAGATGATTTGCGCCCGATTTGCTTTTTTTAAAAAAAAGTAGTATGCTTAATCAAGTTGTGAAATGTTAATGAAATCAGGAATTCTTTTCGTTATATTAAAAAATCAATTCTCCCTGAAATTGATTTTATTTGAAATGTTAGTTGTCAGGAGGGCGCATGATCTTTTTTAAGATGCCGAAGTTGACCATCGGCAATCGTAATGCTTCCCTGCCCATAGTTCAGGGCGGCATGGGAGTGGGAATTTCCCTTTCCAAGCTCGCGTCTTCCGTGGCTGCCCAGGGCGGCATCGGAGTTATCGCCGCCAATGGCGTCGGCCTTATCGAACCTGATTACTATGAAGACGGTCGGGCGGCCAACATCAAGGCCCTGCGCAGCGAGATCCGCAAGGCCCGGAAAAAGACATCTGGCCTGATCGGGATCAATATCATGGTGGCGGCCAATGATTTCCAGCAACTCCTGGACGTGGCCATTGAAGAAAAAGTCGACGCCCTGTTCATGGGGGCCGGGCTGCCGATCAGGAATATCCCGGTGGCCAAGATCCGTGCCGCCAACGTTCTGGTGATCCCCATCGTTTCCTCGGGCCGCGCCGCCGAGCTGATTTTTAAATATTGGGAAAAAAATTATGGTGACGTCCCCGACGCGGTAGTGGTAGAAGGACCTCTGGCCGGCGGGCATCTGGGCTTCAAAGCGGACCAGCTGGAAAATCCCGAGCAGGCGCTGGAAATTCTTGTGCCGCAGGTCGTTGCCGCCCTTGCTGGTTTTCAGGAATCCTTTCACAAAAAAATTCCGGTCATCGCCGCCGGAGGCATTTTCAGTGGGGAAGATATCCTCCGTTTCCTGCAGCTGGGTGCGCAAGGCGTGCAGATGGCGACCCGCTTTGTGGCCACCGATGAATGTGACGCCGATCCCCGTTTCAAGGAAGCATATCTCGCATGCCGTCCGCAGGATATAGTCATCATCAAGAGCCCGGTCGGGCTCCCCGGCAGGGCTATCCGCAATCACTTCCTGGACAATGCCGCCGCCGGCGTTCGCAACGTCAACCGTTGTGCCTGGCGCTGCCTGGACCAGTGTGACATCAAACATGCCGACTATTGCATCTCGGCCGCCTTGGATAACGCCCGTCAGGGCTTGCTTGACCAGGGCTTTGCCTTTTGCGGCGCCAACGCCTACCGCGTAAACAAGATCGTCCCCGTGGCCGAGCTGCTGGAAAGCCTGAAATATGAATATGAAGCGGCCTTTATACAGAACCTGGTCACCCTGAAGGACGAATACCTCAAGTCGATCGAAAGGAAATTCAACGGCCTGCGCCAGGATTACCTGCAGGCCCGGCAGCGCTTCATCCACCTGAGAGAAGAAGCCGGCAAGGCCTGGGATGTCCGCAGGGACTCGCTGCACGAAGATTATGAAAGGGCGCTCCGTCTCGCTGAGAATTTCAGGCTGGAGTATGAAGCGGGACTCAAGAAATTGAACGCCCTCAAGGAGCGCTTCCCCGAAAAACTGGCCGAGCTGCAGGAGATCGCCCGCCGCTTCCAGGCCGATCTGGTCCTGAAACCGCTATAGGCTTGCTTGCGGGCCGCAGACTCAGGGAAGGAACGGCAAGCGGATGGTAAATGTGCAGCCTGTTCCCGGCGAGCTTTGGACCTCGATCCCGCCGCCGTGCAGGCCGACGATGTGCTTGACAATGGCCAATCCCAGTCCGGTGCCGCCTCTGTGCCTGGAACGGGCCTTGTCGACCACGTAAAATCTTTCGAAGATCCGCGGCAGATGCTCGGCGGCCATGCCGACACCGCTGTCCCGGATGTCGATCCGCAGGAAGTTCCCTCGTCGGTGGCCTTCAAGGCCGGCTTCGGCCGAGATGCGGATGACGATGCCCCCCTGATCCGTATATTTCACCGCATTGTCCAGCAGATTGATGAACATCTGCTCCAGGCGGAAGCGATCTCCTTGGAAAAAGATCTCTGCCTGGTTCTGCGGAAGCGAGAATTCCAGGCTTAGTTTTTTATCGCTGATTTTTTTTTCGAACAGGGTGCGGATGCCGTCAAGCAAGCCCGGCCAATCGATGGATTCGCGGCTGAGTTCGATGTTTCTCTCCTCCAGTTCGGACAGTGCCAACAGGTCGTTGGTCAGCTCGATCAGGCGGTCGGTATGGCGCATGATCACTTCCAGGTATTTGCGGCTTTCACCCGCCGTTTCTTCGGCCAACGTTTCGGCGTAGCCCTTGATGGCGGTCAGCGGCGTGCGCAGTTCATGGGAGACATTGGCCACAAAGTCCTTTTTTTGCCTTTCCAGGCGCCGGGTCTCCGACAGGTCGTGGAAGGTGACGACCGTGCCGCCGCTGTCGGGCAACGGCGAAAGTGAAGCCAGGAACAGGTGCTGCTGGATCTCCAGTTCGGCGTGGATGGTTTTTCCCGCGTTGGATTTTTTAACCAGCTCGGCAAAAGTGTTCAGGCGCAGTACCTCCCAGTAAGGTTTGCCGAGCGGTTCTGCGTCGCCGGCCAGCTGGCGAAAACGCGGGCCGGCGCGAACGATCCTGTCCCGGGAGTCGATGACAAGCAGGCCATCGGATATTGATGCCAGGATGGTTTCCAGCTCCTGCTGGCTGTAGCGGATCTTGTCGACCATGTCTTTTTGGCTGTCGACCATGGCGTTGAAGTCGGCGGCCAGCTGCCCGATCTCATCGCGGCGCCGTATAAGGACATGGCTGTCCAGGGAGCCGGAGGCAAAATTGCGGGCTGCCCTGGCCAGGTCGCGGATCGGCCGCGTCAGGTTTCGCGACAGCCAAAGTGACAACAACACGGAAACCAGGAGAAGGCCAAGGAACATCGCTGTGATCTTCCAGCGCCAGGATGAAAACACCTGGTCGAGGTCGCGGACGAACAGGCTCAGGCGCAAAACGGCGACCGTCCTTCCTGCACGCTTGAGCGGCAGTGCAAAATACATCATGCTCTGGCGCAGGGTGAAGCTGAAACGGAACTCGGATCGCGGATGTCCGGCCTGGGCCGCGGCGATCTCGGGACGGTCGGAATGGTTCTGCATCCGGGCGGGATCCTTTTCCGAATCGGCGAGCACGATGCCCCGTGGGTCGATCAGGGTGAGCCGGATTTGTGCATGCCGCGCTTTTTCCAAGATCCAGCGCTGCAGCGACAGCGGTTCCGCTTGCGGCCAAATCTCGGTCAGCTCCGCTTGCAATACATCTCCCAGAGTCCGCAGTTTGTCTTGCTGCAACTGCAGATAAAGGGACTTCGCCTCGCCCACGACCGCAAAATAGAATGATATGCCCAGGAGCAGGCCCATGGCGGCAAAAACGGCGAAAAATTTCCAGAAAATCCGTTTTTTCATGGTTCGATCTTGTAGCCGACGCCGCGGATGTTCTTGATCATGGCTCCGGCCGGGCCCAGTTTTTCGCGCAGGTGCCTGATATGGACATCGATGGTGCGGTCGATGACCGCTTTTTCATCGCCCCAAAGTGCGTCGAGGATCTTTTCTCGGGAAAAGACCCAGCCGGGTTTGCGGCTGAGGATGAGCAGGATGGAGAATTCGGTGGAGGTAAGAGTGACCGCCTGGCCGTAGACCAGGGCGCGGTGTCTTCCCTGGTCGATGGCCAGCGTGTCGCCGACGCGGACCAGGTTGGCGCCTTCGGGCCCGGTCGGGGAGCTCCGGCGCAGGATCGCTTTTACGCGCGCGACCAGTTCCGCAGGTGAAAAAGGCTTGACCAGGTAATCATCGGCGCCGAATTCCAGCCCGAGAACGATATCCGGCTTTTCCCCCTTGGCCGTCAGGATCAGGATGGGCAGGGTGCTGGAGCGGGGTTCGCTTTTCAGGGACTTGCAGATCTCCAGTCCGTCACCGTCGGGGAGCATCAGGTCGAGGACCAGAAGCTCGGGCAGGTGTTTTTCCAGGTACTGCCATAGCGGCCGGGCGGCGGTGAAGGGCTTGACGGTGAAGCCGGCGCGGCCAAGGTGCAGGCCGATCAACTCCAGGATATCGGGCTCATCGTCAACCACCGCGATCACTTTTTTTTGTACTGGCGATGGCTTCTGGCTGCTCATGAAATTGGGTTCCTCGCCTTCATGATAGCGGATGGGCGAAATGGGGTAAATCGCTTCATTGAATTTCCTGACGGTGGCGGACGATGCTGCCCTCGACCATGTAGATGACGTCCTCGGCGATGTTGGTGGCATGGTCGGCGATGCGCTCCAGGTGGCGGCAGACGCGCAGGTATTCGACCAGCTGGTCGGTCTGGGCGGGGGACTTCTTGATCTCGTCCTTGAGGCGGACGAACAGGGAGTGGACCATCTCGTCGATGGCGTCGTCGGAATTGCGCACCTGGTGGGCCAACGGTGCGTCGAGGCGAACCAGGGAGTCGAGGCAGGAACGCAGCGCCTCCTGGACCAACCGGCACAATGGGGCGAAATCGACGGTCGGGCCGGGCAGGGTCAGGGGCGAAACACGCAGGGAGCGTTCGGCGATGTTGACCGCCTCGTCGCCGATGCGCTCCAGGTCGTTGTTGATCTTCAGTACGGCGATGATGAAGCGCAGGTCGACGGCCACCGGTTGGTGCAGCGCCAGTATCTTCAGGCACTCCTCTTCGGTGTCGACCTCCCACTGGTCGGCTTGGTCGTCCGTTTCCAGCACCTGGCGCGCCAGGACGGCGTCCTTGTCCTGGATCGAGCGGATGGCGTTCTCCAGGTTCTTCTCGATCATGCCGCCATAGAGGATGATGCGCTTCTTCAGTTTCTCGATCTCTTTCTGCAAGTGCACGGCCATGGTTGCCTCCAAATTCAGCCGAAACGGCCGGTCATGTAGTCCTCGGTCCGCTTCTGGCGCGGCTTGGTGAACATCCGCGCCGTCGCCCCGTATTCTATCAGGTCGCCTTCATAAAGAAAAGCGGTCAGGTCGGAAACGCGGGCCGCCTGCTGCATGTTGTGGGTGACGATGATGATGGTGTAGCGGCCGCGCAGCTCGGCGATCAGGTCTTCGATGCGCGCCGTGGCCCGCGGGTCGAGGGCCGAGGTCGGCTCGTCCATCAGCAGCACCTCGGGGTCGACCGCCAGCGCACGCGCGATGCACAGCCGCTGCTGCTGGCCGCCGGACAGGCTCAGGGCATTGTCGTCCAGGCGGTCCTTGACCTCCTCCCACAACCCGGCGCGCTGCAGGCTGGCCTCTACGATTCCCTGGAGCCCGCCTTTGTCGAGGCCGTCATGGAGGCGGCGGCCGTAGGCCACGTTGTTGAATATGGACTTGGGAAATGGGTTCGGCTTCTGAAAGACCATGCCGATGCGCCGGCGCAGGGTGACCACGTCCAGGCGCGGGCCGTAGATGTCCTGGCCGTCGAAGACCAGCCTGCCGCTGGTGCGGCCACCGGGGATCAGGTCGTTCATGCGGTTGATCGAGCGCAGCAGCGTGCTCTTGCCGCAGCCGCTGGGTCCGATGATGGCCGTCACCTGGAAGCTGGGAAAGTCCAGCGTGACGTTCTTTACCGCCTCGTTGTCTCCGTAAAAAAAGGAGAAGCGGTCGCAGACGACATGGGCCTGCCTGCCGCCGCTGTCCGCTGTGGCCGATCCGGCGGCGGCGCGAATGTTCGCAAGTGTTTCTTGGATCATGGGTTAGCCTCTCATTTTTTTGCTGATGCGGGCGCGGATGACGATGGCCGCCAGGTTGAGCAGCAGCACCAGCAGCACCAGGGTCAGTACCATGCCGAACTGTACGTGGCGGATCTGGTCGACCGCCTGGTGTTCGGTGGCCAGGTTGTAGATGTTCCAGGGCAGGGCCGGCGTGGGCTGGTTCAGGGTTTCCCATAGCTTCAACGGCTGGCCGACGCTGACGGCGGCAGTGAAGATAATGGGTGCGGTCTCGCCGGCGGCGCGGCCCATGCTGATGATAATGCCGGTCAGGATGCCGGGCAGGGCGGCCGGAAGCAGCACCGTAAGCACCATGCGCATCTGGCTCGCTCCCAGGCTGAGGGCGGCTTCCTTGTAGGTGTGGGGAACGGATTTGATGGACTCCTCGGCGGAGCGGATGATGGTGGGCAGGATCAACAGCGCCAGGGTGGCCGAACCGGCCAGCACGCTTTTGGAGCTGGAAAGATGCAGCGTGTTGATGAAGAAAGCCAGGCCGAACAGGCCGAAAACAATGCTGGGAACTCCGGCCAGGGTGCTGATGCATACGCGCAGCAGGCTGACCAGGCGCCCGGAAGCGGCGAATTCGCTCAGGTAGATGGCGGCGATCACTCCGAAGGGGATGGCCAGCAGCATGGCGCCCAGGGTGAGGTAGATCGTTCCGAGTATTTCCGGCCAGATACCGCCGAAAAAATGCGAGTCCATTGAGCGGTCGGTCAGAAAGCGCCAGTAGAAAGTGAAACGCGGCTGCAGCATGTGTTTCAGGTTCTGTTGCAAGTGGGGGAAAAAGGGTTCCAGTCGCGTGCCGGCGAACGCCTGGCGACGCGGCACCAGAACCTTCTTGCCCATGCGGCTGGGATCGGAATAGTCCCAATGTTCGTTGAACAGGATGCGCTGCAACGTGACCTGGGCCCGGTCCCAGCGCGTTTGCCCGTATTGCTGGCGCAGCATGACGGCATCCATTTCTCCTGGAAGCGGCCCCAGCAGTTCGCGCAGCAGGTCGCGCACTTCCTTGAACTGCGGCCGCAGTTCCCGGCGCCGGGCCGGATCCATGTCTTCCAGCTCGGCCGCGAAAGCGGAAAACATTTTGTACAGCGGCCGGCGCGCCTCGGTCACGGCCTGGGATTCGGCGGCGATGCGGCGGTTGTCGCCGCGGTTGAACTGCTCGAGGTTGAAGCGGCGGAATTCGCTGGTGGCGCGGAAAAAGAAAGCGGCTGAGCCGCGGCTGAAAATGGGTCCGAGCAGCACCAGCAGCGCCAGGGCCATCAGCACGATGGCCATGACGCTGATTCCGGTCAGCGAGCGGTCGAGCAGTTTGCGTGATCGGAGCTTCATCTACTTCAGACCTCCCAGGCGGCGTTGCTGACGGCGCAGGATCCATTCACTGGCCAGGTTGGCGAAAAAGGAGATCAACAGCAGGCATAGGGCCAGGGCGAACAGGACATGGTAGCGGCTGGAACCGAGCACCTGGTCGGCTTCACCCATGTCGCCGGCAATGGTGGCGGTCAGGGTGCGCACCGGGCTGAGGAAGTTATACCAGGGCTGCGGCACCTGGGCGGCGTTTCCCGAGGCCATCCAGACCACCATGGTCTCGCCGATGGCGCGCATGACGCCCAGGATGACGGCGGCGATGATGCCGCTGCCGGCGGCGGGAATGATGACCTTGAACAGGGTCTCGCTGCGGGTGGCGCCCAGGGCGTAACTGCCTTCGCGCAGTTCGCGGCCGGCCGCCTGCAGCGAGTCCTCGGCGACGCTGACGATGGTGGGCAGCGCCATGATGCCCAGGATGATCGAAACGTTGAGAGCGTTGGTGCCGCTGGAAACGGTCACGGTTTTCAGCGTTGCTGAAAGAACGGTCAGTCCGCGCACCAGGATGGCGGCCAACGTCGCGACCAAAATCCAGCGCGCCGCCGGGGCCACGTCCTCGCGGATTGAGCGAGTGGCGATCTCGCTGACAGCGAATATGAGCAGCAGGCCCAAAGGCAGGAATATGAGCCAGGCGGCCAGGGAAAGGAGCGAGCCACCGCGGTTCTGCAGCAGCGGCGCGAAGATGACCAAGGCAAAAAAGCCGTAGGCCACCGAGGGCAGGGCGGCCAGGATCTCGATGACCGGCTTGACAGCCTGGCGCAGGCGGTAGGGCAGGATGTCGCTGAGGGCGATGGCCGCGGCGATACCCAGGGGAACGGCCACCAGGATGGCGCCCAGGGTGACCAGGCCGCTGCCGATGAAGATGGCCAGGGCGCCGAATTCGGGCGGATTGCCGCTGGGGAACCATGAAGCGCTGGCAAAGAGTTCTTGCAGGCCGCGCAGCTTGAAGAAAGGGATGGCGTCGCGGGCGATATACAAAATGATCAGCAGTACGGCCACGAGTGAGGTGGCGGCGACCAGGAAGAGGAAGCCCTTGGAAAAGAAGGCGGCCAGCCGCCGCAGGCGGCTGGCCGCTTCGCTCATGACCAGGTTGCGTTCGTTCGTCTTCACGGAATGCGGGCGGCGATCAATAGCTGGTGACCGGGATGAAGCCGATCTCCTCGATCATCGTTTGCCCTTTCTTGGAGAGGTACAGGTTGACGAAGCGGTAGAGGTGCGAGCCCATCTTGGGGTAATCGTCGGTGACCAGGTACAGCGGGCGGGCGATGGGGTAGCTGCCGTCCTTGACCGTTTCCGGGGTGGGGTTGACGCCGTCGATGGGCAGCGCCTTGACCGTGTTGTCGAGGAAACCGATGCCCACGTAGCCGATGGCGGCCGGCGTGCTCTGCACGCGCTGGCGGATGGCGCCGTTGGAGCCGACGTACTCGCAGTTCTTGGCGATCTTCTCGCCCTTCATCACCTTGCCTTCGAAGGTCTCGTAGGTGCCGCTGTTGGTGTCGCGCGAAATGATGACGATGACCGTGTTCGGGCCGCCGAGCTGGTTCCAGTTCTTGATCTTGCCCAGGTAGATGTCCTTGACCTGAGCCATGGAGAGCTTGGCGACGGGGTTGCCGGGATGGACGATCATGGCGATGCCGTCCAGGGCCACGACGTGGACCACGGGCAGGATCTCGGAGTGCACTGCGGCTTCATATTCGTTTAGTTTCAACAGCCGCGACATGCTGGCCACCTGGCAGGACTTGTTGACCAGGCTCTTGGCGCCGTTGCCCGAGCCCGACTCGGAGACGGTGATGTTGACGCCCGGGTTCTGCTTCATGTAATACTCGGCGAAGGCCTTGGCGATGGGACCCACGGTGGTGGAACCGTCGACCACGATCTTGTTGGCGTCGGCGGCGCCCAGGAACCCGGCGGCCAGGGCGATGATGAGCAATGTTTTGAATATTTTCATGTTTCCTCCTTTAGAACTGATAATAGAATGTCACGTTGAAGTAGGTGTCGCTTGCCGGCTTGACGCCCATGTTTTCCTTGTAGGACACCATCTTCAGGTTGGGCATGATCTGGAACTTGGGATGGATGTTCCAGGCCAGGCCGAGAATGAACAGGTCGGTCTTGTAGCCTTTTTCGATCAAAAGGTAGTCGTCCTGGCTGTGCAGCTGCGGGTCGGCGCTCATGTCATAGCGGGCCACGGCTTCGAACTTGCCGCCGAGCTTGATCACGGCGAAGGCCGAGAACAGACCGAAATTGGCGTCGTCCTTGCCGTCTTCCTGGACGATCTCGCTGCCGTAACCGGCGCCCACGCGGCCCCAGTTACTCTTGTAGCCGGCGAACAACTGATAGGTATAGGATTTCTTGGCGGCCGATATGGTGCTGATGTCGCCGTTTACCTCGACCATCAGTTCCGGGGTGACGTTGACGAAAAGGCGGGCGCCCACCTGCTTGTACTTGTCGGTCTCGCTCTTGTTGCCCGAGTAGTTGCCGTACTGTACGCTGTAGTTGAGCTTCTTGGCGGTGTCGAACGCGCCGCTGAGGCAAAGGGCGAAATCGCGCGAGGAGCGGACCTTGTACAGGTCGAACGGGGTTTTTTCCAGGTGGCGGTAGCCGTAGAACTTCTCGATGTTGGAGAAGGAGAGGCTGTCCTGGATGCCCAGGGTCAGCTTGTGCAGGGGGGCGAACTGGTAGGCGATGTAGGCGTCCTTCAGAACGGGGACCAGTGTGGACGCCGACGTGCTGAAATTGCCGGCGCTGCTGAGCTCCAGCCGGGCGCGCGCCTTCAGCTTGTCGGAGATGTCGGAATCGTAAGTGATGTAAACACGGCGCAGCCAGAGGCCGTTCTGGTCTTCCAGGTCGGCATTGTGCTGGTTGAGCACGAAGTAGTAGTCGCCGAAGGCATAGGCCGAAATGCCGGCCGGCAGTTGCGCGGCTCCCAGGAGCAGCAGGGCCAGCAAGGTGAACAGGATCGATCGCTTCATTTTTTTTCCTCCAGAAAAAATTTTATTTTCCATTCGCATTGTCGCCGCCGACGATTAAGGAGAAATAAATAATTTGTTAATTTTGGGTTAATAAAAATATTTTCAATTAACAAAAAAAAAACTTTGTCTTAAAATAAAATTAACCATTCCTCTTTATCGTGTTTTCATACAGGAGTGAATATGGAGAAAACGAGGATCCTTTTCATTTGCGTTCACAATTCGGCGCGCAGCCAGATGGCCGAAGCTTTTTTGAATGAATTCGCCGGTGAACGTTTCGAGGCAGAAAGTGCCGGCTTGGAGCCCGGAACGCTCAACCCCCTGGTCGTAAAGGCCATGGCGGAAGTCGGCATCGATATCGCGGCCAAAACGACCCGCAGCGCCTTCGATCTGCTGCGCCGGGGAGAATGGTTCGGCTGGGTGATCACGGTATGTGACGAGAGCCAAGCGGAAGCTTGTCCGATCTTTCCCGGGGCCGGGCGCCGCGACCACTGGGGCTTTCCCGACCCGGCCGCCTTCACGGGCAACGACAGGGAAAAATTGGAGCAGGTGCGCCGGCTGCGCGATCGCATCGCCGCCAAGGTGAAGGAGTGGATCGAAGAGAACTGAGGATCAGCCCGGCGGCGGGAGCCTCCAGAGATCGAACAGGGGCCTGAAGCCGTTCAGCAGATGGTCCGGCCTCGCGGCGCGCAGGTTCGCCTCGGGCTCGAAATCAGAGATCAGTGCGACGGTCGTGGCGCCGATGGCCCGGCCGCAGGCGATGTCGGCCGCCGTGTCGCCGATGACGAACACGTCGCGGGGATCGACCCCGCCGTTGCCGGTGCAGATGCGGCGCAGCGCTTCCCGCGCCAGGTCGACCCGCTCCTCGGAATGGTCACCGAACACCCCCCAGGAAAAGTAATCCCACAGGCCGGCTGCTTCCAGCTTGAGGCGGGCGCCTCCCGGGATGTTGCCTGTGAGCAGGGCCAGCTCCAGGTCGGGGCGGCCGGCGCAGGCCCGTAGTAGCTCACGCACCAGGGGATAAACCCGCACCGGATGTTCATGCAGGTGCGCGGCCAGGTGCCTCAGGTAGGAATCACTGATCCCTGCCAGCAGCCTGGACAGCTCATCCGGGGGGAAATGGGCGTTGCGCAATGCCGAGAGGATGATCCGATGGTCGGTCTTGCCGGCAAAGGATATCTTCCTAACGATCTCTTCGTTAACTCCGACCTTGCCCAGAGCCTCGTTCAGCGCCCGGCGGCCGGCGCCGCCGGCGTGCACCAGCGTGCCGTCGATGTCGAATAGCAGGAATTTTTTGCTCATGTTTTTCTGATCGCATTGTACGCGAGAAGCAAGACCGTGACAATCCATGACGGGACAGGGAGAAAGGCTTGAAAAAAAATCACGTTGACGTTATAATCCTTGCGGAGGAAATCATGAAGAAGGCAACGATCTTTGTTTTATCCATGATATCCCTAACGCTGATGGCGGCTGGCGGCCGGTTCCCCTGGACAGCCGAACTGGAAAGTGGCGCAGTGTTCTCGGGATATAACGATGCCCGCATCCCCAACGTCGGTGGAACCTTGTTCTCCCTTTCCGAAGACCTGGATATCGCGACCAAGGCATACTACCGGCTTCGTCTTTCTTACGCGATCTCGCGGCGGCACGAGTTCTCCCTGCTCTATGCCCCCCTGACCTTGAAGGCGGCGGGCCGCCTGCCTGCCGCGGTTTCTTTCGAGGGGGTGCTATTCCCGGAAGGCACCGCCGTGGACGGTCTCTATACTTTCAATTCCTACCGGCTCACCTACCGCTACCGGCTGCTGGACAAACCGCGGTTGCGCCTGGATATCGGCTTTACGGCCAAGATCCGCGACGCCGAGATCGCCTTGGAGTCCCCAGGACTCGCTGCCAGCAAGACCAATGTCGGCTTCGTGCCGCTGCTGCACCTGCGCCTGGCCTGGAGCTGGAGCGACCTCCTGGGCATGCTGCTGGAAGCCGACGCCGCCGCCGCCAAGCAGGGGCGGGCCGAGGACGTGCTGCTGGCCCTGAGCTGGCGGATTTCACCGCGGACACAGCTGCGATTCGGCTACCGTTTCGTCGAAGGCGGCGCCAATGTCGACGAAGTGTACAATTTCGCCTGGATCCATTATCTGGCTGCCGGCCTGACCTTTGCCTTTTAACCTTTCCCATACCGGCTGACCGGACCCCCAAAAAACTGCCGGATACGGAAGCGGTGTTTCCCGTCCTTCGGAAATTTGTTTGCGCGGATGGCAATTTTTATGAAAATTGCTAATATTTGAAAATGAGTCCTGAAAAGATCCTGATCTGTCGCCCGAGTCCGGATTTATCCGCTCGGCTGCCCACGCCGGCATCAGTTATGAAGAAGTGCTGTTCACCCTGGTGGATTTTGCTTTGCAAAGAAGCAGCGAAAACGCTCGTTCCATGGCGGAAAGAAAAAGGCAGCTTGAAAGCTATTTGCTGGAAATCGAAGCCTGAATCAGGTTTCAAAGTTTATCCGCAAGTTTATCCTGCCCTGGCTGTGCACGAATTACGTGGTCCAAGATGATTTTTTATGCCGTTTGAAAAAAATCGTTTTTTCCTCCATAATGGCGTACTGCTTCGACCTGGGAGCGGGCAGTGGTAATGGTCGAAAAATTTTTAAAGGAAAGTGTAATGAACAAAGTGTTAAAAACAGCCAAGAGTTGCCGCCATTATGCCATGTGCAAGATCGATTTTTTAGGCAGCGGCTTGTGCGCCCCAGGAGCGGAAAAACATTATGTCTGCTTCTATCCCCAGGGCAGGATGGATCTTTATGCCGCCCTGGCCGAGGGCCGGATCCCGGTTACAGAAAAGTGCGTGGAGATCGCTGATAGCTGCGACCTCTGCGGCAAATGCGACTACCAGTGCTATTTTGTTACGGAGATGAAGCCGTCTGCTGTCATGAAGGCCCTGAAAGAGCATATCGCCCTGCACCTGAAATCCGGCGGCGAGGTGGTTGCCGCTGAAAAAGACAGCATCCTGGATGGATTGCAGGAAATAGTGGGTGAGTATTGGGCAACCAATGACCGCGCCGTCGCGCTGACCTATGCCCACGATCCCTGCCCGGTCGCCGCACCTCGCCTGCCCGCCTATGTCGTCATGCCCGATTCGGCCGCCCAGGTTGCCGCCGTGGTCAAACTTCTGAACCGCCGGCAGATCCCTTACGCGGTGCGCGGCAATGGCTCCAGCGTCATGGGCTTCGTCATGAGCGAGGGGGCCGTGATCGACATGGGCCGGATGAAAACGATCGTGTTCGACGAAAAGAACTGGCTAGTGCAGGTGGGGGCCGGCGTCGCCGCCTTTGACCTGCAAAAGGCGGCGCTGGAGCGCGGCTTGCGGGTGAACGTCGCGGAGCCGGCGGCACTGGTCTGCGCCAATATCATGTGCTCCGGCATATTCTCGACCTTCTCGGCGAGCTACGGCACCGCCGCCGATAATTATATCGACGCTGAATTCGTCGGGCCCGACGGCAGTGTATTCCGACTGAGCGATCCGGCGGCACCCAACCTCTTCGGCTTCCGCCGCGAGGATGCGCCGCTGCCGGGGATATGCACCTCGGCTTCCGTCCGCCTCCACCCGGTCATGGTCGACGAAAGCGCCGTGTTCGTCCCATTCACTTCCTTCGAGGGCGCTCTGGATTTTTCCCGGGAATGCGCCATGAGGCGCATCGGGTTGGCCATCGGCGTCCTGGGCGGCGAGTATATCTCGACGTTTCTCTCGCCCACCAAAAAGCTCGCCCTCGAGGTCAAGAACGCCTTTCTGGACAAGCTGAAGATCGCCTACCTAGTGCTGGTGATCGGGGATGCCTACGCGCTGCGGGCCATTAAGGAAATGGGCCATCACGGCTTCGACAGCCGCCTCATCCGTATCCTGAACCTGGGGCTCCCATCGCTCACCTCGGCCAAATGGCTCGACCTCATCAGCGAGCTCGAGGACGAGGAGCCGTTCTCCTACCTGGGGCTGCCCCATTTTGCCGACCTGGCCGAGGCGGCGCTGATGCCATCCGCGGCGCAGCTCGTGCGCGATGTTGACCCTGAGCTTCGTCCTTTCTTCGAGAAGCTCTATGCAAAGCCCGAGATGACCGATCCGCTGTGGCTGAACATGTTCCGCATCGTCAGCACCCGCATGGGCAGAGAAAAGCACGCCCTGGCGATGATTATCTACCTGCCGATCGACAAGCAGTTGATCGCGGCGATCGACGACGGCTTCCGGAGCATCGCCGACCGTCACGGGCTGAAGAACGATTTCGGCTTCATCACCCCCCTGGACAACGGCAAGCGCTGCGTATTCGAGTATGACTATTACCTGGACCAGAACGACGCCGACGAAAAAATGAAAATGGGGCAGGCCCTGATGGAAGCCGGGATGATGATCGAGAAATTCGCGGCGACCACCGGCACGGTGACCTGGATCCGGTATGTGTTCCGCCAGGGCTTTAGCCGCAAGGAGAGCTTTCTCTATCAGGGAGCCGGGGTCAACGAATGAACCGGGGCGACGCAACGGTGGGCGGATCGTACATGCTGACCGGCGCCACCGGCTTTTTGGGGAGTCATGTCATGGCCGGGCTCCTGAACAAGGGTGAACGGGTGGTCATCGTCGGGCGGCCGGCCGGCCGGGAATCGCTGGCGGAGAGGATCCGCCGGCTGCTGGGCTGGTTCGGCATCAAGCACTGCGAGGGGCAGCTGGAATTCCATGAGATTGATTTTCTGAAACCCAGGCTGGGGCTCGGCGCGGACGACTATGAGCGCCTACGCCGCCGGGGCCTGCCCATCATCCACTGCGCCTCGGACACCAGCTTTGCCGAAAAGAAACGCACAAAGGTAATGCGGTCCAATGTTGAGAGCCTCAACGAGCTCCTGAATTTTGCGGAGCAAAGCCGAACGAGCTATTTTCACTTGGTCAGTTCGGTCTATGCGGCAGGAACCGACAGCAGGGAATGTCCCGAGGCGCTTGTGAATTCGGCGCATTTCAACAATGTTTACGAAGAGAGCAAGGCTCAGGCCGAGCATGTCGTATCCGCAAGATGCCGGTCGGCTGGGCTTTTCCACACCATCATCCGCCCCTCGATCGTATATGGGGATTCGCTGACAGGGAGATCACTCCGCTTCAATGCCCTCTATTTTCCGGTCAGGTCCCTGCAGTCTATTCGTGATATCTATTTCGATGAGATCAAGAATCACCAGGGGATCAAAGCAGCGGAATGCGGCATTCATCTGGATGAGAAGGGGGTGCTCCATCTGCCAATCAGGATATTCATTCCCCATGAGGGCAAAATAAACCTTATTCCCGTAAATTATTTTACAGAGACGGTTCTCTCGATTCTTGAGAATCCTCTGCACGAAACGATCTATCACGTGACCAGCAACCATCCGCAAAGCATGGCCGGACTGGCCTCCTATACCGAGCGTTTTCTTGAAATAAACGGAATCGAGGTTGTCATTGGCACGGCTGCCTCTGAAAAAATGAGAAATCCGCCCGAGGAGCTCTTTGACCATTTCATCCGGGCCTACCGGCCCTATATTTCCGATCAAAGAACTTTTAAAAGGGAGAATACCGACCGCGTGACCGGCGGTCTCCTCCCGCCTGATTTCAGTTATGAGATCTTTCAAAAGTGCATGGCTTTCGCGGTTGCCGCAGACTGGGGGAAAAAAATTTTTCAGTAAATCAATTCGATTGGATATTGGGCTTACTATGGGCTTAGTTATCTGCTCTCGGGGATGATGATGTCCACGGTTTCGAAGCCCAGCAGGCGGAAGAACTTCTCCAGCATCTGCCGGCCCTGTTCGGCGCTGTTCTTCAGAATGCCCTTTTCGCGGGCGTTGCGGTCGAAGATGCGCCGGGCGTCCTCGTGGAATTTCTTGCTTTCCTCGAAGGTGATTTCCCCCTCCTCGATGAAGGTCTCGAAGCCGCTGGGGTTGATGACCACGTCCAGGATGCGGGCCGGGGGCAGCTTGACCACGATGGACTTGTCGCGGCGGATGATCGACTTTTCGTTCAGTTCAGACAGGTCGAAACCGGCGATAACCTCGCCCTTGGCGATAAAGATCAGCCGTTTGTTGGTGTTGAAAGGCGGCGTGCGCATGACGCCGGTGTCGTAGACATACTCGTCGTAGAAGGTCTGGGTGAACATCTGGGCGATGTTCTTGACCTGCTGGATGATGGCCGGGGTATCCTCTATCTTCGGCGTGCCGCCCCGGAAGAGCGAGGGCAGCGAAGGCAGGAGGCCGATCTTGGCCAGCGGGCTGTAGAGCAGCAGCAGGATGGCCAGCAGGGCGATGAGATTGAGGAGGGACAGGATTTTTTTCATGGCCGCCTCCCTTTTCCCTTGAACACGACGTGCACGGTTTCAAAACCTGTTTTTGTCAGCCACGATTCGATCAGGGTGCGGGCGTTGCGCGCCGCCCGCTCGAGGATGTCCATGCCGGCGACCTTGGCGCGGATGTCTTTTTCCCCCTGGCTGAGCAGGCCGTCCTTTTCCTGGTTGGAAAAGTTGCTGCGCAGGATGCCCGATTCGTTGAAAATTTCCCGCATATGCTCCGGTTTCATGTTGAAGATGAGGATCTTGGGTCGGGGCAGGGAGACGGTCACCGTCCTGTCGCCCTCCAGCTTGATGTCCTGGTCGGCCAATTCGTTCAGGTCGATGCCGGCCTTGACCGTGGCCGCCGTTTCAAAGAGGATCTTGCGGTCGCCGTACCAGGCCACGTCCTTGTAGGAGACGATCTTGGTCACGCTGTATTGGACCGTGGCCAGCTCGGCCAGGTCTTTCAGCGTGCGGGCGCTAACGTAGGGCGGCACCTTTTTCCTCGGCACGGCCACATTGACGGCCAGCAGCCCCAGGGCCACGGCGCCCAACACGAACAGCCGTTTCCCGGCGCGGGACTTTTTTTGCGGTTCTGCGTTCATGGGCTCAAACTCCCCTGGTCATGAATTTTCAGCTTATGCAAAATTATAGACAAGCTGCAGGGAAAATGCAACCTACTCTGCAGCGAGACAAGTGCGGATCGCGGCAAGAACAGTTTTCGCGTCTTTTGCCGCGAGCAGTTTTTTCCTGAAGTCCTCGTGCATCAGGCGCCGCGACAGGCGGGCGATCAGCCTGAGATGCTCGTCGCCCCGGGCGGCGGCGGGAATCGCGATCATTAACACGGCGCGCACGGGCGCTGCGTTTTTTTTGCCCCAGTGGATCGGCCGTCGTGGGCGCAGGAAAGCGACGGAAGCGGTGCGCACCGCGGCGGACTTGCCGTGGGGCAGGGCGAAGCCCAGGCCCAGGTCGGTGGCGAACGTTTCTTCACGTTTCCAGACGGCTTCCTCAAGCGCGAATGCGTTCTGCACGCGGCCGCCCAGCTCCAGGAGGTCGCAGAGCTCCTTGATGGCCTCCCCGGGGCTGCGGCTCGGGGAGTCCAGGCGGATCGATTCGGCGGCGATGACCTCCACGGTCTCGCCGCGACCGTTGAAATCGCCCAGCAGCCGTGCCACCTCCGCGGCGTCGGCGCAAAGCAAAGCCTGTTCCAGGAGGGCGCGGCAGGAACCGCTTTCCAGCCTGGCGATGCGTTCCTTGACCGCCGGGATCGCGGGCGCGGCCATGCTCAACTCGTCGAAACCGAGGCCGATGAGCAGCGGCAGGTATTCGGGATTTCCCGCCATTTCTCCGCAGATGCCCAGCCAGCGTTTTGCCTTGCGGGCCTGGCCGGCCGCCTGGGACAGCAGGCGCAGGAAAGCTGGGTGCAATGGGTCATATAAGTAACCCATCCTGGTGTTGCCGCGGTCAACGGCCAGAAAATACTGCAGCAGGTCGTTGCTGCCGATACTGAAGAAATCGGCTTCGCGGCTGAGCTTGTCGACATGAAGGGCGGCCGCCGGGGTTTCAACCATGATGCCGACTTCGATTTTTTTCGCGTAGGGAATTTTCCGTTCGCGAAGTTCGGCCTCGGCCTCGGCCAGCAGCCGGCGCAGCACACGCACTTCCTCGATTGCGACGACCATGGGCACCATGATCTTAAAGTTGCCGAGGCGGGCGGCGCGCAGGATGGCCCGCAATTGGCAGCGGATCAATTCCTTGTGCTCGCCGTAAAAACGCACGGCGCGAACTCCCAGAAAGGGATTCTCTTCCCGGGGCAGGATGAGGTAGGGCAGGGGCTTGTCGCCGCCGATATCCAGGGTGCGGACAATGACCGTCCGGCCCTTCGCGGAAAGGGCGGCCTGGCGGAAGGCGGCGAACTGTTCGTCCTCGTCCGGGGGAGCATCGCGATCAAGGAAAAGGGTCTCGGTGCGGAAAAGCCCGATGGCTTCTGCGCCGCTGCGCCAGGCGCCCGCAAGTTCTTCGCTGCCCCCGATGTTGGCGGCGATCTCGACCCTGAGCCCATCCCTTGTCTGAGCCGGTCTTTCTTTCAGGTCGGCGAGCCGCGCGGCATGCAGGCGCAGCTTCCGCGTCTCCAACCGGTAATAGCGCTTCAATGCCGGTTTGGATCCCCGGCAGACCAGACCGCGTTGACCGTCGACGATCAGTTCCTCGCCCTCGATTATTTCCTTTAATGCCGGAGCGGGAAGAGCCACCGCGGGAATGGCGAAAGCGCGCGCCAGGATGGCGGTGTGCGAAGTGAGGCCGACTTCGCCCAGCACCAGGCCGCGCAGCCGCCGGCGATCCAGCGCCAGCAGCTCGGAGGGGGTCAAGCCGGCGGCAACGACCACATGTGGGGAGTCGGGCCGCTGTCCCTTGTGGGCGGGCTGGCTGGGCCCCGGTCGCGGTGAACCCGGTGTTGGACGCCTGTACAATTTCTCGTACAGCCGGTCGGCGATATCATCCAGGTCGCCGGCCCGTTCGCGCAAGTAGGCGCTTGCTGAACACCGCAGGTTGCGGGTGAATGTCGCAGTTGTTTTTGAGATAGCCGTTCCGGCCGCCATTTTTTTCCCGCTGATCAGGCCGGCGATCCGGTCGCGGAAGCCGGGATCGGAGATCATGGCCAGGTGGGCCTTCATGATGGCGGAGGCGCTCGCATTTTTGGCCGCGGCCGCCTGGCTGCGCCATTCCGCTTCCGCTTCCCGGCAGGCGTCCAGGAAGAGCCGCAGTTCTTTTTCTGTGTCCTTTTTCCCGGCCGCGAAGCCGCGCGGCGCCGCAGGTTTTTTTTGCAGGACCAGGGCCCGGGCCATGCCGATCCCCGACGACAATGCCTTTCCCGGCAGAACGCTGTCGGCTCCGTTTCGGAAAACGGGGGGCAGCCAGGCCGCCTGGATGGTCGCCGCTGCCGGCGGCGGCAGATCGTCGTCGGCGTGGGGGAGGACTTCGCGCAAAAAAGCACTCAGACTCCTGCCGGCCTTGGTCTCGTCCACTCCGCTGATCTCCAGTCGGCAGGGATCGTGGGCGGCGGTGTCGCTGGCCACCAGTTCCAGCACGCTCCTGGCGTCGGCATGGCGGCCGTTGCGCAGGTTGCCAAAGCGGCAGGCGGCGGCGAAAGCGAGGCAGGCCTCCCGCATGAGGCTGGCCGGCCGGGCGTGCAGGCCGTCGGCCAGCGGAAAGGCGAAGTCGATGGCGATCATGGCTGCAGCCGGCCTTTCATTCGGCCAGGCGGCTGAACAGGGCGGCGGGGTTCTTGATCGCATCCTGCACCGCCACTTCAACGATTTTCAGCTTGGCGAAGCGCTCGCGGTCCTGCACGGCGATATCGGCGGCGAAAATGGCCAGATCGGCCCCCTGGATGTCGGCGGCGCTAAGCTTATTCTCGATGCCCATGGCGCCCTGGGTTTCCACTTTGATCTGGTGGCCTAGCTGGCGCGCGGTTTTTTCCAACTGCTCGGCCGCCATGTAAGTATGGGCGATGCCGGTCGGGCAGGCGGTGACGGCGACGATCTTCATCAGTCCTCCATGGTTTTGGTCCCGCGCCATTTGCGGATGGCATTGGCCAGCAAAGCGACCAGCAGCGTGCCGGCAATAATCGCCAGGATGTACATCAGGCGGTTGTCCACCACCGGCAGGACGATCGGCCCGCCGTGCGGCGCGTGGTCGCCGACACCGCCCAGCATGGCGATCACCGCGGCGAGCATGGAGCCCGACATGATGACCGGAATGACGCGCAGCGGCTCGGCGGCGGCAAAGGGGATGGCCCCCTCGGTGATGCCGATCATGCCCATGGCCAGGCTGGCGTAACCGGCCTCGCGCTCCTGCTGCGTCCACAGGCGGCGGCCCAGCAGCGTGGCCAGGCCCATGCCCAGCGGCGGCACGCAGATGGCGGCGGCGCAGGCACCCATGGGGGCGAAGTTGCCCTCCTTGATCATGGCCGCGCCGAAGAAAAAAGCGACCTTGTTGACCGGGCCGCCCATGTCGAAGGCGATCATGGCTCCGAGGACCGCGGCTAAAACGACGCGATTGCCCGTGCCCATCACCTGCAGCCAGGCCGACATCGAGGCCATCAGTTCGCGGATCGGCACGCCCAGGAATTGGAACATAACAAATCCAACGACCAGGGAGGCGACGACCGGGATGACCAGGATGGGCATGACCGGCTTGAAATAGATAGGCACCTTCACCTTTTTGATCAGCATAACCACCGCGCCCGCCAACAGGCCGGCGACCAGGCCGCCCAGGAAGCCGGCGCCGATCTGGTTGGCGATGGCGCCGCCCACGAATCCCGGCACCAAACCGGGGCGGTCGGCCATGCCGAAGGCGATGTAGCCTGCCAGCACCGGCACCAGCAGCGAGAAGGCGGTGCTGCCGATGTCCATCAGCATTTTCAGGAAGGGCGATTGCGAGAAGTCCGGCCCCTCCGGGCCCATGGGGGCCAGGGCAATGGCCACGGCGATCAGGATGCCGCCGCAGGCCACGAAGGGGATGGCGTAGGAGACTCCCGACAGCAGGTACTGCTTGACCTTGAACAGGTGTTTCTTCATGGTGGCCCTTTGCCTGTCAATCGAAGCGGACCTTGACGGTCTTGATCTCGAAGGCGCGGAACGAGAGTTCCAGGCGGCCGTCCTTGATGGTCAACGGCGTGATCTCGTTCTCCAGCAGGTCGGTCGCGATCGCCCGGGTTGGTTTGCGGAAAAAAGTCAGCGCGGTGTTCTCCGCTTTGCCGTTCGCTTCGTAGAGGCGGAAGATCAGGCCGGCGCCGTCCTCGGCCAGCTTGATCGCTTCCAGTATAACGCCGGAAGCGTCGATGCTGAAGAAGCTGTGGGTGGCGGGCAGGGGCCGGTTCCCCGGCAAGCGGTGATCCAGGACGCGCGCCAGGAGCGGCTGGTTAAGCTCCTGGCCGCGGCGGACGACCTGTCCCGCGCTCCAGCTGCCGGCGTGGGGATAGATTGAGTAAGTAAATTCGTGGCGGCCGCGGTCAGCCATGGGGTCGGGCCAGGTGGGCGAGCGCAGCAGCGACAGCTTCATGACGTTGCCGTGGATGTCGTGGCCGTACTTGCCGTCGTTGAGCAGGGCGATGCCGCCTTTCTCGTCGGAGAGGTCGGCCCAGCGCAGCGCCGGCACTTCGTAACGCGCCTTCTCCCACAGCGTCTCGGAGCGGGTGGTACGGCCGATGGCGGCGAAGGGGATCTCGTAGAATGCCTTGTCGGCCACGACCGCCACCGGGAAGCAGGCTTTCAACGACAGGTGGTCCTCCCACCAGTCGGCCTCGGTGCGGATGTCAACGCGGTCGAGCCCGTTATAGAGGGTGATATATTGCTTGAAAAATGAGGAGGGGAAATTCTCGGTCGGGTACTCGCGTTCCTTGGAGAAGCCCAGGAAGGACTTGTCGATGCGGTAGACCGACTTGACCGGACCGCGCGACACCAGCTCGACCTTGTCGGCCTGGTTCAGCTCCCAGCCGCGGCCGGTATAGCCGATGTTCCAGGCGTCCCAGTCCTCGGGCCGGTCCTCGTAGACCCACAGCTTGTTGGCTTCCTGCCCGGGCGCCACGAACTCGCGCCCCAGGCGCTTGTCGAAGATGCTCTTGAAGTTGCCGCTTTGCAGGTCGATCTCCACCCTCAGCGCGGCATTTTCCAGGACTCCGTCGCTTATGCTGCCCTTAGCCGCTGCAACGGCGGCCGGGGCGGCGGTGGTGAGCGAATAGCCCCGGTAGCCCAGGGGCGGTACGTTCCTGGCGATGAATGAGATCTCGGCCATGCCGTCATCTCCCGCCTGGCCGACCTCGCATGGGACCTCCTGCCCCGACTCATCCAGCAGCCGCAGCGCGAATCCGTCGGGAAGCGGATAGCGAAAGGTCACCACGTCGTCGCGCCCCCAGGAGAGGGTGTTGAACACGACCAGTGGCAGGGTGAGGGGATCGCGATGGAGGATCATAGCGGAGATTCTTTCCAGGGCGCGGTTTTCCAGAAGTCGCAGATCCTTCTGCACTCCCTTGTATGTTTCGAGGGCGTCGCGGTAGACCGGGGTGATGGAGGAACCGGGGAGGATGTCGTGGAATTGCAGGGTGAGGGCGCTTTTCCAGCTCTTTTCCAGCTCGGCGCGCGGATAGTCGTCTCCGAGCAGAGAAGCGATGGCGGCGAGCTTCTCGGTCATCGCCAGCAGCGCTTCGGTGCGGCGGTTGTTCTTCTTGATCGCGCCCTGGGTGGTGAAGGTCCCCTGGTGGTACTCCAGGTAGAGCTCGTCCTTCCACAAAGGCAAGTCTAGTTTCTCTTTGCGCTTCTGCTGCAGGAAGGGGCTCGGCGTGGTGTGGACGAACTTCGGCGCCAGCGCCAGCTTGCCGTAGCCGCGTACGCGGTCGAGGATCTCGCGGTTGGGGCCGCCGCCGTGGTCGCCCAGGCCGTAGAGGATGAGGCTCTCCTTGAGGCCGGTGGTGGCCTCGTACTTGGAGATGCCGTTGGCCACCTCCTTCAGTTGCAGCTGGCTGGCGTAGCTCAGCGGCGGCATGTAGGTGAGGATGGTGCTGCCGTCCACCCCCTGCCAGTTGAAGAGGAAGTGGGGAAAAACGGTGGTGTCGTTCCACCACAGCTTCTGGGTGATGAAGCTGTCGATGCCGCCCTGCTTGTAGAGCTGGGGCATGTTCCAATTGTAGCCGAACGAGTCGGGGTTCCAGCCGATGCGCACGTCGATGCCGAACTTCTCGCGGAAGTACTTCTTGCCGTAGAGGAGCTGGCGCGCCCAGCTCTCGCCGGCGATCAGGTTGCAGTCGGGCTCGACCCACATGCCGCCGACGATCTCCCAGCGGCCGCTGCGCACCTTCTCCTTTATCTTCTGGAACAGGTCGGGGTGCTTTTTCTCGATCCAGTCGTAGGTGACGGCCTGGCTTTGGGCATAGGTCAGCTCCGGGTATTCGCCCATGTTCTGGATGACGGTCTCGTAGGTGTTCTTGGTCAGGGCCATGGTCTCGGCCATGCGCCACAGCCAGGCGATGTCGATGTGGGCGTTGCCCACCAGGTTGATCTTGAATTCCTTGAGGTAGTTCTTTACGGGGGAAGCGAGATCCAGCGAACGCCGCAGGGATGCCTGCACCTTCGGCCATTCTCCCGCCGCGAACGCCTGGAGGTCCAGGGCGGCGACGGCATGGTCGAAGGCGGCGTTGAGCCGGGCCAGCTTCTCTTTCGCCACCCGGCGCCGGTCGGGAATATCGTAGGGCTTGCCGGTGAAGGTGTAGCGCTTCAGCTCCGGGTTGAGCAGGATGTCGGCGAACTGGAAGGCGCGCAGCCATTCCTGCAAGGCGGCCAGGCTATTTCCCGCAGCCGGATAGACCAGCTCCGCCGCATGGAGGTAGAATTCGCTGCCCTCGTCAGCCGGGGCGCCGCGCCGGCGCTCGGGCCAGTAGGCGCCGCGAAAGGGAGCGAAGCCGCGGTTCTCCACCGTGATCTCCAGTACGTGGGGCGCGCCGTCGGCCTTTTCCGCCAGTTTGACGGTGCTGTCCAATTCGACCCTCGTGCCGCTTTCGCCATGCAGTTCGGCCTGCTCCAGCTCGCGGCCATCCAGAAAGAAGGTGGCGCGAGACAGTCCGCGGCCGCTCATCCTGGCCTTCAGCGTCAGCGGCGTCCCCGCCACCTTGACGGCGGCAAAGACGGTCGGCGCCTGCACGGTCGCGCGCAGGCGGAAATTCGCCGCCGTGACGGAGCGGCCGGGCTTATATGCTTCCCAGCGGGCGCCGTCAAGCGACTGCTCCCAGTTCACCAGCTTGGCGTCGAGCGCTTTATCCAATTCCGCCAATTTATCCCGGGCGCTTTCAGCGGCAAACGCCTGAGACAGCCCGGAGACAAAAATCAGCAATAGCATGATCGATTTTTTCCAGACACGGTATCTTTGGTTCATTGTTCACTCCTTTGCATAGGGTTGAAGTCTATCCGATCCATTACTTGTATTTTATGAGGATTCCCTCCGATTTACAATCCCTGTAAATTGTTGTATAATAACCGTACTGGGGAAATGCCCGTCCCGATTTAAAGACCTTATCGCGAAAACCGGAAGACTGATTTTCCTCTTGATAAAAACGCAGGCACCAGTATAAAAATGAAAAAATTCAAGAACATCGCCATTATCGCCCATGTCGACCACGGCAAAACCACCCTGATAGACGCCGTCCTGAAACAGGCCGGTGTGTTCCGCGACAACCAGAACATCGCCGAACGGGTCATGGATTCCAATGATTTGGAACGGGAGCGCGGCATCACCATTTTTTCCAAGAACGCCGCCTTTCAGTACCAGGGATACAAGATAAATATCGTCGATACTCCCGGCCACGCCGATTTCGGCGGCGAAGTGCAGCGCATCATGAAAATGGTCGATTCGGTGCTGCTGCTGGTCGATGCTTTTGAAGGTCCCATGCCGCAGACCAAGTACGTGCTGAAAAAATCTCTGGAACAGGGCCTGCTACCGATCGTGGTGATCAATAAAATAGACCGTCCCAACGCCCGTCCCGACGAGGTGTTGAACGCGGTTTTCGACCTTTTTGTTGAGTTGGGTGCTGACGACAAGCAGCTCGATTTTCCGGTGCTCTACGCCTCGGCCAAGGAAGGGATCGCCCGCTATGAACTGGGCGATAAAAACCGCGATCTGCAGCCGCTTTTCGAAACCATTATCCGCCACGTCAAGGAACCCGAAGGCGACCGCGTCAACCCCTTCCAGTTCATGGCCTCGGCCATCAGTTACGACAACTACCTCGGCAAGATCGGCACGGGCAGGATCCATAATGGTACCGTGGTCCAGGGCGAAGACGTGCTGCTGATAAAAAGGAACGGTGAACGCAAACCCTACAAGATCACGCGCATCTTCACCTATAACGGCATCGACCGGGTCAGCGTGCCCGAAGCCGTGGCCGGGGACATCGTTTCGCTGGCCGGACTCGTGGACATCGACCTGGGCGAGACCGTGGCCGACATCGACCGGCCGCTGCCGCTGCCGGCCATGGACATCGACGAGCCGACCCTGGCCATGACCTTCGCGGTCAACGATTCTCCTTTCGCCGGCACGGAAGGCAGGTTCGTGACCTCGACCCAGCTGCACGAGCGCCTGCGCCGGGAAATATTGAACAACGCCAGCCTGCGGCTCGAGAACACCGATTCCAAGAAGGCCTTTTTGCTCAAAGGCCGCGGCACGCTGCAGTTATCCATCCTGATGGAAAACATGCGCCGCGAGGGCTATGAATTCCAGGTCTCCAAACCCGAGGTCATCTACCGCTTCACGAACGGTCAGAAGTGCGAACCCTTCGAACTGGCCATTGTGGACGTGGCCGAGGAATACGCCGGCGTGGTCATCGAGATGCTGGGGCAGCGGAAAGGGGAATTGCTTAACCTTATTCCCGGTTCCGACGGCTATACCCGCCTGGAATTCCGCATCCCGGCCCGGGGGCTGATCGGTTTCAATAACGATTTTCTCACCTCCACCCGCGGCACCGGCATCCTGAACCACAGCTTTTCGGGCTACGAGCCCTTCAAGGGCGAGATGAACCGCAAGACCAAGGGGGTGCTGGTCGTGCATGAACCGGGCGTATCCGTAGCCTACGGGCTCTTCAACCTGCAGGAGCGGGGCAGCCTGTTCATTGGTTCCGGCGTTCCGGTCTACGCCGGCATGATCGCCGGCGAGCACTGCAAGGACAACGACCTGACCGTCAACGTCTGCCGCACCAAGAAGCTGACCAACATGCGCGCCGCCGGCTCGGACGATGCCGTGCGCCTGACGCCGCCGCGGCAGTTCTCGCTGGAGCAGGCCCTGGACTATATCGAGGATGACGAACTTCTTGAAATCACTCCGAAAAATATCCGCATGCGCAAGAAAAAGCTGGACGCCAACAGCCGCAAGCAGGACGACAAGCTGAAAAAGGCGGGGTGATGAAGTGACGGGGGATCAGCAGTGACAGGGTTGGTAATTCCAAAATTGGAAATTCCAGGATCGGTAGTGACAGGTCGCGACCTGTCACTACAAAACGATGATATAAATTAAATGATTCATCAACGCAAATACATGCGGTTGCATGGCTGGGATTATTCTTCTCCTGGCTGTTATTTTATAACCATCTGCGTGAAAAACAAGGAATGTTTCCTTGCTGACATTGTGTATGGCAAAATCGTACCCAACGAATATGGGGAAATGGTTGAATCCCGTTGGTTATGGTTGAGCAATCAATATCCTTACGTGAAATTGGATGCTTTTATCGTCATGCCGAATCATGTTCATGGGTTGCTCAGAATAATTCCAAATTCTGTAGTGACAGGTCGCGACCTGTCACTACCGATGCCGGGAAAAACCAAATCTTTATTCGATATTATCGGGGCATTTAAAACCACCTCCTCCAAAGACATTCATCTGGCTGGCTTTCCCAATTTTTTCTGGCAGCGGTCCTTTTACGAAAAAATCATCCGTTCAGAAACGGAAACAAATAAAATTCGGCAGTATATCAATGACAATCCGGCGAACTGGGATAAAGATGATGAGAATCCAGGGAGAAAATTGATTCTGTAGTGACAGGCTTTCTCCCCTCCGTAGTGACAGGTCGCGACCTGTCACTACTATCTTTGGGGAATAATTCAATCGTTTGTACTTGCAGGGCTTGTCCCCGAACGGGGACCCGACCTGTCACTACCGATTCAGGCAGCTTGACCTCCGTGGCCGCATGTGGTATACTATCTTTTCATCAGGAAGAAAAATCCCAGAGAGAAAATAAACCGTTTCCCTTTATGTAGTGGTTGCGTTTTATGGTTGCGTCTTTCCACGTGCAGCGACCGTTTCTGGCCTTAGCCTTTTTAAAACGGCGCCCCTTCCTCATGCAAAAGGAAAACAACCATGTTAAAAAAGAATTTCAGCGACTTCGACCTTTCCCCGGAAATGAACAAGGCCGTCACCGAGATGGGCTTTGAAGAGGCCACGCCGATCCAGTCACTGGCCATCGGCCCGATCCTGGCCGGAGCCGATATCATCGGCCAGGCCCAGACCGGGACCGGCAAAACCGCGGCCTTCGGCATCCCCATCCTTGACCGCATCGATCCGGCCCAGAAAAAAGTGCAGGCCCTGATCCTATGCCCCACTCGGGAACTGGCCGTGCAGATCGCCGAAGAACTCAAGCTGCTCAGCAAGTATAAAAAAGACATCCGCATCCTGCCGGTATACGGCGGCCAACCCATTGAGCGCCAGATCGCCGCTTTGCAGCGCGGCGTCCAGGTTGTAGTGGGCACTCCCGGACGCGTTCGCGACCACATGGAGCGCAAGACCCTGAAACTGCAGCCGGTGCGCACGGTGGTGCTCGATGAAGCCGACGAGATGCTGGACATGGGATTTGTCGATGAAATGAAATTCATCCTGGGCGCCATCCAGACCCAGCATCAAACCCTGCTCTTTTCAGCCACCATGCCCAAAGCCATCATGTCTTTAAGCAAGGCTTTTCAGGACCAGCCCGAACTGATCCGGGTCGTGCACGAAGACCTGACCGTGCCCGGCGTCGAGCAAAACTATTTTGAAGTCAAGGAATTCCAGAAAACAGAGATCCTGGCCCGCTTGATCGATATCCATGATCTTAAGCGGGCTCTGATTTTCTGCAATACCAAGATACGCGTCGACGAACTGGTTGAAAAACTGCAGGCACGCGGCTATGCGGCCAGCGGCCTGCATGGCGACATGAAGCAGGTTTTACGCGACCGGGTCATGAATCAGTTCCGCAGCGGCCGCCTGGAGATCCTGGTGGCCACGGACGTGGCGGCGCGCGGCCTCGACGTCGATGATATTGAAGTGGTGGTCAACTACGACGTGCCCCGCGACGAGGAGTATTACGTGCATCGCATCGGGCGCACGGCCCGGGCCGGCAAGAGCGGCCGGGCTTTCACCTTCGTGGCCGGCCGGGAAATGGGCAAACTGGCCGAGATCCAGAAATTCGCCAAAACCCGCATCCGCCGCCAGCGCCTGCCGTCGGTCGATGATGTCGAGGGGATCCGCAACAGCGCCGTCCTGGAAAAAATCCGTCAGATCATGGAAACGGAAACTTCAAGAAAATATATTGACTTGGTTGAAAAGCTGACCGGCGATGACCATTCTTCGCTCGATGTGGCCGCCGCCTTGTTGAAAATGGCCATGGAAAAAGACGGCAAGGGGGCAAGCGTGGTTGTGCCCGAGGAACAAGCGTTCCACTTCAGCGCGGCCGACATGACCAGGCTGATGATCAAGCTGGGGCGCAACCAGCGCATCAGGCCAGGAGACATCGTCGGGGCCATCACCGGTGAAACCGACCTGCCCGGGCGCATGATCGGCGCCATCGATGTCCATGACCGCTTCAGCTTCGTCGACGTTCCGCAAACCTTCGCGGCCTCGGTGATCGAGGTCATGAACCGCTGCCAGATCAAGGGCCACCCGGTATTCATCAAGCCGGCCAAGGACAAGGGCGGCAAAAAGTGGGAACAGGTCGTGCAGTAGCCGTTTGTTTTAAAAGAATTCCCTCAACTTCTCCACCGGATTGATCGCTTTGAATCCCGGGAATTTTTTCGGGCTCTATGCAAATGCAAAGCCTGGGGGCCCGGTCACCAGCACAGGCCGTGCATGTCGAAGGCGATATCGTACTGGATGGCGAAATCCTGGCCGGAGAAATCTGTGCTGCCGCTGGCGATGACCACGGTGCGCAAGGCGGGCACCGTACTCCGGAAGCACACGTTCAGGGCGCCGGCGGGCATGGGCGTGGCCACTTTTTCCACCGAGACCTCATAGGTTCCCATCGGCAGGAGAGCGAACTGGTAGTTGGCGCTGCCCTGGGCGTCGAGGGTGTATTCCGTTGATCTGACCAGCGCGCCCCCCTTTTTCAGCAGCACGCGGATCTTGCGGGCGGCCAGCAGGTTGCTCTGGGTCGAGCCGTTCACCCGGCCGCCGATACGGCCTAAGCTAAGGACCGCCAGCTCCATGGGCTTTTTGACCGCTCGCGGGTCCAGTCGCACCACCTGCTGGCAGGATTTTATGACGAACACTTCGCTCTGGCCCTTGAAGAGCTTGTTCAGTGTCATGACCCGGACACGGTAATCACCCGGGGGCAGATCGAGGGGGATCGGCCAGCTGAATTTGCCGACGGATGTGCTGCGGGGCTGGTACGCGGGCGCATGGTCGGCGATGATCCTGGGCTTGGTCCGGCTGCCCGCCTGCACCAGCAATATCATGACCTGGCGGTTGCCCGGGTCCTGGTCCAGCTTGCCCCAGTCGCCCCAGCGGCTCCAGCCGATGTCCAGGTTATTGCCGATGCACCACTGGGTGGCCAGGTAGGGCGTGCCGACGGTGATGCCCTGGTTCGCGGTGTATCCAATCGACATCATGCTCATCAATACGGTCAGTAGTAGAAAGCCTTTCTTCATGGTTTCCTCCTCAGGATGAATGCTGTTAAATAGAAGAACACCCCGCTTTATCTCACGGATCGCCAAAAATTTTCGCCCGCCGCAAAGAATTTTCGTGATCCATTATTCGAGGCCAGGTTGTGGTTCGGGATCACGCCTCAGGACCGGGCCTGGGGCGTTTTTTTTAGCGAACAAACTGAACAGGGGATTGGCCGCCAGGGAGACCAGCATGCCCACGGTGCCGGCTTCGGGAGAGGGGCGGCCCGAAAAATAGAGGAACAGGCACACGCCCAGGCCCAGGACCGACGAGGTGACGGCGCCTAGCCGGTTCACTTTTTTGCTCAACAGTCCCCAGACGAACGGTCCCAGGAACACCGAACCGATGGCTCCCCAGGAAATGCCCAGGATCGAAACAATGGTTGCCGGACGAAAATAGGCCAGGATCACCGACAGTAAAATAAAAAAAGCGCTCAAAATACGCATCAGCCGCGTCAGCTTGCGGTCGGATACATTGGGATTGACAAAGCCGGCATAGAGATCCTTGGCGATGGCGCCGCTGGAAATGAGAACCAGTGCCGCCAGGGTGGACATTGATGCCGAAAGGATCAACAGCAGGATGAACACGGACAACGATCCGGGAACGACCCGAATCAGCATCTCCGGGATCAGGGAGTCGAACACCGGCTCGCCGTTGCTGAAGGCCGCTGGAGCGTTTTGCGGCGAAAGGAACAGGCGCGACAGGCTTCCGGAAAAGTAGGCTATGGTCAGCAGGATCACTGCGAAAGCGGTCGAAACCCACATGCCGGCGCGAATTGCCTTTTTGTCCTTCACCGCGTAAAATTTCTGCACCAGCTGCGGCATGGCGAAGGGGGCAACCGAAGTAAGGAACACCAGGCAGAATAACGGCCAAATGCCGGGCGGACCGACCGCCGCGGTCAATTTGGGTTCGATGGCCGCCAGCCGGGTCGTGGCCGCGGCCAGGCCCCCGGTTTTATCCAGAACGCTGAAGATGATGATGCCGCCGCCGACCAGCATCAGCATGCCGAAGAACACATCGATCATGGTCATCGACTTGTAGCCGCCCAGGACCAGGTATATGGTCGTGAACAGCCCCATAAAGACCAGGGCTTGCCAGTATTCGGTGTTGAAATTCAGTTTGAACAGGTAGGAGAGGCCGATGAACACCGCGGCCGAATAGGGGATGAAGAAAACGAATATGGAGAGCGAAGAAAATATTTTCAGGAATTTGCTCTTATAGCGTTTTTCGAAATACTCGGCCATGGTGGATACCTGGTATTCCTGGGCCATTTGCTTGATGCGGTGGCCCAACAGCCACCAGACGAGCAGCACGCCCAGCAGCGAGTTTCCTAACGCGATCCACAGCCCGGAATAGCCGAATTGCCAGCCGATTTTCCCTGAGAAACCGATAAATACCACGGCTGAAAAATAGGCCGCGCCATATGTAAAGGCCGTCATCCAGGGGCCGATGTCGCCGCCGCCCAAAAAAAAGTCATTGAAGGACGCGGTCTTTCTGCCGCGCCTGACGCCGATGGCTACGATCAGCAGCACGTAAACAGCCAGAATTGAAATTTTAAAGATCATTACTTCTCTCCTTTTTAAAAGCGGAAAAACAATTCGAACTGGACCCAGTTGTAGGCGTCGCTGCCGGCGATATAGAAACTGCCGGGGCGGAAGTTTTCCCAGATGAAGCGCCCGGCCAGGTTCCGGCCGATGTCATAGGTGATCTTCACGATGAACAGGTCGCCGCGGCTGCGGCCGCTGCCGCTGAGCAGGGCCGAAGGCGGTGTTTTTTGGGGCGCCGACAGGCGATGCCAGCCCAGGTTCAGCTTGACCTTGTCCAGGGGCTCGAAGAGCAGGTTGGCGTAAAGGGAGATGAAATTGGTCCAGTCGGCCACCCTGGTTTCCCTGGCCATCAGGTAGATCAGGGAGTCGCTCCACTTGGGCCATCTGCTGAAGGCAGCGTCCCAGCCTTCATGGCGTGCCGTTTCCGGGTCGTCGCCGCTCAGGTAAATGCCGCCCAGGGTCAGCTGGGCGGGGCGGGGGAAAGGCCGGCCGCACTTGTAATCCAGGTGAAAATAGCCGCCCAGGCCGCTGCGCGTGTTGTCTCCGAGCGTTCCCAGCTGCAGCGCGCCCTCGCCGGTCAGCGAGAGTTTTTCCGTGAAGGGGATGACGGCGCGGCCGCCGGCCACGTGGACGGCGCCGGCGGGCAGGAGGCCGTTCTGAAAGGTGTCCTTGCGGAAAAGGTAGGCATCGAGGGCGGTTTTTTTCAACCGGCCGCTGAAGTAAAATCCCACTCCCTGCTCTTCTTGTTCCAACATGGCCTGCTCTTTGTCATTGATCACCGGCAGCAGGGTGTCGGTCCGGGGCTGGCGTATAAAAAAGAACATCAGGTTATTTTTGTTATTCAGGGAGTAGTCGAGGCGCAGGCCGTTGAAGTAGGCCGAGCGCGAGCCGTCGAGCGGTCCGCCGTCGAAGATCAGGAACCCTTCGCCCAGCATCAGCTCCTGGCGACCCAGGGTGACGGTCAGGGGCAGGCGGCCGGGATTCTTCCACTTGACGTTGAGCAAGTCGACGAACACCTCGTTGAAATCGTAGTTCTTTTTCAGCTTGGGATCGCTCTTGGGGGCGAGGTAAAGGCGGTTCTCGTTGGTCAGGCGCAGGTTGACCTCCCAGGTTTCGTCGGGCCGCCACTGCCCGCCGAGGCTGGTGCGCAGGCGCAGGTAGGCGCTGGAGTCGCTGCTGTTCTCATTCAGACTCATGGTATTGTCCCAGCTTTCCTGGCGGATCCGCTCCCAGAAGAATATTTTCAACTTGCTATTCGCGGCCGCGTTTTCTGCCGCCCGGACCGGCATCAGGGCGCCAAGTGAAATCAGCAAAACAAGCCAGATGGATAATTTTCTGCCCACTGTTCCTCCAACGATTCAGTATTTTTTGGATGCAATATCTTTGGCAAGAAAAAAACAACATACCGCAAAACCGCCTGAAAAACAACTCCCCGTTTTTTTACTACAGACCGCAGACCGAAAAAAAATTGTATTCTTTTTTCTTCCGGTCTACGGCTTCCTGCTCCCTATCTCCGTTTATTCGTATCTCAGGCTGTCCACCGGGTTGGCGCGGGCGGCGCGGGAGGACTGGAGGCCCACCGTGGACGCGGCCACGGCCAGGGCCAGCAGGCCGGAGGCCGGGAAGATCCACCAGGCAATGGTCGTGTGGTAGGCGAAGTTCCGCAGCAAGCCGTTCATGGCCAGGAAGGCCAGCGGCCAGGCGACCAAGTTGGCCAGCAGGATGGGGCGCAGGAAATCGCGGGTCAGCAGAGAGACGATCTCGGCCACCGAGGCGCCGAGCGCCTTGCGCACGCCGATCTCCTTGGTGCGCGCCTGGGCGATGAACGAGGCGAGCCCGAACAGGCCCAGGCAGGCGATGATCACTGTGAAAGCGGCAAAAACGGCGATGATCGTGCCCAGGATTTCCGGGCCGCGATAGATCTTTTCGATCCGCGCCGCATAGGAATCTTGCTCGAAGGGGATTCCCGGCAGCAGGCGCTGCCAGGCCCGCTTCATCGCCGCCACCGTCCGCCCCGCGTCGCCGCTGCCCAGGCGCACCACCATTTGGCGCAGGTCGGAGGCCTCGACGATGAAGGCCAACGGCTCCACACGGACCTCCAGCGACTGGAAGTGGAAGTTCTTCATCACCCCGGCGATCGTCCCCTTGCGGTCCCAGCCGCTGAAGGGCGTGCCAAGGATCGGCTTTTGGTTGATGAGCGCGGCCAGTTCCTCGTTGACCAGGAACCGGGCGGAACCGGGGCTGGTTTCAACTTCGTCCTCGGTGCCGGGGCTGCCCTCCTTCATGGCGATGCCCATGGCGGCGACGAAGCCGGCGTCGATCCGGGTGGTGCCGACCAGCGGCTTCATCTGGGGATCCTTGCCCGGCCACTGAGGGCTGTTCATGAACGTTCCCATAAACAGGGGCAGCTCCCGGCAGCCGCCCACCGCCTGCACGTTGGGGATCCGGAGCCACTCCGCTTTCAGGACCGGGAACACCCGCAGCGCCTCCAGGCGCAGGGGAACGGTTAGCAGGTTGCGGGTGTCGTAGCCCAGCTCCTTGTTCTGCAGGTAGCGAAGCTGGTGCGAGACCGTCAGGGTGCAGATGACCAGGAATATCGAGAGGGTGAACTGGAGGACGACCAGCAGGCGGCGCAGTTTCCCGCCCATGCCCCGGGTCCGCTCCCCCTTGAGCACCTTCGCCGGCTGGAACGAGGAGAGGAGCAGGGCCGGGTAGGAGCCGGCCGCCAGGCCAGTGAGCACGGTGACGGCGACCAGTATGGCCAGGAAGGTGGAAAACCCGGCGACCCCGAAGCCGAGCTCCCTCTGGGTGAGGGAGTTGAAAAGCGGCAGCGTCAGGGCGGCCAACAGCAGGCCGGCCCCCAGCGCCAGCAGGCAGAGCAGGAACGCCTCCAGGTAGAACTGGCGGACCAGCTGGCCGCGGCCTGCTCCAACCACCTTGCGCATGCCCACCTCCAGGGCCCGGCTGGCCGAGCGTGCCGTGCTCAGGTTCATGAAGTTGATGCAGGCGATGAGCAGCACGATCAGGGCGATGACGGAGAGTAGGATGATAAACAGGGGATGCGTGCTCCCCGTCTCGTAGCCACTGTAGGCGTGGAGATGAATGTCGGTCAAGGGCCGAAGATCGAGCGTGGTGCGGTCTTCGTTGCGGTGGGCGCGGATGAAGCCGGTGATCTTGCCGCTGACCACGGCGGGCGAAGCTACGGATCGGAGCTGGACGTAGGTCTGCACCGTGCCGTCGCCCCAGTTGTCGCTGCCGCGGTTGGTGGCCTTCATGAAGGAGAAGGGCAGGAGCGCCTGGAAGCGTAGCGAGGAGTTGTGCGGCACCTTCTCCAGCACGCCGCTGACCCGCAGGTTGAGCTGCTCGTCGATCCGGAGCACCTGGCCCAGGGGATCGCGGCCGGGGAAGAATTTTTCCGCGAGTTCCCCGCTGATGACGATCGAGTCAGGATCGGAGAGGGCGGTGCGGCTGTCGCCGCGGCGCAACGGGAAAGTGAACATCCGCAGGAAGGAAGGGTCAACGGCGAATGCCTCTTCTTCGTAAAAAGCGCGCCAGCTGCTCTGCAGGAGCACCTCCCCGGCGGAAACACAACGGCTGGCGGCGGCGATCTCCGGGACCTCGCTCTCCAGTGCCGGCGCCAGCGGGGTCGGGGTGGCCACCACGCGGTAGCTTCGGTCAGAGACATTCATGTCACCCTCGACCCGGTAGAGATCGGCCTTGTTCCGGTGGAAGCGGTCGAAGCTCAGCTCGTCCAGCACCAGCATGGTGATCAGCAGGCAGCAGGCCAGGCCCAGGGCCAGGCCGAAGATATTGATGAAGGAATAGCCTCTCTGGCGGCCGATCCGGCGCCAGGCCACCTTCAGGTAATTGAGCAGGAGCGCCGGGGAGAAACGAGATTTCCGCCAGGAGGGCGAAGCCAGCAGCGAGCGGCGGCTCTCCTTGAAATACTCCGTGCCCACATCCTCGGGCCGGCCGATTTTTTTTATCGCTGCAGAAAATGCCTCATCTTCGGCCAGTCCGTTTTGTCTCTGTTTGTCGAACTCATCGAGCAGGTGCGACTCGAGTTCCATGATGGCGCCGTCCTCGAACGACTCCAGCTTGCGCAGCGAGCGCTTCCATTCGCTTAGGGCTTTTTTTAAGTCAAACATCTTCCACCTTCTTCTTTATTCATATCTCAAGCTTTTCACCGGGTTGGCGCGGGCGGCGCGCAAAGCATGCCAGGTCACGGTCAACAGTCCGATAAAAATGGAGAGAAACAAGATTTCAACAAACAGGGATACGGGAATTTTTATGCGATAGGCGAAATCGTTGAGCCAACTGCTGACAACGGCGTAGGCTATCGGCCAGGCGATCATGTTCGCCACGGCGATGAGCGCCAGGAACTCCCGGCATAGCATGTTCATGATTTGCGGCACCGAGGCTCCGAGAACCTTGCGGATGCCGATCTCCTTGGTTCTCTGTTCGGCCGAAAAGGAAATCAGGCCGAATAATCCCAGACAGGCGATCAGGACGGCCAGCACCATGAAGAGTTTGAGGAAAGCCTTTGTCTGTTCTTCATTCACATACATGGTCCGGAAATCATCGTCCAGGAATTGAAAGCGGAAAGAGGCGTTGGGCAGGATGCGCCGCCAGGTCGCCTTGATCTGCTTGAGGTCGGCTGCGGTTTTTCCCGGAGCGAGCCGCAAAAAAAGAAAGTTGGACCAGTCCGCATCCGCCAGGCAGACGACGAGAGGCTGAATTTTTTCCTTCAGCGGTTGATAATGGAAATTTTTCAGAACGCCGATGATCTTCCCCTTCTGATTCCAGAAACTGAATGATTTTCCCACGGCCGACCCCGGCCCCATAATCGAGGCCAACTCTTCATTGATGAGAAAACTTTCGCTGCGGTCTGCAGGAAATTCCTTTGAGAAGTTTCGTCCCTCGCTGAGCTGCAATTTCAGTGTGTCCACGAAGCCCTCGTCCGCACCCATGTAGGTCAATTGGATTTTGCTCGCGGGATCTTTGCCTTGCCAATCAAAACCGGTAGAGCTCCAATTGAGCGATGAAGGTTTGCCGCTGGCAGCACCCATAGCGATCACGCCGCTGGTCTTGGCGAGTTCGATTTTGACGCGGTCCAGTCCGGAGCGGCTGTCCCTGGCAAGCGGGATGCTTATGACTTGCTCCCTGTTCCAGCCCATGTTGGCGTTCTTCATGAACTCAACCTGCCTGGAGATCGTCCCGGCCCAGATCAGCAGTATGGCCGAAAGCGAGAACTGGAAGATGACAAGGGCCCGGCGCAGACCAAGGGCCTTGGGACGATGCTTGTGTTTTTGGAGGAGCGTTTGGATGGGGCGAAAAGAAGACATGAAGAAAGCGGGATAGCTGCCGGAGATGAGTCCGGTCAGCACCGTGATGCCGACCAGGATCGCGACCAGGGTTTCGATTCCGACTGCGTGCCAGGAGAGGTCCTTTCCGACCAGGATGCCAAAGGCGGGCAAGGCCAGGGAGGCAATCGCAAATGCCAGGAGCATGGACAGAAAAGCGAAAAACAACGACTCGCCATAGAATTGCCTGATCAATTGCCAACGCTGAGCGCCGATCACTTTCCTCAGGCCGACTTCCCTGGCGCGGCCTGCGGAACGCGCCGTCGAGAGGTTCACGAAATTGGTGCAGCCGATGAGCAGAATGAAAATGGCGATGATGGAAAACAATGCCACGGAGCGGCCGACCGTGCTCTCTTCATATCCTTCGTATTCGTGAAGGTGGAGCTGCGTCAGTGGCAACAGCTCGAGCGTCGCCTTGGATTGAATGCGCCGGCCGATGAAGCCTGTGATTTTTTGATTGGCAGCCCGGAGGGCCGATGGCGAATGCAACTGTACAAACGTAAAGACCCGATTGTCAGTGAAATTGTCATTGGTCTCCCCCGAAATTTCCAGGAAGCGGAAGGGAATGAGCAGGGAGAACTGCAGCGAGGAATTTTGCGGGATGTCCTGCAGAACTCCGGTGACCGTAAACGGCTCCTTGCCGAACAGGGTGATGGTTCTTCCCAAGGCCTGACCTTCCCCGAAGATGGCTTTTGCTGTCGATGCGGAGATTACCAGTGACGTGCTTCCGGAAAGGGCGTTCCGAGCATTGCCCTGGATCAGGGGAAAGGAGAACATGCGCAGGAAGGATGGATCCACGGCGAACATGGGCCATTCGTCGAATACCTGGTTCTTCACCAACAAGCCCGGTTGGCCCATGCGCTTGATGCGGGCGAATTCCTTTATTTCGGGAATTTCGGCTGGCAAAACAGGGCCCAGGGGAAAAGGCGTCAGGGGAAAATGATATTTTCCGGCATCCTCGTAAAAATTGGTTTCGATGCGGCAGATCGCATTCGCGTTTTTATGAAAACGATCGTAGCTTAATTCATCCAGCACCCACAGCATGATCAATAAGCCGCAGGCCATGCCCAGGGCCAGGCCGGCGATATTGATGAAGGAGTAGCCTTTCTGCCTGGTTATCTTGCGCCAGGACACTTTAAGGTAATTCAGGAAGAGGCCGGGCGAAAAACGTGATTTTCGCCAGGAGGGCGAAGCCAGCCGCGAGCGATTGCTCTCCTTGAAATATTCGCTGCCAACATCCTCGGGCCGGCCGACGGCGGCCGCGGCCCTGGCGAACGCTTCTTCAGCGGCCATGCCGCTTGCTTTCAATTTGTCGAACTCATCGAGCAGGTGCGACTCGAGCTCCATAATGGCGCCGTCCTCGAACGCTTCGAACTTGCGCAGGGAGCGCTTCCAATCAGCAATAGCTTTTTTTAGATCGAACATGGATTCACTCCGTTCCGAGCGCAGGTTCCCAGATCCGGTTCAGGGCCCGGATCATGCTGCGCCACTGGGCCATTTCCGCCTGGAGCGCCGCGCGCCCCGACGGGGTGATTTTGTAGTATTTCCGGTGCCGGCCCTCATCCGAAATGATCCACTGAGAGGTGATCAGGTTATCCTTCTCCAGGCGCTGCAAAACCGGGTATAGAGTACCGTCCGACCATTCCAGGGTGCCGCCCGAAAGCTCCTTGACGTGCTGGATGATGTTGTAGCCGTAATCCTCACCGCGCTGCAGGATGGTAAGGATGATGGGTTTGGTCGATGCCGCCATGAGCGCTTTGTTGATCATTGCTTACCTCCTGCATCAAGTTACCTTGACCCTCTATGTATGCAAGAGATATGCCAAGTCCACAGGCCGTATTCCTTGGCTTCTTCGCAAAATAAGCATTAAAAGGTTGTCCGGATTTGTACAATGATTGTCCGCAAACGGACACAAAAGCACTGCGGATGTTCTTTATTCGTACCTCAGGCTGTCCACCGGGTTGCTGCGGGCGGCGCGCCAGGTGCCGCTGCCGACCGCAAGCAGGGCAACGGCGATGATCCCCAGGCTGGAGAAAAGGAAAATGCTCAATTCTGGTTTGATGCGGTAGGGATATTTCGCCATCCAGTGCGAGAGCCAATAGTAGGATATCGGCAAGGCGATCACAATGGCCCACAATATTAAAAGCCCGAATTTCCTGGTCAGCGTCCAGAAGATGTCGACAAGAGAAGCACCCATGACCTTGCGGATGCCGATCTCCCGGGTTCGCTGGCGGGCGGTGAATGCAGCCAGGCCGAACAAACCGAAACAGGAAATGAAAATCGAAAGCAGGCTCAACAGCTTGCTCAAAGAACCGGCCTGGATCTCTGATTTGTAAAGCCGGGTGTAATCGCCATCGAGAAAATGATAATCAAAGGGCAGTTCCGGAACCACCGTGCGCCAAACCCCTTGCAGTGCGTCCAATGTTCCGGGCAGTGATGCCCCATCCATTTTGACCATGATGATGCCGCGGGAATTGATGGCCAGGGGGTTGGCAAGCGGCCGGATGGCCAGTGGTTCGATGACAGCGTGCAACGATTTCAAATGGCTGTCGTTGACCACGCCGATGATGGTGCGCGGCCGGCCGTTGCTCAATTGGATCTGCTTGCCCAGAATGTTTTGTACGCCCCCGAGGATTCGGGCCCCGGTTTGGTTGAGCAGAAGGGTCTCTTTCACATCAGCGGGTCGATCGCCGGAAAAACCCCGGCCGGACTCCATTTTCATGCCCATGAAGGCGATGAAGTCGGCATCGACGTTGATAATTTCAAAGTTGGGATTCCCATCGTCCGCCAGACCTTGGAATTTCACTGGGCCGCCGTCGCTTCGCTCGGTCAGAAGTCCGGCGGCGGCGGTCACCGCCTGTATGCCCGGCTGCTGCAGCAGGCGGTCCTTCAAAGTCAGGTAACGTTCGCCGGTCATCTCTCTGGCCTCCATGACAGCAATGTTCTGCTTGTCAAAGCCCAGCTTATGGTCGAGCATGAAGCGCAACTGGCGCTGAAGCACCCCGGTGCCGATCAACAGGAACAGGGAGATGGTAAATTGCAGTACGACCAGGGTCGTGCGCCAGGCGGCGCTCTTCGTTCCCGGCGTGAACATCTGATTGAGCATGCCGCGAACCCGGAACGATGACATGATGAACGCCGGATACACGCCGGCTGCAAGAGCGGTAAGCAGCATGACCAGGCCAAGATCTTTGGCCAACCCCCCTTGCTTGAAATCCAGGCGCAGGGACAGGGCGAAAAACTGATTGAATGCCGGCAAAATCAACAAGACCAACAGCAGGGCGAGCGATCCTGCCAGGGCGGTCAGGGCGAATGATTCTCCCAGGAATTGCAGTATCATTTGCTTGCGGCTCGCTCCCAGTATTTTGCGTATGCCCACTTCCTTGGTGCGGGTCGTTGCCCGGGCCATGCTCAGGTTTATGAAATTCACCACCGCGATCAGCAGGATCAGGAAAGCGGCGAATGAAAAAATCTTGACCGCGGAACGGTTGCCGGTCACGATGTCTTCGTCGCGGAAATTTTCTTCCAGATGCATCTCCCGCAGCGCTTGGAAGCGAAAAGTTGAGTTGAATTTGGCAAATAGCGGCGCGTGTTTCAGGATGATGCGCTGGAGCTGATCCTGCAGGTCTGACACCTGTGCCGGATCGTGCACCTGCACGAAAGTCAGGAAATAGTCTGAATACCAATCAACGGGAATAACAGGATCCGTTTCGAGCAGCTGCAGAGAACATAAATAACGAAAACGGAGTGAAGAATTGTCCGGGAGGTCCTTGAAAATGCCGGTGATGCGAAACAGGCGGCCCATGTATCCGACCGTTTTGCCGATCGCCCCGCGCGAGCCGAAGTACTTGCGCGCAAACGATTGGCATACGATCATGGCGTCGGGGCTGGCAAGTGCGTGGCGGCGATCGCCCTCGAGCAGAGGGAAAGAAAACATGCTCAGAAACGAAGGATCGGCAAATGCCCCTCCGTCTTCATATTGGGTTTTGTCTCCTACCTCAATGATCTGCCGGGGTTGCAGGCGCAGCCGTGCTGCGGCCTGGATACCGGGGAGCTGGTCGAGCATGGCCTGGGCGAAGCGTCCCGGCGTTGACCCCGCGCAGTAACTCTCTTCGGGCCTGTTCACCTCATTGATTACCCGGTAGATGTTTTCATGGCCCTTGTGGAAGCGGTCAAAACTGCTTTCATGCCGAACCCAAAGCAAGATGAAAATCACCGCTGCCAGGCTGATGGCCAGGCTGCTGATGTTGATCAGGGAGAACAGCGCCTGGCGGCGCAGCAGACGGCAGGCAACCTTGACATAGTTCCACAACAGCGCCGGCATGAAGCGGGCCGGGCGCCAGGGGGTGCGGCGGTCCAGGGCCAGCTCGCGGTTCTTCTGATATTCGGAGGCGATGCGTTCGGCCGTGCCAACCTGCTCAACGGCTTTGCCAAACGCGACCGCTTCCCGGAGACCTTCTTGCTGCAGAGAAGCGAAAGCATCGCGTAAATGCAGCTCCATGTCGGCGATCAGGCCGTCCTCGAACGAATCATATTTGCCGAAACCTTTTTTCCATTCCTTGATCTCTTTTTCCAGGTCGAACATGGGGCCTCCTTTTATTCGGCAGCCGGCAGCGGTTGACTGAAATGAAGCATGGCGTTCAATATTTTCTGCCAGCTGGTCAACTCGACGGACAGCGCCTGGCGGCCGAGTTCGGTGATGTGGTAATAATGCCGGGGACGGCCGCCATCAATGGCGATCCATTCGGAAGTGATCAGGAAGTCCATCTCCATGCGCTGCAGCACCGGGTAGAGCATGCCGTCGCTCCATTCGATGCCTCCGCCCGAGACGTTTTTCACTTTCTGGATGATATTGTAGCCGTAATCCTTGCCCCGGGAGAGGATGGCCAGGATGATCGGCCTCGTTGAAGCGGCCATCAATGTTTTCGATATCATGCATACCTCACAGGCGAAGTTACATTCGCATTCTATGTATGCATAACAGATGCCAAATCCATCCCTTTATTAACCTTTATATTTTTGGCGAAGCGGCATGAATACGCTGTCCGAATGTGCACAATGATTGTCCGCAAACGGACACAAAAACACTGTGGATATGCTTTATTCGTAGCGCAGGCTGTCCACCGGGTTAGCGCGGGCGGCGCGGGCGGCCATGAAGCCCACGGTCAGCAGGGTGACGACAAATGTCAACCCCGCCGCCTGGACAAACAAGCCTGGTCCGATGGCGACCGGATAGGCGAATTCCCTTAACCATTGACGGATCAGGTAATACGCCAGCGGCCAGGCGATCAGGTGGGCCAGGGCCACCCATTTCAAAAAATTAGCGATATTCATCCAGGCGATGCCGGTGATGGAGGCGCCGAACACGCGGCGGATGCCGACCTCCCTGGCCTTCTGTTCGACCATATAGGCGCTGAGGCCGAGCAGTCCCAAACAGGCGATAAAAAGCGCCAGCATGGTGAACGCCTGCAGCAGCTTCCCCAGCACCCGTTCGGATGTATATTGCCCCTGGTAGGCGTCCTCGTAGAACATGAACTCAAAAGGGTGTCCCGGGACATGGCGCTTGAAGGTTTTTTCGATCGCCCGCACGGCCGCGGCCGCCTTTTTCCCGTCGATCTTGATGAAAACCTGCATATGCCATGGCCTGTAGATGCGGAAAATGAATGGGCGGATGGATGTGTGCAGGGTGCGGGCGTGAAAATCCCTGACCACGCCGATGACGCGGACCTTGCGAAAACTCTCCGGCCAGGCGGGGTGGGCCAGGTACAGGAACATTCCAATGGGATCCTTCACTCCCATTTGCCGCACGGCCGTTTCGTTGACGATGCAGGACTCGTTTTCGTCGGCGGGAAAACGCTCGGAAAAATCACGGCCGGCGACGATCTTTATGGCGAATGTTTTCAGATAATCATAATCGGCCACCGTGTAGTCGGTAGCCAGCGTTTTGTCGCCCTGGTCGCCTTTCCAGCCGAACATGAACGATTCGCCGATCATGGTCGGCGCCTTGGCTGCCGCCGTCACGCTCATGATGCCCTCTTTGTTTAGAAGCTCGTTCTTGAACGAGGAGAAATGTTCGGCCAGCAGCGGGTTGTTCATGATGCCGACGATGTTGTCCCGCTCCAGGCCCAGGTCGATGCTATCGATATACAGGAGCTGCTTGCCTACCGCCAGGGTGAAGGTGAGCAGAAGCACCGAGACGACGAACTGGAACACGATCAGAACGGTCCGCAGGCGGGACCCCTTGCCGCCGGGAAATGACTGCGGCTTCAGCACCTGGGCCGGCTTGAAGCGGGAAAGAAGCAGGGCGGGATAAATGCCGGCCAGCAAGCCGGTAGCCAGGGTCAGCAGGGCCAGAGGCAGGATCATTTCGAGATTGGCCGCATGAAAAAGTGCAAGCGACTTGCCGGAGAAACGGTTGAATCCCGGCAGCATGATCTGCACCCAAAGCAGGGCCAAGGCCATCGAGCCGGCAGCGGTCAGAAAGGTCTCGCCCAAAAATTGCCAGACGATCTGCAGCCGTGAGGCGCCCACCACTTTGCGCAGGCCGATCTCCCTGGCACGCCTGAATGAGCGGGCGGTGAGCAGGTTGATGAAATTGATGCAGGCCAGGAGCAGGATGAAAACGGCAACCAATGAGAAAAGGAGAACCCGTACGCCGTTGTCGGGACGGCCAGATTGCTGCAGGTTCACCTGGGTCAGCTCCTGCAGGACCGGGGCATAATTTGTGTTTGCGGCGATGTGTTTTTTATAGATATTTTTAATCTTGGCAGCGAAAGCCGCGGCGGAAACGCCGGGCCGGAGCATGATGTAGCAGGGACCGGTCCATTCCTCCCAGCGGGCCAGACGGTCTTCCCCCAGCAGTTCCACCCGGGCCAGCAGGTCGAACCGGATGTGCGAATTGGCTGGAATATCGCGGATCACGCCGCTCACCGTGAAGTCGGCCTGGTACTGTTCAAAAAACAGGGTTTTCCCCAGGGCGCTCTCGCGGTTGAAATATTTCCGGGCCGTGGATGCGGTCAGTACAATGGAGTTTTTTGTGCTGAGCGCGGATGCCGCGTTTCCTTCGCTGAAAGTAAAGGAGAACATGCGGAAAAAGCCGGGATCGGCAAGGCCGATCCTGTACTCCTGGAAATGGCGTTCGCCCCGGGTGACCAGCGATGCCTGCCAGGACCAGACCCGGGAAAATTCCTCGACTTCGGGATAGGAATTTTTCAGTTCCGGCGCCAGGGCGTAGGTCGGGGTTGTGAAAAGCCTGCCGTCCTTGGTCCGGTTCAGGACCCTGAAAATCCTTTCCTTGTTTTCATGAAAGCGGTCAAAGCTCAATTCGCTTTTCACCCAGAGTCCAATGAGTATGAAACAGGCCATGCCGATCGATAACCCGGTGATATTGATGAAGGCATAGACCTTTTCGCGGCGGACGGCGCGTGCGGCCACCTTGGCGTAGTTCCAAATCAGCGCCGGCATAAAGCGCGGCGGCTGCCAGGGCGGCCGCCCCGAGCGGCGCATGGTGTGGGCCTTGTGGAATTCAGCGCCGATCTCGCCTGTTTCTCCCATGGCGTTCACCACTTGCCGGAACGCGTCTTCAATGGCCACGCCCTGTCCGGCCAGTTCCTCGACGCGGTCGCGCAGGTGCCCTTCCAACTCGGCGACATAGCCCTCGTCCATGGCCTGGCTTGAGGCCATCTCCCTTTTCCATTTTTTAATGCTTTGTTCGAGATTGAACATGATTCACCTCGGTCAGTGAGACCGGACAGCGATTTCTTGTTTTCATTCTTTTTCTCATTCGTATTTAAGGCTTTCCACCGGATTGGCCCGGGCGGCGACCAGGGCTTTGACGCCCACGGTCAGCAGGGCGAATGTCAAAGCCAGGAAAGCCGAAACAAAAAACGTCCAGGCGCCGATGCCGGCTTCATAGGCAAAATTGTCCAGCCACTTGCCGATGGCGATATAAGCCAATGGGCAGGCAATCAGATAGCCGAGCAAGACCAGCCGCAGAAATTCCGAGGTTAGCAGCTGCACAATACCCAGGCTCGAAGCCCCCAGCACTTTGCGGATGCCGATCTCCTTGACCCTGGATTCGGCGGCCAGCGCCGTCAGGCCGAACAAGCCCAGGCAGGCAATACCGATGGCGATGATGGCGAATATTTTAAACAAATCAAAGACCCTGTTTTCCATTTCGTAGTTTTGATCGATGACGTCGTTGACAAAGCGGTAGCGAAACAGGGTTTGGGGAGCGATCTCCTTGAATTTTTTCCGCAATTGTTCCAGGACTTCCCGGTAGTGATCACTTGAGACCTTAACCAGCAGGAATTGCGTCATGGCTGGAGAATATTCCAGCACCAACGGCTCGATCGGGCTTTGCAGGGAGGCGAAGTGAAAATCCTTGATGACGCCCACGATCGGCGCCTCGCCGCCGTGGATATCGGACCGGCATTTGACGCCCAGGGGCTGTTTCAGGTTGAGAACGGCCTGGGTCGATTCACTGATAATGTATGCCGTTTTTTGCAGCGTCCGGTTTTGGAAATTCTTCCCTTGGACCAGGGTCAGACCCGCGGTTTTTATAAAATCTTCATCGACCCGTAGGAAGCGCAGCATGGGCAGTGCATTGCGGTCGTGCACCCAGACCGGCGTCAGGCGTTCGTTGCTGAACGGAGTTCCAAACAATTGCGACACCAAGGCCGCGCTGCTCACCCCGCGCTGGCGCAGGATTTCGTTTTTCAGGGGCTGGCGGCTGTCAAGGGCCAGGTGCCGGGTGGTTTCATCCAGGTTCACGGCAATGAGCTTATCCTTGTCAAAACCGAGGTCCCGGCTGCGGAAAAAAAGCAGCTGGCGATTGATGGCCAGCGTGCCCAGAATGATAAAGATTGAGACGGCAAACTGAAAAACGACCAGGCCCTTGCGCAGCCTTGAGGCCGACGGCAACGGCAGCCGGCCGGACTTCAGGGTATTGCCAATGCGAAATCCGGACACAATGAAAGCTGGATAAAGCCCCGAAAGAATGCCCAGAAGAAGAACCAGTGCCAGGCAGAATAGCGCATTGTGCATTGTCATAACATCGCGGAAGTGGAGCATCTTTTCGCTGATTCGGTTGTAAAGGGGAAGGGACAGAAGCAGAAATCCCAGGGAGCAGACGAAAGCCACGAGCGCAGTCAGAATGGACTCGCCCAAATGCTGCTTGACGAGCTGTCCCCGTCCGGCGCCGAGCACCTTGCGCATGCCGATCTCTTTCATGCGCCTGCAGGCCTGGGCCGTAGTCAGGTTGACGAAGTTCACTCCGGCGATCAGCAGCAGCAGCAAGGCTGTAGCGGAAAAAATGTAAATATAGACGATGTCACTGTTGGGCTTGATCTCACCTTCAAGTTTGGAATGAAGATGGATCGAGCGGATCGGCTGAAGCCGAAGCGATTCCTTCTGGCCGGGTTTCTCCGCCAGGAACGTCTTCATGAATGCCGGAGCCTTGTCCTTGAACCAATCCGGGCTTTGCCCGGGCCTGAGCAGGACATAGGAATGCATCAACTTCCAGGTGCGGTGATTCATCACCTCGGGATATTCCAACAAGATTGGCAGGGAGGTCATGGACATCATATAGTCGATCTGCAAATGGGTGTTTCGGGGTAGGTCGCGAAAGACTCCGCTTACTTGCATGATAACTTTCTCGGGCCCACTTTCGTTGACCAATGTTTTGCCGATGGGATTTTGCCCAGGGAAGTACTTTTTTGCCAGGCTGGCATTCAGAACGATCTTCATCGGTGTGGAGAGAGCGGAGCGTGGATCTCCCTGCAGGAATTTCAAATCAAACATTGTAGGGAACGAGGCATCGGCCATAACACCGTTCGTCTCTTCAAAACGGCTGGGTGTGCTGCTGTCGGCGTTTGCCACTAGGATACTTTCTCCAAGACGGATGATGCGTGCCGTATCTTCGATTTCCGGAAATGACTCTGCGAGCTTCGGTCCCAAGGCCGGAGCCGATGTGGCCCAATTTCTGAAATTCGATCCGTATTGGGAATCGGTCTGCACGCGATAAATTCTTTCCGCTTTGGAGAAACATTTTTCAAAACCGAGTTCCTCCTGTACATGGAAAAGCATCAGGATGACACAGGTCAAACTGACCGCCATACCCAGGATGTTGATCAGAGAATATGTTTTCTGGGAGCGCAGCCGGCGTGCGGCGGTCTTGAAGTAATTCCAGAAAAGACCCGGCATGAAGCGCGGCCGCTGCCAGGACGGCCGGCCCGAGCGGCGCACGGTGTGGGCCTTGTAGAATTCAGCGCCGATTTTGCCGGTCTCTCCCATTGCGCCCGCCACTTGTCGGAACGCGTCTTCAATGGCCACGCCCTGTCCGGCCAGTTCCTCGACGCGGTCGCGCAGGTGCGATTCCAGCTCGGCTATATATCCTTCTTCCATGGCCGGGTTGGCGGCCAGCTCCCTTTTCCATTTTTTAATGCTTTGTTCGAGATCAAACATGATTTGTCGCTCCTTTTAATCCTTAATTACCGCAGGTTCCCACAGGATCTGCAGCGCCCGGTGCACGCTTAGCCAGTGTGCTTTTTCCGCCAACAACTCTTTTTTACCGGCAGCGGTGAGCCGGTAATACTTGCGCAGGCGGTTGCCATCGGATATCTTCCACTGCGAAACGACCAGCCCGTCCTTTTCAAGGCGATGCAGCACCGGGTAAAGGAGCGCCTCCGACCAGTCCAGGGTACCTTGGGAAACCTGCCTGACCCGCTTGAGAATTTGATAGCCGTAATTTTCCCCGGACATCAGCAGTGCCAGTATGACCGGCTTGGCCGCCGCCGCCACCAAGGCTTTCGAGTTCATGCATACCTCCAAAACGATAATACCTAACACAATTAGGTATGCAAATTCAATGCCAAGCCCGACAAGCAGGCTGCCACTATGTTTGCTTTTTTGCAGGCATCCCGGATCTGTTCGCAATCGGACATTCTGTGTTCGCTCACGGACGATTTTTTTATCTTCAGCAATTTACAATCCGCGACAAACCATTTACAATAGGTCGGTTGTCGCTGTCTGTGAACGAGATCATCAAGAATGGAAAATCAGGAATGCTGCTGAAATTGTTGACCATCTTTGCCCTGGGGGTCGCCGAGCTATGGGCGGCGGCGCCGGCCGGTGCCGTCATGGGCCTGGACCCGCTCCTGGTCTGCCTGGTGGCCGCGGCCGGTGCGGTCAGTGGCGGCATGGTGGTTCTCCTGCTGGGAGAAAGGGTGAAGGCCTGGCTGGAGCGGAAGCGCAAGCGCCAGAAGCTGGAGGAGCGGCGCGGGCTGCTGTTCCGGGTCTGGCTGCGTTACGGCGTGGTCGGCTGGGGGCTGCTGGCGCCGCTGTTGGTCGGTTCGCCCCTGGGCGCCGCCTTTGGGCTGGTCCTGGGCGCCCCGCCCCGGCGCCTGCTGCCCTGGCTGGCGGCGGGCTCGGTCCTCTGGAGCGTGGTGTTCTCATCCCTTACCTTCCTGGGCGTGAGTGTCCTGGGACGGTAGGCATTCAGATGAGGTTCCGAAATGAAATTTATGAGGAAATGTACCAGCACCATGGTTTGACATTTTCGGACGGATGCAGTACTCTTTAGCGTCATCCTGCGCGGATTTGTGAGGTATTCCATGTTTTCGTCCAAGAATAATATCAAGAGCATCGCGGTTTTGCAGATCGTATCTTTTCTCTTTATTTTGGCTGTCAGGTCGCACCCCCTGGCCGCTCAAGCGGAATTGAAAAAGCCGCAGGTCGCTGCAAGCTCCCAGGCAGCGGCCACGCATTTTGTCGAGCAGGCCGGCCACAGCGGAAAGGAGCGGTCGGGAAAGGGACGCTTGCTGCCCAGCCTGCTCGGCCTTGCCGTGGCCGGCGCGGTCGTCGCCGTCCTGGTGCTGCAGGTTTTCAAGAAAACAGGTTACAATCCGCATATCATTCCCCTGGATTTCGTCCAGGGGGTCGACCATCCGTATTTCCCGCTGCTCCCCGGTCAGACCAGGCATTACCAGACCACTCAAGACGACAACTATGCCGAGGTGACGGTCACGGCCACCGGCAATATCCGGCTCATCATGGGTGTCCTCTGCCTGGGAGTGCAGGAGCGGCTGGTTGCCGACCAGAGGCTTTTCGAAGACACCTGGCGCTGGTATGCCCAGGACCGGGACGGCAATGTCTGGTATTTCGCCCGGGAAACCAAAAAGTACGATTATGACGTCGTGAGCGAGGATTGGTCCTGGCAGGCCGGGATCAATGGCGCCAAGCCCGGCATGGTCATGGTCGGCCGGCCCGCCGATTATTTGAACAAGGAGTACCGGGAGGAATATGTCGCCGGCGTGGAAGAGGACAAGGCCCAGGTCCTGAGTCTGAATGAAACGGTGACGGTCCCCTATGGAACTTTCAGCGGCTGCATCAAGATCAAGGTTTATTCCGACCTGGATCCCGGCCGGTTCGAACACCGCTACTATGCTTCCGGCATCGGCCTGGTGCTCAGCGAGTCCATGCCCGAAGGCGGACAGCGGGCAGAGCTTGTCGGCATCGGCGACGAGTTGCCCGTGGATCCCGAAAACCGCTGATCGCTGATCTCTTGTCCCCGGTCCGTCTCATTCCCGAAAAAAAAAGTTGGGGCGACCGGTTGGCCGCCCCATGGCTCGAACTGCTCTTCCCCTTTCCCCCGTCCTGAATAAAGCTCGGGTTCCCCTTGGGTAAAAATCTTCAGCGCAAAAAGTAGTATGCCAAGCCCACGCTGCCATAGCTGCTTGAGTTGTCGTTGAGGGCGATGCCGACCTCAGCCAGGAAATCGAGGTCATCACTGACGCGGTATTCGATCCCCGGCACGATATGCGCCAGGGTGTAGTTTCCCCCGTTCTTTATCGAATCGAAGGCGAGCATGAGACCGCCATAAAGTTCCAGGTTCTTCACGGGCCTGGTGCTGGCTATGAGCGCGGCGTCGATGCCCTTGCTGTCCCCTGCGCCCTTGTAGTCCGTTATGTGCCCGCCCAGCGCTGCCGAGGCGTTGAAATTCTCGCCTTTGAGGAACCAATACTCCACGTCGGCCCCGAAGTATTTGAGCCCTTTGAAAAACGCGGCCTTGGCTTCGATGTCGATGCTCTTTGTCAGTCCGTATCCGAAGCGACCGGCCACGCCCCACACTGAATCACCACCGTTCTTGCCGAAAAGAACGGTCGGGAAGATACCAAGCTTGAGGTTGCCCTGGTTGATGGTCTCGGCTGAGTTCATCAGCACGCTTTGTGCCGAGACCTCGGCAACGGCTACGGTGAGAAACATGGCCGCGGCCAGAATAATCATGATCATTTTACGCATATAGCACCTCTCCTGATTTAAGGTTTCAATTGATCCGCTATTCAATAGGCATTTGTTGCGCCATGTGGCAGTATTTTTCCCGGAGTGCCCGGGAAAATCATTTTCTCTTGGCAAACTTATAGGAAAAGATCCATGCGGATTTGAGTTTGATTATTAACTTGTCCCCAAAAACGAGAAAATTCTTATTTAATGATATTTTTACTGTTTTTCAGATTCAATTTCAACCCGTTTCTCTTTAAGGCCATGATCAGGAATTGCCGGGAGGGTTGCCGGCGGCAACTGGCGTTGCCGGCGGGCCATGAGGAGTCTGGATCATTTTGGCAATAATCTGATTCAGCTCCGAGAAATCATCATTGACCTGGCTCAAGAACCGCGGCCTTAAAAGATGAGCAAGCTTGATGGTGCTCTCTTGGCGATCGGGGAGGACCAGGATAATAAAAATCTCTGTCAGCATGTCGCGATATGCCTGCATTTCCAACAGCTCTTCGCGGTCGACCGCTGCCAGGACCATGATGGAATTTGGTTCGATGATGCTGCGCAGTCGGTTGCGAAAATCTTCCAACTTGACGAAACGTTCGATCGTTCCTCCCGGGGCCACGGAGCGGATCGCCGCATCCAGTCTATTTTCATTTTCGTCATTTTTACTGGCATAAAAAAGGAGTTGCATGTTCGTAATCCTCCTTAAAAATAAAGGATCATTTTTCTTTGTTTTCAAGAAATTTCAATCAAGAATGATGCCAATTCAATATACCGGGGACGCTTCCGGGGATGACCGGGATTGATCGGGTTACCAGGTGGAGGGCAGTCGGTATTTTTTGAGAAGCGCGTACAGCCGGGAACGGGACAAGCCGGAAATCCGGCAGGCCTCATCGATATTTCCGGAGACGGACTCCATCAAGTCCTTGAAATACCGCTTTTCCGCCGCCGAAACCGCGGTCCGGTGAAACTCCTTGAATGTGGCCGGCGCCGCGGGAGCGATCGTGCCGTTCTCCGGTATTTCCTGGCCGCCATGTTGCTTGTGAATGCCGTTGCGCGCCACCTGGATGCGGATATAGGTGGGCAGGTGAAGCGGGTAGAGGATGGGTTCCTCCTTGGCGGCGAGCAATGCCTTTTCCAGGGCCTGGATCAGTTCCCGCACGTTCCCCGGCCATTTGTAATTGCTGACGGTATTCCAGAATTCCTGGGAGAATCCCTTGGGTTCCAGCCCGAACCGCTGGCACAGGGTGCCCATGTAATGCAGGGTCAATTCCTTCAGGTCGTCAAGGCATTCCCTTAAGGGGGGCAATTCGATCACCAGCGACCGCAGCCGAAAAAGCAGGTCTTCGCGAAATTGCCCCTGTTGCACCAGGTCTTCCAGGCTGCGATTGGTCGCCCCCACCAGCCTGAAATCGCTGCTGATCTCCTGGCTGCCTCCTACCGGGCGGAAGCGGTGTTCCTGGATGACCCGCAGGAAGCTCTTCTGGATGGCCAGCGGCAGCTCGCCGATCTCGTCGAGGAACAGGGTCCCCTTGTCGGCCTGCTTGACCAGCCCTTCCTGGCTGACATAGGCCCCGGTGTAAGATCCGCGCACATGCCCGAAAAGAACGCTTTCCACGAGGGTTTCCGGCAGCGCCGTGCAGTCGACGATGACAAAATTACCCTGGGCCCTCCGGCTGTTGCTATGGATAGCCTTGGCAAAAAGCTCTTTGCCGGTGCCGCTCTCCCCGGTGATGAGGATATTGACATCGCTTTGCGCCGCCTGGCCCAGGAGCTCAAAGCTGTCATCGAGCCGTTTCGAGCTGCCGATGATATCCTTCCTCTCCAAAGCCACGGGGGTGGTTTTGATTCCCTTGTCGGACTTGTATTCCAGGATCCGGGCAATGTGCATTTTAATGATTTCCAGCGAGACGGGCTTTTCGAGGTAATCCCAGGCGCCGTTGGTGATGGCGAACTCCGCTTCGTCGGGATTGCCGAAACCGGTGATAATGATGATTTGCGGGGCGTGGCCGCTGGACTTGATTTTTGCAATGCTTTCCAGGCCGGAGCCGTCGGGCAGCTTCGCCTCGAGGAACACCACGGCGAACGGCCCGGATCGGGCTTGCTGGAGCCCCTCTGCCAGCGTAGGCGCGACAAACGCCGTATGGCCCATCTGGCTCACGGCATTACTGATCCTTTCGCTGCTTACCTGGTCGGAATGAATGATCAATATATTTTCCACGTTTTTGCGTCTGCCTTTGAAAATATAATAGTAGAAAGTTTATTTAATTGCAATATTTTAATAAATTATTTTTCAGCGGTTTTCTACCTATGGCCCTTTACCCGCACTTACTTCAGCAAACTGGTTTGTAAAGACCGTTATAGATCCCGGCTTGGGTTATGGCGATCACTCGTCTTATGGCCGGGACCCGGAGAAGTGGATCTGGTTTTTTAGATAGCTTATCCGATCTTGAAAATGATCATGAGAATTCTGATGAGCAACAAAATCCAGGCTGCGCAAACAACAATCCAGACAATTTTCTTGAGAGCATCCATGCTGACCAGAAACATGAACAGGGTCAATATGGCCAGGAATCCAAGGGGATCGATAATGCTTTCCGGGAAAACTATGCCGGAAAATATTGTCTGCATGAACTTGAAGATTCCCAAACCGATCTGATGGGCAAGATAATAGATGAAGGTGAGGATGTGGTGCAGGATCTCATTCAGTGGTTTAAAGTTCGGTGTTTCCAGAACAAATAAGGTATTCATTTTTTTTGGCCTCCTTGGCTACTTCGTCAAATTGTTAGGGCCCGGTGCTGAAATAACAGAATGGGTCCTCACCTCCAGCCGGTTGTCCACGCGCTTGACTCCAGGCAGACCGGCAACCGTCGCGGCGGCCAATGATAAATGGGGTTCCTCGCCAACGGTTCCCGTCAACGTGACCGCACCATCCTGGGAGTGAACCTGGATATCATCGCCTTTGAGATCGCTTTTCAATGCGAACGATTCCTTGGCGGCCGCCGTGATGTGATCGTCCGTATTGGAGTTGAATAAATAGCCGGTGATAGTCAGTAAAATCAGCAATCCTGTCATCAGCAGCAATGATACGATTCCCGGGATCAGCGTTTCCCGAGCCGATATTTTTAACAGATCATTTTTCAAAATGGATCTCCTTCTAAAAATAAGCCATGCAAGTTATATACCAATCCTTATTTCAGCATGGCCATGTTCGATGCCGTGAGCATGCCCTTCTCTGATCTTCGCTCATCTCCCTGCCTCCAGAAGCGTTCCAAACCTCTTTCTATTAATAATCGGGGATGAAAATTCGTGATATTCTGCCGGGATAGGGAGGCGGGAAATGTCCTGTAAAACAGGAATTTTCCTGTTTTACAATCAAACTTCCTGATCCGGGAAGCGTCTCGATTTTTACGAATGGCGGCTTTGGATCGCCGATCCGTTACCATTCCCCTTTTCCAGAGAGGCGATCCATTTTCTGCCGCTCTGCCACCGTGAAAAATTCTGGCATGATAAATGCAATACAATTATCAACTTCTCTATTGTGCCTGTAGTGCCGTTCAGCAACGGCAGGGAACAGGACGGCGAGAGGCAAAGGAAAAAAGGAGGTCAATATGTTGGGAACAATTTTAGTCATCCTGGTCGTTCTTTGGGCTTTGGGATTTTTCGCGTTTCACGTCGGCGGCCTGGTCCATGTCCTGCTGGTCATTGCCCTGGTGGTCGTGATCCTGCGATTGCTGCAGGGCAAAAAAGTCTTTTAGCAGAAAATCACAAAAATGATCCTGGCGAAAGTCCGGGCTTCAAGACGGACATGGAGTTTCCTCGCTATCATGGGCTTGATCGCCCCCTGTCTCTTTTCCGCCCAGGTTTTCAAATACAAAAATGCGAAACCCGGGAAGGGATACCTGATCCAGAACATTGCCGGCGAAAAATGGCTGAAAAGGAACTATTGCGGCCCGGCCTGCCTGGCCATGGTCCTCAACTACTGGGATAAAGCGCATTCCTTCAGCCAGAAGAAGATCACGGACGATATCTTCGACAGCGAGAACCAGGCGACCTACAACTCCGAGATGGTCCTTTATCCGCGGAGCAGGGGATTCGCGAGCTACTCTTTTCAGGGCGACCTGCGGATCCTGAAGGAGGTCGTCGCCAAGGGCATACCGGTGATCGCCCTGACCAAGCCCATCAAACAGATCCCCAAGGGGCACTACCGGGTGGTCATCGGCTATGATGATGACAAGGACCAGGTCATCTTTCACGATCCCTTCTTCGGCAGCCGCTATGCCATGTCGTCCAAGAATTTTATGAAGGTCTGGGAATTGGGCAAGGGGCGGAACCAGTACCGGTGGATGCTGGCCGTGGTCCCCGGGCAAAGCCCCTTCCCTTTTCCCGCTTTGCAAAATGACCCGCTGACCGCCATCAACCTGGCCACGGCATATTACCGCAGGTCGGATTTCATCAGATCGAAAGAGCAATGGGAAAAAGCCAGGGAAATACTCAAAGCCGATCCCTATCCTTTGTACAGCCTGGGCATGATCAGCCTGAGAGAAGGCAAGTTCGCGGAAGCCGAGTCCTATGCCTTGAAAGCGATCAGCCTGGACGCCAAGAGCGCCTATGCCCATGATGTCCTGGGCCTGGCCTACGCCAAGCAGGAAAAGATCGAGCAGGCACTGCGGTCCCTGGAGCAGGCGCAGCGGTTGGCCCCGCGTGAAAAATTCATCCGCAAGCATTATCTACAGGTCCGGGCCCTGCGTATCGAAAGGGCCCGGCCTGCCAAAATAAAAAAGGAGAAACAAAATGAAAAAACAGACTAGAGTCTGGAGTGCCCTGTTGATGATCGTGCTGGCCTCGTCCCTGGCCATGGCCGCTGAAAAAACGGCGGAACCGCAGATGGATACGACGATCCAGCTCGAGATCGGTACGCAGGATGTGATCACGGCTTCCGATGCCGGAGGAGGATATATGTCCACCCGGGACATCCTCATCGTCATTATCATCATCTTTGCGATTATCGGCCTGGCCGCTGTCCTTTAGAGCCTTATAATAAATTTTCTGTATTTTTCAGCAAAGAAAATTTGTTATTTGAGGCTCTTATCCCCCCTTGCAGGGGACTGGGGTAATTTGCGTGTGTACGGCGCCTGCCTCCTTGCGGAAGCTGGGGCAGGCAGCCGTTTTCTCGACATGAAGGGAGGCATCATCCAATGAAACTTGCAGGCATTGTTTTGATCATTCTGGGAGGGTTGGCCCTGGCCTACCAGGGGATACGCTATACAACCAGAGAGAAGCTGCTCGATATCGGGCCCCTACAGGTCACAACGACGGAGAAGAAGACCATTCCTCTGCCGCCGATCGTGGGCGGGGTCGCGCTCATCGCGGGTATCGCGCTGATCCTTGCGGAGCGCAAAAAGAAATAACTGAGTTTTCGCCCAATCCAGCGTGCCGTTCACTAACGGCCGGGGACATGATGGCGCGAGGTCAAGAATAAGAAGGAGGACATTATGAAGAGAATTGTGACCCTGTTCGTTGTGGTGGTTTTTATATTGGCGGCCGTTGGCTGCGCGTCCTGGAGCAAGACCGCAAAGGGTGGCGTGATCGGCGGCGCCGGCGGTGCCGTCCTCGGCGGGTTGATCGGTCATGCCGCCGGGAACACCGTGCTTGGCGCGATCATCGGCGCGGCTGTCGGCGGAGCTGCCGGCGCCGTTATCGGGAGCTACATGGACAAGCAGGCCAAGGAAATGCAGCGCGATATTGAAGGGGCCGAAGTCCAGCGCATCGGCGAAGGCATCAAGATTACCTTCGACAGCGGGATTCTGTATGATATTGACAAGTCGGACCTGCGGCCGGTCAGCAAGACAAGCCTGGCCAAGCTGGCCACGATCCTGAACAAATATCCCGACACCAACATCCTGATCGAAGGCCATACCGATGATACCGGGTCGGATGAACACAACATGACGCTATCGAAAGAGCGCGCCCAGTCTGTGTCCCTGTACCTGGCGACACATAATGTGCAGTCGGCGAGATTTTCAGTAACAGGCTACGGCGAAGCGCAGCCGATCGTTACCAACGATTCGGTTGAGGGCAGGCAGAAAAACCGCCGGGTGGATATTGCGGTGATCGCCAATGACAAGCTGAAAAAGGCCGCGAAAGACAAAGTGAAAGGCTGAATCTTATAGTCATATAAAGGAGGCCCCATGAATATTTTATGGATCATCATAATCGGTTTTGTGGTCGGGTTGATCGCCAAGCTGCTCATGCCGGGAAGGGATCCGGGCGGATTCATCATTACGATCCTTCTCGGCATTGCCGGCTCCTTCGTGGCGACCTATATCGGGCAGCACTTCGGCTGGTATCGCCAGGGCCAGCCGGCGGGGTTCATCGGAGCGATCCTGGGAGCCGTCCTGATCCTGGCGGTTTACCGATTGTTCACAAGGAGATAATGAAAGCCTGGTTCATCATGCCGGCAAACAGATTGGTCATGATGATGAGAAGCACAAGAAAAAGGAGACAGGCATGATTTTTAAATTATTTATCACTATTGGCGCGATCTGTGCCATGGGATTCTTTACATACAACTTTGTTCGGCTGCTTATGGGGAGAAGAACTTTCTAGGGAAGAAACGTAAAAAGAGGTGGTCATGAAAAAAATACAAACCAGATTGCTTGTCATTGTGATCGCGGCGTTCCTGTTGCAATCCTGCAGCCTCGTGCCGCTCACCGGCCGGCGCCAGCTCTCGCTCGTTTCTGATGCCGACATGCTTTCCATGAGCTTCAGCCAGTACGACCAGTTCCAGAAGGAAAACAGGATGAGTTCCAGTTCGGCGGATACGAATGAAGTGAAACGTGTCGGCAGGAACATCCAGAACGCGGTGACAACCTATTTCGCCCGGAACAACATGTCCAATGGGCTCAATGGCTTCGCCTGGGAATTCAACCTTGTCGAAAACAAGGAAGCCAACGCCTGGTGCATGCCGGGAGGGAAAGTGATGGTTTATTCCGGCATTTTGCCCTTCACGCGGAACGAAACCGGCCTGGCCGTCGTCATGGGGCATGAGATCGCCCACGCCGTGGCCAAGCACAGCAACGAGCGGATGAGCCAGGCGCTGGTCGCGCAACTGGGCGGACAGGTGCTCGCCCAAGCGCTCAAGCAGAAACCCCAGCAGACCCAGCAGATCTGGATGGGCCTATTCGGCGTCGGGGTCCAGCTGGGCGCGGTCCTGCCCTACAACCGCCTCCAGGAAGGCGAAGCCGACCGCCTCGGGCTGATCTTCATGGCCATGGCCGGGTATGACCCCCATGCCGCCATCGGGTTCTGGCAGCGCATGTCCCAAAAAGCGGGGGCGCGGCCGCCGGAGTTCCTGAGCACGCACCCCACCGACAAGAAGCGGATATCGAAGATCATAGCGGCTATGCCGGAGGCGGTGAGATACTATAAAAAGTAGCGATGAAAAGCCGCAGTTTTACCCAGGAATACTTTGCGTAGGGCCTGGGATCTGAAATCCCTGCTGCCGCCGGAGGTATCTATGCCGCGATTGTTCGTGTCCGATGAAAGGTACGTGATGCTGGAAAGCCTGGTCCATTACCTGGTCGGCCTCACCCTGGTCTTGAAAGGGATCGACCTGACAGAACATTTCAGCCGGTACTCCTTCACTGTCATATTCCTCTTTTGCGCCGGTGCCTTCATCATCCTTAGCGCCGTGTTACACCACAGGATTGAAAAAAATGAGCCCCACTTTACGGCCCTCTTCCATGTCTCCGAAGGGGTATTCCTGATCATCATCGGTCTTGTCCTGCTGGGAAAAGATTCACGCCAGCCATATTTCTTTTTCCCTGCCGGCGCGGCCTACCTGTTCCTGGGCTCTCGCGAACTATTCCTGGATGCCGCTAAAAAGAAGGACATGCTGCGCTTATTTCTGACCGTCACGGCAACTGTCTTCCTGACTGCGGCCGGAATCGCCCTGGCTGTAAACCTCTTTGGTGCCAACAGCACCAGGGCCTATATCGTTGCCGAAGTGCTTGCCTTCAGCGGGATGTTCATCATGCTGGTCCGCAAAAAGGCCCGCCAAAACAATGGAGAAGCAGAAGAACAAGGGAGGTAGATATTCTTATTAAAAATTTATGCGGTTCATTATATTTCAGTGAAAAGTAAAAAAAGGAGGGTGACAAAATGGCTAGATTTAAACTGACAAAGAGCTTGGGGATGATCCTGCTGGGCATCTGGCTCATCATGACCGGGCTGATTCAGCTGCTAGGTTTGAGCTTTGAGGGCCTTCCCTTGATCATGGCGATCCTGGCCATTGTATCCGGCGCTTTGGTCCTGCTCGGCCGCTAAGTCGGCGGGTCCCATCAATCCGCTCATAGGTGAAGGCGATCTTCATGCGCTTGCATAACAAGGGTCTTTCTCTGGAGGGAAGGGATATACTGGTGACCGGAGCGGCCGGGTTCATCGGCAGCAATCTCGTCCCCGAGCTGCTGCGCCGGGGCAACCGCGTGGTTTGCCTGGCCAGACCGGACGAAGACACTTCCCGTATTCAGGGTCTCGATTGCCGGATCGTTTTCGGGGACCTTCTCGAAAAAACTTCTCTTGCGGAGGCCGTACGCGGTGCTGAGTACATTTTTCATCTGGCGGCTTTGCTGGGCGGGGGAACCCCCGAGGCATTTTTGCGGGTAAATTATGAAGGGACAAAAAATCTCATCGATGTCTGCCGCGAGCAGGGCGTGGTGCCGGAACGGTTCCTGTTCGCCTCCAGCGCCACGGTCATGGGGCCTTCGGGAAAAAGCGATTTGTTGAATGAAGGTGCGCCCTGCCGGCCGGTGAGCGCCTACGGCAGAAGCAAACTGGTAGCGGAAGAATACCTGGCTTCCTTGAAAAACACCTTGCCGTATACGATCTTTCGCCTGCCAGTGGTGTACGGCCCGGGAAGCGACGGCGGCCTGTACATTTTCTTCAAGCTGTTGAGCAAAGGCCTGCAAGTGAATGTCGGCAGGTTGGAGGCGACTGTCTGTTTTGTCTGGGATGTGGTCCAGGGGATGATCGATGCTGCCGAGAACCCCAGGGCCCAGGGAGAAATCTATATCCTGGGTGAAGAAAAAGCCTATCACCTGAAGCAGATATATCAAATGATTGCCTCGATCCTGGGCAAGCACCCTGTCAAATTGCCGCTGCCCTATTTCGTGCTTCACTTACTTACGTTTTTTATTGAAATGTTTTCCAGGCTGACGAAATCCGTCCCGGTCCTGACCCGGGAGGAATTGACCGTGTATTTGAAATACCGTTACTGGAAGTATGACACCCGCAAGGCGAGCCGGGATTTCGGTTTTCATAGCCGCTATCCTTTTGAGCAGGGGGCGAAGATCACGATCGATTGGTACCGCCAGCAGGGCTACATTTAAAGGCGTTTTTCATTTGTAATGAGCAATAAAATGAAAGCGCTGGTGACCGGGAGCAGCGGATTTATCGGCGGCCACCTGGTGCGACACTTGTTGGAGCGGGGGCACGCTGTATCCTGTCTCGTCCGGCCCGCCAGCGAGCCGCGCGCCCTGGAGGGGCTTGCCGTTGCCCGCATCAGCGGCAGCTATTTTGATCTTGATTCCCTGCGCCGTGCCGTGGAGGGCATGGATTACATATTTCATGCCGGGGCCGTGCTGAGCGCGCCGGATTGGTCGGGCTACTTCAGGGCCAACGTGGAAGGCACGACCAATATACTGGAGGCCTGCGCGCAGGCCAATCCGGGATTGAAAAGATTTGTTTACATCTCCAGTATTGCCGCCGTTGGTCCGGCCCGGGATAAAAAACCTCTGCGTGAAGGGGACGATTGCCGGCCCGTGTCGCTGTATGGGAAAAGCAAACACCTGGCCGAGCAGGCCGCGGCCGGTTTTTTTGGCAGGCTGCCGATCGTGATCGTGCGCCCGCCGAACGTGCTGGGCAGCGGGCAGAAAGAGCTGCGTGCCGTCATGAACCTGCTGCTGCGGCGGATCGTGCCTCTGATCGGCCGGGGCGAGAAGCAGACCAGTATCTGTTTCGTGCAGGACCTGGTCCGGGCGCTGGTTTTGACGGCGGAAGATGAGCGGGCCATAGGCAAGACCTATTTCGTGGCGGCAGAGGAATTCTATTCATGGCGGGAAATTCTGGACCAATTGCTTCGGGAAATGGACCTGAAATTCGTGCTGAAGATACCCCATCCGCTTATGCTGGGCGTGGCTTTTGTTTCCGAGGCCATCTCCAGGCTGACGGGAAAGGCGCCCCTGGTCACGCGCAGCGATCTGCGCAGCGCCCGCGACAATTACTGGCTATGCGACGCCGGCCTGATCCGGGAGGAACTCGGCTTCCGCACCGAGGTGGAATTCGGCCAGGGGATCCGGGATATCGTGCGCCAGTTCAAAGCTTTACGGTCGCTGCGAAAATAACATCCAGAACCAGGCCAAGATTGGAACAATAATTATTTGAGAAATTTAATTTTTTATTTAATATTCCTGTATGTTCTCCAGTTTTTTATGGAAAATAAAAGTGGAGCTGAGGAGGATCGAACTCCCGACCTTCTGAATGCCATTCCAAGGGGCGAAATCGCTAAAATGCCTTGAAACCATTTCCCCATAAGGGTTTACGGATTGTGGAAAAATCCGAAAAGGTCAAATGTGTCCGGATTGTGACTATACTTTATTTAAAATGTGAGCAAATCGTCTTTAATATTGCCAAGATTAAATTGATTGATTAATCGCGATAATCGATCTTTAGCTTTAGATATGCATTTTCTCGAATTGAAGTATTGCAAAGAGGAGTGAGAAATCAGTTTAATAAACTCAAGATAATGCTTTCCAATATCATTTATCATTCCATAAGCGTTATACAAATTTGAGGCCTGAATGAATATTTCGTCAATTTTTTGAACTTCAGAATCTACCGAATTCTCATCACTAAACAAACGCATTGGCCATAGCACTTCAAAAATACTATTCTTGGAGACAATAAAATGCTGGGCTTTCTCAACTCTTTGTTGGACTCCCAATGAGCAGAATAACCTTGGACCTTTATCAGTTCTTTCTAAGCCAACGGCTTGTACAAGAGCTTCTCCCGTGAGATTTGTTACTTTTGTTAAGTTTTTGGTTTTAATACTTTCCAGTTCGAAGGGGATCACTTTACCAAAAGCCATACCTCCACGAAAAAAAGTAGGATACCACCATTCTCCATTTGAGACATAACAGGGATCTGCTTTATTAACAGGATAAGTGTATTTATCTGCAGTAAGCCAAAAACACTTAATCAGAAAAGATGAGACCTGGAAAATAAAATCATCTATCTCTTTTGAGGTAATAAAAATCGAATCACTAAATGGAATAAAATACTCAAAACTTGAAACTAAGTTCATTTCATGCAGCTTTTTTAGTGTAGTTGGAACAGGAGTATCGCTAGCACCGTCTCTGATAGTTTCATGAAGAATCGTTTGATAATTATCTAACAACCATAATGCTCCTTTAGGATTTGATTTGGTATAATTTGAAAAACCTAATAAATCCAAATAACAAACAACCCTCTCATTCCCGTTCACTGTTCCTCCTAAGTCTTTTTTGCTTCTGAATGAATTTAACCATAAACTAATATTATTTAATAAGACTAATGAGTTGCATTACCAATGAGCTTATAGATGCAACACTTCCTATTGAATTTAATATTGTAAGAATTAGTCCATTGTTTTTATTCTTTTTTAATAGCTGAGATTTTAAGGTGTCTATATCAATTAATGTATCTTGCTTTATTTCAGGGGGAATCTCTTTATCATTTTTTAGCACATTAACTATTTTATTTATAAGTTCTGAGATTTCTTTATTTACATAAACATTTTGGTTAACATTTGATGAATTAACTGCGATGTTGCTGTCTGTTACATTGAAATTAATTTTTTGAATTTCTTTTCTATTTATTTTTTTTAATATAACCAAAATACTGTCTTTACTTCTTTGCAATTCTTGATAGACTAATTCACCATATGGGGAAAGCTTGCATGCGCATATCCCAGTTTGATCTGTCTTGACAATTTTAGTGATTAAGCCATTTTCTTCTAAAAAAATTAGAGCATCTTGTAATGACTCCCTAATTTTTGAATTGTCAGGAATTGAAGGATAGAGATATTGAACAATTCTATCAACCTCATAGGATTTTCTGCCGTGTACTTTGGTAAATCTAGATAGAGTCATGAGAATTCGTCTGATATCTCGATCAATACTCATTTTTCTCTCCTATATAAATTATCTCATAAATTAAAATAAATAATAATAAGTATCCCTCTACGAAATTAATTAAAAATGTATAATAAAATAAACTATTTTGAAATCTTCGGGAGATTACTATGACAGATGATCGAGGCCATCATTTTCTAGCATTGAGAAAAGAAAAACCTTTTGTTGTCGAAACAAATAGACTTGCTGCATATATAATAAATGCGTTATTAGGGAAAAATTACTCAATATTTAAATGGCGAAAACTTAAAGAAATTAATATTGAATGGCGAACAAATGTGAAGAAATTCCAAGGTACAATCACACTTGATAAATTGTCAGAACATTTACAATCCAAGCGCCAATTATTAGAAACGGAGCTTACGCTTCCAAAAATTGAATGCGAATGGCTTGATGGGTTTGTTAGTTTTTCAAAACCAGATGGACCAATTGCGACAATAAATTATGATCAGTTTGCTCGATTTACTGTGCCCATGGATTTAGGGCATCGATTTCCTTTAAATCCATGTATTGATCGGGAAGGAGTTGTATATAGGACTTTGCAAACCCCTTTGCAACAGAATATTATCGGTCTTTATTATAAACTCGTTGAGAATTCCCATCTGGCAATAGGGCTTGATTTTAACTGGTTGAATGATTTCCGAATGCTTCTAAATGATTGCGTTGCGGTTATCGATGTTACTCTTTATCAATTATATTTTAAGGCGCAATTTGGTGATTACCCCAATTTGTTTAAATTTGATGAGGAGGTTCTTGGTTCACGTTTTGGAAGACGCTTAAAAGATAAACTTAATTGGATCGGTAAAATCACTGGTAGACCATTGGATAATGCATTTAATGAAGTTAGTTCTTTTACAGTTTTAAAAAATCTGCGCAATCATTTAAGTCATTTTGATCCACCTTGCTTCGCGTATACCATGGAAGATGTAGCTTCTTGGCTGAACCGAGTATCGGATGTTGGTAGATTGCTTTGGCGGATTCGAGAAAAGATTCAAGTTCAACTCAATTCTTCAATAATTAGTATTATTTTACTTCCTCCAGTTGACTTTGTTCCAAAGAATCAACATCCTCGTGTACCTCAACCAAAGGATGTTGGATATGGCAGCACAGATTGGAGCCGAATATCTTCAGATAAATAGATTTATCTTATTTTCCTTACTAATCTGGAAATGGAAATTAAAAAAAGGAGACTAAAACGAACGAATTTATTAGGGTGGTTATATCCTTGATAAAACAAGGTTAGATATTAATCAAAAGAATTGGATGCCCATCATGCCAATATTACTTTTTAGCGGGTTTATAAGTTTGACCATCTTTTAGTTTTATTGACTTGCAGATAAGTTTTCCAGAATTGGGAATCTCATAGAGTTGATTTTTAATGATCGTCCCAAAGCAAATTTTACCAGCCCCATTGAAATACACACATGAATGACAGTCGCAATGATGAAGTGTTCTCCATAAGAGGAATTGATTATCCTCTGATAATGGCCTAGTATTCATGTTTCTATTCTCCTTTTCATCCCCTGCATTTAATACAACTCTCCTGAATGTCTGTACATATCTAGCCATTTGGCTATCTCAACCGGATCGAAACGGATCAACCGATGCTTTCCTTCTCCAAGGCGAATCACAGGGATTCGGCGCTGGAAAACCCATTTTCGCAGAGTCGGGATTCCGACCTGTAAAAAAGCAGACAAATCATTCCAGGTCCAAAGCTGAGTACTTTTCATTTCATTCCAGCATAAATCTTGATGGTTAAGAGCTTTTTATCAATGTTTTTCCAGTTTATCATTCATTCTCCTTGCAATATTAAAAATACAATTTAATTAATCGTATCATTTTTCTCCCTTTGGTTTCAAAGCTAAAAAAGGGCATCTGACTAAAAGACATTTAAAGCGGCAAAACTGCCGAGCAAAAATAGAGCCAAGGTCTCTCCCTGGTTTTAAGATAGCCATGGACAACTTGTCCGCAGTAAGAATTACAAAGTATAAATAAAATGCCTTATAATTTATCTCAACCGCTTAGAGATCGTGCCTCTACGTGCTTGCTATAGGCCAAGATGGGTGGGGATATGCCATTTCTTTATGGTTTGATAAAATATCAGGCTTTAAGGGAATCTGCTGGATTAGCACAAATTGATTAATCGCTATCACTTGAGCAGGTGGCCGATCTGTGCCAGAGGGCTGCTGCTGGTGAACAAAAAGCCGCCCTTGCTCGCGAATTCAGCATCAGCCGCGAGACCCTATACCAATACTTAAGAACGAATGACTGACCATGCCATATCGCAGTTTGTTGTTTCGTGGGCTCCACTTTCCCACATTCATGTTTTTAACTCGGGACTACCTAAAATAAAATGTGCGAAAATACTTGACGCTACCCAAGGAAATCAATCCGATGATGAATGGAACCCAGACGATTCCTGTCTTGGTGAAATGGTGCTCGGCGTAGTGCAGTTATCTATTTCCAAGATAAACTAAAAATCGAATGAAAAATAGAAAATATTTATTTTTTCAATGCTTCCCATTTTTGGAATCAGGCTGCTTTTTTTTTGCTTTTATTATTTTTGAAATAATTTTGTTTTCTCTTAAAATATCTCCGAAATGACTTGTTATACCAATATCTCCTTCAAAAGTTATTCCGATTTCTTTCCCTTTAATTTTTGATACTAAAGATCTCAATTCTTCTAATTTATCCTTTTTTGATAGACTGGTATTTAAAACTTCGAATTTAATATATTTTTTTGCTTTTCCAGGATAAATAATATTTGACGAAAAACTAGATTTACTTTGGTGCAGTTGAACAATCCAAACTTTTTTGCCATCATATACCCATTCCATTTCAATTGGGCCAATCTTTTTTTTAAGTTGAAAAAAAACACTTGATACTGCTTTTTTTATGGATGAAGGTAAGTTTTGCGGAGCAGTTTTACCAACCATGAAATCGTCACCTCTACCTTGAACTCCTTCTATAAATGGCTTTTTATTCTTAAGGGTTATAAGAGAACCTGAAAAAAATGAATTGACTGAGTCTTGTGCAATAATTGAAGAAATGTTTGGTTTTGAATTTTCATTTAATTCCTTTTCAATATTTTCAGTCATAATAAATGGATCTACCCATCCATAGAATGTTGGATATTTCCCTGGTGTTCTTATGGTTGGGCATGATCGGATCCATGTTTCATGGGTACCAGTATGTCTGCCAAACGAAAAAGGTGCGATTTTTCTATTTATTACTAAAGTGAAAGGAACATTAAATCCTAAGGCGTCTGCAATTAATAGTCCAAATACTTTATCACCAAGCATCTTACTAAAATTATTTGGCCAAGAAATATTTGCTATTGTTTTTTTACTTTCAACTTTTTCTATTTCCCACAAAATCGTGTGAGAATTTTTATATCCCCTCTTTATTGGATGAAGGCTGAATTCAACTCTTAACTTATCATTAAAAAATAAATCGGGATAAAAACCATAAACTGTTTTTAATAATTGCATGCCCAATTCTCTAGGAAGGCTACATATTCCCGGCTGATCAACACATTGTGGTGTGGCAAAAGGAGAAAATTCAATGATATTTCCAAGTAGTACTCCTGACACTCCACCATCACTGATATTTATTGTCTCATTTAAAATTGTAAATTTGTTCTCAGAAGCTTTTTCTTTTAATTTCGAAATGATTTCATCCAAATGTATTAATCCGTAAATTAATGGTTCGCCTTTTGGTGAGTTAGGAAAATAGCTTCTAATATTTACGCTATTCTCTTTAGATGCAGCGAGTATTTTTTTTACTGCGGTTTTAAGACTATTAAAACTTTGATTTGTTTCCATTCCAAATATGCGGGAAAACCGTTGAGATAATTTATTGCTTGAATCAAAACTTATAAATTGTGCCACATTACCATATTTTGAAAGTCTGTCCAAAATTTCATCTTTGAAAAAACTGAGAACCAATTTATTTTCTGGATGTTTTTTTATAAAATTATTTCTTTTGCTAAAATTAGCAAGCATTTCTTCATGAAATCTTGTATCACATCCGTTTATGTTTAAATCGTCGAACGCAATTTTAATTCTTTTCAATCCTTCTTCTTTTTCTATTAATTTGTTGTTTTCATTAAAAATGTCAATATTATTTAAAATCCCTGTCTTGAATTCTGTCACACATCCAATACTATATTCCCAATCATTTAGCATTATTATTTTTGAAACATGTTTTTTAATAAAATTAGACCAAAATATCCTATAATCATTTTGAGTCCATTCTGAGAAATCTAATTTTGTTGGGTCAACAATTAAATTGTTTTCGATTTTATTTATTTTAGAAATCTTTTTTTCTGAATCATGGTTATTTTTTTTAATAACTTTTAAGAACAAGGATTTATTATATTCATCTGATTCTGAATTCAATTTTATGCCTTCTGTTTTATACCATTGGAGGAATCTTTTTCCTGATGATATTGGGGCAGAAATATATGTAACTTTATTTCCATTTAAAATCACATCTATGATCTTTTCAATTTCTCTCATGGTGTCCTCAGCCATTGAATCATATCAGCATTGATAATCCTATTTTCGACCTGATTTTCACTAATTAATCCCCTAAATTTAGTTATTGCACTTCTAAATCTTAGTCTTCGAATATCCCTAATCTGGCCACTAAAAAACGCATCCAAAACTCTTCCGACAATGGATTCCTCTCCTTCAGTTAAACTTGCGTAATTGCTAACTTCGAGTTTAATATAAAGTAAAAGAAAGAATTCCCTAATTAACCACTTATTAGCAGATTGAAAAACTGCTGGGCTCCCCCTAAATAATCTGTTTTCGTATTTCGTCAGTTTAATTTCTGGTGCCTCTATTACTACTCGCTCGCTATTAAAATTTGCCATGAAAGATCGTATGTGTGGACTAATTTTTAAAGCATTTAATACATATTTTTTTATATCACCATAAGAACTTAATGCTGTTCTTTTTAATGCTCTATCGAAATCGGTTATTGGCATAAGATTAATTGTATTAAAAAATGTGGTATTACAATTTTCTTCAATAATATATTTTATTATGCGAAATCTTTGATCCCTACCTGGAGGCATTATTAAATATTTAGCATCGATTCGGCCCTTTCTTTTAGCTGCACTATCAATGTCATCTTCGTAATTTGAGGAAATTATAAAAATCAACTTCTTTTTCTCTCTTAAATTCTGGAGTTTAACCAACATGCTCGGTGTCATGAATTGAAAAATATCGCTTTGATCTTTGTATTTATCAGAATCTCGATCCAATATAAGTCTATCAATTTCATCAAACAGAACAACAACATCCTCTTGTTCTTCGAGAACCATAAAAATTTCTTTTGCTTGAGCTTCTACTCCAGATTCGCCTTCAGCAATAAAATCACTTGGAGTGATAGTAATTAATCCCCACTTTAGAGCTTTGGCAATTTCATTTGCGATTGATGTTTTTCCCGTTCCAGGGGGACCAAAAAGAATCATTGAGAAATTGTCATTTTTACTATATATACTATTTCTTGTTTCTAAAAAATTTCTTTTGATTTGTTCTAATACCTTATATTGAGTATTTGTAAAATCTATAAGTGGCTCTTTTATTTGCCAATAATTTTCCCAGTAAGTACTTGTGAGCATTAAAAAATCACCTTCTCTCTTCGGAAATTTCATTGTAAAATTCATGTTATTTAATAGCGAGTCACTTATATGTTTTTGAAGCAAAATTCTATAATTTTGAAGAAAGAACATTACTTGAGCAACTTGCCATGGGTGTATTTTGTGTGGATTACTTGAAACTTGTATATGCTCTGATGGCCATCCATAGAATGACTTGTCAGAATTTTGAATTTCTAAATCAACGACTCTTGAACCTAACCATGCGAAATACCGTTTGAAGACAAGTATTTCTTGCGAGAAAAAGCTATTATCTTTTAGTTGATCTTTAAGTAAAAGGCAAATCCTTATCAGGGAGTTTGCAATTTCAATACTTAATGGTAATAATTCAAAGCCCATTGAATTATATACAAAAGGTTTCAGTGGGCGCCAATATGGGCTATTTTTTTGACTACCTTCGATTACTTCAAAAACTCTGTTGATTAAATTGCGATCTAGTGTCGGTTTATCTATATTTAGTTGAAGAATTGATTCGAGAAAAAAAACTAATTCTGCTGCATCAAATGAGCTGTCTTTAATATTATAATATGCAAGGTGCTGATTGAGTTGTTCCAGACAATATATTCCAACTTCACCTACTTTGTTTTTTATATCATTAAAAATAGTTTGTTGGCTTGTATTTAAATGACTTTCAATTTTATTGAAAACTGTAAATAAATGAATGAATTTTAAGAAAGTAAAAGCATTAGGAATTTTTAGATCTAAAACTAAGCAGCCATCTCTATAATTGTAAAAGGTTTCCTTTAACCTACTCAGTGAAATTCTAATAAATTTATTTTTATATGGAGTGGAAAACACATTTGATGCTTGTTCCATATCATACTTAAGAAGTTCGATAATCCAAGAAAGAGTCAATGGGTCATTTTGCCCAAAGGAGTTTGAGGTTGATATTAAATTATTTGATAAACGAGTCGATTTGGTTATAAATCGTTTTAATGCATCATCTATTATTTGTGTAGTGTTGTCTTGAATACCAGCTTGATCAAAACTCTTTTTTATAATTGCAATTATTTCATCTTTTCTTTTATCTATTGTAAAAATGCTTTTAAAATCACTAATATGTAGGGCGAAAATAGAATGAATTATATTTGCATTTGTACTAAAAGAGTAATTAGGTGATGCCTTAATAAAATCATTATTATTTAGTTGATATGGCCATTCTCTTTTTCTTGGAAGGTAACAAATATTAAAAAGTGGAATGACTTTTTCAAGTAAGTCGTCGATATATTCAATTTCTTTTTTATCTTCAAAATAACTCTTCATGCTATAGGTGTGATTTTCTTTGTTGAAAACCATCTTTTCCATTTTTACTCCTTCAGTTTATTGAATATTTATTAATACAAATAGATACATTTTGCAATAGCTAAAATTATTTTAAAATATTTACTCAGATTTGATCAAGAATGAGTTTGAGTTTTGTTTTTTCAAGCTATAAACAAGTAAAAAAGGAACGGATCTATATTAATTGAGAAAACATAATTAGTAAAATTTAGTATTTGTGAGACATAACTTAAAAAAAGAGTAGCTGAAAATATGGATAAAAAAAAGGACAGCCAGGGATTTCGCCCTGGCTTCCATAATTAAACAAGATTCAGCAGAAAGATATAGCCGCGGATCTGCTCCTTTTTGTTGATCTCGATGCGATATAGGACCGAGTTGGCGTCGGGGAAGTAGGTCACGTAGAAGTCGCTAACTCCTTCCAGCAGTGGCTGGCATTGGCCATTGTCTACCTTACGCGTAATTGCATGCCTTAACGCGTAATAACTGTAAGTTACATTGTTAAGTGCAATTACAGTGCTGCCAGGGGAGTAATCATGCTGTAGGGTGTTCTTCAGGGCCAGGGCCCCATCCAGGCGATATTCAATCTCGTTCAGCTCCCAAGCTTTCTGGGTGGGGTCGTAGATGAGCACGGTCTTCCCCTTCTTGAAAAAATCGTTGGTTACCACCTTAACTGCCTGTTGCCCCTGCAGCGCTTTCTCCAGCAATTGTTCATCGGCAATACCATAGGTGCAAGTGAAAGTGTTACTTGCGCTGGTGAACGGGGATATACCACAAAACTGCCGGGCCTCCTGCAGACGCATACCACACTTGTTCAGGTCAGATTTGATGGTATCTACGGTATGGAAGATGGCCTCCAACCGGTCTTGGGATCTTGTTGGTCTTTTCAATCTTGAATTTGAAGCTACGATAACCGTCATATTACCTCCTTATAACTTGGTTATAAGGGGCAGCCGGCGGCCGGTCCTGCCCCACAAAGCGTGATCATCCATCTCTTTCGTTCTGATTCTGTCCCAGGACGTCGATAAGGACAGGGATCAAGAGCCAGACAATCTTCAGGATTTTTGTAAACATACGCACCTCCCGGTGGGGAGTAGCGATATATTTTTTATGCGATTTTTTTCGCCTGCTGTTGGATGTTCTCCAGCTCGTCGATGAACTCGGGCCGCTTGCCGGTCTCGATGACATACTGCTTTTTCAACAGTTCGGGCAGCCGTGAGCCCGTGATCTGGTGTGGCGCCGGCTGAAATGTAACTAGCCGTGCTCCGGACTCTACGAGTAACACCCGCCCAACAGCGTCGGCAAGGTTGGTCACTCTGGCCCCTATCTGGCGTTCCAGGTTGGCCTGCACAATCGACCGCTCGATGCCGTTGAAGTTCCTGTTCTCCACAATCTCATGGGCCAGTAGGACCAGGTTGCCTAGCCCACTTAGTTTGACCAGTTTGGCTTCAAACAATTTAAGCGCCTCTTTCCACAGGGAATAGGAGGCATCGGCCAGGGCCTTGACGTTGGCCCCGTTCAGCTTGTTGAAGCTCTCGACCACGAAATCTTGGGCCAGATCCCACAAGCCATCGGTGTGTGAAACGATGATGGTCTGCGGGGCGTACTTGCCCTTGGAAATCTCCAAGGCATGCTCCAAGAACTCCTCCCAGCTGCCGATCTTCAAGGACCTGGTCTTGATCTGTTCCAGGTCGTCGTTGATGTTCAGGAAAAGTGGCGCCGGGAATTGGGCCGCAATCGTGCTTAGCCCGATCTTGCTCTGGCCGTACAACAATATGACATGGGGATTTTTCTCCCCGATTGGAACTTGCTTTTTTTCGTTCATTTTGCCTCCTTAAAACGGCTCTCCGGCCGCTTCGACCAAAACCTCACCCGGGCCTGCCACAAGCTCTACATGGGCCTCCTGATCCTGAAATAACCCGCTTTCCTTGATGATCATTTCCGGATCCTGGCTGGAGCACAAAGCCCAATAGTCGCACTTGCGGTGGTAGTCGAAACAGGCGTTGGAGTTCATGGTGTAGACTCCCGCCTGCCTTGCCTTGGAGACGATATTTTTTGCATCCCACAATTCTTTTTGGATCTCATGCAGCCTCTGATCCGAGAAGCGCAGGAAGCGCCGGCGGTACATTTCGGGCCAATTCATTTCCTGGCGAAGCCGGTTGCCGTATTCTTCTTCGCTTTCGTTCTTTCTTTGCCTGATGCTTGGCTTCCTGATCACGTTGAACAAGCATCCTGAGATCAGCGTTCCCAGCTCCCGTCCCAGATAGAGGGAGTACAGCAGCAATTGGCTATCCAACTGAAGCCTCTCAAAATAGGCGTCGTCGACCTTGGAAGCGCTTTTATGCTCCAACAACAAGAGATCACCTGCCTTGAAGCCCTCCGCGTCCCTTTTCATGATCACCAAGCCATCGACCCGTCCCCCGTAAGCATATTCCCGGGCAGGTCTCCCGGTTTCAGGGTTCAGTATCTCGCCCTGGATGACTTTCTCGATGGCCAGCGGCTCGAACAGGTCGCAATCATCGAAGTAGCGGGTCGGATAATACTCCTTCACCCCTTTCAGAATGGCTTGGCTCTTGAAGCTCAAGTTGTCGTTTGGGGAGTAAGGGAGTTGCCTGTAATGGTTTTCCAAGAATTCATGAACGGCCGTGCCAAGCAGCAGAGCTTCCGGCCTCTCCCTGGCCTCGATCTCCCTTACATAGCGCCAGTAATATTTCCGGGCGCAGGATTTGAAGGCGTTGATGGCTGAATTTGTCAGGATCGTTTTTCCATTTTCAATACCCATGTTGCCCTCACGCAGCCAGGAAGTGCTGGCCGATTTCGCGGGCCATTTCGATGCGCCGTTCCTTTTCGACCACTGCCTGGACCGTTTTCAATACCAGGTTAAACAGCTGCCAGTGATTGTTCACCTCTTCGGGATAACTCATGGCAGTGGCTTCGTCCCAGCGGCTTTGAATGTCCACATGTTTTTCATTTCCCGGCACCGCCCTTTCATTCACGATCGCGGAGATAAGGGCTTTGCTTTGGGCAGTAGACTGCAGGGAATACGTATCACCGTTTTCGGCACCATCCACGACCACAGGCACATGCGAATGGCTGCGAATACCCCCAAGTACCGGGAAAAGCAGTTTGAAAGGCAGAGACTTGATGTAGGCCAGGGGCAGAACCTTGATGTCCATCTCCATTTTGGACCGGAGAATCTTGTCCCTGATGTCGGCAAAAGCAGACGCGTCCAGTGCCTCAGCCAGGAATCCGTGGATCATGGATTCGATACCAGAATTGACCGTGTGGTGGCGCGCCTGGAACTTAATGATCCGGTCCTGAACCGGAATGACCACCATGTTGGCACAGATGAAGCGGAACAGGCCAAACAACAATTCGATCTGCGAGCTGCCGTCGTAGGAGTTCCGTACCACCAACTTGGGTTGCAGCCTGCCGCCATCGGAAGGGTCGGAGCCAAAGTCGAATCCGGACCTGACGTTATAAACCAGGTTGAATTTCTTGTCGCTGCGCTGCCCGGACAACCCCATGTTCAGGGTCAGTTCAAAATCCTGGAACGACGATACGATCGAGTTCAGCCGCGAATTGGGCAGCAGCATGTAGCTGGGGCCGACCACCGCCAAAGTATGCAAACCATCGTTACCCTCTTTTTCATCTTCGCGGTAAATGGTTTTCCAGCCTGTGCTGGTTCCCTTTACCCGGACCGGCTTGACGCGGGGCTCAAAAAATAGATCCTCGAATTTGCTTGCCGGCCAGTCGAGTTTGTTTGATAAATCATTTTCACCATTTACCATTGGATCCTCCTTTGGAATTGAACAGACTGTCCTTGAGCTGTTGGGCACGCCGTTGGCCAGCTTCGGTCAGGACTACTGATTTTGTGTTCCGGAATTGGGTGATGAGCTTGTCATCGGAGAGTTGGTTCAGGGTCTCAAACAGGTAGCCCTTCCAGGCCCTGAAGATCTTTTCGCCAGGGTTTTGCCTGGAGTCCTCTTGCCAGCCGGTCAGGTACAAAAGCAAAAGACAAAGTTCGGTAATTTTTTTCTCCATTTTTCCTCCTATGGATTTTGGCCGATATGGCCAGATTGGTCGTCTTTTTTTGGGCAGACCTCTCCCGATAATGTTCCCTTTGCAAAGGATTAAATATGATTCTTGACTATAATCACCAATAACTTATACCAGTTTTTGCGGTTTATTCTCAAAATAAATAGAGTCTTTAGTTGACTTTTTCCAAATTACATATTATATTAATACCAGATTTAAGTTTTATTTCATGGGGAACTATGAAATGAGACGCGGGCCGCAGTAAGCGGCCCTTTTTATTTACTGTGTTTTTTATAAGAATTTATTAATTTTTGATAGATTTTATAATATGAATTTGCCATACGTTCTGTTGTATATTTAGTTGCTAGTTCCGAATCACCTTTTTTTATGAGTTTTTGAACTAATTTAGGATCATCTAATAATCTTTCTATTTGATATACAAGATCATTTGGATCATTCACATTAAAATGAAGACCATTTTTTTCATGATTAATTAATTCCTTCAATGCAGCTGAATTTGCTGCAATAACTGGCTTAGAAAAAGAAAAAGCCTCAAGTATAGTTTGTCCAAACGATTCGCGAGGCGATGGGATCACACAAATCTTGGCAAGACGGTAAAGAGAAGGCATCTCATGATAATCAAATTTTTTTATTAATATATCATTAGTTGTTAAATCTAAATCTGAAGCATATTTTTTTAATTGATAAATCCCATCCGATTCGGCTGTTAGCACAAAAAAGAACTTTTTATCTGGATATTTCTTTTTTAGGATCGATGCAGCCATTATAAATGTGAGTGGATCTTTATGTTTATCTGCTCTTATGGGGCATAATATCATATCATATCCTTTTGGAATAAGGGCTTCAACTGACTTACTTATTCCAAATGATCTTAAATATTTGTATGCGATTCCATGCTTAATGATTCTAATTGTATTTTTTGAAAAAGATTGATCCAAAAGAACTTTTCTACTTGATTTACTTGGAACAATAATTAAATCTGCAATCTTATGAATCTTAATGGCTTCCATGAAACAATCTTTTGGATCTTCAGTATATTTTTTTGCTTTCCAATCTGTCGGGGCTCTATGTAAAGTCATAACTAAAGGTTTTTTAAATGCAACTTTAAGCATCCATCCAATATAAGCGCTATCCCAATCGTGAACATGTATGATATCCGCCTTAATTTCTGTTTTCCATTTTAAAAAAATTTCATCCAGAATATCTCCGAACGGAGCACGCCTTCCCTCAAAATTCCAGATTTGTTTTGATCCAGTTCTCCAAACAGTTAAACGAGGTCCTTGCGTTTTTGGGTGAGATAGCTCTGTCCGTGATTTTGTAACTACATAAACTTTACATCCTCGGAATTTCATTAATGAATATGTTAGATTTGTAACGTGAGTTGAAACACCACCTGGAGATGGTAAAAAAACTGAGCTAACAATTAGAACTCTCATTTTACCTTCCAAAAATGCTTGAGGAAAATTTAATAGAAGATAAGTATTTTATCAAGCACGAAATATTTTTCAAGTATCTATGTTAGACTAGTTCAATTTTCAAGGATCGGAAAAGTTTTATCACAACTTCGTTTTATTGATTCAAAATTCAACCGATTTTTTTGTTGGGTTTCTTAATTTCTTGAAGTGTCCCCGCTTTGGCTCCGATCTGGAAGCCATCGACCAGCTTCTGCTTCCCATCCATAAACGATTTTACATAACGGGCTGTTGTTGTGATTTTCTCGTGTCCCAGGACATCTTTCAGATCGGCCAGATTGCCCCCACCATGGGCGAGCGCATAACTTGCGAAGCAATGTCTTAAATCATGAAACCTGAAATCTTCGATATTGCAATTTTTTAAAATCGTTTTCCACGCCCTCTTGATATCCACGAATGGCTTACCGGTCTCGGGGTTTGGAAAGACATATGGGTTGCCGGCGCGAGTAAGGTAAAGCCGGGAGAGCATTTCTTTCATAACGCCATTGAGTGGGACCTGGCGGATTTTTTTCGTTTTGGTCTTCACCAACATGATATAAGATTCATCAAGATTGACACGATCCCATTTAAGCTTAAAAATTTCTCCTTTGCGCATACCGACATTCATGGCCGTAATCAGGATCTCCCTATGTGGGGATTCAGAGTAGTCGACGATCGACTGGAGCTCCTTTTCAGATAAAACTCGTTCACGGGGTTCTTCCTTAAACATCTTTACTCGAAGGATAGGGTTAGATTCGAGCATCTGCCAGTCCACGGCGGTATTCAGCATATTTCTCAGAAGGCCGACCTCTCTGTTAATTGTGGTCCGGGATATAATCCCACCACGTAAACAAGGGGCATTCACCCTTTCCCGCTTGTACATGTCAACGATCTCCAGAGTGATGTCTCTTATCAAAAAACCGTCAAAGAATCCCAGCAGGGATTTTGTAAGGGAAATATCGGTTTTAAATGATTTTTCTGCTTTATGGAGCTTTGAATATTCGGAAATGTATTTGTTGGCTAATTCATTAAATGATATGGCCTTATTCCTGGGCATCGGGTGCTTGTGGTACATGATGTCATTTTTGCACTTGATCAGATACTTTTGGGCATCGGTCTTTTTCTGGAAACCACCTTTGCGTATACGATGCCCGATAAAATAATAATCGACAGAATAAGTTTTTCCTCTTCGTGGGGTTGCCATGATCGAATTTTACCCTTTGTCCTTTAATTTTTCAATTAGATTTTCGAATTCAATTAATCCTTTTCCAATAGGCTTTTTACGAGGTTTTCTTTGCTTTTCGCCGGGGACCAATTTGAGTCTGTTTATCCGTGCCAGCCAATCATTCAGAGCTCCCCCGTAAAAGCGGACTGAAGCATTCTTCCCCTCGCCCGCTTTGAAGTAGGGGATCTGCCCATAAAACACCTTTTCCCTTATCGAGCTTTCTGACTGCCGTAGCCTCCGGGCCACTGCCAGGCAGTTGTAAACTCTATTTCGTTCAAAAATTTCAAATTCCGTCCCCTCGCCTTTAAATTTTCTTTCTAATGTTCCCAGGCCTTGGGCAATACGTAGTTTATGTGGTTTTAAAAGTTTTATCATTTTGTTTCTTTAGGCAGATAAATCCCGAACTCCTGAAGTTTTTTCAAAATTATCTGCAGCCCCTTTTGTGTAATGAAAATAGCGCTTTTGTCTCGCGATTGATAATCAGCACTGCGTTTGACTAAAAAATAACCTTTAAATATAAAATGCTTATAGGGCAAATGAGCATTTTTTGACATGAATGCACCAGTAAGAAAACCACCTCCGAGAAGCAATTGCAGCAAGGCCCCCTCTCCACCAGGAAGTTTTAGCATTTCGGCCACTCTCTGCAGGCTATAACCTCCCTCCGCTTTAATAAAGAAATCAAAGAACTCAAAACAATCACCCATTGGGGTATCACTCCCAAGGTAATTCCGAGCGATTGCCAAGCAATCTTCTGGCTGAATATATTGACTTCCGTCAACAATTTTCCCTTTTTCCTGATTTTCATTTTGTTTTTTCATATTTTCTCCTTATATTTTGATTCATTAAAAATGTTGCCGAGTCCACTGCCGGAACAGAAACCCATTAAAAGCCAAGTCCATATTGCCTGCTGCCGAGTTTGCCGAGTTTGGCGCATACAATTGACCTCCTTTGATTTGAAAAATAATGTTATCAATTCGTCCCTTATCGATGCCGATATATTGGCCGGCACAGTCGGCACAGTCGGCACAATCCAAGTCCATGCCATTGTTTATACTCCCAGCGAGTTGAAATTCGGGAAATAGATCAAGGATTTGACCTCTCCGTCGATCCTTTTTCGGATGCGAATATCATTTTTTTCGCAAACGATGAGTTTTCTTTTATGCAGCTCCATCAGCAAGGTCCGGCTGGTTGCGCCTGCTCCCCAGGCCTTGACGATCCCATTGAACTCAGACTTGATTATCCCGAGATCGAAATTCTCTGAATCAAACCGTTCTTTGAACACGTACCCCAGAATTTTTGTTTTGCTTGCTGCATCAGAAGACCGATATTCGTCTTCATCTCCATTTTTAAACCCACCTTTAACGGTATCCCGAAATGAAGCCCTGTTGGCTGAGAACTGATCCGTCAGGTATAAAATGAACCGGGAGAGGAAATCCCCTTCTTTGACCCGGTCATTTTTAACTTCTCTAAAAACACTTTTAACAATGGCCTTCGGATCGATACCAATCTTGAATTCCTGCTCAAACAGGACGCCGGCAATATAGGCGGCTTGGAACACGTCTGCCATACGATGTTCAATACGTGTCAGGTCGTCTTCGTCCCAAAAGAACTCCACCCTGCTCCAGTCGAACTTGAAGAAAGCCTGCAGAAAAGGCTCGATTGCATGGCCGTAATTTTCCAGGAGCCCCGTTTTGAAATCCTCGACGAACAATCGGTTCTCTTCCTTGAACGGATTGCCCGAAAACTCAATAACCCTAACCGCAGCTCCCCCGAGGCTGTGATCGGTCAGGATGCTTGGTTCGCCTGTCGAAAAAATGATCGTGCACCAATTTCTTTGCGGGACGGTTCTCAATGGATTGGTAGCAGAAGCTTTGCCTTTTGCCCTTTGGCCTTCGATCACATAAATTAAGTCCTGTATATTCGTATCGTTGATGACGCTGAGCTCATCGAGGAAAAGAGGCACATTGCGGAGTTGTTCCAAGACCCGGGCGATGAAGTTCTTCGTCGCATACCAGCGCTGCACATCTCCATCTGTTGTTGGTTTCCCATATATTGAAGCAGGAAGCATTTCGGCCGTGGTTTTTCCGATTGAAGTATCTCCAAACGAATGAAGTATTGTGGTTTTATTCCCCAATTTCTCCAGAATAGCTCCAGCAAAGCCTGCAAATAACAGGAAAAACATAAGGCTAGGATCCTTCAGCTTTTTCAGGCTCATGACTACCCGAATCCAATCTTCGAGGCTCCCGTTTTTCAGGTAGCCCGATTTCCTGATCTCATTCTCAAAATAATAAACGCTTTCTGTGCCTTTCCTGGAAATGGCTGAATTCGGCAAATTGAATATATCTCCGCTCCAGCCCAATTGTGATACGATCTGGAGCCTCGGGAAGAGATGTTCATTTTCGTTATAAAATTCGGCCAGGTATCTTACCAATTTGTAGGAATTGCCGGAATGCACGTCGAGGCCGTCGTCAGCAAGCTTAAGAAGCTCTCCGCTGGACGCAATCTGTAGTTTCCTATAAATCAGAGATTTGAATTCTTCGTATTTTCCGAACTGCAGAAGCACATAGAGACGGCCTTCCAAGTTGTCGTAACCAATGCCGGTGATCACTATGGTCTGGGACGTGATTAAATCCCTATATCTTCCGTGGCAAATATAAATGCCCTCGGGTTCAATCTCGTAGCCCACGGGGATTCTGTACCTTATTGCCCCCGCATCGTAGTGGCCTGGTTCCTCATCGGTTTCCTCCGAACTTTCATTGGCATTGTCCCCTTCAGGACGAAAATTGAATTTGTATTCATCCTTTAGAGTTTTCACCTTATGCTTTAATATTATGGACATCTTGCTAAAAGTTTCTTCCGTGTCTAGCGGCCCCAGATGGGAAATAGCTTTGAAAACGACAGGCAAATTGGATTTCTTGTCGATGGCGAGCTTTTCTATCAGGTAGTCAACAAGGGGGACACTCATCAAGTCGTCTATTTTGCCTCCGGAAATGACGAAATCGTTTAAATCATTTTTGTCTTCAGGGAGGCCCTGCGGGCGAATGATAACCAGGACCTCCTTCTTCTGTGCCAGGAAATGCTGCCCGAACTTTATCCTGTACTTTTCTCCGTCATTGTCCCAATCAAAGCATAGAGTGACTTTCTCAACATACTCGGGCAAGTCGAATACCGGTGATTGGCCAAGGATCCCGACAACGCTTTCCTGGTGCTGACGTGCCGTTAAATAATCGAAAACTCCTTCACAGATTAGTACACTTTTTCCAAAAGGCGTTCCCAGAACAGGCTTTGATGTAATCTTCAATTTATCGTTTGCTGGGAGCCATTGCGGTTTCTGGGAATTTGGGTCCATTGAGCGGCCTGTGAAGTAGGCGATTCTTCCATTTTTCCAGTCCGGAACAAATATCCTGTCGCACCAGGCAGGATGCACCTTGCCATCATCAAGCAAGAGACCAACTTCTTTGAGCTTTTCGTTGACGCCGGCCTTCAATGACGAGAACGTCGCATTCTTGGGGATGTACCCGATCTTCTGGGCATCAATGAAATCGTCTTCGATCTGCCTGCTTTTAAGGTAGTCTCTCGCTACTGTTCCCATAGAGCTGTTGAAGTACCCGGCAAATTCCTCCAAGGCTTCGGACAATTTTTCTCTCTGATCCATCTCTTCCCGCACTGCTGGCGACAGCATATCTGATAATCCGACCTCTTTCGCCAGCACTTTCAGCGCTTCCCAACTGTTTTCAAAATGCTCTTTCTCTCTGACCAATCCGAAAATGTCGAGCCTTAGTTTGCAGTGGTGGCAGTAGCAGGCGTTTTCCGCTGCGAAAACCTGGAGCGATGGCCTGCTCGGGTTGGCGTAACCACATACTGGGCATGGGTTCCCCCTTTTGCCGTTGCTTGACAAGGCCACACCATAGCGGGTCAATAAAGTAGATATATATACGATTGAATTAACCTCTTTCCAAAGCTCAGAGCCCATCTATTAACTCCTTATTCTTTATTTTATTCATTAGTATGGCCAACTTCTTTTCTCGCCTATCTTCTTCTCTAGACATTGCCCATTCGTAGAGGTAATAAGCTTCCTTCCCTGAAATCTTCCCTTTAGCCAAAAGTTCATTTGCGATTGTTTCGACTGCTGGCCAAACGGTTTTAAGAATAGATTTTGTCCGCATTTGAAGCCACTTAAACATTGCTTGGAACTCTGGCCCATAGTCACAATCATTGCACCATCTAACAATAAGGTTTTTTTCTTTGAACTTATCGCTGTCTGAAGATACTTCCCATGATGGCCCGATTTCCTTAAGAAAATTTGGTGCTTTATTTTGGGCCAAATCACCAGCCATTATGCCTTGCACATATTCCATATCATGACCATTTTTAAAGTGAGCGATTAGTTTGCTTTTATGTTTTTGATTTCGGTGAAGGTTTAACTTTGGTCGTTTGAAAGGAACTTCCACCTGACCAATGATTTCACTCTTGAGCTCAAGGCTCACAGAAACAATTCTGTGCTGATAATACATATTTACAGCCGCGTGGCCCGCTTCATGGTAAGCAATTGATATGATGTTTGCTTTCATGATAAACCTCTCAAGACTACATTGTGCAATTCAAACTCCTCTTTCAAAAGTTCATTTTTTTTCATCAAAACCTCCTTGTGAAAAAACAATGATAATCTCAAAAAAGGCCTTTTGCACTTGAGGTATTTCGAGTTTAGCCCTGAGATATTTCGTGTTTATTTCGCGTTTATTTCGTGTTTATTTCCAAAGAATTGTTCTGAAATGCAGGACTGATATGAAAAATGAATTTATACGAAATTTACTCTCTGCTTTTCTTTATTTTTTTTAGATTTTTCCCGGAAATTAAATTTTCGCGTCCCCGTTTTTCTTTTTCAAATTCTATGCCTAATTTTTCCATAATTTGATCTACACGTCTTGTTGATTTTAAACCTAGTATTTTCGCTGCTTCTTTTTTTGTGTAATTTTTCTTTTCATTGATTTTTATTTTATAGCTTCCAACATTCGAAGTGCTTTTTTGAGCTTCATCAATCTTACTCTTGTTTTCAAGAAATGTAATAAATCTTTCCATTCCAGTTTCGAAAATATTTTTATCTGGAATATTTATTTTATCAGCTTTCAAATGGTCAAGAGATATTTTTCTTTGCCAGTCCTCCATGTATTTTAAACTCTTTTTAAAATTGGAAATAGTTTCCCTTGTATTGGCAGCCATTTTTAAATAATCATATTTTTTATCTAAATAGGGGCTTTTATATAACATTTGATTCCATTTATTCCAAAGATCAATTTGAGCTTTAATATAAATAACTATATCTTCGATCAATTGTTTTGCTTCATTATATTTGTCTTCCTGGTTAAAAAAGTTTATTCGTTCCGAAAGTTTATTTGCATTTAATTGTCCATTTAAAAAAAGATCTTCTAAATCATTCATACTTTAGCGTGACCTCAACCAACCAAATTATCACCTTCCCTTATAAATTTATATCACAACCTAAGGAAAGGATGGCATGTCATTTTATCTTAACCATAAATAAAAATAAAGGAAATTAATGTACTACAAATTTCAAAGAACCCCCCCTGTTTTAATCCACACCAACCAAAAGTGGGAAGTTGGTTTCAAGGGGGACATCGTTAAAACCGACATCGGCCGATTTTTAGGACGAAATTGAAAAAATGCAATACATGCCTATTGCTCTATTTTGTTATATTTTTTAATCACCCCAAAATCACTCTATAAAATCGTTCCAGATAAAGAATGAAAATCGGATTTGTGCAGTGTCTTATGGCACCGGTTTTTGTCTAAACCTAATTTGACAATTTTATCCCTATTTCTTATGATAAAATAACTTTATCGTTAAGCTGGGATGAGAGAAAGAAAGGAGTTATTGATAGATGCGTAATTCAGCAATAAGAGATAATCGAACACACGGCACTGTCGGTGATTTTTTAAAACAAGCTATATTATCAAATTCAGATGTTTCCATCGTTTCAGCATACTTTACAATTTATGCTTATCATCAATTAAAGAATAATCTTAATGGCATTAATAATCTCAAATTTCTTTTTGGAGAACCAACTTTTATTAAGTCAATGGATCCCAATAAAATAAATAACCGTGATTTTAAAATTGAAGATGATAAATTAACAATTCCACTTGAAAGTAGACTTACTCAAAAAACAGTGGCTAAAGAATGCTCTGATTGGATAAAAGAAAAAACTGAAATTCGCTCTATGGTTAAACCTAATTTTCTACATGGGAAACTTTATCATATAAAACAGGAAAGCGGAATTGAAAAGGCAATCGCTGGAAGTTCAAATTTTACTGTTAATGGCCTTGGCCTTGGAGGCATCAAAAACATTGAACTAAACTTGATCATTGATAGCGACAGAGACCGGCAGGAGTTAAAGTGCTGGTTTGATAATATTTGGAATGATAAAACCGGTCTTGTTGAAGATGTAAAAGAACAGGTGTTGCAATATCTTGAACAATTATATGTTGAGAATGAACCAGAATTTATTTACTTTAAGACCTTATATCATATTTTCGAAAATTATCTTGATGAACAGAAAAGAGGCGGTTTACTAGATGAACGGACAGGTTTTTATGATAGTGAAATATGGAATATGCTGTATGATTTCCAAAAAGATGGGGTCAAAGGTGCTATCAATAAAATACTAAAACACAACGGTTGTATTATTGCAGACAGTGTTGGCTTAGGGAAAACATTTGAAGCGCTTGCAGTTATTAAATATTATGAACTTCTTAATGCTCGCGTCCTTGTTGTTTGTCCAAAAAAACTAACTGGCAATTGGACTATCTATCAAGCCAGTCAGAACCATGCTTTAAATCCTTTAAAAAATGACCGATATAATTATTCAGTCCTTTATCATACAGATATGAGCCGTGAGTCAGGACGTTCTGGTGCTAACGGGATAGACTTGGAAAACTTCAATTGGGGAGCATATGATCTGGTTGTAATTGATGAGTCGCATAATTTCCGGGGAAACCCCATGGAAAGAGTTAAAGATGATGGCAGACTAAAAATGAACCGTGCAAAATGGCTAATGGAAAAAGTCATTAAATCTGGTGTAAAAACAAAAGTGCTCATGCTTTCCGCAACTCCAGTAAATAATTCGCTTCGTGATTTGCGGAACCAAATATCATTTATTACAGAGGGAAAAGAAGACGCTTTATTTGAAAGCTGCAAAATAAAAAGTATTGGAATAACTCTTGAAAACGCCCAGAATAATTTCACTCGTTGGGCTGATCCTAAAAATAAATCAAGAAACATGAAGGAACTTCTTGAGCGACTCGATTCATCATTTTTTAAATTATTAGATGAACTCACGATAGCTCGTTCTAGAAAACACATAAAAAGTTTTTACAGAATTGGACCTATGACAAGCTTCCCAGAACGAAACAAACCACACTCAATTTATCCTGACATTGACTTGGATAAACGATTCCCTTCCTATGACCGGATAAATAAGCGAATACTTGAATACAAATTGTCCTTATTTAATCCTTCTGCTTATGTTAAGGATAATAAAAAGCAAAAGTACGAAGACATAGCAAAAACGCAAGTATTAAATTTCAAGCAAGCAGATCGTGAAAATTTTCTAATCGGAATGATGAAAGTTAACTTTCTTAAGCGACTTGAAAGTTCGATTGAATCATTTGAAATATCCCTCGATAGGACAATTCAAAAAATTGAGAAACTCGAAAAAAAGATTACTGAGTTTCTATATAAAAACCAATTGAACCTGGAAGAAACGCTTGAAAAATATATTCCAGATGAAGAAGAGCTGGCAGAAAATAGTGATGAGCTGGAAGAATGGCAAGTTGGCAAAAAACTCAAATTTGACCTCGCTGATCTTAAACTTGAGGATTGGATGATTGATTTACGTAATGATAAAGAAGCTCTTATTGATCTTCTTAATAATGCAAAAGCTGTCAGTCCTGATAGGGATGCCAAACTCAAAGAGTTAAAATCACTGATCGTAAATAAAATAAATAATCCGATTAATGACTTAAATAAAAAAATAATTATTTTCACTGCATTTGCCGACACTGCCCAGTATCTATACAACAATACTAAAGCTTGGATAAAAAGTGAACTTAAATTGCACTGTGCGCTTGTGTGCGGTAGCTTTACTCAGACTACGCTTGGGAAAAATGACTATGACAGTATATTAACTAACTTTTCCCCTATTTCTAAGAACAGGTCAAAATTGACTTCTGAAATGCCTAAAGAAGAAATAAGTATTTTAATCGCTACTGATTGCATCAGCGAAGGCCAAAACCTTCAGGATTGTGATTATCTTATTAATTATGACATTCATTGGAATCCGGTTCGGATTATTCAGCGGTTTGGTCGTATTGACCGCTTGGGAAGCATTAATAAAACCATTCAATTGGTTAATTTCTGGCCAACCAAAGACCTCGACAATTATATCAATCTGAAAGAACGGGTAGAAGCGCGTATGGCGCTTGTTGATGTCACCGCAACCGGTGAGGATAACATCCTTAATACTGAGCAAATAGAAGACCTTATTACTGATGATTTGAAGTACCGTAACCAGCAATTAAAAAGGTTGCAGAACGAAGTACTTGATTTGGAAGAAATGAATGAATCAATTTCACTGACAGACTTTACCCTTGATGATTTCAGGATAGAACTGTTAAACTTCATTGAAGATAACCGTAGAAGACTGAAAGATTCACCTATGGGGCTTTATGCCATTGTACCTGCTCCAGGCGGCGACTACGCAAGGCTTATTAACGGCAGAGAAATCTCGGCAGCGGAAAAAGAAATTATCAAGCCTGGAGTTATTTTTTGTCTAGCGCAGAAAGGTGAAAGTGATGGAAACGAGGAAGTAAATCCATTGAATCCATACTTTCTTGTTTATATTCGTGATGATGGAACTGTCCGCTACAATTACACTAATGCCAAACAGATTCTGGAAATTTACCGTTTGCTATGCCAGGAACAAAAAACACCTTATACTGAACTTTGCGCATTGTTTAATGATGAGACAGCAAACGGTGAAAAAATGGACAAATATTCCGATTTATTAAAAAGGGCAGTAAATGAAATTGTTCAGGTGTTCAAGAAAAAAGGTAATATCAAATTGACCACTGATCGTGGGGCAATGGTAATACCAAAAATAAAACAAATTAATGAAATGGAAGATTTTGAACTTATAACCTGGTTAATAGTGAAGTAAGCGAATGACAGATAAAGAAGTAAAACTGTTAATTCAATCTGCTATAAAATCGTTTGCTTCAGGAAACTTATCCGACCAGTCTATTTCTCTTTTTAAAACCCTTGGTTATAACACTGAGCGGCAAAACCCATTTACACAAAAAACCTTTGTTTTCTTTAAAGAGTCATTTCTTGATGGGGATTCCCGCTTTAATGAAAATAAAGCATTAAGCAAGGAATGGAAATCTGTTGACCTGCTATTTCAATTAACCAAAGATGAAGTGTCTGATCAGAAAAGTCTTTTTGCTATTAAAAAAGTAGATAATACTATTATCGAAACCTATCTCTTTTTTGCCCTGGAACTGACAAAAGCGGAATATACCCGCACGGCATTGGCGCAGGTAACCCGTGAGATTAATAAAGTATTCCCCATGCCGGTGCTGATTGTTTTCAAATACGGCGAACATCTGACATTATCTGTCATCAACAGAAGGCTAAATAAAAAAGATGAACAGAAAGATGTGCTAGAAAAAGTCACGCTGATTAAAGATATTTCGATTGAGAAACCGCACCGGGCGCATATTGAAATACTTTTTGATTTATCCTTTGATGAGCTTAAACGAGTCCATAAAGTTTCCAACTTTGTTGAACTGCACAATGCCTGGCAGAAGACGCTCGATTCCAAAGAACTGAATAATCGATTTTACCGTGAACTGTCTAACTGGTATTTCTGGGCAATAAAAAAAGTTTCATTTCCCAATGACGTTGATAATGACAAAGATAATACGGTCTTCAATTCGGAAAGTATTATCAGACTTCTTACCAGACTTATTTTTATCTGGTTTATTAAAGAGAAAAAAATGATACCTGAAAAAATATTTGAAGAAAAAGAAGTATCAAAATTGATCAAGGGATTCAACAAGGAAAAGTCAACGGTATACTATCGGGCCATACTGCAAAATCTTTTTTTTGCGACATTAAACCAGAAACTTGAAGAACGGGCATTTGCCACGGATGGAACATTTGAGCAGAACAAGAAGAATTATGGCATAAAAAATCTGTATCGTTATGCTTCTGACTTTGCTATCTCAAAAGCTGAGGTTATCAAGTTGTTTGCAGGTGTTTCTTTCCTTAATGGCGGACTATTTGACTGCCTGGATAGCGAAGATAAAAACGGCAAAGTAATGTATCTTGATGGTTTTTCTCGCAACCCTAAAAAACAGGCTCAAATACCTGACGAACTCTTTTTTTCTCCTGAGAAAACCATTGATTTAAGCGATATATATGCTGACAAGAAAAAAAAAAATGAAACAGTTAAAGGTCTTTTTAAGATTTTTAACCGATATAAGTTCACCATAACCGAAAACACACCGATTGAAGAAGAAGTGGCTCTTGACCCTGAACTGTTAGGCCGGGTATTCGAAAACCTCCTGGCCAGTTACAACCCGGAAACCAAAACCACCGCCCGTAAAAAGACCGGCAGTTTTTATACGCCCCGTGAAATCGTCAACTACATGGTGGATGAATCGCTTAAATCGTACCTGAAGCAAAAACTGGAAACTGAGGCTAGTATGAAATCGGAGGACGCTGAAATAGGGCTAGAATTTCTTATTGGGTACAATGAGAAAGAGCATCTTTTCAATGATATGCAGACAGCGGTTCTTATCAACGCCATTGATTCCTGTAAAATCCTTGACCCTGCCTGTGGTTCCGGAGCATTTCCAATGGGTATATTGCACAAGCTGGTACATATTCTGCACAAGCTTGACCCGCAGAACAAACTCTGGGAAGAACGACAGATTGAAAAAGCAATGGCGATTGATGATCCTGAAATCCGTGACGGTCTGATTGCCGATATTGAAACTGCTTTCAAGAACAACGAACTTGATTTTGGGCGCAAACTCTATCTCATTGAGAATTGCATCTACGGAGTGGACATCCAGCCCATTGCCACTCAGATCAGCAAGCTCCGCTTTTTTATTTCACTGATTGTAGACCAGAAAGCTGATAAAACACGGGATAACTTTGGTATCCGGCCGCTGCCCAACCTTGAAACCAAGTTTGTCGCCGCCAATACGCTTATTGAGATTACTAAACCCAAAAGTGGGGACCATATTGGGAGTTTGTTTGACAATAACGAAGTCAAAAAGCTTGAAGGTAAACTCAAAGAGGTCCGGCATCGATTATTCAGCGCCAATACTCCGGTAAAAAAAAGAAAACTGCGAGATGAAGACCAGAAATTGCGGGAAGAAATGGGAAAATTACTTGAAGATACTGGCATGACAAACGAAAGTGCCCAACAACTCGCCGCCTGGGACCCGTATAATCAGAACACTAGCAGTCCGTTCTTTGACAGCGAGTGGATGTTTGGAGTGAGTAAGGGCTTTGATATAGTGATCGGTAATCCACCATATGTAAGGCCAAGAAAGGAAGATGCAGATTTAATAAAATATTATAGGAATAATTATCAAGTTGCACATAATCAATTGGATTTGTTTCATCTTTTTATAGAATTAGCCACAAGATTATTATCAAACAAAGGAATAAATTCTTTCATTATTTCAAATGCTTTTCTTGCAAATGAAAATACTGAGAAATTGAGAAAATTTATTTTGGATAATGTTTCATTAATGAAAATCATAGATATAAAAGAACAGGTTTTTGAAGGTGCAAGTGTAGATACAATTGTTTATTTGTTTACAAAGAAAAAAGTAAAAGAAAATAGAGTTGAATATATTTTAATAAAAGATTTTGGTTTTTATACAGAGCATATTTTTAATCAACAAATATTTTACAAAAATCTAAGATATAATTTTACTATTTCTTTAAACTCAAAAATTAAAGATGCTTTTGACTTGATTCAAAAAACTACCGAAAGGGTTGATAGTAGTTTTCATGTTACGACAGGTATTAAAGAATATCAAGTCGGAAAGGGAACACCACCACAAAAGCAATCACATAAGGATAATAGAGCGTTCAATTCAAATTATAAAATTGATGAATCTTATATTCCAGAGATTAGAGGTAAAAATCTATTTCCTTTTTCAATCAAATGGGATGGAGAACATATTAAATATGGACCTTGGTTAGCAGAGCCTAGAACTATAAATGTTTTTAAAGGAAATAAAATATTAGTTCGAAAAATACCTGCAAAGAACAGGCTGGTGCTTTCTGTTTTAAGGGATTTTTATATTGCCGACCAATCAATTTATGTCGGCCAATTTAAAGTTAAGAAGGGCTTTGATGAATACTATGCTGTTGGTGTTTTGTCTTCAATTTTAACGCATTGGTTTTTTAAAACATTTAATAATGAAACAGATGATTTATTTCCTCAAATAAAAACTAAGCAATTTAAGGAATTGCCTTTGAAATCAGATAATACCTTTTTTAAAAGTATTAGTCAGTTATCTAAATATCTACATTTTCAATATAGTTCTGATTTGATAACAGTTTTAGATGCTCTCGTCTTTGAACTCTATTTCCCAGGTAAAATCAAAGCTGCCAATGCCGAGGTGCTGAAGCATTTAACTAATCTCCCGGAATTGAAAGACGACTGGAGTGATGAGCAGAAAATGAAAATCATCAAAAAAGTAAATCAAGAACTATCAAACCCGAAGCACCCGGTTTCTATTGCCATGGAAAAGCAGAAAAATGTACCAGAGGTTAGGATAATAGAGGGGTTGGATAAATGATTGAGAGCAATACCATCTCAAGAATGGTAATACTTTATCGCAATAAAAAATTGGAAAACATCATGAATTATGTAATATTGCAAGTCCTTAGCACTTAGATGAAACATATCAATGAGATGGAGTTCTTAACCTGCCAAGATGTCAGCACAAATTAATAATAAAATTGTTCCAAGAAATGAAGGTGATGGCCAACCACCTTCAAGCATTAGCGCAAGCACTATTTTCCTCGCATGCAATTTTGGAAACAAACGCGTCAAAGGACACTTCAATGGATTGAAACAAAACTGGGAAGAGCACCTTCCTGTGAGTGTGTATCTAAGCGACCAAGTTCAAGGAGGAGGGGCACGGGATTTGTGGCAGGACATAACTCAAACAATAAAAGAAGCAAATCTTGCAATCTTTGATGTGACATCCTTCCGTCCGAACGTTATCCTTGAGCTTGGGTTTGCACTAGCACATAAACAAGCCAGCCAGATAATCATCTGCCGTGACTTAACACCAAGTGGGAAAAAGAGTTCGAAACAAAAAAAATGGTTGTTAAGCGATATCCCTCATCTACATCGAATCGAATACAAAACATTTGATATTCTTGACAAACAGCTTCTTCAGCATGTCGAAAGAATGGCGCCAGTCAAGAAATTTTATAGTCTTATGAAAGAAATTGAACGAAAAAGAAATTTGTCAGCAAAATCATATATTGCCGAAGCAATTGAAGTGCTCAAAGAACTTCGAGACAATGGCCCTATTCAGCGTCGGGAGTTCAGGTCGCGTCTAGAGAATCATGAGGTTAATGATAAAACGCTCGGAGATCTTCTGAAGCGTTTTGAATTGGCCAAGCCGGAATCAGGCAAGAATGGGTGCTGGATGCTAATTGATTAAATCTGGAGACTGATAACAGGAAGTATTGATGTCAGATCTTTCTTTATGACATTTGATCTGTTAGGATGAATTCTTATCCAGGTTGATTAAGAAAGCATGAGGGGCAAGTCTTGAATTGATTGTACAATTTAATTGATATCAATCGTGGCTTTAAAAATTGTGGACAACTTGTCCGTTTAAACCACAAATTTGTTCCTTTCCTTGTGACCATTTTGTGACCATGATTCTCGAAAAATACCGTAAAAAGACCATAAAAGACCTTAATCGTGATTTGGGGAAAAAGCTGGAGATGCTTGATAACAGAGGAAAAACAAGTGGAGCTGAGGAGGATCGAACTCCCGACCTTCTGAATGCCATTCAGACGCGCTCCCAACTGCGCTACAGCCCCACGGGGATACAAATATACCATAAATTCGATCATAAATCAATAAGGTTCGAAGTTCGAAGTTCGATGTTCGATGTTAAAGAAAAAGAAAGGAGGCAAAAGGCGAGATCCAGCGTAGGGGCGGTTCGAGAACCGCCCTTCTTAAATTCCAAATCACAAATCCCAGATAAATTCCAAGTTCCAAATTCCAATGTCCAAAACGAAAGCCATATCTGTATCTTCTCTTCGTTTTATTGCTGCTGCTAACACTAACACTAACACTAACACTGGTTTCGAACCTTCCTTGACAAAAAAAGCGCCACTGGATACCATGTTCCAAACGGAGCGAGGTGCCGCCGCCAATGGATGAAAAAGAAAACACGCGCGAACTGGTCGTCGTCGATGTCAAGCGCTACAAAAAGGTCAAGCGCGCCCTGCAGGAGAGCGAAGAACGCTACCGCCAGCTCTTTGAAAACGTGCCCATCGGCATCTACCGCACCACCACCGACGGGCGCTTCATCGATGCCAATCCCGCCCTGGTCAAGATGCTGGGCTACGGGTCTTTTGAGGAGCTGGCCGCCAGGAACCTCGAAAAAGATTATTTTGACGTTGAATATCCGCGTTCTCACTACGTGGCCAGGTTGAAGCGCGAGGGCGAGATCAAGGGCCTGGAGGCGGTGTGGCGCAGGAAAGACGGTACAAGGATCCATGTGCGCGAAAACGTGAAATTGACCTCCGGCCAGGCCGCCGGGGTCTTTTTCGAGGGCACGGTCGAGGACATCACCGAGAGCAAGCTGGCCGAGGAGGCGCAGCGCATCCGCACCCAGCAGATCGAGATCCTCAGCTGCATCATCTCCAAGGGCAACCTGGCCGAATCGCTGGCCGATATGCTGGAGGTCATCCTCGATTGCGTGACCCGGCCGCTGGACTTCGACACCTCCGCCATTTTCCTGTACGATGCGGCGGCGAAGAAGATGAACCTGCTCACCGCCCGGGGGGCAAAAATGAACCGGCGCTTGGAAGAAAAATACCTGGCGGTGGGCAACCCCCCCTTTTCCAAAGTGCTGAAAGGGGAGGCGGTTTTTGTCGACAATACCCGGGAAGCCCTTCCCGACCTGGCCAAGTCCTGGGGCTGGCGCATGGCCAGCAGCATCCCCCTCCTATCCAAGGGCCGGGTGATCGGCGCCCTGAACATGGCCAGCCGCAAGCGGCAGGTTTTCAGCCCCGAGGAAAAAAACATCCTGGGAATGATCGGCAAGGAGGCTGGTACCCTGATCTCCAAATTGCAGGCCGAGACGGCGCTGCGTGAAAGTGAAAAATACTATCGCACCCTGATCGACACTTCGCCCGATATCATCATCGTCATGAACCTCGCGGCCAAGCTGCTTACCGTCAACCAGCAGTTTTTGAAAATCGGCGGCTATTCTTATGAAGAGGTGATCGGAACCAGCACCTATGATTTCGTTATGGGCCTGGATCGTGTTTCACTGGAAAAAAGAACCACGAAATTCGTTGAAAACAGGAAAACATCGGGATCGGATTACAAGTTCAAAAAGAAAGACGGCCAGGTCCTGCCTCTCGAAGTGTCGGCGTCCCTGCTCTACGAAGATGGCGGAAATCCACTGGGCATCATCGCCATCGGCCGCGACATCAGCGAACGCAAACAGGCGGAACTGAATATCGCGGAAAAAAACAAAGTACTGTCCATCCTTAACGAAATATCGCTCGATTTGGCGTTGATGCCCCCGGCGGCTGATATCAATGAATATATTTCCGAAAAACTGATGAGCATAACCAAGGCCATTTATGTCGGGATAAATCAGTACAACAAAGACACCCGCCAGCTCGAATTCATCAGTGCCAAGACCAATAGCAAAATATTGACTGAGGTAAACAAAATTCTTGGCAAAAATGTCAGGAACATCAAATTTGACGTAAGCAAGGCGATGTATAAGGAGATAACCAGCGAGATCGTAGGGTATCGCAGCACCCTCCATGAGGCATCGTTCGGGGCCATTACTGAAAAGGCGAGCTCCATAGTCCAACATTTGTTCAATATCGATCATTTTATCGGCATGGCGCTGGTCGTCGAGAACGAGCTCATCGGGGCTGTCATTATGGCCGTCGCAAAGGGGACCCCGGCCGTATCCACAGAATTATTGAAATCAGTCAGCCATATCGTATCGGTATCGCTTCGCCGCCGCCGTGCTGAATCCCAGATGGTCATGTCGGAAGAGAAATTCAAAAAATTATTCTATATCAGCCCGGATTCTTTTATCTTGTCCCACTTGGATGACGGCAGGATCGTGTCCGTCAACAAGGGGTTCACGAAAATATTTGGTTACGAGGAAAACGAGGTCGTCGGCAAGACCAATACGGAAATAAATATCCATAAAAATCCCGGGGAACATAAAGGGATCATTGACGCCTTGCGAACGGGAGGAGCGATCGAGAATTTTGAGTGTTGGTTCGTAAGCAAGTCGGGTAAAAACATATTGGGATTGGTGTCGGTGGTGATCATAGTTGTCAATGACGAAAAATATATATTGCATACCATTCGCGACATCAGCAAGCGCAAGCTGGACGAGGAGCAGCTTGTCTTTCTGAGCTCCATTACCGAGAACACATCCGATGCGATCATCGTCACGGGCATCGATTTTTGCATCACCTATATCAACAAGGTTGCCGAAAATTTCTTTGGCTACAGGCTGGATGAGCTGAAGGGGAAAACTCCGGACCTCTTCAACGCCGAGCCCGAGGCGGAGCGGATCCAGCAGGAAACGTACAAGATCGTTTCATCGGGGAAAACCCATTTGGGAGAATCGTTGAACCGGCGCAAGGACGGTTCGACCTTTTACTGTGAATACAAGGTGATGCCCTTGAAAGACAAGGACGGTGTAATCTACGCCTATTCTTCGGTCCAAAGGGACATCAGCGAGCGCAAGCGGAGCCAGGAAGTGCTGCGCCAAAGCGCAGAGACTTTCCGGCGCACCTTCGAGGCCATTCCCGACCCGGCGTATATCTGGACGAAGGAAGCCAACGGCCGCGTGCGCTTGGGCAAGTTCAACCAGGCGGCGCTGCAGATCACTAACGGCGGGATAAAGGATTTTTTGGGCATGCAGGTGGAAAAACTGTTCGTCGACCATCCGGATTATGTAAAAAAGATTCATCTGGTCATGGACAGTGGCCAGCGGCAGTTTTCCGAGGTCCATTATTGCTACAAGTCCACGGGAGAGAGCAAATGGCTGCTTGTCGACTATGTGAAAACGGCCGAATCCAGCGTCATGGTGATCACAAAGGACGTCACGGAGCGCAAGGAGACTGAAACCAGGCTGCTGGCCTACCAGGAGCAGCTGCGGGCCTTGACCTCGGAACTTACCCTGATCGAGGAGAAGGAGCGGCGGCGCATCGCCTCCGAGCTTCATGACCAGATCGGGCAGAACCTGGCCCTGTGTAAACTGAAAGTTGCCGCCCTGGAAAGCAACCTCGCCAATAGCACTGAAAAAAGTGAAATGGCCGCCGTCGGCCGCTTGCTGGAGTGCAGCATCCAGGACACCCGCTCCCTGATCTTCGATCTCAGCCCGCCGGTCCTTTATGAACTGGGCTTCACGGCTGCGCTGGAATGGCTGGCCGAACGGATCCAGGAGCAATTTCATGTCCCGGTTGAATTCGAAAGCCGTTTTGCGAATCCTGAATTGGATGATGACCGGCAGGTGATCCTGTTCCAGGTAGTGCGCGAACTGCTGGTCAATGTTGGCAAGCATTCGCAGGCCAGCCAGGCCAAGGTCATCCTTTCTCTTGAGGAGCCGTTCCTGAAGATACAGGTCAATGATGACGGGGTGGGGTTCGATGCTTCGCGGATATTCAGCCCCAAGGAAAAGAGCGGCGGCTTCGGCTTTTTCAGCATGCGTGAACGCTTGAATTATCTTGGCGGCGGCTTGGAGGTCAAGTCCAAGCCCGGCAAGGGTTCGCAGATCATCCTGACCGTTCCACTGCATGAGCGCGGGGCGGTTGCCAGAAAGGAGAATTCATGAGCGTTAAGATTCTTATCGCCGATGACCACAAGATCATGCGTGACGGCTTGAGCATCCTGCTCGAAAAGGAAAAAGGCCTGGAAGTGGTCGCCGAAGCCAAGAACGGCCGTGAAGCCATCCGTCTGGCCGAACAGCTGCGCCCCGACATCATCATCATGGACATCTCCATGGATGACCTGAACGGCATGGACGCCACGCGCCATATCGTGGCCAAGGAATGGGGATGCCGCATCATCGCCCTTTCCATGCACGCCGACAAACGCTTTGTGGCCGGGATGTTCGAGGCCGGGGCCATGGGCTACCTGCTCAAGGACTGCGCCTTCGACGAAATGATCCAGGCCATTCGCCAGGTGGTTTCGGGGCGGACCTACCTTTGTTCCATGATCTCGGGGGTGGTGATCCGCGATTACATCCAGCGCATGCGCAAAAGCAATCCCTCATTGCTCAGCCCGCGCGAAAAGGAGATCCTGCAGCTCCTGGCCGAAGGCAGCACCACCAAGCGCATTGCCTCTCAGTTGAGCGTGTCGGTCAAGACCGTTGAAACGCACCGCCAGCACATCATGGAAAAGCTCGACATATTCAGCGTCGCCGAATTGACCAAATACGCCATCAAGGAGGGTATCACCTCCCTGGATATGTGAAGCACAATAGACAGTAGACAGTAGAAAGAGGCTAGGGGCTATGGGCTAGACGATATTGGCGTACGGTATACGGTGTACGGTTTACGGTAGACGGAAAGAAAAAAACGAGGCTTGGGATGGAGACAGAAATTGTAAATGGGTGGAAGGGTAAACGAGTGGAAGGGGAAGAAAATCGTTCGAATTATTGCCATTTCCCGTCTACTCGTACACGCGTCTACCCGTCTACCATTTCACCATTCTACTCATTTACTTCCTGGTTTAGAACATTGGAATTTGGGATTTGTGATTTGGAATTTTAGTTTTCTCTGGTTACGCGTCATGAAAGCTCCTTTAAGCTGCCATTTGGCACCTAAGGTTTTTCGAATGCCGTAATCAGATATTTCCCGATTGTTTTGCCGGCTGCTTCAAAGTATTTATTAAGTAATTAATTTTTAAGGGTCACAATGAAAAGGGGGGAGAGAGGGATTTTTTAAGGTTTGCGTGCGCCCTTGTCCCAAATTCCACTGAATCGTGGTATGATCGCGGCTGGAGAAACATGGGCGCCAAAAATTTTGTCAACCAGTTCAAAAATACCCGCCGCCTGGCGGGACTTCAAGGCCGCCGTCCCCTTGGGGGACAGGCGCGAGTGCAAATGAGTAAAAGCGAAAAAAGTTCCGGACGCGCCAAAAAGAATTCGCCATCGGCGCAACGGTCGTTCAATAAATATTCCGGAGCCAAGGGCAAATAAACGCGACCTGATCCCCTGCTCTTGTGCGGCCGATGTTGATTTATGGTTGAATTTTTAGTACATTGTAACCGTGAGGAAACGCTTATTGGGAATATACTTCATGCTGGCGGTCTCACTGGCCCTGCCGGCCAGGGGACCGGTCAATCTGCAGAACATCCGCTATTATTCTTATCCCGAATACACGCGCGTGGTCCTGGATCTCAGCGCCGATATCAAGATCGCCGAAAAAACCCTTAAAGGCAGCAGCAGCGGCCGCCTGTTTTTTGATCTGAAAAACTGCCGCTTTGCCGCGGATTACCCTTTTGAAAAGAAGAGTGAGATCAAGATCCAGGCCGGGAACCTGCAGAGGATACGTATCGGCAAATGGAATGCCCAGACCATCCGCGTGGTCTTTGATTTCGACAAGATCGGCAAATACAACCGTTTTTACTTGACCTCCCCCTTCCGCATCGTTTTTGACATATACAGTCAGGCCGAATTCGTCAGCCATGCCCAGCAGACGCGGGAGCAGAATCTCCCCGTTGTTGAGGGCAGCCCCACAGGGGGACGCCAGTCCGATGGACCTGGCAGCCCTTCCATCGCCCGCCAGCTCGGGCTGGGCGTGCACCGCATCGTCATTGATCCGGGCCACGGCGGCAAGGATCCCGGTACGATCAACCGCCGCCTGGACGTGCAGGAAAAGAATATCACCCTGGATATCGGCAAAAGGCTTAACGCCATTTTGAATGAACATGCGGAATTCGAGATCATCCTCACCCGTTGCCGCGACGAATATGTGCCGTTGGAGGAGCGGGCGGCCATCGCCAACTCCAACCAGGGAGACATTTTCGTTTCCATACACACCAACTCGGCGCCGCGACAGACCGCCCGCGGCGTGGAATCGTATTACCTGAACATCACTGCCGATCCCCGGGCCATGGAAGTGGCCGCCCAGGAAAATGCCATGAGCAGCAAGTCCATGGCCGATATGCGAAACATCCTGAACCAGATACTGCAGAACAGCAAGATTTCCGAATCCAGGATCCTTTCCCAGTCGATCCAGAGGAGCATGGTCGCCAACCTGAAGCAAAAATACGATGCCATCGACGATCTGGGAGTGAAGAAGGCGCCATTCTATGTTCTGTTGGGCGCGCAGATGCCTTCGGCGCTGATTGAGGTCTCCTTTCTCAGCAACCTTAACGAGGCCAAGCGGTTGGCCTCGCCCTCATACCGCCAGGCCGTTGCCGCCGGGCTGTACCTGGGAATCATCAATTTTATCCAAAGTCTGGGCAAATGATGAAACTTTATCAGGTTTTTTTACGTCTTGATATTTCTAGATAAGATAAGGAGGATCACATGAAAAAAATAGGTTTAATCGCCGGGACCAGCTTTTTGGCCGGAGCGCTTTTTTTCGCATTAAGTTTCGGTTTCCTGCAAAAATCAGTCAATAATGAGCCTGTCATCAGCCCGGCCGTGGTCAGGGCTGAATCCGTTTCCCAGTCGGTTGTTCCCAACAGTTTCGTCGACATCGTCCGCAAAGTCAAACCGGCTGTAGTCAAGGTGATATCTGAATCGATCGTGGAGAGGCGATCCATGTTCGGCGACGATTTCTTCGACCAGTTCTTCAATACTCCGCGGCGCCAGGAAAAGCGTTCTGGTGAAGGCTCGGGGTTCTTCATTTCGGCCGACGGCTATATCCTGACCAACAACCATGTGGTCAGGGATGCCGTCAAGGTGAAAATTTTCAATCTCGAAAACGAGGAGTTCACCGCCAAGATCATAGGCACCGATCCAAAAACCGATCTGGCGTTGCTGAAGATCAATACCAAAAACGTCCCCTTCATTGATCTGGGCGATTCCAATGCCGTGGAAGTAGGCGAGTGGGTGCTGGCCATCGGCAACCCCTTCGGCCAGGACCTGACGGTCACTTCGGGGATCATTTCGGCCACGGGCCGGCAACTCGGCATGGCCCAGTACGAGGACTTCCTGCAGACCGATGCTGCCATCAACATGGGCAATTCGGGCGGGCCGCTGATCAATATGAAGGGCGAGGCCATCGGCATCAACTCGACCATCCTCACCCCCAGCGCCGGTAATATCGGTATCGGCTTTGCCATTCCGGCCAACATGGCCAAGAAAGTCGTGGCCGACCTGAAAACCAAGGGCAAGGTGGTGCGAGGCTGGTTCGGCATCCAGATCCAGAACATCAGCGAAAGCGATGCCAAGGACCTGGACCTGCCAACTGCCGGGGTGCTGGTTTCGCGGGTTGAGGAAAATTCCCCGGCCCAGAAAGCCGGCCTGAAACGCTATGACCTGATCGTGGCCATCAATGGCAAGGCGGTCAAGTCGGCGGCAGACCTGCAGATGGAGATCGCAAATTCGACACCCGGTGATGAGATCAGCGTCGCCGTTTTTCGCAACCGCGATAAACTGGTGCTCAAGGTCAAAGTGATCGAAGCCCCGGATGCGGGTCGCGGACAAGCAGCAGTGCAGAGCAAAAGTTTGGGTTTGGGCATGGCTCTGGTAAAGAACACCCCGGCCCTGGCCCGCGAATACGGACTAAAAACGGCCAAGGGCCTGGTGGTCGAGAACGTGGATCGGGGCGGCGCGGCCGCCGAGAACGGCATCAAACCCGGTGACGTGATCCTGGCCGTCAACCGCACTGTACTGGATAGTGTGGCTCAATTAAAAAGCTTCCTGTCCGGACGGCGCAGCGGTTCCATGGTCCTGCTGCTGATCAACCGCGACGGCGATGAGGTGTACATCCGTTTTGCCCTGCCTGAATGATCTTTTACAAGACCAGTTCCTTCGGCAACGATTTCATCGAGATCGACTGCCGTGATCTGCCGGCCGCTGCCGCGGACAGCGCGGGCCTCAAGGCCGCCCTGGCCAAGGAGATCTGCGACCGCCAGCGCGGGGTCGGCGCCGACGGAACGGTCTTCTACCGGGTCGGAAAGCAGGGTGTTCATTTCGAGATATTCAACCGCGATGGCGGCGCGGCAGAATTGTCGGGAAACGGCATGGCCGGACTGGCCGTGGTCCTGTTCCAGCGCCGCCTGGCGGCTTCGCCACTGCGGCTCCATACCGCCGTGGGTTCGCGGCGGATCGACCTCCTGGCCCGCCGGGGTCCGGTCTTCCAGCTCGATGTGGAAATCGGCCGGCCCGATTTTTCCCAGCGCCGGTTTTTTCCTTTTCTAATGGACAAGCAGGAGAGTTCCTGCTGCGCCGGCCTGAAATTTTTTCCGGTTTCTGTGGGCAATCCCCATGCCGTGGTCCTTTGCCGTGACCGGCTTGCCCCCGGGCGGATGGCCGCCATGGGGAAAAAACTGGAAAGCCACCCCATGTTCCCCGAACGGGTCAATGTGGAATTCGTCCATTTCAGCAGTGCCAAAAAGCCCCCTGTGGGGAAGGCGGCCTTGCGGCCCGCCAGCTGCCGGGTCTTTTTCTATGAGCGGGGGGTCGGGCCAACCATGGCCTCATCGACCGGCAGCGCCGCTGTGTTCGCTGTTCTGCGTCGACTGGGAAAGGTCCAGGACCGCCTGACCATCGACTGCGGCGCGGACAAGATCGCCGTCAGCTGGAAGCAGGGAATTTTTGTGCACAATTTCACCCGCCTGATCTGCCGCGGCAACTATTTCGGATGAAAAAGGGGAACTTTTTCGCGCCGGGGCAACCTGCGTCGGCCACATGCGGCGATTTCCCTGTCAATGAAAGTTCCTTTAAATCCAGGCCGGAAAGTATTTTATTGCTTATTCAATTTGTTTAAATAGAAAAACATTATTGCCTTCATTGAATTCCTCAACTGCATCTTTGAAATCAATCCATATCCTTGTATCCTCTGTGTAATTCCAGCCAAATTGAAAATTTCTATAGCCGTGATAATTTAAAAGTTCAATTGTGTTTTTGTCAATAACAATTGGAAATGCTTTTTTATCTAGAGCATATAATTGAACAACAAGTTCATTCCCTAAATTTGTATCTAATTTTGCATTTTTCCAGTTTTTATTTTCAATTTTAAATATTAAAAATCTAACTGAATCTCGTATTTCAATCCAGGCGTTGGTGACTGTCAAATCAGGTAAGCTGAGTAATTGATCCACAACGCTTTGCTTTTTTTGAAATTGAGGAACCAATCGAGGAACCACATGTAGATTTGTTTCTTTAGGCTTTGATACGAAAGGCATATTTGCTATGCTGAAAACTCCACTATCTCCATAAACTTCACCCACCATTGTCCTTACTCTGATCACATAGTCTCCAGGAACAATTGAGGTTGGAATTTTCCAACTGTAATTACCATTATTTGCTATGGGGGTTATTATATCCAATATCACAGCAGTGGAGGTTGAATTACGCAATTTAATTTTCACAAAATCGTCCATTGTTCCTGTTTTTTTCCATGCAATTGGATATGCTTGTCCCTTATACCATGTGTCTCCGGCATGCGGTGATGTGATTTCAATGGTTTGTGAGAATGCCAAAGCACTTAAGAAGAATAAAGAAATTTGCCATGTAAAAAAAATTTTACCCTTCATTCTTTCCTCCCCTTTTGTTCAATACTATTATATAAAGCTTTTTGAAAAATATCTCATTTGAGCTATAACAATTCAAATAGTGTGATAATGTTGAAAGGAAAAACTTTGCGGCTTCCTGCCACCGGCCATCGACTGCGGCGCTGAAAAGATCGCCGTCAGCTGGAAGCAAGGAATTTTTGTTCACAATTTCACCCGCCTGATCTGCCGCGGCAATTTTCTTCGCTAACCGATCCCAAAGCCGGTTCAAGCCTTTTGACAGGAAAGGCTGGAGCGGGGACTTCTCCCCGATGGATCCGCTGCATTCGGAAATGGGGAACATCCCCCACCTGGAAATCGCGGTCGGCAAGAAAAATCACTTTGGCAGGTTTATATATGTTGAAAAATGTGCTAAGATAGCGATACGAAGGAGTCACCCGGTGACCGCAGATAGTCCCCCGGAGCTGCCGAAGGTCCGAAGCATGCGGGACTCCGGAGTACGAAAACGCAGGAAGCGATTTGCTGGCATGGAATTTGCCAAGGAGGCGTTCATGAAAAAGCCGCTAGGCTTGGTTTTGCTTGTGCTTCTTTTGTCGGGCATTGCGACCGCTGCCGGGGACAGGGTCATCCTCACACTTTACGGCAACTACTTGAACCTGGCTAAGAACAGCTTCACGGGTCAGGCCAGTCAACGCAAAGTTTTTTTTGAAGCCAAGGCTGCGGTCGCGATTTCCGGGAACATATATTTATGGGCCAGCCACGGCTATTTCCCTTTGCGCGACAGCTGGACAGGTTGGGATTCAAAAAATTCGTTCGATGCGGACATCAGTATTAAGCGTACTTTGGCCAAGAGGGTCATAGCCGGGGGCTGCGGAATTTTTGCCGGCTATTTCGAAGAAAACCAGATCGCGATCAGGACGGAAGTCGGTATCTGCTCCATCAGCAATGACATCGAATCGACAATCAGCAAAATAGACACGAATATCCGGCTCCGCTCCGATTCGGCCAAGCAGTCAGGCATAGGCGTGCGGGGAAATTTGGCTTTCACCTACGGGCTTTACAAGAATATTTTCGCAGAGGCATCCATTGGTTACATGTATGCTTCCGATAAAATTGATGACGTGCGCAGCAATTTGGGCGGCTTCCATCTGGCGCTGGGTCTGGGGATACAGCTGTAGATCCTGAAGAGGGTAAAAATGATAAGAAAAACAATTCCAGTCTTGGCCGCGGTCCTGTTGGCGGCGATTTTTTTGTTTGATGCTTGCAAGAAAGCGGCTGCGGAAACCTACACGGTGACGGTCACGGTGTCCGTGGGTGTTTCCGGAACACCGCTTGCCGGAACATATTATTTTGATGCGGGCAATCAATTGACATACAGCTACGAACTCAATGAAGGGTATGAAAAATTGACGGTGCTCCTGGATGGCAAGGAAGTCGAGGCCAGCGGAACGGTCACCGTATCAGGCGATCATACTTTGCGGGCATATTCGGACTCTAACACCGAATTCACCCTGACTGTTACCAGGGGAACCGGAGTGAATGGAACTCCGGAAACGGGAACCTATACCTATCCGCAGGGTACTCTGGTCGATTACAGTTATGTTCTTGCCGAAGGCTACTCCTACCTGCTCGTGAAACTGGATGGGGTCGATGTCGAGAGCCATGGCACCATCACGATGTCGGAAGATTACAGCTTGAACGCCAGCGCTGTTCCAACAGACAATATCCAGGGCTCCTGGACACTTTTCGAGTCCTATAACGATAACAGTTCCTTCAATGTCACACTTGTATTCGTTGGGACCTATAAAGGCGGCACCGTGACCGACAGTGACGGCGGCAGTGGGACCTATACTTTCAACGAAGGCATGAGCGACGAAGTTGTCTTCAACCTGGTATTTCCCGATGTCACCTATGAATATACGGGGACTTTTTCTGATGCCAACACCATGAGCGGGACCTGTAAACGCTACCGGACATCCGACAATGTTATAAGCGGCACCTGGAGCGCGAGCCGAATCATTGCGGCGGCCGCCAATTCATCTTCACCCACAGCCAATCCGCGCCGGCGTCGTTTTTAGGTTACACTCGACGGAATTTACACGATCATTTTTTTTGATTTATAGGCTGCTGCAAAAAAAAGCGAATCAGTTGCCGGGCTCGCTTTCGGGAAGAACCAGGTAGGGCTTGAAGCTCAAGGAATGAGCCTCTTTTTGGGCGATGGCCAGCAGTTTGCCCTCGTCGTCGAAGATACGGAAATATGCCGTGCTCCGGGCCGGGAATATCTTCAGGACATCCGCGGCTTTCAGCGCCATGCCGTTGCAGATACAGCGCCGTCCGGTCTGGTTGACGATCATTTTGGGATACTCATCCAGGAGCGATTCGATGGGTATGACCGCCTGCAGTCCGTTCCCGGCTTCCGCCAGGGTTGCTATCTCGGCCAGTGTCTTTGCCTTTTCCAGGCTGAAAGAACCGATCCTTTCCCTTTTCAATTCCAACAGATATGCCCCGACGCCGACTTTCTGGCCGAGATCGTGAGCCAGGGAGCGGATGTATGTTCCCGACGATGTCAAGGCCCTGAATTCCAGGGTATCATGGTCGATCACCCGCCCGGTTAGCTCGTGGATGCTGACTTCAACCGGATTAATGGGGACCTCCTGCTGACGGCGGGCATACGTATACAGCGGTTTGCCCTTGAATTTCTTTGCGGAAAATGCCGGTGGCATTTGCATTTGTTTGCCCCGAAATCCGGCCAGCAGGGTTTCCAGGTTGATTTGTTGAAGGTCGATGCCCTGCTTGGCTTTCTGGGGCTTGCCTTCGGAATCATAAGTGCTGGTGGCAAACCCGAAACGGATTAGGCCCGAATACAATTTGTTCTGTTTGACGTAAAAATCGAAAAATCGGGTGGCGTGGCCCAGGGCTATGAGCAGCAGGCCGGTGGCGGTGGGATCGAGGGTGCCGAAATGGCCCGCTTTTTTGGTTTTAAAGATCCGGCGGATGCTGGTCACCAGCGCATGGGAACTGACGCCCTTTTCCTTGTTGACAGCTATCAGGCCATGGATCATTGGAATTGGGCAGCGACCAGCCGCAGGATCTCTTTTTTGGCGGCAGCAAGGTCGCCGCTGAAAAAGAAACCGGCTGCGTGATGATGGCCGCCGCCATGGAAGGTTTGGGCAATCTGGCGGGCCGAAAAGTTGTCGCGGGAACGGATAGAGACGCGGAAGTAATTATCGGCGATCTCCTTGAAGAACAACAGTACCTGCACGCCGTCGATGGAGCGGGCGATGGCGATAATGTCTTCGGTTTCAATGTCTTTCAGACTGAGCCGGCTTAAGAAATCCCGCTGGAAATGGATCATGGCCACACGTTCATCAAGGGCCATTTCCAGGGTAGACAATACCCGGGTCAGCATGCGGATCTTTTCCTGAGGGTTGGAGTTGAACAGCAGGTTGCTGACTTCGAAAGGGGTGAAGCCGCCGCGGATGGTAAGGTCGGCGGCGATGGCCAGAGAAGCCGGCGTGGTATTGGAATATTTGAACGAACCGGTGTCGGAGGCGATGGCCGCGTAAAGGTTGAAGGCGATATCGCGGCTGAAATCCACGCCCAGTTCCAATCCCAGTTCGTAGACCAGTTCTCCGACCGCCGCGGCATCGGGGACCACCCAGTTGATATCGGCGTCGTCGCTCGAGCTGGCGTGATGGTCTATGTTGATGCAAAAATAATTCTTAAGATGTTTCTGGCCGGTTCTCTCCTCATTGCCGCCTTCGATCAGGATGACCAGTTCGAAGGTTTGCGGATGGATCTGGCCGCTGCGGATATGCTCATAACCGGGCAAACGGCTGATGGGATAGGGGGCGGGATCGATATTGAAAAAAGCCGGGGTTTTGCCCATTTGCCTGAGCATGAGAAACAGGGCCAAACCGCTGCCGATGGAATCGGCGTCGGGGCGGACATGCGAGCTAATGGCGATATTTTTGGCTTGCCTGATCTTCTCAGCTACGCGTACTTTCATGATCCCCTTCTTTTTGCAGGCGGGAAATTTGCTGCTCGAGTTCCTGGGCCGAATCCTTGACAAATTCCAGTTCGGGCATGTGGCGCAGGATCATTTTCCGGTCAAGCTGCCGTTTTATGAAGCCCCGGGATCGGTTGAGCTGCTGCAGCACACGATCCTCTTTGCCCGGCGGGCAGGAGATGGCAACGGTTGCCTTTTTCAGGTCGCGGCCGAGCTGGACCCTCAGGATGCTGACAAGCTTGAAATCCGGATTCAAGCTGTCCCGGGTGAGAATCTCTGCCAAGGTTTGCTGCAGCGTGCTGGCGAATTTTTCCAGGCGGTAGGACATTTTAAAAATACTGAATATTTATTCTACTGATCTGCAGAGCGTAGTTCAGGAAAATGAAATCTTCGATCTGCTTGAATGTATTTTCCAGGATAGACCGGTTCGCTCCCAGGGTAACTACCGACAACTGGGCTTGCTGCCAGAGGTCCTGATAAGCGCTTTCCAACACGGCGATGTTGAATTTATGTTTTAAACGCTCCTTCAGGCTGGAAAGCAGCCGCCTTTTCTCCTTCAAACTGTGAAATTGTTCGCTGAACAAATCAATCTCCAACAGGCCGATCATCATGGGATGATGGATGTTTCATATATTTCCAGGATATCTCCTGGTTCAATGTTGCTGAAATTTTTTATGCGTATGCCGCACTCGGTCCCGGCCCGCACTTCGGAAACTTCATCCTTGATGCGTTTCAGGGATTCGATCTCGCCTTCGAAGACCAGGTCGCTTTCACGCATGATCTTGAGCTTGGATTTGCGGGTGACCTTGCCCTCGCGGACCACGCATCCGGCTACGATACCCACCTTGGAAATCTTGAATTTCTGCAGGATCTCCACCTTGCCGATCAGGCTTTCCTGGTATTGCGGGCCGATCTTCCCTTTGACGGCCTTTTCAATTTCCTCGACCAGGTGGTAGATAACGCTGTATAGCCTGATTTCCACTTTTTCCATCTTGGCCATAGAGAGAATCTTTTGCGGCGCCTTGACGTTAAAACCGAGAATGACCGCGCCGGCCGTCGAAGCCAGCAGGATATCGCCTTCGGTGATGTTGCCGAGGCCGCTGTGCATAATTTCAATTTTCAATTTTTCCTGGCTGAGACGGTCGAGGATCTGTCCCAGAACTTCCTCACTGCCGAAGTTGTCGGCTTTGACGATCACCGGAAAAGTCTGGATCTTCTCCAGCTCGACCATCTGGAAAAGGTTTTGCAGGCTCAGTTTCTTTTCGGCCAGAAAGTCCTTGTTTTGGGAAGCTTTCTGATTGATCTGGCGCATTTCAATGATCTTTTTCGCTTTATCCAGGTCATCAACAATCTGGAATATGTCACCGGCCTGGGGGACGGCCTCAAAACCCATGATCTCGATCGGATCGGGAACCTGGGCTGAGTTCAGCATGTTGCCGTTGTCATCGTAGATCGATTTGATCTTGCCCATGGAATGGCCGCATATGAAATAATCCCCTTTTTTCAGCTGACCATGCTGGATCAGTACAGTGCCGATCGGTCCCAGCTGGGGATCGAGCCGAGATTCGATGATGGTGCCACGGGCCGGAATATGGGGGAAGGCCTGCAGTTCCTGTATCTGGGCGGTGAGTTGGATCATTTCCAGCAAATTGTCCAGCTTTATATTGTTTTTGGCAGATATTTCAACGGAAACCACTTTGCCGCCCCAGCTTTCTACCAGAATATTGTTCTTGTTCAGGTCCTGCTTGATCTTTTCTATGTCGGCGCCCTGGATGTCTATCTTGTTGATGGCTACGATCATCGGCACTCCGGCGGCCTGGGCGTGGTGAATGGCCTCAATGGTTTGGGGCTGCACGCCGTCATTGGCGGCAACGACCAGGATGACCAGATCGGTGACCTTGGCTCCCCGGGCCCGCAGATTGGTGAATGCTTCGTGTCCCGGTGTGTCGACAAAGACAATAGTCCCCTCAGGTGTGCGCAATTTGTAAGCACCGATCTTCTGGGTGATGCCACCGGCTTCCTTTTCGGCCACGCGCGTCTTGCGCAGTGTGTCCAGCAGCGTGGTTTTGCCGTGGTCCACATGGCCCATGACGGTGACCACCGGAGGTCGCGGGGTCAATTTAGCGCCGCTCTTGGCCACCTGGGTCTGAAAAACGAAATCCTCGTAAGTGAGGATATCGAGGGCCACTCCGAAATCGGCGCATAATTTTTCGATGTCAGCGCTTTCCATGATCTGGTTGCCCGTGTAGTTCATTTTCATCTGGGCAATTTTATCTTCCAGGAGCTTCAATTTAATGGTCAGTTTTTCAGCCAATTCCTTGACCGTGCAGAAATCGGTGATCTGGATCTTGGCCGGCAGGGACAGGGGCTCTACGATTATTTCCTTCTTGGGCTGCGGAGCCGGCCGCGGTTCGGAACGGCGCTTGGATTGCTGGTACGGTGGTCTTCTGCCATGCTGCGGTGTAGGCCTGAAAATCCTTTGTGGTCCGGGTTGGGTCTTGGGCCCGGCGGGTGGGGCGGGCCTGGGTGCCGGAGCAGCGGCCGGCTTGGCCGCTACCGGGGGCGCAGCCGCTGGCATTGGTGGCCTGGCTGCTACCGGGGGCGCAGCCGTGTGGGCGGCAGGAGGCGCCGCAGCGGGCTTGGGCGCTGAGACAACGGTCGGTTTGACCGCAGGCGACGCGGCTTGTTTTTCAGGGACAGTTTTCTTCCCTACTGAAGGGAGTTTGTCCACTTTGGGGGATGTGCCGCCTTTAGGTGGGGAAGCGGCTGCTGTTTTTTCTGCCGCTTGCTTTTTCGCAGTCATTTTTTCGGGAATTTTTTTTTCAGCCGGTTTTTTGACGCTTTCCTTTTTACCCGGCGCCGGCTTCTTGTCGGCCGCTTTCTTTTTTTCCGCGGTCTCTTTGCTATCCTCAGCAGAAGACGTGTCCTTTTTTGGCGCTGGTGCCTTAGGCGCTTTTTTGCCTGCTCTGCCTTTGGCGAGATCGGCTTCCAGGGCGCTGATCTTTTTAGGATTGGCGCTTAATTCACGCAACAATTCCAGTTGATCGACGGTGATGACCGAGGAGTGCGACTTGACCGGCAGGTTGATCTTTTCCAGAAAGTACATGGCCAGTTTATTCGAGATCTTGAATTGCTTGGTGGCTTCATGAAGCTTGATCGTCGTAGACATATTCTCGCCCTCCTATTGTTTGGTTTGCTTTTCTTCGCTGTGTTCGCTTTTGCGGTTGGCGATTTGGATATCCCACTGGGTTAGTTTGGAAGCAAGTTTTATATTGACTCCCTTTTTGCCGATGGCCGCAGATAGAGTTTCGTCCTTGACGGTCACTTCGGCCACGCGGTTGACCGGGTCGACCAGGTGAACGCTCACCACTTCGGCAGGCGTCAATGCAGAAGCTATAAACCTTTCCGGGACATTGCTCCAGGCGATGACATCGATGCGTTCGCCCCGCAGTTCCTTGGTAATGGCCAGGACCCGGTTGCCGTTCATGCCCACAATGGCCCCCACCGGGTCAATGGCCTTGTCGGTCGAATATACGGCCACTTTGGACTTGATCCCCGGTTCGCGGGAAATGGCGAATATCCTGACAATGTTTTCGGAAACTTCCGGCACTTCCTTTTTGATCAGTTCGGCAACGAAATCATTCATGTAACGGGTGGCCAGGACCAGGGGCCCTTTGCCTTCGGAAAAAACCCTTTTGATCAGGAAATGGATGACCTCGCCGCGCTGGAAATTGTCCTTGGGAGAAAGTTCTTTGGGCGGCAGGATGGCTTCGCCCCACTCCAGGCCCAGGATGATGTTGTTGTTTTCTATGCGGCGGATCTCGCCCGACATCAGGGTGCCGGCCAGCTGGAAATACTTTTCGTAGATATTCTCCTGCTCGGCCTTCAGGATCTTCTGCATGATGATCTGCTTGGCCGATTGGGCGGCTATGCGGCCCAGGGTCTCACTAGGGAGGTGTATTTTGATGACATCGCCTTCGCGGGCCTTGGAATCGTATTTCAAGGCCTCTTTCCAGTTGATCTCGGCCAGGGGATCGCTGACTTCCTTGACCACCAGCTTGGAGACAAAAACTTCGATAATGCCTTTATTTTCGTCTATTTCAATCTGGATGGTGGCGTCGGGATCAAAATACTTCTTGGATACGGTCAGTAGGGCTTCCTTTATGGCAGAAAAAAAGATGTCGGGATTGATGCCGCGCTCCCGGCTGATCTGCTTGATGCTTTTCAACAATTCTTCTGCCATTGAATTTCCTCAATTTGCTCATATTTTAACGGCTAATTATAAAGGATTTTTCACCAAAAAGCAAATTCGCGGCCAGGTTGGGCCAAATCCGCCTGGTTGATGGGGTCGGCCATGATGTTTTTTTATTGTGGGTATTGACTTTCGGTTGCTTTTAAGGTAAATTCACCTTTGTCAATCAGGAGGAATTAAAAATGAATAAGAATGAAATCGCCCAGCTGATGGTAAAAGATTCCAGTATTATCAAGAGCAATGCGCTGAAGGTCATCGATACACTGGTTACGGTGGTTGGTGATGTGCTGAAAAAGAAGCAGGGCAAAGTAACATTGGTCGGCTTTGGAACCTTCAAGGTGATCGAGAAAAAAGCCAAGGTGGGCAGAAACCCCAAGACGGGCGCCAAGATCAATATTCCCAAGAAAAAAGTACCCAAATTCGTGGCCGGCAAAGAACTGAAATCACTGGTCAAATAGGCGGGGAAGATACAGGCGCGTAGCCCAGTTGGTTAGAGCGCTACCTTGACACGGTAGAGGTCGGCGGTTCGAGCCCGCCCGCGCCTATTTTATTCATGGAAAAAGAAAAGGCGATTTTGCTTAAAATAAATGGCGAACTTAAAGAGATAGGAGCGCCATCCGTTCCCGGCGACAGCGTGGAGGAGATTTATTCGCGTTCGCCAGAGGCCCTGGACGTCTATCGTCATTCCGGATCTCACCTGTTGGCCCAGGCCGTGCTCGAATTGTTTCCCGGAACGCAGTACGGCATAGGTCCGGCCGTGGAAAATGGTTTTTACTATGATTTCCTGACGGCCCGGCCCTTCAGTGAAGACGATCTGACGGAAATCTCAAAGAAGATGGCGCACCTGGTCAAGCAGAATCAGCCGATAGGCAGGGAGATCTGGTCGAAAAACCAGGCCAGGGATTATTTTCTTGAGCGCCGGCAGATGCTTAAAGTGGAACTGCTGGAAGAGAAAGTCAGTGGTGACGAGGTTTCGGTTTTCAAACAGGGCGATTTTGTCGATCTGTGCCGCGGTCCCCATCTGCCCTCGACCGGATTGCTGAAGCATTTCAAGCTGCTCAGTGTGGCCGCCGCTTACTGGAAGGGCGATGAAAAGAGTCATTCCCTGCAGCGGATCTACGGGACGGTTTTTGCCGATGCCGAGTCCTTGAAAGAGCACCTGCGATTTCTGCAGGAAGCCCGAGAGCGCGATCACCGGCTGCTGGGCAAAACCCTGGATCTTTTCTCGCTCCAGGAAGAAGCGGGTCCGGGGCTGGTATACTGGCATCCGCGCGGGGCGCGCATGCGCCACATAATTGAGTCCTATTGGAAACAACGGCACTATGAAGGCGGGTACGAACTTCTTTTTACTCCCCATATCGGCCGCGAGTGGCTGTGGCAGACCTCCGGCCATTTGGATTTTTACAAGGACTCAATGTATGCCCCCATGGCCATAGATGACCTGAATTACTACCTGAAGCCCATGAATTGTCCATTCCATATCATGGTCTACAAATCCCGGCAGCGCTCCTACCGCGACTTGCCTCTGCGCTGGGCCGAACTGGGGACAGTTTACCGCTATGAACGGAGCGGCACCCTGCATGGACTTTTACGAGTACGCGGCTTCACCCAGGACGACGCTCATATCATCTGCACACCCGAGCAGATCGATGAGGAGATCCTTCGCGTGCTCGATTTCTCGATCGATTTGCTCAAATCTTTCGGTTTCAGCGAGTTTAAAATTGAGCTTGCTGTCCGCGACCCACTGATCACCGGCAAGTATGCCGGCAGCGATGAAATGTGGGTCCAGGCCGAAGCGTCCCTGGTCAAGGCCTTGACTGTCCGCCAGCTTCCGTACCAGCGCATGGAGGGCGAGGCTGTTTTTTATGGTCCCAAGATCGACATCAAGATAAAGGATGCCCTGGGCCGCTTCTGGCAATGCACCACCATCCAGTTCGATTTCAACATGTCGGCACGTTTCGCCATGAAGTACATCGGCGCCGACGGCGCTGCCCACCAGCCTTATATGGTGCACCGGGCCTTGCTTGGTTCCCTTGAGCGTTTTTTCGGAGTGTTGATTGAACATTACCGTGGTTTTTTCCCGCTTTGGCTGGCTCCGGTGCAGGCCCTTATCGCTCCGCTCAATGACGATTGCCTGCCTTATGCTCGCGGCGTGCTCGAAAAGCTGCGCAGCGGCGGCTTGCGTGTGGAACTCGATGCGCGCGCTGAAGGGGTCAACCGCAAGATCCGTGACGCTGAAATGCAGAAAATCCCATATATCATCGTACTCGGTGCCCAGGAACAGAAGGAGGCGAACATTTCTTACCGAATTCATAAAAAAGGAGATCAAGGCAAGATAAACTTGTCCGAATTCATGCAAAAAATTAAAATTAAAATCGAGGAAAAGAGTTTAAATTATGAGATACAATAAACCCATCCCTAATAAGAAAAGGAATCCGCACCGGATCAACGAAGAGATACCGGCCAAGGAAGTCCGTTTAATCGATGAGGAAAAGACCCAGGTCGGGATTATTCCCATTGCGCAGGCCCTGGAGATTGCCAGGGAAAAAGATCTGGATCTGGTCGAGATCTCTCCGGAAGCCAAGCCGCCGGTCTGCCGCATCCTGGATTACGGAAAATTTCTTTATTCACTTCAGAAAAAAGCCCATGAAGCCCAGCGCCATCAGCGCAAGGTTCTGGTCAAGGAGATCAAGTTTACGCCGGTTATCGGTGAGCACGACGTTGAAGTCAAACTGAAAAAGATCAGGGAATTCCTGGCCGAGGGCAACAAGGTCAAGGTGACGGTCTGGTTGAAAGGCCGCCAGAAAAGAAAACCGGAAATGCTTGAAGTGATGGTCAATCGCATCATGGAAATTTTAAAGGAAATGTCGGAGATCGAATCGCCCCCCAAGCGGGAGGGATTTTTCTGTCATATCATGATTGGAGCGAAAAAAGGAGGCAAGGATGCCAAAACTAAAAACCCATAAAGGTGCCAGCAAGCGGTTAAAAGTGACCGCTTCTGGGAAAATCAAACGCAGCAAAGCTTTCGGTTCACATTTACTGACCAAGAAGAGTTCCAAGCGCAAACGCAACCTGAAGCAATCTACACTGGTGGTTAAATCAGAATTCAAAAAAATGAAAGAACTGCTGCCTTATTCAAAATAGGAGGACATTATGCCGCGAGTTACCAGAGGAAACAAAAAACTTTTACGCCGCAAGAAAATACTGGTCATGGCCAAGGGATTTTGGGGTGCCAAACGAAAGAATTATCGTTCGGCCAAGGAATCGGTGGAACGGGCAATGGTTTATGCTTACCGCGACCGGCGCAACCGCAAGCGGGATTTCCGCACCCTGTGGAATGTTCGCATCAATGCGGCTATCCGAGAATTTGATATGAGCTACTCGGTGTTCATCTGCAAATTGAAAAAAGCCAATATTCAGTTGAACCGAAAAATGCTGGCCAACCTGGCTGCCAGTGAACCCGAAACGTTCAAATCCATTGTCGAAAAAGCCAAATCAGTGGTATGATCGATGAACTTACAAAAGAGATTGAAGGGGTCCGACGGTCTTTTTTAAATGAAATAGAGCAAATTCAATCTCCCGAAAAGTTGGCCGCCCTGAAGGAGCGGTTCCTTAGCCGCAAAAAGGGGATTGTCGGCCAGCAGCTTCTGAAACTCCGCGATTGCACAGCTGCGGAAAAACCTGTTGCCGGGCAGCTCATCAATCAGCTCAAGCTGTTCATTGAGACCGAGTTGGCAGGGACAGAGGCAAGGATCGGCGCCCGCCCAAGCAGGCAAGAGCAATGGAGCGACTGCTCCCTGCCCGCTTCTGAGCTGCCCGTCGGCCGATTTCATTTGATCGCCGCAATCCAGCGTCAGATCGAGGAACTATTCCTCAATCTCGGCTACGAGATCGCTTACGGACCGGAAGTCGAGCTGGAAGAATACAATTTCACCGCCCTGAATATCCCGGAATTCCATCCGGCCCGTGACGAGCAGGATACTTTTTTCCTGGACGGTTTTGATAACATGGTGCTGCGCACCCACACCTCGCCGATGCAGGTTCGCTACATGCTCGCTCACCAACCGCCGCTCAAGATCATCTCTCCAGGCAAAGCGTTCCGCAAGGACGATCCCGATGCCACCCACTCCCCGTGCTTTCACCAGGTGGAAGGCCTGCTGGTGGACCGCGGCGTCAATTTTTCCCACTTGAAAGGGACGCTGGAAGTTTTTTGCCGTTCATTTTTCGACCCCGACGTGAACCTGCGTTTTCGTCCGGGTTATTTTCCATTCACCGAACCGTCTGCCGAAGTTGACATCAGCTGCTTCATGTGCTCGGGTAAGAAATCCCCCACGGGGGACTGCAGGGTCTGCAAGGGCAGCGGTTGGCTGGAAATCCTGGGCAGCGGCATGGTCCATCCCCAGGTACTGCGCAACTGCGGCATCGATCCCGAGATCCATTCCGGATTCGCTTTTGGCATGGGCATCGAACGGGTGGCCATGATCAAGTTCGGTGTTCCCGACCTGCGCCTGCTCTACGAGAACGATCTGCGCCTGCTGGGTCAGTTCGGGTGAAACATGAAGATTAACATCGCTTACCTGAAAAAGTTCGTCGCCTTTGAACTGGAGGACGCTGCCCTGATGGAACTCCTGGCCGGCATCGGCCTGGAAGTGGCCGAGTCACAGGTGATCGAAGGCCAAACTGTTTTTGAAATCGAGATCACTCCCAACCGGCCCGATTGGCTTTCCCATTACGGCGTGGCCCGGGAAATCGCCGCCAAGAACGGGCAAGAACAATTTGTGCCTATGACGGTCGACGCGGTGGCCCTGGGCGGGGGCGAAAAAGGTTTTGCCATCACAATCGCGGACGCCGTGGATTGCTGGCGTTATTCGGGTGCCATCATCCGTGACGTACGAATGGGAGAGTCGGATCCAGCGGTGCAAAAGCTGCTGATCAGCCTCGGATTGCGACCGATCAACAACATCGTTGATGTTTCCAACCTGGTGATGATGACCTGCGGACAGCCGCTGCATATTTTTGACCTTGAGCAGCTGCAGGGGGAGCAGATCCGCATCCGCCGCGCCCAAAAAAATGAAAAGATCCGCTTACTGGATGAACGCGAAGTCGCCCTGAATGAGAATTTTCTCCTGATCGCCGACGCCTCGCGGCCCCTGGCCCTGGCCGGCATTATGGGCGGTCTGGAATCGGGTATCAGCCTCCGCACCCGCCATATTTTCATCGAAAGTGCCTGTTTCAACCCGCTGGTCATACGTCGCGCTTCGCGCCTGCTTGGTTTTAAGACAGACGCCAGCTATCGCTTTGAAAGGGGCATGGACGTTGAGGCTACCATCCCGGCTTTGAAAATGGCCCTGCTCCTGCTCGGCCAAACGCAGCCCCCTGCCTATTTTCAAGATGTCTATCCCCGGCCCCTGCCTCCCACGGTTGTTCCTTTGGACAAAGATTACCCCAGCCGGCTGACCGGTATCAATATTGAACCGGATAACTGTTCCGCCATTTTACAGCGCCTGGGCTTCAAACTGCAGGACCAGGGCAGCCGCTGGCAGGTGCAGATTCCCAGCCATCGCGTTGACGTCTCCTGCAAAGAGGACCTTGTAGAGGAGATCATTCGCATCCACGGCTACGATCACCTGCAGGCGCAGATGCCGCTGTCGGCCAATCCGATTTTGCGCATCGATCGTGAGCGGGAGATCGTACAGCGTTTGAAGAACCAACTGACCGCCAGTGGTTTCAACGAAGTGATTAATTACGTTTTTCAGAGTCCGGAGGAAAACGCGCTGTATGACCAGCATCTGCCGCCTCTGGCCCTGAAGAATCCTTTGGGAAAAGATTTTTCCGTGATGAAGAATTCCCTGCTGGCCGGCATGCTGAAGAATACCGCTCTCAACACCAACCAGTACTGGGAAAGGATCGCCCTTTTTGAAATCGGCAATGTTTTCGGCCAGCACCAGGGCAGGATCCTGGAAGAAAAAAAACTGGCCATCAGCGCCTATGGCCTGAAGCAGAAAAAGGATTGGCGCAGTCGGGAAGAGGCATTCGATTTTTCTTATTTCAAATCCCTGGTGACCATGCTCGGCAGGCTCATGCGCCTGGACTTCGCATTTAAAAAGCAAACACACCCGGCTTTTATCGACACCTGTTGCTTCGAACTTGAAATTGCCGGCCGGCCGTGCGGTCGGCTCGGGGAAATGGCCCCTGAATTCTGCCGCTACTACAAATTGGAGTGGCCGGTTTTTGCTGCCGAGATCGATCTGCAGGCTTTGGTCGCGGCCGTCAGTGAAAAGCGCTTCAGCGGCTTGAATCGTTTCCCGGCCGTTCGCCGCGATTTCACTTTCCTGATGGCCAAAACCGTCAGTTATGAGGAGTTACGCTCCTGCCTCGTTCGTTTGCAGCCCGAGGTCCTCGAAAGTTTCGAGTTGATTGATGTTTTTCAGGGACCATCCGTCCCGGCCGACAAGGTCAGCTTTTCCATGGGATTCACCTACCGGGCCCAGGACCGCACCCTGACCGGAGATGAGGTGAACGCCATCCACCTGGAATTTACCGCGAAAATGGTGGAACAGATGCATTTAATTCAAAGATAAGGAGCACGAAGATGAGTTTCAAAGAGTTCGATAAACTTGAAGAAAAGATCAACCGCTTGATTGCCGGACTGAAAGCCCTGCGGGATGAAAACCAGAAGTTGAAAAAGGAATTGCAGGGAATCAAGCAGGATTCTTCCCAGCGTGACAGTGAAAAAAGCGAGATCCGCAAAAAAATCGCTTCGCTGATCGACCTGGTTGATTCGATCGGGGAATAATGTCCAGAGAAATTGAAGTTCAGATCACCGGCAAGAAATTCGTTTTTCAGCTGGCCGACGATGTCCAGCCAGAGGAATTTATGCAGGTGGTCGAATATGTGGAAAATAAGATCAACAAAATCAAGAGCAGGATGAACGAATTGGACTCCCAGAAATTGGGATTGTTAACTTCGATAAACATTGCCCAGGACCTGTTTTCCTTGAAAAAGGAAAATGCGAAACTGGCGCAGATACTTGGGAGAATCGACACGCTGTTGTCGCCTGAAAGTGAGGATGTAAAGTTAACTGTCAGTTTGTCATCCTGAAAAAGGAGGAAGACAATGTCCGAGATCGCTTTTTTGCTGTTCGGCATTTTACTGGGCGGCGGTGCGATATTTTTATTTAAAAAGAAGATCTTTGCCGGTGAATACAAAAAAGTCCAGGTTTATAAAAATCAACTGGAGGCCAGGAACCTGGAAGAGCTTGAGCGGGCCAAGAAACAATCCCTGCTTGAGTTGAAGGAAGAATTCGCCGAATGGAAGAACGAATACAACAGCCGGCACAACGAAAAAATCAACCGCCTGAATGTCATGGAGAAACGTCTTATCCAGAAGGAAGAAAATCTGGACAAGCGCTACACCAACCTGGAAAACAAGGAAAAGGAATTAAAGAAAAAAGAAAGGGACCTGGCCATTCAGGAAGAGGAAAACGCGGCCGTTAAAATCAGCGTCAACAAGCTTTATGAAGAGCAGCGGCTGAAGTTGGAAAAAATATCCGGGCTTTCCGTTCAAGAGGCCAAGGAATTGATCATTAAGCAATATGAAAGTGAAGCCAGGCTCGAATCGGCGCAAAGATTGAAACTGATCGAAGAAGAGTTGAAGGAAAAAAGCCAACAGCTGGCCAAGGATGTAATATCCAACGCTGTGCAGCGTATCGCTACCGAGCACGTGGTTTCCTCATCGGTTACGGTGATCGATCTGCCTTCGGATGAGATGAAGGGCCGGATCATCGGCCGCGAAGGCCGGAATATCCGCGCCCTGGAAAATGCCACGGGAGTGGATTTCATCGTTGACGACACCCCGGAAGCGATCCTGGTCTCTTCTTTCGATCCTATCCGCCGCGAAATGGCCAAGCAGGCCATTGAAACGCTGATCGCCGACGGACGCATCCATCCGGCCCGGATCGAAGAGGTCGTCGACCGTATCAAGGGCAATTTCGATACCTACCTGCGCAAGCAAGGCGAAGCCGCGGTCACGGAGCTCGGGATCAGGGATCTGAACACTGAGCTGTATTTCTTCCTGGGCAAGCTGAAATTCAGGACTTCCTTCGGCCAGAACGTTCTGGAGCATTCCAAGGACGTGGCCATGATCGCCGCTATGCTGGCCCGCGAGATCGGCGCCAACGTCAATATCTGCAAGCGCGCCGGTTTGCTGCATGACGTGGGCAAGGCCATTGACCGCGAAACCGAAGGCACGCACACGTCGTTGTCAGTCGACCTTACCAAGAAGTTCGGAGAATCCACAGCGGTCCAGGACGCCATCGCCTCTCACCACATGGACACCGAGTTCACTTCAATCGAAGCGGTCCTGATCCAGGCTGCGGACAGCATTTCCGCCGCCCGGCCCGGGGCCCGGCGCGAGATCCTGGAAACTTACATCAAGAGGCTGGAAAAACTGGAAGAGTTGAGCAAATCCTTTACCGGGGTGACCAAGGCCTTCGCCTTGCAGGCCGGGCGTGAAGTACGCGTCATCGTCAACGCCAACGAGCTCGATGACAACCGTACTTTTTTGATCTGCAAGGACATAGCCAAAAAGATTCAGGAAGAGATGGAATATCCAGGACAGATCAAGGTTTCCGTGATCAGGGAAGTGCGGGCCATCGAATATGCCAAATAAAAAAGTCAGGCTCATCATGATCGGCGACGTAGTCGGCCGCTTCGGACGCAAATTCGTCCAGGCGGTCCTGCCGCTTGTAAAAAGCAAATTCAGTCCAGACGTAGTGATCGCCAATGGCGAAAATTCAGCTGGCGGTCTGGGCGTCATCCGCCGCACCGCCGATGAGCTGTTCGAGGCCGGAGTTAATGTCCTGACCGGGGGCAACCATATCTGGGACAAGAAAGAGGCACTCGATTTGCTGAAAACTGAAAAACGTGTACTCAAGCCCCTGAATTACCATGTTTCGACCCCGGGCAACGGCTCTATGGTCTACAAGACCGCCGAGGGTTACCCGGTAGTGATCATCAGCTTGCAGGGACGGGTTTTCATGGAACCGGTGGTGGACAACCCGTTCACAACCATAGACGAATTTTTAAAAAAGAATTCCCAGCCGATCGTGCTGGTCGATTTTCATGCCGAGGCTACGGCCGAAAAGCAGGCCATGGGTTTTTTTCTTGACGGCCGGGTCAGCGCCGTGCTTGGTACTCATACCCACGTGCCCACCGGCGATGCCCGCGTGCTGGAAAACGGTACGGCCTACCAGACCGATGTCGGCATGACCGGTACCCTGGATTCGATCATCGGCATGAAGCGCGAGCCCATCATAAGCAAGTTCTATAACGGTATCCACCAGAAATTCGAGGTGGTCGGGGGAAGGCAGGTTCTGGACATGACGTTGGTCGATATTGATGCAACAAGCGGCAAAGCACTGTATGTCGAAGCCTTCCGTTTTAATGAAGCCGACTATGGCCAGCAGCTTTCCTGATTGAAATGTCCGGGTGAATGCAATTGATCGCCCCGGCATTCTTTATTGACATTCGACAAAACCACGCCTACAATTATCTTCAAGTGCGGAAAGTATCAGTTTTTCAACTTGTTGGCGGTGTGGAAACAATATCTTTATCGCATCATCTCGCTGCAGCGGGGAGAAACCATGATTTGCATGGGCAAAATAAAAATTCGCTCCGGGCGCATCCCTGGATATGCAGCAAAAAATAATTAAAATTTCCGCCTTCCTCTGCCTGGGAATGTTCATCTACTTCATCATTCGCGCCAATCCCGGCGAACTGTTGCGCCTCATCGGCCGTCTACCTCTTTTCGGGATCATGCTGCTCATCCTCCTGCGCTTCGTGTTCTGGATCATCCGCACGGTATCATGGCGGCTCGTTCTTGCCCGCTGCAGCAGCGATCGTGTCTCCTTCTCCACCCTGTTCTGGGCCGAACTGGCCGGGCATGCCATGGGATATTTCACTCCGTCGGCCAAGCTGGGGGGCGATGCCATCCGCGCCATGATGCTCCACCCTGTGCCCAAGAACCAGGCGCTGGCCTCAGTGGTGATCGACAAGACCATCGAGCTGATCGCCACTATCCTGATGATGAGCCTTGGTCTGTTCATTACCCTTGTGCGCATCCGCATGCCTGCCACGCAAAGGCTCGTTTTTCTGTCGCTGACGGCGCTGATGGCCATTTTCATTTTCATTTTTTTCCGGAAACAAAAAAAAGGCCTCTTCATCTGGATCCTGGATTCATTGAAAAAATTGCGCATCAAGTCGAAATACTTTGAGCAGAAGCGGGAGCGCCTGATCGAAACCGACAAGATCATCGCCGATTTTTATTCCCGCCATCGCCGGTCTTTTCTTTATTCTTTCGTCCTTTACATCTCTATGGTCTTGCTTTGGGTGGCTGAAATGCACCTGAGCTTCCTTTTCCTCGGCATGGGCCGCATCACGCTGCTGAAAAGTTTTCTGATCACTACTCTGGGCATTGTCGCCAATATGGTGCCCGTGATCCCGGCCGGAATCGGGATCTATGATCTGAGTTACCTGCCCATATTCGCCATTTTCAGGGTTCCATTGAAATTCGGCATCACCGTCATTTTACTGCGACGGTTGCTGAATCTGCTCATGGCCGCCATCGGACTGCTACCCATGCTGCGGATGAAATCGCACCAGGCCCTCAAAGGGGAAGCTGCTGCCGTTCAGATTTCCAACCCGTCAGCAGGAAATAACTGACACGATAGATAAGATTCAATACCGTTTCAAGTAAAAGTGCATAGATGATCAGATCCAGGCGGTTCAGCAGTCCCATGACGAAAATAAAAAAAATGGCCAGGGCTCGGCCTTCGCCGCTTTCGCCGCTTTTCGCATCGTGAAAGCGGTTGAAGATGTAGTAGAGGATGACCTGAAGCAAATATAAGGAGATGACGAACAAGCCCAAGATCAGCCTGTTTTTGTCTCCGTTGCCGGCGCGGTAGAAACCGATGGTGATCCCCAGAAGCACGCAGAAATCAGATATGCGGTCGAGGAACAAATCAAGGAAAGTGCCGAAGCGGCTGCAGGTGTTCCGGACTCGGGCCAGCATGCCGTCGGCGCAGTCAAAGATCAGGGAAACTTCGATCAACACGCCTGCCCACAGGATGGTGCCGGCTGTTCCCCAGGCGAAGAGTGCCGCGCCGGAAATGCCGAAAATGAAAGCTATGACTGTGAGCTGATTGGGAGTGATGGCGGTGGGGAAAACCAATGATACCAGAATGGAAGCAAGGGGACGATTTATCCATTTCTCAAAATTCAGGTAGCGTACCAAAAATCCTTTGCGATCCTTCTTCAACTGGGCCTGATAAAATGTATTATCTTTTTTCTCTTTTTTCTTGGCCATTTCTTTGCATACATTATATATATGCTGGGGATTAAAGTCAAAAAAAAGGGCGGATTTTGTCCTCGGGTCCCGCTTCATTCCTGGGGGGGATTGAGGATTGTTTTTAGGATGGCTCGTACGTCGGCCTTTTTAAGGGCGACGATATTGTTGTCCATACGCCCCTTGGTAAAAGATTCGCGCACCAGTGCATCCAGATCGGCGGGACCAACGCCGTAGGCAGAGAGTGAAAAAGGCATTCTGGAAGCTACAAAGCGTTGCATCCGGCCCAGGGATTCTGCGACATCGGTTCCGTCAAGAAGAATACGCATACGATTCGCCTTGGCCGGGATTTGCGGCGCGTTGATGTTCCAAAGAGGCAGAAGGGGCATCGAACAGGCAATTCCATGGGGAATGCCAAAACGCAGCGTCAGGGGGTATGAAATGGAATGGGCGGCCGCGGTCTTGGTGTTGGAAAAGGCCAAGCCGGCGAAAAGAGAAGCACGCAAAAGGTTGGCACGGACCGAATCCGGAACAGGATCAGTCAGGAGCTCAATATTCTCGAGAACCAACTTTGCAGCAGCCAGGGCAAACTCATCCGACAGCGGATTTTCATTGCGGTTCCACAGCGCTTCCATGGCATGCGCCAGGGCGTCGAGGCTGGAGGCAAAGGAGGCGGACAACGGCAGGCTACGGGTCAAGGCGGGGCAATAGACGGCAAAATCCGGCCACATGCCGGGGTGAGAAAGCGAATGCTTGCGGCTGTCTTTTTTGTCCCAGATTGTCGCCCACATGGTCAGCTCGGCGCCTGTACCGTGCGTGGTGGGAGCAGCGGCCAGCAGCGGGCCGCGATTGCCAATCCCGGTGGGGATTGCAGCCAGCAGATCATTGATGTGCGTGCAACCGCAGGCCAGGGCCAGGCGGACAACTTTGGCCGTATCAATGACCGAACCACCGCCGACGGCAAGTATCCAATCGGGAGCGATCTGCTGCGCGAAATCAAGTGCCTGCTGCATATTATCCTCAGTGGGATTAGCTTCAATATCGCTGTACACCGGAACCCGGCCGAGCCAGTCCAGCCGCGAGTCGGCCGCGAGAGTGTTCAGGAAAGCAGGCGAATAAACGAACAACAACCCTTTCCCGGGAATGATCAGCGCGGGCAGTGTTGCGGCCAGGTCGTCTGTCCAGTGGATGACGACGGGATTGGTGTAATGCCACATGGATCAATCCAGAAAGGTCATCAAGGCATCGCGCATCTGTTCGGGAGTTTGTTCGGGCCGCGGCAATCCGGCGGGTGTGCCTTTGCGGATACGTACATGGACGAATAGGGGCTTGGCTGCATGGGGCAGGGAGGCCAAAAGTTTCTTGAATTGGATGGTGGTGGTTACTTGTTCCTGAGCCGCGTAGCCGCAGGCGCGGGCCAAAGCGCAGAAATCTATCCCGGCGGCTGTGGAAGGCTGGCCACCGGTGGATTCGTAGGCCTGGTTGTCAAACAGTACATGCACGAGGTTTTTAGGCTGGTAGTGCCCCACGGTAGCCAATGAGCCCATTTTCATCAGCAGGGCGCCGTCTCCATCGAGCACAAAGACTGTGCGCCCGGGATGCTGTTTGGCCAGGCCCAATCCCAGGGCGGGCAAACAGCCCATGGAACCCATCATGTAAAATCTGCCGCGGTGATCGGTATACTGCTGAAGTTCACGACCTGAAAACCCGGTAGCCCCCAGCAGAATGTCTCGAGGGTCCGCCATCTCTGCCAGCAAATTGATGTAAGTCAGGCGCGGGGCGAATTTTTCATCGATTGGGGAGATGGTCTTTTGCTCGGGAGTAAAAAAATTTTTTGGGATAATGAAGGCGAATGGTGTGGCCGCGGTACGGCAATGTTCTTGCGCCTGAGTAAGCGCTTGACAAAGTGCCGGGTTTTCTTTTTCCAGGACCAGATGCGGCACATACAACTGCTCCAGCAATGCCTGCAGAACATCCCCCATCACCCGGTGCTGAGGAGCGTCCTTCTGCCCCGGTTCACCTCGCCAGGAAATCAGCAGCAGTGCTGGCAGTCGGTAGAGCAATTGCAGGGAAGAAAGGGGGTTTACGGCGTTGCCGAAACCGTCATTTTGCATATAGACTACAGGCAGTCGTCCGGATAGGGAGAACCCTGCGGCCAGGCCCATGGCTTCGCCTTCGGAAGTGCAGATGTAGTGCTCGGTTTCTGCAGCGGCCGCCAGGTGATGGATCAGGGTCGAGAAAACGGAACAGGGCACTCCCATAAACGGGGAAAACGATGAGGCGCGCAAGCTGCGGATGAAATCGGCAGCGTTCATTGCCTTATTGCCCCCCCGGGATCAGTTGGAGGATATCCTTGATCGGCATGCAGTTCCTTTCGCATTCGTAGGCCCGCTGGTGTTGCAGAATGGATTCGGCAGTACGAACCATGCTCGGATAAGCGCTGCGCAGAAGTTGGTTGGCATAAATAACCATGCGCACGCCTGCAGCAACCAGATCCTTTTCAAATGTCTGGCTGTACGTGGATGGGACCGCCACCAAGGGCACACAGTTGCGGGATGATGAATATTCTCGGCAGAAGCGGATGATCTCGTCGGGCTTCTTGCTTTTGCTGTGAATCATGATGGCGTCGGCGCCCGCGTCGATGTAGGCTTCGGCGCGATGCAGGGCGTCGTTCATGCCGGCGCCGAGAATCAGGCTTTCGATGCGGGCGATGACCATGAAGTCATCGGTCAACTGGGCCTTTTTGCCGTTGCGGATCTTGTGGGAAAAACCTGCGATCGAATCCTGCTGCTGCTTTCCGCTCTTCTCGAGCAACGAGTTTTCCTTCAGGCCTACCTTGTCCTCAATTATGACGGCCGAAATGCCCATGCGCTCAAGGGTTTTTACCATGAGGTAGAAATGCTCCGGAACTCCACCCGAATCACCATCGAAAACAATCGGCTTGGTAGTGATTTCGAGAATGCTGTTCAGGGTTAGCATTCGTGAAGTGAAATCCACGCTGCCGTTGTCCGGGCGGCCCTTGGCCGTGGAATCGGTGAGGCTGCTCAACCAGATGGCGTCAAACTCGCGTATTTCATTACCGACCGTCACCCGGGTTTTTTCCACTATCAGCCCAGCCAGGCCGTTGTAGGCTTCCAGCACGCGCACCAGGTCCTTGGCCGCCAGCAGGCGGCGCAGCATTTTTAAGCGGGTCCCTGGCGTCGTCCCGATCTCCTTCAGTGAACTATTGAGTTGAGTGGATGAAATGCCCATGGTATATTGAGGCTCGATCAGCTGGCCGCCCCACTCCTTCAGAGTCCGTATCACCCGGTCACGTATCTTGTGCTGCACCCCGGTGCGCCAATCGTCGCCATGCACCACGAAATCCGGCCGCAGGAGGCGCAGGTTCGGAACGTAATCAAGTGTTTCCTGCAGAACCACCCTGGATACGCCCTTGATGTTTTCCACGATCACCTTGCGCTGTTCCATGGACATGTAGGGCAGGCGCTTGTAACTGGCGATGGCGCTGTCTGTCAGCAGGCCAATGATGACCCGGCCATACTTCTGGGCTTCGCGGATGATGTTGAGATGCCCGGGATGGATCAAATCGGCGCTCATGGCGACATAGACTGTTTTTGCGGCATTCCGCTTTTTTTTGTTTTTGACGATCATTTTTTTACCTGGATGTTGGCGTTTTTTCCAATTCAAGTTGTTATTCTTGCATATTTTGCAGAAAAATAAAAGGTTTTTTGGCAGGATAATAATTTACCTTGTTGGTTTACCGCAATTGGGCCGCCTGTTTCAGACCGGGTTGCCGATTACCGGCCGATGCGCTATAATTGGCCATGGAGAAAATATATCTTTCCCCGAAACGTGAGAAGCAAACGGAGAAGGCCTATTATAAGCAATATGAAGCTTGCTGAAGAAAAGATCTACAAGGTTTCGGAACTTACCCAGCTGGTCAAGCTGACACTGGAGACCCAGTTCTCCGCCATTTCGGTCCTGGGCGAGGCTTCTGGAGTGGTCCTGGCCAGTTCGGGCCACCTCTATTTCACGCTCAAGGACGGCGCCGGGGCTATGAAAGTTGTCATGTTCCGCGGCCAACTGCAGAAAAGCGATCTGAACCGGCTGGAAAACGGCCAGCAGATTATTGTCCAGGGGACCCTTTCCGTATATCCCCTGCGCGGCGAGATGCAGATCATCGCCAGCAACATGCGTCTGCAAGGCATTGGCGATATTTTCGCCGCACTGGAAAAACTAAAAAAAGCCTACCAGGCACAGGGTTATTTCGACGAGCAAAGGAAGAAGCCCCTGCCCTTGCTCCCCGGCCGTATCGGTGTGGTCACCTCGCCGACCGGGGCAGCGGTGCGCGATATCGTGCGCATCCTGCGCCGCCGCTTCCCGGGCATCGCCATAGTCATTTTTCCGTCCAAGGTGCAGGGGGAAGGAGCCGCCGCCCAGATCGCCTCGGGCATTGAATATTTCAATAACGCCGACCAGGATGAAAAGGTGGATGTCTTGATCGTAGGCCGGGGCGGGGGCAGTTACGAGGACCTGTGGGCTTTCAACGAGGCTCCTGTGGTCGAAGCCATTTACCACAGCCGCATCCCGGTGATCTCCGCGGTCGGCCATGAGATCGATTTCACCATCGCCGATTTTGTCGCTGATATGCGAGCGGCCACGCCCTCGGCCGCGGCCGAGATCGTGGTGGGGAAAAAGGACGAGTTCATGAGCCGTATTGATTTTTTACGCCACAACCTCATGCGCCACATGGAAAAACTGCTGCACGAAAAAAAATCCACTCTGGGGCAACTGCTCATGGAATCAAGTCTGGCCTATTTCCCCGGGCACTTGCAGGAGTTGGACCAGCGCTTGGACGGCGGCGAGTTCACCTTGAACCGCTTTTTCCAGCAAGCGCTGAATCGCGGCCTCAGCCGCTGGAACCAAGCTGTGCAGCGCTTTGCCGCTTTTGACTTGGGCGCCATGCTGAAAAACAGGGATCTGCAGGTTCGGAACCTGGGCACAAGCCTGGCTGCGAATTTTTCCCAGAGGCTGCAGCAGCGGCGGGAAAAAATCAATGTGCTGGATTCCAAGCTGGCCGGCATGAACCCTGAAAGTGTTCTGGCCAAGGGCTATTCCATTACAACCGACCGGCATCAGCGGCTGGTCAAGGATTCTTCCGTTCTGGCCGCGGATGATAAGATCTCTATCCGTTTTGCCCGCGGTATGACCGCTGCCAGAGTGATCAAGGAGTGAACCATGAAAAAAGAAACCCCTGATTTTGAAAGCGCCCTCAGGAAACTCGAAGCCATCGTGCAAAAACTTGAGAATCCCGACGTACCCCTGCAGGAGGGCTTTGCTTTGTATGAAGAAGGTATGAAATTGACCGGGCAGATGAAAAAGGAACTCAACGACATTGAAAAAAAAGTGAAAATACTGCAGAAGGGCGCCAAGGGCGACCTTCAGGAAGCCGACTTCGAGCCGTCGGACAATGACTGATTACCTGCAGCGTATGACCGCGGCTGTCGATCGCGAGCTCCTTGATGGCATCTATCCCGGAAACGGTACGCTGGAGGCCGCTATGCACTACGCGCTGACCGTGCGCGGCAAGCGTCTGCGGCCTCTGCTGTTCCTCACCCTGCTCGATGCCTGCCGCATTGAGGCGGAGCGCTTCATCGGCCTGGCATCCGCCCTGGAGATCATCCATACCTACTCGCTGATTCACGACGATCTGCCGGTGATGGACAACGATGACCTGCGCCGCGGCATGCCCACGGTCCATCGCAAGTTCAACGAAGCCGTGGCCCTGCTGGCCGGGGACACGCTTTTGACCTTTGCATTTGAAAAGATCACTTCCACCCCGCTGGCCGCTGAAAAGGTTGTGGCCATCATGGGCATCATTACCCGCTGCATCGGCAAGCAGGGCATGGCTCAGGGGCAGGCCCTTGACCTGGAATTTTCTGGGCAAGCCGAGATCATCGACAACATCCACCGCCTTAAAACAGCCGAATTGATCAAGGGTTCGCTCCTGGCTGCCGCCCAGATTGCCGATTTCGCAGACCATCGCCAGCTGTTGCTGGCCCGGGCCGGCATCGCCCTGGGCATGGGTTTTCAATTGGCCGACGACCTGCTGGACATCACCGGCGCCGAAGACAAGGTCGGCAAGAAATTGAAAAAGGACCAGGCCAACCGCAGTCCCAACGCCGTTCTGTATTTCGGGGAGCAGGCGGTCAGGGCGAAAATAGACTCCTATTACCGTGAGGCGCAAGCCCGGGTCGGAGAGCTGGGGATCGAATCCCCTCCCTTCATGTTTCTGATGAAAAGCATGCTGTACCGGAGCCAATAATGGCATTGCTCGAAAAGATACTTTCCCCGGCCGATGTCAAGGAACTGACTCTGGAAGAACTGTCCCGATTGTCGGCGGAGATCCGGGAACTGCTTGTGAAGGTGGTCTCGCAGAACGGCGGGCACCTGTCATCCAACCTGGGGGTCGTGGATCTGACCCTGGCCCTGCACCGGGTTTTCACTGCGCCTCTGGACAAGATCATCTGGGATATCGGACACCAGAGTTATACCCACAAGATAATCACCGGCCGCCGGGAGAGGATATTTTCCATCCGCAAGAAGGACGGTCTGCTCGGTTTTCCTGACCGGGCCGAAAGCGAGTACGATGTACTGAACACCGGGCATGCCTCGACCTCGCTCGGTTTTGCCTCGGGCCTGGCCATCGCCCGTGACCGCCGCGGTGAAAATTTCCATATCGTCACTGTGATCGGCGACGGGGCGCTGACCGGAGGAGTGGCCCTGGAAGCCCTGAATCACATTGGCCAGGTCAAGCAGCGCCTGATCATCATTCTCAACGACAACAAGATGTCTATCTCTCCCAATGTAGGCGGCATATCCCGCCACTTGAACTACCTGGTTTCCGGCCGGCCCTACATCCGCATGAAGGAAGTGATCCAGAATATTCTCAAGTCCATTCCCGGCCTGGGCCCATCGATGTACGAACTGGCCAAAAAATTGGAAGTGCTGATGCGCACCATGATGGTCCCAGGTTCACTCTTTGATGAACTGGGCATCAAGTATATCGGCCCGGTCAACGGTCATGATTTCGGCGAAATGTTCAAGGAGTTCCAGGCGGCCAAGAAGCACGATTTTCCGGTCCTGCTGCATGTGGTGACCCGCAAAGGCCAGGGTTACGTGCCGGCCAGTGATGATCCCAGTTCCTTTCATTCCTCAGCCCCTTTCAATATCGAAAACGGCAAATTCATCGGCGGCTGCAAAAGTCCCTCCTATTCGGAAGTTTTCGGGCAGACGGTCCGGCGCCTGGTCGAGCGGGACCGCCGACTGGTAGCGCTGACCGCGGCCATGCCTGAAGGCACAGGCCTGGACGCCGTGCAAAAGGAATTCCCGGAAAATTTCTTCGATGTCGGCATTGCCGAGCAGTATATGTTCGATTTCGCCGGCGGCCTGGCCTTGGGCGGCTTCAAGCCGGTTCTGGGTGTATACTCCACTTTCATGCAGCGGGCCGTGGACCAGATCATTCACGATATTTCGCTGATGCGCATCCCGATCCTGGTGGGACTGGACCGGGCCGGTCTGGTGGGCGGCGACGGCCCCACGCACCAGGGTCTTTACGACATTGCCCTTCTAAATCCCATACCGGATATCGTGCTCATGGCTCCCAAGGATGAAAATGAGCTTCAGCACATGGTTTACTCCGGCAGCCTACTGCCCAAGCCCGTATTTATCCGCTATCCCAAGGAGCCGGGTCGGGGAGTGCCCCTTGATAAGGATTTGCTTGAAATTCCCGAGGGTAAGGCGGAAGTGCTGCGCCGCGGCGGCCGCGCCCTGATCCTGGCAGTGGGCCCCCTGGTATATCGCGCCCTGGAAGCAGCTGAGAAGCTTGCTCTTCATGATAAAATCGAAGCAACTGTGGTTAATATTCGTTTCATCAAGCCGCTGGACCGGGAACTGATTTTTTCCCTGGCGGCCGGAATTGACAAAATTATCACTGTGGAGGATGGAACAGCCCTGGGCGGGTTCGCTTCCGTCATCCACAGGGAATTCCTGCAAACCGTGACCAGAAGACACGAATTCCTCACCTTGGCGGTCGGGGAAGGCGTCATGCCCCTGGCTTCCCGGGAAGAACTTTTGGAACATTTCGGTTTGAACAGCGACGGCATTTACCGCCAGGTTCGCGCATTCGTCAAAGGCGGATAGCGAGGGTTTTACCCCCTGAAGTGGGAGAGCGCCTTCCCTTACAGGAGCAGTTGGAACGTATCCTTGACAGTTGGGCAATTATTATTTATGATTAGACCATGATTGTGGGTTACAACACCGATATCAAATACCGCAAAGAGGTCTTTCATATCCAAACCGAGGACAAAGGCCAGGGAAATCCCCTTATCGAAACCCTGGTTTACCTCCACGGCGAGATCCTGCTCTCCCGCCGCATCTCCTATGCTCACTTGCTGCCGGCGGCGGAAAAAACCAAAAAAGTGAAGAGCCTGATGAAAAGCCAGCACGACCAGATCATCGCTGAATTAAAAGAGGGACGTTTCTCGCACCTGATGTCCATGGATACCCAGGACATCGAAGACCAAACCCTTGATGAAATGGTGTTGCAATATTTAGTCGACGAAAGCCCCTGATTCATGCCCGAAAATATTCTCCTCATCGACGGCATGTACCTGGTTTTCAGTTCATTCTATTCCCACCATTCCATGCGCACCCTCAAAGGTGAGCCCACCGGGGCCATTTTCGGTTTCATCAGCCGGATGGAAAGCCTGATCCATGAACTGCATCCCAAGCGGTTGGTGGTGGCCTTTGATTCCAAGGAAAAGAATTTCCGCCGTGACCTGTATCCCGCATACAAGTCCAAGCGCCTGCAGCCGCCTGAAGAACTGATCCAGCAGCTGCCGGCCATCCGCGAATACCTGACTTGCCGCGGCATCCATTTTTTGGAAAAACCAGGTCTGGAAGCCGACGATATCATTGCCCTGCTGGCCCGGCGTTTCGCCGCCGCCGGCAGCGAAGTGCTGATCTTCAGCGCCGACAAGGATTTGTTTCAATTGGTGGCGGAGCGGATATTCATTTTTCACCCCAAGCTGAAAAAAAAACTTGACCGCGGCGATGTCAAGGAATTCTTTGGGGTTTTTCCCGAGCAGATCGTCGACTACCTGTCCCTGGCTGGAGACGCTTCGGACAATATTCCCGGCATTCCGGGCATCGGCGATAAAACCGCGACAAAACTGATCGAAAAGTTCGGCAGCCTGGCGGCCATGCTTGCAGAACTTGACCAGGTCGAAGCCAAGTTGCAGGAAAAGATCAGGGCCAATAGCCACCTTTTCGAGCTGTGGCAGCGCTTGCTCGATTTTTCCAAAATCCCGGCCGTGGATCTTGACCTGCAGGTGCCGCCTTTTATGGCCCGTGCCGACGAATCCCTGCTTGAACTGTACCGTCGCTTGCAGTTCAATAGTTTGCTGAAAAAAATGGATGCCGTTCCCCTGGCGGCCAATGAAGAACCTGCCATCGCCGCCCGCCTGGTCGAGAATCGCGCCCAACTAAAAGAACTCGCCGGAAAAATAAAAGCGGCCGGAAGTTTCGCCTTGGATATCGAGACCACGGCGATCGAATTTTTCAGGGCCGGGCTTGTCGGTCTTTCGGTTTTTGTTGACGGCGCCGGGTATTATGTTCCCTTTTTGGTTCCCAAGGCGGCCGTGGCTCGTTTCCGTTTGACTAAAGCAGATTTACAAAATGAAATGGCCGGACTTTTCCATGACGCCAAGATAAAGAAAACCGGGCACAACCTGAAGTTCGACATGCTGCACTTGCGACGCGAGGACATTCCGGCCGCCGGCATCGAACACGATACCATGATCATGTCCTATCTTCTTTTTCCCAACCGCCGTTCCCACCAATTAAAGGAATTGAGCGCCGAATTTCTGGGGGTCAGACAGACAACTTATGATGAATTGGTCGGCAAGGGCAGAAACCGGGTAAAAATCACTGAAGTGGATGTTGAAAAGGTTGGAAGCTACTGCGTGGCCGATTCCCGTAGTTCCTGGCAATTGGTGGAGAAACTGCTGCCGCTGCTGCGGGACAAACAACTGCTGGATCTATATCGCGAGATCGAAATGCCGCTGCTCCACGTTCTGCTGAACATGGAATGGCACGGCATCGGCATCGACCGCGCTTTCCTGAAAAAGGCCGCCACTCGTTTGCAGGAACAGATCGCCGCGATTGAAAAAGAGGTCCAGGAGCTGGCGGGCTACGAATTTAATCTGAACTCCTCCCAGCAGCTGGCCGAACTGCTCTTTGAGAAAATGAACCTGCCGCTTAGTAAAAAAACCCGCAAGACCAAGGTCCAATCCACCGACATTGACGTGCTTAACGAGTTGAAGGGCTTTCCCATCGTCGAAAAGCTGATCGCCTTCCGGACTTATAAAAAACTACATTCCACCTACGTTCAGGGCCTTCTGGACAACCACGATGAAAATGACCGCGTTCATACGTCGTTCAACCAAACGGTCACGGCCACCGGCCGCCTCTCTTCGTCCAATCCCAACCTGCAGAACATCCCGGTCGGTGAGATCGCCGGGCTCAACCTGCGGCGGGCATTTGTCGCAGCCAGGGACATGCGGCTGCTGTCGGCAGATTATTCCCAGATAGAACTGCGGGTCATGGCCCATTTTTCCGGGGATGAAAACCTGCTGCGGGCTTTTGCCGACGGCATGGACATCCACCAGCACACCGCTAACCTGGTTTTCGCCGCTGATCTCTTTTCGCCGCGGGCCGAGTTGCGCCGGCGCGCCAAGATCATCAATTTTTCGATCATATACGGCAGCGGTGCCTATTCCCTGGCCAGGGAATTGGGCGTGAGCTTCGCCCAGGCCAAGGAATTCATCGACCGTTACTTTGAAAAATACAGCGGCGTAAGGCTCTTCATGGACAAAGTGATCGCTGCTGCCGAGAAGGATCCCGAAGTGAGGACCATTTCCGGACGCGTCCGTCCCATTCCCGAAATTCTTAGCTCCAACCGCACGGTCAAGGAGAACGGCAACCGCATGGCCATCAACACGATCATTCAGGGCAGCGCCGCCGATATTATCAAGATTGCCATGATCCGCATCCATGAGCACCTGCGTTCCATGCAAAGTCGCCTGATCCTGCAGGTGCATGATGAACTGGTTTTTGAGTATCCTGCCGAGGAAGAAAAAAAATTAATCGCATTGGTTACAGGGGAAATGGAAAATGCCTTAAAATTGAAGGTGCCGCTGCAGATCAGTTTGAAAAAGGGCCTGAACTGGGCCGATATGGAAGAGATCACGGCGCAGCCATGAAGGAAATCGATGCTGGAAGGTTCAAGGATATCTGCAAGCGCGGCATGGAGCACCTTTTCCAGGACCGCCTCCTGCTCAACAAGATCAATGTTTTTCCGGTCGCCGACGGCGACACCGGCGACAACCTGACCCATACCCTCTTGCCTGTTTACGAGCAGATCGACGAGATGAGTGAGCCGCGACTGGACGACCTGGCCGCCCGGCTGGCGGCGGGGATGCTGATTTCGGCTAAAGGCAATTCCGGGGTGATCTTTTCGCAATTTTTCTTCAGTTTCGCCAAGGCTTTGAAGGGCAAGGCCACGATCGGCCCGACCGATTTCAGCCTGGCTATGGAAAAAGCTGTGAACGAAACCTACGCTTCCATCGCCCAGCCCAAGGAAGGAACCATCCTGACCGTACTGCGCCACAGCGCCGAGGAATTCAAGCGCCTGGCCATGCAAGGGGAATTGTATCATGTGATTTTTGAAAAAGTGATCATCAAGGCCAAGGAAATCCTGGAAAAGACCCGCGATATCCTGCCGCAGCTGAAGAAGGCCAAGGTGGTCGATGCAGGCGGATTGGGATTCTTCCTTTTCTTCAAGGGCATGGCCGCCGCAGTCGAGGGCAGGAGGGAATACGCGCCCGGGAAAGGCAGCGGTGATTTTGACCAGGTCCCGCAGGCCGTGGAGGCCTCCGAGCTAGCCTATTGCGCCGAATGGGTGTTCCGGCCGCATGGCCGGGGCAAGGATTTTTTCATGACGCAGCTGGAAAAATGGGGCGATTCACTGCTCATTGCCGGGGACGCCGGTATGCTGCATCTCCATATTCACACCGACAGCCCCGAAAGCGTGGAAAAAGAATTGCTCCGCCACGGTGAAATAATTTCCCGCAAGGTTGACTCATTACTGGAACCGCAAACCAGTTGTCCTGAAATCGGCGTCGCCCTGGTCATGGATTCGGCCGTTGATATTCCCGAACAGATGGAGAAAGCCCTGGGCATCACCATCGTGCCCCTGCAGATCCTGCTTAACGATCGCTATTGCCGTGACCGCTTCGAGATCGGCAAGGAGGATCTCTACCGCCGCATGCGCAATGAAAAGGACCTGGTGGTCAAAACCTCGCAGCCGGTGCCGCTCGATTTCAAGACCGCTTTCGAATCGGCCCTGGCCCGGAAAAGGCAGGCACTTTTTTTCAGCCTGTCGTCGAAGTTGAGCGGCTCTTATCAAAACGCCCTGGCGTCGCTGCGGTCACTGCCCGCCGCCGATCAGGCCAGGATCCGCATCATCGATACAGGCAATGTTTCAGCCGGCAGCGGCCTGCTGCTCGGCAGCGCCGTGCAGCTCCTGCAACAGGGGCGGGACCTGGACCAGACCGTTGCCGAGATCGAATCCCGGCGCCAGGAGGTCGTGTCCCTAGGTTATATCGAATCTCTGGAATATGCCGTGCGCGGCGGCCGTTTGCCCCCCTTGGCCGGCTCCCTGACCCGCCTGTTGGGGATCAAGCCGCTGGTGGCCTTTGAAAACGGTGTGCTGGTGAAAAAGGGGATGCTGTTCAGCGACAGGAACAAGGAAAAAAAAGTTGTGCATCGTTTCCTAAAAAAACTTGACCTGGGCAAAGCCTATTCCGTGGGCGTGGTGTACACCGACAACCTGCAGGCGGCCTTGCTGCTCGAAGACGAACTGGCCAGATCGCCGCTGAAGATCTCGTCCATCTACCAGGTCGTTGGCGCAGCCGTCCTCGGCGCCCACGCCGGTCCCGGCACCTTCTGCCTTTTCGCTCTGGCCGACCAGGGACGGGTTGGGTGAATCCCGGAGGCACTGCAAAGCGTGGACCCTGATTTCGACGATGCACGGCTTGCGGGTCGCCGCGACACTCCCTACCGGTTCTTGAGATTTTCAAGCTAATCCCATAAAATAAAAAACGGAGGTAATTCATCATGAACGCAAAAAAAATTGCTTTGATTTTGCTGCTTATGTCGATCGCCGCCTGGGCCTTTGCGACCGAGGCGCGCTTTATGACCTATCCCGATATCAATGTTGACAAGATCGTCTTCACCTATGAAGGAGATCTCTGGCTGGCATCCGGCGTCGGCGGCACGGCTGCTCGCCTGACCAGCTTTCCCGGTGAGGAATACGCGGCCAAGTTCTCCCCCGACGGCCAATGGATCGCCTTTACCGGCAACTATGACGGCCAGCCCGCCGTCTACCTGATGCCGGCCTGCGGCGGCGAGCCCAAGCGGCTAACTTATCAGCCGGGAAGTATCCAAACAGTGGCCTGGACACCTGACGGCCAGCGCATCGTCTTTCGCTCCAACCTCGAACAATTCATTACCCGCGATCCCAAACTGTTTTGGGTCAGAATAGATGGCACGGCCGCGGAGCGGTTGCCGGTCGACCGCGGCACGCTGTGCAGCTTTACCCCCGACGGCGGCGAAATGCTCTACAATCGCCGCGGTAATGAAGAATATCAGTGGAAGCGATATAAGGGCGGACAGCATACCGATATTTGGCGCTACAATTTTTCCAGCCGGCAATTCACTGCGATTTCCGACTATGTCGGCAAAAACGCCTACCCCATGTGGATCGGCAACACCATGTACTTTGTTTCCGATCGCGGTGCCGGCGGGGTCGCCAATCTCTTTTCCTTGGACCTCGCGACCAAGGCAGTGACGCAGGTAACGCGCCATGAAAAATATGATGTGATGATGCCGGAAACCGACGGCGAGCGCATCATTTACGTGCAGGACGGCTATTTGCACCTGCTGGAAATCAGGAGCGGATCGACAAAAAAGACCGCGATCAACCTGCCCAGCGACCGCTGGCGTATGCGTGACCGTTGGCTTGATCCCAAGGAATACATCCATGGCATGGATGTGGGCGGCGACGGCAAAGCAGCGCTGCTGGAAGCCCGCGGCGATCTCTTTCTGCTGCCGGTCAAGTCCGGACAGACGCGCAACCTCTCGCAGACGCCGGGCTCGCGGGAGATCTTCCCGCGCCTTTCGCCAGATGGGCAATGGCTCTCCTTTTTCTCCGACAAGAGCGGTGAATACCAGCTCTACAAGCAAAAGACGACCGGCGGCGAATGGCTGCAGCTGACCAGCGCTCTCGACCGCGCCGTCTATCGCCAGGCCTGGTCGCCCGACGGCAGAAAGATCCTTTTTGGCAACAAGGAAATGGCGCTATATTGGCTCGATGTGGAAAAAAAGCAGTTGACGCCGATCGATGCGGTGCCGCAGTTGAAAAACGACGAGTTCAGCTGGGAGATCGATGATTACGGCTGGTCGCCGGACAGCCTCTGGGTCTGCTACACCATGGTGGCCTACAACCGCAATAGCCAGGTTTTTCTCTACAGCCTGGAACAAAAAAAGAAATTTGCTGTGACCGACGATTTCTACAACAACCTCAATCCCTGTTTCGACGGCAACGGCGACTATCTTTATTACCTCTCCAGTCGCAATTTCGACATCACCATGGACTTTTACGAGGACAACCACGTAATTGCCAATCCCTACAAGGTGATGGCGGTGCAATTGCAGGGAGGGCAAAAGCCGCCCTTTGCTGAGGGCGATATGGATAAGGCCGAGCCCAAAAAGGATAAAACTGAAACCGGAAAGACCTCATCCCCGGCCCAAGCCAAGCGCGTCAGAATCGATCTGGAAGGCCTGGCCATGCGCACCTTTGCCCTGCCGGTTCCGGCCGGCAATTATTTTTTCCTGCGCGCCGGCCGGGGAAAGTTGCTCTGGTGCTCGGTGCCGGTGTTCAGCGAGGACGAGTACGAGGAAGTCTTCAAGCCTGGACGCGACAGCAAGTGGCAGATGCACAGCTTTGACATGCAGGAAAAAAAGGAGACGGTGCTTTCGGACAAGATCCGTGACTACGCCCTTTCGGTGAACGGCGAACAGATCATATTGAACCGGGAAAGGGATTTCTTCATTGCCAGGCTCGCCGACCTCCTGGACGCCCAAAAATTGGCCGGCGACAAAATCCATAAACTGAAACTCGATGGCATGCTTTATTACATGGACACCCTGGCCGAATGGAAGCAGATTTTTTCCGACACCTGGCGCTGGTACCGTGATTTTTTCTATGATGCCGGCATGCACGGACAGGACTGGAAGGATGTCGGCGATCGCTTCCGCGCCATGATCCCGGAGCTCAGCACGCGCGCCGGCCTCAACTGGCTGATGTCTCAGATGGTCGGCGAGTTGTGTGTCGGCCATGCCTACATTCGCGGCGGCGACATGGGACCTCTGGCTCTGCCTGAGACTCCTGTTTACACAGGCCGCTTGGGTGCGGATTTGCTGTATGATGCTGCAGCCGGTTTCTTCCGCTTCGAAAAGATCTATGGGCCCAGCGAATACAACCTGGAGCTCAAGTCGCCCTTAGTCAGGCCCGATATCCGGATCAGGGAGGGGGACTACCTGCTCGCCATCAACGGCAAGGTCCTGCAGAAAAACGAGGATTATAACCGGCACCTGCAGGTGAGGGACGGCCAGAAGTTGTCGATCACCGTCAACGCGGCACCGACCATGCAAAATGCCCGGACCTACGAGATCGAGCCATTGCGCAGCGACCGCGCCTTGCGCTACAACCGCTGGCTTACCGAGAACATCCGCAAGGTGCTGAAAGCAACTGACAACCGCGTCGGCTACATGCACATCAACAATATGGGCTCCCGGGGCATCGGTGAATTCGACAAGTTCTGGCGCGCCTTCCGCAATCTGGATGGCATTATTATCGATGTGCGGCGCAACTCGGGCGGTTGGACCGAATATTTTCTTATCGACAAGCTGGAACGTCAGCAGGTGGGCTTCAACGTGCTGCGCGACATGAAGCCTTTCCGTTATCCGGGCAGCGTCGGCCCGCAGTGCTATGTCGCCGTGTCCAACGAGGACAACGGGTCAGACGGCGAGGCCTTTATACAGCATTTCCAGGATCGCGGATTGGGCCCGGTGGTCGGCGTCCCCTCCTGGGGGGGACTGGTCGGCATCATTAACGGCCAGAGGACCGTTGACAATGGCCGGATCCACCAGCCCAACAACGCTTTCTACGGAAAATCGGGCCAATGGTGGGTGGAAAACAGGGGCGCCATGCCCGATATCGTCGTCGACAACGATCCCGCTTCGGTCATGGCCGGCCGCGACCTGCAGCTGGAGAAGGCCATCGCGACGATACTGGCCGCCATTGAAAAAAACATGAAGAACAAGTTCCCGCCGCAGCCGGCGTATCCGGACAAGAGGTGATGGCCAGCTGACCTTCACTGACCAAAAAACCCTGTGCTAGTGTGTTAGTGCAAGTGTCAGGAAGAGAAGCAAAGTTCTATTAAAGATCGTTTAAGTTATTTTGAGATCGTTAATTGCTCTTTGCTAACACTAACACTATCACTAACACTTAGCTTTTTTTATTTCACTTTTCTAGGGAACCAGGGGAAAAAGACCGGGGTCCTTTTCTTGTATGCCTCGAAATCGGGGCGGCCGCGGTATTTTTTTTCCAGCAGCGGCACGCCGGAAACGAAGCGCAGCAGGAACGTGATGACCACAGGGCCGATCAGCCCCAACCAGCCCCGCGGTGCGGAGAGGGCCAGCAAGGCCATTCCCCACCAGAGGGTTGCCTCGCCAAAATAGTTGGGATGGCGGCTGAAGCTCCACAAGCCGCCGGTCATGATCTTGCCGCGGTTGGCCGGGTTTTTTATGAATGCGGCCAGCTGGCGGTCGCCGATGGTTTCGAATAGAAAGCCCGCCAGCCAGATGAGCAGGCCCAGCCCGTCCAGGAGACGCAAGGCCGGCTGCGTCTGGCCGACGATCAGCAGCAATGGTGCGCTGACCAGCAGCAGCAGAAGGCCCTGCAGCATGAAGATCTGCCCGAAGCTGCGCATGACAAAATGTTTGCCCCACTGGCGGCGCCAGGCGGCGTAACGGAAATCTTCTTCGTGTCCGCGGTTGCGGCGGAATACATGCAGGGCCAGGCGGCCGCCCCAGACCCATACCAGCGTCAAGGCCAGCCATTGCCGGGCCTGGCCAGCCCCATGAAGCGCGAAAATTACTGAGCTGACCAGGATGAAACCCAAGCCCCAGGCGATGTCGACAACGCCGTTGTTCTTTTTGATCAGGGCCAGGATGAAAACCAGTGTCATGAAAATAAAAACAACCAGCGCTGCCAGGATAATCACTTGGGCCATGTTTCCCTCCGCGTTAGCTAAAATTTCAACTTGTTGCCCCGATGCGCTTCATTTTAACCAGAAAATCCCGGGCGTGCAAGGCGCTCTTCTCCTTGTCCTTGATCTCGAGCATGATGTCGAAATCAAGGCCAGCCCCGGCGGCAATGAACCCGGCAAAATCCTCAAGATCGATGCTTTCGGCATGGCGGCCCTTGCGTTCACCTTGTTTCTGGGAACTATAGTCGACCATGGGCAAACCGTCGTTTTTTCCCCAGGTGGCCGCCGCTTGGCTCAGCGCCGTGCCCAAGGCTTCCCCGTTGCCGTTCAACTGGTGGTGAAAAGAGTCGAAAAGAACGGGGATGCCCGTGCATCTGCTGATCTGCAGACAGTCGGCAACGCTGTATTGGCGGTCGTCGTTTTCCACAACCAGGCGGCGGCGGATTTTTTCGTCCAATTTTTCGAAGCGCCCGCAGAAGCGCTCCAGGCTCTTTTTTTTATCCCCATATACGCCGCCGACATGGATCTGGATCCGGGCAGTCAGGTCCAGTCCCAGCAGGTCAAGAACTTCGGCGTGATAGGCCAGTTCGGCGCTGCTGCGATCGAAAATGGCGATATCGGGGGAATTGATCAGGGTGAACTGGTCGGGGTGCATGGAGACCCTCATGCCGTTCCGGAGCATCATGCTGCCAAGCGCAATGAAGCGCCCGGCGAATTCCTCCTGCCAGGGGAACGCACAGACCGGATGAGATGCAAAGGGGACAAGGTCCGAGGTGATGCGCAAGAACAGCAGGCCCTTGGCGAGGTTGAACTCCAGGATCCGGCCCAGGCACTCCAGGTTCTGGCGAACCGTTTCCTGCAGACGCGCCGGCGAGTAGGAACGCAGGCGGAAAGTGCTGCTTGGCGTGCAGCCGATGGTGCGGTTGAGGCAAGGATAGCCGATCTTCATTTTATTTTTTCCCTTTTTCCATGGCCGATCGATACAGATAGCGGTTGATCCCTTTTTCGTCGACCTTCAGTTCCGGGAAGATCTCCTTCCAGGTATCCGCGTCCTCCATGCACAAATAAAGGGGAAGATGACGGGAGAGGCGGGTGCGGATCTCGTCGCGGACGAAACGGAACAATTCCAGGCGCAGGGGGGTGAAATAGCGGTATTTTTTGTCCCCGCCCTCGATCAGCTCGCCCCAGAAAAGCTGGGATTCCCGGTGCCGGAAAATGTGTTTTTTCAGTTCCGGGGGAAAGCGCAAAGCCCCCAGGCTCCACCAGGCGATACGCTCCGGCCGGATAACCGTCGCCAGGCGGTGAATGAGTTCCCGGTAATTTTTTTTCCAATTCGTGCAGAGGATGAGCGGATCGAAATGGATGCCGATTTTAAAGCCCTTTTCCTGGACGGCGGCCAAGGCCTGCAAGCGGCGGTCCAGGGAGGGGGTGAGTCGTTCTTCGCGGCGGACAAGCGGGGCGGGGTTCAATGACCAGGAGACAACGATGTTGGCCGGCACCTCCTTGGCCTCCAGCAGGGCGCGGATGGCAACCGCCTTGGTCTTGAATTCGAAAACCGCTTCGGGAAATCCCTGGAACAATCCCAGTACCCGAGCAGCACTGGGACGAATTTGTTCATAGGCCAGGGAATCGCTCAACTCGCCTGTGCCGATGCGCACTTCCTGGTTCTTGGCCAGGAATTCGTGCAATTCCGTTTCCAGGGCGGCCCGGTTGCTGAAAAACACGGCCTGGCTCTTGTCTTCCAGGTAGGCCTGCAGAATGCAGTAGCTGCAGTCGAAAGGGCAGCCGCTCTGAAGATTCAGGTTGAAGTAGCCGCAGGGAACAGCGCCCGGGGAACAGGGGCAGTGCTTGACAAACGCCCCTTTATGCAGTACCTCTTTCAACATGGTGGCCGGAGGCCTTCATCCTTGCTGGATCTTGGCGACGGTGACTTCGTCCTGTTCGTTGTATTTGCCGTCGAGCTCTTTGTAGGAAAGGATCGGCAGGTCGGAACTTTCGATGAAGATGACCTGGGCGATGCCCTGGTCGGGGTGCAGGGCTGCCGGCCAGGAGCCGCAGTTGGCGATGGAAATGGTCAGGTATCCCGACCATTCCGGCTCCAGGGGGGTGACGTTGACCAGGATGCCGCAGCGGGCATAGGTGGATTTTCCGAATACCAATCCCAGGATTTTTTTCGGCATACGAAAATACTCCACGCTCCGTCCCAGGATGAAATGGCCGGGGGGGATAACGATAACATCTTCGCTCAAGGTCTCGAAATTGGCTTCGCTGACCTTGTGGGGGTCCATAAGCGCCGGAGGCCCGGCCAGGCGCCGGTAGGTCCTGTCCAGGCGCAGGTCATAACCATAGGGACCAAGTCCGTAGGAAATAACGCCGGAGCGGACCGATGTGGCGACGAAAGGTTCCAGCAAGTGGTTGCTTTCAGCCTGTTGCTTGATCCAGCGCGAAGATTTGAGCATCAGATGATGGAATATTTGGATATTTTGTTGCTGATCAGGTAGTACAGCTTGCTCAGGTATTTGATGTCGTTGATCAGGTCCTTGGAAAATTTGAACAGGTATTTGACGTAATTGGTCTCTTCGCCCAGGCGCAGCTTGCTTTCGAATTCCAATGTGAAGTCCTTCAGCTCGAGCATCAGGTTCTGGATATGCAGCAGGTTGTCGATGCTTTCGATCAGGGCGATGGTCGAGGCGTTTTTAAAGTTGCTCTTGGGGAAAAGCTTGATCCGCTCCAGTGCTTCGGAGTTGACTTCTTTGGCCAGATAATCGATCTCGTCCAGGTAAGGCTTCTTGTAATCGTCATAATAGCGGAGTTTGTGCAGGGCCCTTTCCTGGATTTTGGCGTTCTGTTCCAAAATGGAATGGAAATATTCGTTCAGGCCCAGGTGATCTTTTTCAAATTTTTTCAGGTCGATGAAGATGCGGCCGATGTAGATCTTGTCGTTGTAAGAATTCTGCAGTTCGTCCTGGTAATGGGAATAGAATTTTACTTCGAATTTACTATGCTCGCGGTACATCAGGCGGCCTATGATGATGTCCTGCTCGTTGATCAAATAGTTGGCGTTTTCCTCGATTACAGCGCTGTAAACGAAAAGTGAATTGACGATGAAATCCTTGAGGCTGTCCAGGAATTTTTCGTTCTGGGATAAAAAACCGGTCAGTTCTGGAAATGATTCACCGCGCAATTGGGTATAAAAAGGTGAAAACAGCATGTTGCTGCCTTTTAGAAACAGTTCAAAGTGGAAGTTGTCCCTGATCCTTCTGAACAGGTTGTTGTGCTGGATCTGCGGGTAGTTATCCAGGCTGCAGCCGTTGAATTTATTTAAAACTTGCAAAGTTTCCACTGTTGCCTCCGTGAAAATTATAGGCGAATGCAAGGGAAAAGTAAACAAGCAAGCTGCCCATTAAAAAAAGGTGCGAAAAAAAGAATTGCAGCGGTAAGCGGTTGACAGTGAACCGGTTTTTTTCTATCATGTTCTTCACCATGAAGAAAACAGCGCTGCTGATATTTCCCGTGCTTTTTGCCTTGCTGGCGCTGGCCTTTTTCCTGTTCTTGTATCATGATGCCGTGAATTCTCCCGGCATGACCAGTGCCTGGCTGGTGTTTTTCACAGCTATGGGCTGGAGCGCCTTGATCGTTCTGAGCCGGAAAAGCATGCTCAGGCTTAAAGTGATTTTTGCCACGGTCGCATTTTTTGCTTCGGTTTTACTGATCGAGTTCATTCGTCCGTTTCCGGTCGACCTGCTGCAGCACCGCTTGATGGTCGCAGTTCAGGCGTTTGGAATGGCGGGAATCATTTTTTATCTCTTTATTCTGAAAAGGAAAGGGGAGCGCCACCATGAATAAAAATCAACATTCAAGCCTCGCCCATTGCCCTGTCCTGGCCCGCAGGTGGATGGCCAAGGGCATGACCCGCAAGGGGTATAGCTTCAGGTTTTTCGGAAAATATCAGGCTCGATAAATATCTTGTTGATCCCGGGGTAAAGGCTGCGTATGTCTGCTTCAATGCCGTTTATCAGATTGCAGATTTGCCTGGAATTCAAACGCGGATTGAATTCCGCTTTGATGGCAAGCAGGATATCGTTGGCGCCCAGGTGCAGGGAGCGGATATGGATCACGCGGCTGATGCTTTCTTCTTTAAGCAGCAAGAGGCGGATTTTGCGCAGCAGTTCCGGATCGGCGCTTTCACCGATGATCAGCGACTTGGTTTCATTGCCCATGAACAGCGCCGTGACCGCCAGCAGCAAGCCGATCAGGATTGAGGCCAGCCCGTCGAAAAAAAGAATGCCGGTAAAATGCTCAAGCAAAAGGGCGGTCATGGCGATGGCCAGGCCGATGAGCGCGGCGGTGTCTTCCAGGAACACCACGATCAATTCCGCTTTTTTTGAATTGCGCAGGTAGGGGATCAGTCCGGTCTTGCCGCGTTCGATGTTGATTTTTTTGAAAGCGACACGCAGGGAAACCGCTTCGGCGATGACGGCTACAGCCAGGACGATCAGGGCAATCGGGACATGGGACACGGGAGCAGGGTGGCGTAATTTCTGCACGCCTTCGTAGATGGAGAATATGGCGCCGCTGGTGAACAGGATGATGGCCACAATGAAGGACCAGAAATAGGCTTCACCGGAAAATCCGAAGGGATGGAGCTCGTCGGCTTTCCTGGCGGCTTTTTTGATGCCGATGAACAGCAGCACTTGGTTCAGGGCATCGGCCGTGGAATGAATCGCTTCGGCCAACATGGCCGACGAAGTGCTGAGCCAAGCCACAGCGAATTTGACCAGGGCGATGAACAGGTTGGCGATGAAGGCGGCCATGATCACGGTTTTCGAGCTTTTCGCTTTTTTCATTGGTCGTATCCCATTTTGTTTTTCGGATTTTTTGCCTGAACCTGCATTTTATGCTGGAAGTATGGGTCTGTCAATGTCCTGTTGCGGCGCGGCCGGGATCAATTGCGGAATTCTTTTAACAATTCCGCGGCCAGGAACCATTTTCGGTATTCCAGCCCGTGAATGTAATTGTCGATGATCTTCCGGGCCACGGGCTTGTTGCCTTTTAAAAGGAAAATAAATTCTTTTTCGTGGTTTTTTACATCGCTGAATAAAAAATCCTCAAAGTTGCGCCAAACCTTCTGTGTTTTCTCGATCCTGTTCTTGTATTGCCTGTCGACCACCTCGGAAATCTTGGCATATGTATTGAAGGCATGGCCGGCATCTTCAAGAGCCGCGGCTGGAAGTGGTGAGAAGTGGTTTTTCAGTGCGCTGTTTACGTTTTCCCGGCTGTAACCGTCAGGAACTGCGCCCATGGATACATACCAGGGCGAAAAGGCGTTGCTGTCCGGGCGGCGCAAGGATATCCAGATCAGGCTGGAAATCTCGGCGGGCAGCCAGTTCCGCATTTGGGCAACAAAGGAGTATTGGGTGGTTTCAGTGCAGATGGTGCGGTTGCTGCCGGAGTTGGGCGAGCCGTTTTTATAATGGTTGCTGCTATCGTACTTACTTCCTTCATAATGGTCGCGCAATACCCGGAAAAGGTCATTCAGGCGGATACGGCGCCTGGGTTTGAATGAAAATGGCAAGGGGTCTTCCAGTTTGAGCGCTTTGGCGGCCAGCAAATTGGTACCTTGCCATTGCCGCAAAACGTTCTTCATGTCGGTGAAATTGTTTGGATTTGAATAGACCCTGGCGAAATTGAATTCGCCGTCCTTTTGCGGATTGAACCAACCCCGGCTCACGGCGTATTCAATAATGTCCGCTGCGCCCTGGAAATTCTCGCGATCTTTCAGGTCAACGGCAGTAATGGTGTAGCGATTGGCGATGACCGCAACTTCGTTGTCAGGAACACGTTTGGCGATCCAGTGTCTGCCGTTGACCGCGTGCAAAAGCCAACCTTCGCGGGCATCGGCAATGATGTATGTCCGTCCCGAAGCATTGTACCCGTACTGGGAGATCAATTCGCCGGCAATGCTTACGCCTTCACGGGCAGTATGAGCCCTTTCGGCGACAAGGCGCCTCAGGCTGAAGCCGATGCCGCCCGCCAACAGTTCGGGCTTGTCTTCGCGCGAGGGGCAGGAATTGGAGGTCACGGCTACCCCGTATTCGCTGACGTAGGTATCGGCAAAATCGCTTTCCGGGATCTCCAGCCACAACAAACCGGGAACGTTAGTGTATTGGGGAAGAACAGTGCCGCTTTTCAATGTGAAGACACTATCACGCTTGTGTTCCCGGGCCGGGACTTTGTAGATGTTGACCAGTAACCGGCCACGGTCGTCTTCATTGTGGGCCAAAAGCACCGAACCGTCGGCCGTAGTGTCCTTTCCGGTCACAATGGAGAAGCAGTTGAAGTTTTCATCAGTCGCCAGCAGCCAGCCGGCCAAAAAAAACAATAGCATGAAAACAATGCTTTTCTTCATGATTTTAAAATAGCATAACTTTGGTTTTTTGACAAAAAATAAAAAATTGTCTTGCTGGAAGTGCAATAGTTCAAGGATTAGAGAGCTGGCTGCAATCAAGCGAATTCTGCCAAATTCTTTTTAGCTTTACAACTCTTGGCTCATTTGGCTCTTTAACCATTCCACTCTATTTGTTACAATTCATTTCCTTATAAAAACTTAAAAAACGAGGATATTTCATGATTGCAAAAGCAAATGCTTTCCGTTTCCGCGCTTTTTCCGCTTTTTGGCTGGCCTTTTCATTTTTTTTTGGTGTCCTGTCGGGCCTTGTTTTATTCCTGCGCCCCGAAGGCAGTCTGGCTGCATGGACCGGCTGGTCGGCGCTGGGGTTGAACAAGAAGCAGTGGGAGGGCTTGCACACGGTTTTCGTTTTTGTTTTACTGATCAGCGCCTCAATCCATTTACTATACAATTGGCGCGTCCTGACAGCATATTGCCGGCTGAAAAAAGAGCAATTTGGAAGGTTTTTCAAGGGTACGGCTGTGTTTCGCGAGCTCATCGCCGCGGCACTGCTGACCGGGCTGGTCCTGGTCGGTGCCATAAATGAGTGGTTGCCTTACAGATGGCTCAGCGTTTGGCGCGGAAAATTCAAGAGCGGCTCGGCCTTGGCGATTATCACCCCGCCTGTTGCCGACGCCGATAAACTTTCGCTAGCCAACCTTTGCGCCTTGTCGGGGATTTCCGAGCAACAAGTTTTGAGCAATGCCGTGGCCAAGGGCTTGCAATTTAGTGCTTTGAGTGAAACCTTAAGCGCTATCGCTAAAAAAAACCGCATGTCACCTGAAAAGATATATGGGTTGCTTTTTGTGAAATAATCCCTAAAGCTTAATCAATTCATTTCTTTTTCAGGATAGAAAAAATCTCAAAATGATCGGTCTGGGGAAAATTGTCGAGCAGGCGCAATTCCTGCAGTTTGAAACCATGGGAGGAGAACAGCCGCAGGTCACGGGCCCATGTGGCCGAATCGCAGGAAAAATAAATAATTGTTTCAGCAGCACTTGCGGCCATGGCGGCGATGATCCTGGTTGATAGCCCCCCCCGGGGGGGGTCCGCTACGTATAGCCCGGCCGGCGGCAGGTCGGCCTGCAACACGTCGGCTTGGAGGATGCGGACGTTAACGGCCCGGTTCAGTTCCAGGTTGGCGCGCAGGGCCGCCAGGTTTTGCGAATCATTTTCAAGGGCCAGAACGCTTTGGCAGCCCCGGGCCAGCGGTAGAGTGAAAAAACCGCAGCCGCAGAAGAGATCGGCGGCTGTATCCGCATTCATGTTGTCCAGGTTTTTTTCAATAAGATCCAGCATGGGCAGCAGCTGAAAAAGGTTAGCCTGGATGAAGTTATCAGGGGAGATCTGATAGGCGTAAGCGCCAACTTCGAAGCGGACCGAACGCTCGCAACTGAACCAAGTGTGCGACTCGCCTGGAGAAGCCAGCCGGGCGGCCAGGTCCCGGCCGTTGCTGATGACCCGCAGCTGGGCGTTGGCATATTTACTGAAAGCTTGGCGCTGAGTGAGAAAATGGGCTTCCACCGCCTCCGGTACCAGCAGGCACTGCCGGATGGGGATGACCTGTTGCGATTCTTTTTTAAAAAAACCACCCACACCTTCACGAACCTGGAATTCGCTCTTGCTGCGATAGCGCCAGGGCCGGGAAGACAAAACGTCCAGCGGGCCGGGAAAAGCCATGCCGGCGATTTTCTTCAGGTTACCCAGCAGTATTTCGCTTTTGCTGCGCAGTTGCTCCTCATAGCTCATGTGCTGCAGGTTGCAGCCGCCGCATTCATGATAGTGGGGACAGGGCGGTTCGACCCGTCGGGGCGAAGCTTCGATCACCCGCAGCAGTTTTCCCCGCCAGACCGATTGCCGCCGGTTCAAGTGGGCATATTCCACGGTTTCTCCAACGATGACACCGGGGATGAATATGGTTTTTTCTGATTCGTGAATGATGCCGCAACCACCCTTGGCTATGGCATGCACTTTCCCGATCATTGGCTTTTGGATCCGGCTTGAAAAAACGGGGCGCCGGCAAGCGCGCCCCGCGAACCTGTTTGCCTTATTCGATGGCGATGGCGATCTTTTCGCTCATGAATTTTTTTATGTCCAGAATGGTGATAGTCACGCTTTGGCCGACTTCGTCAAATTCGACTTTATAATCCCTGTCCTGTTTGAAATAGCCTGGATAAATGGTTATGTCCTTGATCTTTTTGAGCTGGAAATCGGCTGCGGCAGCTGTGATCTTCGGGTCACCGCGCAGGTCCAGCGAACGGTCGAACATGGCGATATCAACTTTCTGCAGCTTGGTGGAGCGCAGGAAGCCACCCTTGATGATGCCGTTTTTTGTCAGGTTTTTGCGCAGGTCCATGGCAAAATAGACCGAATTGAGGGCGGCCTGCATTTCCTGGTTCTGATCGTTGAGATTGCTCATTTTACCCAGCATGTTCTGTTTTTCCTGGTTGAGCAGGTCCAACTGGGAGATCAGCTCGCTGCGCCGGATTTCCATTTCAGTGATATCACTTTGCAATTTATCCTTTTCGGCTATGGCTTTGTCCTTGGCGTCGACCAGTTCTTTTTTCACTTTCCTCTGGATCTGGTTGGGGGAGATGGGGGCGCTGCCCTGAGTGATGAAGGTGCCGTATTCGTCTTCGGCATAGAAGTTCCAGATCTTGAAGCCGGGTACGATCGGCTCGAAGAGCAGGGTCCTTTCCACCAGTTCCATAGCCCGGGCTTTATCCACGCCTTTTTCATTAAGCAGGAAATTCATGGCGATCTGGTAATGGTTCTCTCCTTTTTCGACCAGGTGCGGCTTGGGAAGCAGTGTTTCCAGTTCCTGTACCCTGGCGTTCAGGTTATGTATATCGTTGTTCTTGTCCAGGATATCCTGGAGAAGTGATTTAATGGAGACGTCTTTTTCATTTTTTATCTTTTCTTCCAGGACCTTTTTTTGCTCGGGAGAAAGGTTCATGATGTTGACTTCAGGAAGGTCTTCGCCGGTTTTTGTTTTGTAGTCGCTTAAAATATCGAAAACTTCGTTCTGCTTTTCCTGGATGCTCGATTCCAACTGCTGGATCTGCTGCACTGTCTCTTGCATCTGCTTCATTTTTGGTGAAAGCTGAGGGCCTGCCGGCCCCTTGAAGATGAAAAAAGCCAGTACGATTATCACCAGAGCCAGGGCGCCGATGACGTAATAGAATTTCCGGGAATTTTTTTCCGGCTCCTTTTCCTTAGCTGGAATCTTTGTTTTTTCTTGGATCATGCTTTCCTCCTTGCCGAACTTCTCAATTGTCGTTCAATAAATAATATTTTATCACAAGCATCCTGATGAAACAATCCGGAACGCTCTTGCATAATCACGTTCGGCAGCATATAATTCTGTTTTTACAGGAGATTTCCATGAAACGCGAGCAAGCATTGGAATTGCTTCAGCAGCACCTGAAAAACCGCAACCTGATCAAGCACTGCCTGGCTGTTGAGGCCTGCATGAAGGATTTCGCCCTGCATTTCGGACTTGACCCGGAGCCATGGGCGCTGGCTGGACTGCTGCACGACCTGGATTATGAATACACGGTTCAAAGCCCGGCCGAACACACAGAAAAAACCGCTGAGATGCTGGCCGCCCATGCCTTGCCGGAGGAAATCATTCATGCCATCAAGTCCCACAATATGAGGGTCGAGCCCAGCTCCAAAATGGATTTCTCCCTGTTGACCATCGATCCGGCCAGCGGTTTCATCATTGCCTGCGCCCTGATGCATCCGGAGAAGAAACTGCAAAGCCTGGATCTGCCTTTCCTGAAGAAGCGCTTCAAGGAGAAAACCTTTGCCAAGGGGGCCTCGCGTGAGCAGATGGCGGGCTGCGTCAAATTGGCAATGACCCTTGACGAATTTCTGCAGCTTTGTCTGGGGGCCATGCAAAATATTTCCGCTGAACTCGGATTGTGATGGACCGGCTGCTGACCCGCGACCTGACCAAGATCTACAACAGCGTTCCCGTAGTCGACGCCATCAACCTGGAATTCAAGTCCGGGAAGATCACTGCCCTGCTGGGACGCAATGGGGCGGGCAAGACCACCACTTTCCTGATGATGGCCGGCATCGTCAAGCCCGACAGCGGCAGCGTTGAACTCAATGGCGAGAACGTCAACGGCATCCCTTCTTACGAGCGCTCACAGAAAGGGCTGATTTACCTTCCTCAGCAGCATTCAGTTTTCATGAAAGCTACGGTTTTCGATAACCTGTTCATGGTGCTGGAGATGCACAGCCCCGCTGACGAGGCCCGGCAGAAAACCATGGACTTGCTGGCTGATTTCGGTCTGCTGGCGGTCAAGGACTCCCCGGCTCACCAGTTGTCGGGCGGGGAGAAAAGGCGCCTGGAGATCGCCCGTTCCATGATCATGGCGCCGCGCTTCCTGTTCATGGACGAACCTTTCACCGGCATCGATCCCATCACCATTATGGATATCCAGACGATCATTATGAAGCTCAAGACCAGAGGCATCGGCATTATCATCACCGACCACAATGTCAAGGACACTTTTTACATCACCGACCTGGCCTATATCATCCACAAGGGACATATCCTGAGTTCCGGTACTCCGGCCCAGATAGTGCAGGAAGAAAAGACACGCCAATTGTTCCTGGGCAAAGATTTCGAGTGGAACGGCTGAGCCTTCCCCTTTACCTTGAACTGTCCGCGGCCGATTGGCGCTTGAAACGAGAGTTTTTTGCGGATCGTTTCAATAACTGCCGCCTCTGTCCGCGCCAATGCGGCGCTGAACGTAAAAACAGTCATTCCGGCGTCTGCCGGGCGGGCCGGGAAGTCAAGATCGCCTCTCACAATCTCCATTTCGGCGAAGAGCCGCCGATTTCCGGTTGCCGGGGCTCGGGCACGGTGTTTTTTTCCGGCTGCACATTGAGCTGCCTGTTCTGCCAGAATTACCCTATTTCGCAGCTCTTTCATGGTGAGTTTTATCAGGTCGAGCAGCTGGCCGGAATTTTTTTATCGCTGCAAAAGCGGGGCAGTCACAACATCAATCTGGTGTCGCCGACGCCTTACCTTCATCACATCATGGACGCCCTGGAGATCGCCCGTGCCAAGGGACTCGCTATCCCGTTGGTCTACAACACCAGCGGCTATGATAGGGCCGAGGTGATCACCCAGTTGGCAGGTGTCGTGGATATCTACCTGCCCGACCTGAAGTATGGTCCAAGCGAAAGCTCGCGACTGCTGGCGTTGGAGCTGTCGGGCGCCGGAGATTATTTCGATCATGCCGCGGCTGCCATTGCCGAAATGTTCCGGCAGACCGGGCCGCTGCAGTTGGACGATAATGAAGTGGCCGTGCGTGGCACAGTGATCCGCCACCTGATCATCCCCGGCAGCATTGATAATTCCCTGGAAGTAATGCGAACCATTGCCGCCAGCAATTTCAGAGAGGCTTGGCTCAGCCTGATGAGCCAGTATTTTCCGGCTCACCGCGCCGCCGGCTGCACGCCCTTAAACCGCCGCCTGCAACCTGAAGAATACCGACTGGTCAGGGACGAGGCCCTGAAACTGGGTCTGGAGAACGGCTGGTTCCAGGAAATATGATGCTTATTGCGTTTTTGCCTGTTTTTTTTTATAATCGGTTTTCCTGAATCCATGATGCGAGGAGCGCGACCATGAACATTTACATCAGCATGATCCTGGCCTACCTGCTAGCCCTGACCGTGATGAATTTCTGGAAGTCCCGTAAGGTCAAGAGCCAGGACGACATGATGGTCGCCGGCCGTTCCTTGACGGTCGGCAAGATGGTCTTCACCCTGGTCTGTACCTGGATCGGCTCGGGCACCTTTATCGCCGGCGCCGAGTTCGCCTCCAAGGCTGGCTGGAGCGCCATGTGGCAGCCGGCCGGCGCTTATCTGGGTATCCTGGTCATCTATTTCCTGGCCGCCAAGATCCGTACTTTCGGGCAGTACACCGTGGGTGATATCCTGGAAGTACGCTATGGGGCGCTGGCCCGGGTGGTGGGCGCCATCGCCATCTTTATCTCATTTACCACCATCGTTTCCTACCAGTTCCGCGCCGGCGGCTATATCCTCAATGTCATTTCCGATGGCTCGATCACGGTGGCCCAGGGGCAGTTCATGGCCGCCCTGTTCGTCATCCTGTTCACGGTCATCGGCGGCATGATCGCCGTGACCAACACCGACCTGCCCAACGGCATCATCATCGTCTCCTCGACCGTCCTTTCCACTCCTCTGGTCATCTGGGCCGCCGGGGGCTGGGATAAAATCAAAGCTGTCCTGCCTGTCTCGCATTTCCAGGTGATCAGCTCGCAGTTCGGCGGCAATCCCTACCTGAAGATCCCGGCCATCGCCTTGTCGACCTTCCTGCTGCTGATGGGCGTGCAGAGTATGTACCAGAAGTTTTACTCGGCCAAAACGCCCAAGGACGCCAAAAAGGCGGCCGGTCTCTGGCTGATCGGCACCATCGTCGTCGAATCGGTGGTCATTGTCATGGCCGTGTTCGCCAGCGCCTATTTCTGGAAAGAGCTCCAGGCGGGAACCATGGAGCCCGCCTCGGTGATCCTGCAGGCCGCCAAGAACATGATCCCGCTGCCTGTGGGGGTGCTGCTGCTCGGTGCCGCCACCGCCGTGGTCATCTCCACCGGCATGAATTACCTGTTGTCGCCGACAACGACCATCATGCGCGACATTTACCACCGCTTCGTCAATCGCGACGCTTCCCAGAAAAAAGTCATCCTGCTGCAGAAATTCTTCATCGTCCTGGTCGGTATCCTGGCCTACCTGATGGCCACCAGGATGAGCTCCGTCCTGGAGAATGCCTATTTCGCCTATACGATATATGGCGTGGTCATCACACCGGCCTTGATTGCCGCCCTGGCCTCCAAGCGGGTAACGCGTGCCGCAGGGCTGGTATCGATCGTGCTCGGCACCCTGGTGACCGTGTTTTTAAAACTTTCTGGTTCCATCTGGCCGCAGATCATGCGGCCGCTCGGAGATGCCAATGCAGATCCCTTCGGCATTCCCATCATTTACCCGGCCTTGGCCGTCTCACTGCTCAGCCTGTTTGTTGTATCCCTGTTCACGCCGCCCGCTGACAAAGAAGTGCTGGCCAAGTTCTTTCCCGGGGCCAACAGTTGATCCTGGCCGCCAAATTCCTGCTGCTGATCGTCCTGCTGATCCTGCTTCTGCGTTGGAAGGTCGAACTCTCCCTGGCTGTTTTTGCCATCACCCTGCTCACCGTTGCCCTGTTTGGAGTCAAGCTGCTCAAGGCCGGAGAGAGCGCCTGGGCAGGAGTAAGTGATCCCCAGACCCTGGAGTTGTTCCTGATCATCATCCTGGTGCAATATATCGGCGCCGTGCAGAAAAGCCGGCGCATGTACGACCGCCTGATCGATTCGCTCAACACCATGATCCGCGACAAGCGCCTGGTGGCCATGGTCTCTCCGGCCATTATCGGCTTTCTGCCCATGCCGGGAGGGGCGCTGCTCTCGGCGCCGTTGGTCCAGGTTTCCACCGATAAAATGAAGCTGAAGCCGGCTTTCAACGCTTTCCTCAACTTCTGGTTCCGTCATGACTGGGAACTGATCTGGCCGCTCTATGCCGGACTGCTGCTTTTCCAGACCATGTCGCGCATACCAATGCGCCGGATCATTTTGTTCCAACTGCCCTTCTCGATCCTGCACATCATCACCGGCCTGGCCGTCTCCTTCTGGTATTTCCGCCGCCACGGGATTCAACGGCAATACCCGGGTGCGAGCAACGGCATCCACGCAACGGTGCGCGACTTCTTTTCCGGAACCTGGCCGATCCTGGCAGTGGTGCTGCTTTTCTTCGTAAAGGTCCCGCCGCTGCTGCCGCTGCCGCTGCATTGGGCGCTGCTGCTGGTCGCCGCAATTTTAAGCATATGGAAAAAAGTAGGTGCCCATGAGATAGGCGCTGTTATTTTCGGGAAATCCACGATCCGCAGCCTGCTGGTCATTGCCGCCGTTATTGTTTTTCAGCGCATTATTCAGATTTCGTCAGCTTTTGACACACTCAAGACCATGGACATCTCCCTGGGCCTGGCAGTAGCTTTCATTTTCATGGTTTCCTTCACCGTGGCTTTTTTGACCGGGGTGAACACGGCCTACATCGCCATCGCCTTCCCGGTTCTCCTGCCCCTTATCCAGCACCTTCCCAATTACTTTTACCTGTCGCTGTACATTTATGTGGTCGGATTCGCCGGCATCCTGGTCTCGCCGCTCCACCTCTGCCTGGTGCTGACCAACGAGTATTTCGGGGCTTCCCTGCTCGATGTCTACCGCTATATGGCGATTCCCATATTTCTGATGATCGGCATCGCCACCGGGCTGGTTCTGATTCTGTAACGAACATAAACTCGGCGTACGGTGCAAGGTTGACGGCGAACGGTAAGAAAAAGATAAATTGATTTGTTTCAAGAAAAATATTTTTACAGTCGCTCAAGGTAATTTTTCTTGCCGTACGCCCTACGCCGTCTGCCGTACGCCGAGCATGGCTTAATAAATAATCCCGTTCTCTTTCAAGACCTTGAAAAAGCGCTGCACTCCTAGCCCGTCGACCAGGTTGCGTCCGGCTGTGCCCATCTGTTGGCGGCGCTCCTGGGTGAGGGGAGCTACGATCTCCCGAAATGAATCCAGGGTCAACTCTTCACACTTGCCGAAACGGACTCCGGCCCGGTGATCGGCCCAGGCGGCTGCCGCAACGGCCTGGCCGGGCTCCTGACAAAAATACAGCGCCGGCGTGCCCGCGGCCGCGGCTTCCAAAATCTCTTCGCCGGCCGGGACCAGGGCCAGGTCGGCCTCGAAATAGGCGCGGGCCGGGCTCTCGCTCTTGCCGCAAAAATGGCTGCCGGGATAAATTTTCATCAGGTTGCGCTTGTCGGCTTTTTTCAGGCTCAATCCAGGCGCGATCTTCATTTTGAAGTGCAGGCGGTGCAGGATATCGACGATGCGGCGCAGGTCGCGGTAGGAGAGATGGTCGCCCAAATTTATAAAGATATTCTTTATGTTTTTGCGGTATTTTCTCTTGGCTTCATGGAAATGGCGGAACTTGTGATGCAGCAGGGCGTATGCCGGTCCAGAAATGACGATCGGCCCTGCCGCGGCCTGATTAATAACTTCAGCCAAAGGCTGCAAAATGAGGTCAACTGGCTGCCAGGCGCTGCCGGCATTGACGATCTGCATGGTTTTTACCCCGGCCTGCTTCGCTTTCTCCATCAGGGTGCTGTCCGGAGTGGAAAAATGGGGCAGGTCAAAGATTATGGCCGTGATCCCGGTCAGATCCATGGTGCCCGGATCTGCACCCAGTTGAGCAGGAATGTTTTTTTCAGCCAGAAATTTAGCCGTTTTCTTGTCTTTGCTGCTTAGGATCAGCAGCGGGGTGTTTTTTTTCAGGAGAATTGCCAGCCAGCCGCAGCGGCGCAAAGGCTGCAGGCCGTATTGCGGTGTGGGGTCGGCGCGAAAGACGATCATTTAGCCCAGGACTTCTCTGATCTTCTCCATGGCGGCATCGATATCGGCTTTCGTGATGACCAGGGGAGGTGCAAAGCGGATGATCCAGTCGTGGGTCTCCTTGCAGAGCAGGCCCTTTGTTTTCAAGGCGGTGGTGTACTGGCGGGCCTTGCCTGCCGATTCATGCAGGACCACGCCGATCAGCAGCCCTTTGCCGCGCACCAGCTTGATTTTATTAGTTTTTTTCTGAAGATCTTTCAACTGGTCAATGAAATAGCTGCCCATCTCCGCGGCGCGCTCGGCCAACTTTTCATTCAGCAGCACATCGATCGAGGCCATGGCCACGGCACAGCCCAGGGGATTTCCGCCAAAAGTGGATCCGTGGCTGCCGGGTTTGAAGACTCCAAGTACATCCTGGTTGGCGGCCACGGCGCTGACCGGGAATACCCCGCCACCAAGTGCCTTGCCCATGATGATGATGTCGGGATCGATATCTTCGTGCTGGTAGGCGAACAGCTTGCCGGTGCGGCAAAAGCCGGTTTGGATCTCGTCCACGGCCAGCAGGATGTTGTTTTTTTCAGCAATCGCGCTCAAGCCTTTCAGGTAGCCGTCGTCCGGGACCACGACTCCGGCCTCGCCCTGGATGGGCTCGACCATTATGCCGACAGTGTTATTATTGACCGCTTTTTCCACTGCTTTCAGGTCGTTGAAGGGGACGATCTTGAAGCCAGGGGTGAAAGGGCCATAGTTATCTTTGGCAATCGGATCACAGGAAAAGGAGACGATGGTGGTGGTGCGGCCGTGAAAATTTTCACTAAAAACAATGATTTCGGCCTTATCGGCGTCCACTTTCTTGACCAAATAACCCCACTTGCGCATGGTTTTAATGGCCGTCTCCACGGCCTCGGCTCCGGTGTTCATGGGCAGGATCATCTCTTTGCCAGTCAACTCGGACAGTTTCTTGGCGAAAATGGGCCAGCGGTCATTGAAAAAGGCCCGAGATGTCAGGGTAAGGATGTCGGCCTGGTCTTTCAGGGCCTTAATGATGGCCGGATGGCGGTGGCCCTGGTTGACGGCCGAATAGGCGGACAGCATGTCGATGTAGCGCTTGCCTTCAGGGTCTTCTACCCAAATGCCTTCGGCCTTGGCGATAACCACTTCCAGGGGGTGGTAGTTGTGGGCGCCGTAGCGATGCTCGATATCCATTAATTCCTGCGAACTTAATTTATTCATGAAATCACCTCGTTTTAGTTTGGATTTTATTGTAGCAGTTTAAATTATTTCGTCAATAGTGAGGCAAGGCCGGCAATCCGCAATACGTAATTCGTAAATCGAAACAGCAATCAGACAAATCCAGAAGAATATTCCTTTTCTTCCGAATCACTAATCACGAATTACAAATCACGTAGTGCTTGAAATGTCAAAGGCTTGATTATTGTTAACGAAAACGGTATATTTTTTGCTGAGGCAATGAATCGATGTTTAGGAGGCCAGGATGAAGGTTGGAAAGATTCTCGAAAACAAGACCAGCGTTGTGTTTTCGGTTCACATTGACGCCATTGTCAACGATGCCTTGCAAAACATGGATGAAAAAAATATCGGTGCCCTGATGGTTATCGACAGCCAGGAAAACATCCAGGGCATCGTTTCCGAAAGAGATATCGTGCGCAACTGTTTCCGCAACCAGGCCAATGTCAAGGGGCTGGCCATCCGTGACGTCATGACTCCGCGCGCCAAGCTGCTGGTGGCACGAGCCGAAGATGACATCAACAATCTGATGGGGGCCATGACCCAGAACCATATCCGTCACATCCCGGTGGTCAATGAACAGGACAAGGTTGTGGGCATGGTGTCCATTGGTGATATCATCAAGGCCATGTTAAAGGACAAGGATTACCAGATCCGACACCTCAAGGACTATATCGAAAGCAAATACCCTTTGTAGGGCTCGGTTTACGGTTCACGGTGTACGGTTGGCGGAATGAAAAGCACCAATACCCAAGCAGCAAATTCCAAATAAGCTCCAAGCACCAATAACCAAAACGAAAACCATCTAAAGGTAAAAGGCAAAATTAAAAAGTGAAGAAGCGAGCACTCTTGGAATTTCCTTTTCATTTTCCTTTAGAATGCTTCTTCGTTTTGATCATTGGAATTTGGGAATTGGAATTTATTTGAGATTTGCTGCTTGTGATTTGGAATTTTCTATTCTTACTCTTATTTTTGTTCTTGCCGTCAACCGTCTACCGTCCACCGTGTGCCGATTTCTTTTCCATGAGCACCAGTTTGCTGAACCATTGCCAGATCGCATGGTGGAAGGCGAGCGTGGGCGGGTTCGCCCGCAGGAAGGACAGGGGATTGAAGTCCAGGGGGGCGCCGGTCTGGCGGCGCTGGAAAAGGCCTTTGCGGAAGAGGGTGTGGCGTTCGGGATGAAATTGAATGCCCAGGATGTTGGCAAAAAGGCGGTGTTCAACGGCTTCCACGATTTTTTTGTCCAGTGAAGTGGCAGTCACATGCAAATTTGCACCCAGTTCAGCGATCGCCTGGTGGTGGGCCGTGGCCACGAAAGGACGGTCACCCCTTGAAAATCCCATCTCGCGCACAAAAACGCTGTCTGCACCCAGGCGAATGCGATGGAAGGTCATCATCAGTTCCGTATCGTTCGGGAAGAGCTTTCCCAGATAGATTCCCGAATGGACCCGGTCAGGACCTGCTGCCAGGACTTCTTCCACCGTCTTTTGGCCGTACACTTGGCTGGGAATGTCCTGGATCAGGCTGCCGCCGGTGGCCACGTTCAGGCTCTGGGCCCCCAGGCAGATGGCCAGCAGGGGAAAATCCCTGCGTCCGGCCAGGAACGGAATGAAAGACGGATTCCTGCTGCTGCCCAGCAGGTGAAAAAGGAAAGAGATCTCGTAAGCGGAACGCGCTGGAGTAGTGGGTTCGGAAAGCAGGCTGATCCCCTGATTATACAGCGTTGGAGGAATATCCATGCCCCCGGTGAAAAGCATGCCGCTGGCCGCGCTGAAGATCTCCTTGAATTGAGCAGTCCAGAGGTTTTCCTGGAACAGGTCTTTGGCATCCACCTGGCCCGTTATTTTTCGGAATTGAATCCAGGTGAGCCGATTCTGCTGCACGTAAGTGAAGGCTTCCTGGTAAGCTTTAGCTTCCTCGAGATTGGCGAGTTCATCCTCGTGGTAGATCCCAAGCAGCACCAGTGATTTCAACGGCATGATGTTTTTTTCGTACAATTCCACTATGTTCTGGACCTGGAAGAGAGTAGGATGGGTCATGACAATGACCGGCGCTCCCGGAGTGCAATCCTCTCCCCGTGATGCCGTCGTCAGACCCAGGCCGATCAGCAGCAGAAAAATCCATGTCAGGTTCTTTTTTTTCATGAATACTCCCCCGAAATGTGTTTTTGTGTTCCTGCGATTGATTTGAGGATTGAGGAGAGGCCCGCGGGCCTCTCCCCTTATCTTATTCGCTGAACTTTTTTAAAAGTATCGATGCGTTGGTGCCGCCGAATCCGAAGGAATTGGACAGGGCGTAGGGGATCTCCCGGCTGAGGCCATGGTTGGGGGTGTAGTTCAGGTCGCAATCTTCATCCCGGGTTTCATAATTGATGGTCGGCGGGATAAAGGAGTTGGCGATGGCCAGGGTGGTGAAGGCGGCCTCGGCGCTGCCCGTGGCGCCCAGCATGTGTCCGGTCATGGATTTGGTCGAACTGATGGCCAGCTTGGCGGCATGGCCGGCAAAAAGACGTTTGATGGCGTGGGTTTCCAGCTTGTCGTTGAGTTCCGTCGAAGTGCCGTGGGCGTTTATGTACACAATGTCTTCGGGTTTGATTTGGGCGTCGGTCACGGCCATTTTCATGGCCCGGTAGGCGCCGTCTGCTTCGGGATCAGGGGCGGTCATATGAAAGGCGTCGCCGGTGAAGCCGTAGCCGACGACCTCGGCATAGATCCTGGCCCCGCGGTTGTGGGCGTGTTCCAGGGATTCCAGGATCAGTACTGCGGACCCCTCGGCGATGACGAAGCCGTCCCGGTCTTTGTCAAAAGGCCGGGAGGCCTTTTCCGGCTGATCGTTGCGCGTGGAAAGGGCGCGCATGGCGGTAAAGCCTGCCACTCCCAGCGGAGTGATGGGATACTCGGCGCCGCCGGCGATCATGATGTCGGCCTCGCCGCGCTGGATAATGCGCGTCGAGTCGCCGATGGCGTGGGTGCCGGTGGCGCAAGCGGTGCAGTTGGCCAGGTTGGGGCCTTTGAAGCCGAACTTGATGGATACCTGGCCGGCGGCCAGGTTGGCGATACAGGCCGGCAGAAAGAAAGGAGATATCCGGTCCGGCCCCTTTTCCATCAATATTTCCTTGTTGATCTCGATGGTATGGATGCCGCCGATGCCTGAGCCGATGTAGATACCGGCCCTATCTTTATTAATGATGTTCAAGTCCAGCCCTGAATCCTTGACCGCCTCTTCCGAAGCGATCAAGGCGAACTGGATAAAGGGATCGAATTTTCTCAGGTCTTTCCGGTCAAAGTACTGTTGCGCATCGTAGTTCTTGACTTCTCCGGCGATCTGGCTGGCATGCCGACTGGCGTCGAAGCGGGTGATTTTACCGATACCGCTACGCCCGTTGCGGATGCTCTCCCAGTTCTCGTCCTTGTTCTTGCCGACGGGCGTAAACAGCCCGATACCGGTGACGACAACGCGGTGCAAAGGTATTGTCTTGCTTATGAATGGATCCATGTTAGCGAACGGGACTTACTGGGCTTTCTTCAGGACGTAGTCGACGGCCGATCCCACGGTCGAAAGCTTCTCGGCTTCTTCCTCGGGGATCTTGAGCTCGAATTCATCTTCCAGGGCCATGATCAATTCCACCTGGTCCAGGGAATCGGCGCCCAGGTCTTCGACGAACTTGGCTTCTTCGGTAACCTGATCTTCACCGACATTCAGCTTCTCGGCTACAACCGCTTTGACTTTGGTCAGGATTTCTTCTTTTTTCATTTTTTCCTCCTTGGATTTTAAATCAATAGTCCGCCGGAAACGTTTAGAACCGTTCCAGTTATATATTGAGCTGCAGGAGATGCCAGAAAATAAACGGCTTCAGCCACATCTTCCGGTGTACCTGCTCTTTTGAGCGCGATCTGTGTAATATAGGCTTCTTTGACATTTTCAGGAAGTTTTTCGGTCATTTCGGTCAGGATAAAACCCGGAGCCACGGCGTTAACTGTGATGTTGCGGCCGCCCAGCTCGCGGGCCATGGACTTGCTCAGGGCGATGATCCCGGCCTTGGAAGCGGCGTAATTTGCCTGGCCTGCGGTGCCCAGGATACCGCTGACCGAAGCCAGGTTGACGATGCGGCCGAAACGTTTTTTCATCATCTCCTTGGCTGCGAAATGGGAACAGAGAAATGTCCCCTTTAAATTGATGTTCATGACCAGGTCCCAGTCGTTTTCCCCCATGCGGATAGAGAGGTTGTCGCGAGTGATGCCGGCATTGTTGACCAGGATATCGACGGAGCCGAAGGCGGCCATGGTCTGTTTGATCAATTCTTCGGTGTCATGACTTTTGGAAACATCGGTGGTGACGGCCAGGGTGCGCACGCCCGTTGCCGCGATTTCCCGTGCGGTTTTGACGGCCTCATCGCCCATGATGTCGGAAATGATGATATTCATCCCTTCCATGGCCAGGCGCCGGGCGATAGCTTTGCCAATGCCGCGGGCGCCGCCGGTGATGATCGCGCTCAGAGCCGTGTCAGACATATTTCAGCTCCTTTATGGTTTTCTTCATTATACCGATCTCCTGGGATATTTTTTCCAAAACCTTTTCAGAAACGAATTTGTAGCTGAGAGAAATAGCGTTCTTGATGGCCTTGGCGTTGGAGCCGCCGTGGCCGATGATGACAATGCCGTTGACTCCCAGCAGCAGGGCCCCGCCGTATTCGGCATAGTCAAGCTTCTTTTTGATGCGTTTCAGCGATTTTTTCAGAAAGAAAAAACCGATTTTGGAAAAGATATTGGACATGATCTCTCTTTTCAGCATGGAGAGCATGACATCTACCACGCCTTCGGATATCTTCAGGGCCACGTTGCCGGTGAAGCCGTCGGTGACGATCAGATCGGCTTCGCCGATATATACGTCACGGCCTTCGACGTTGCCGATGAAATTGATTTCCATTTGTTTGAGCAGGTTGTGGGTGGTCTTGGTCAATTCGTTGCCCTTGGCCTCTTCTTCACCGATGTTCATCAGGGCGATGCGCGGATTCTCGATGCCGTAAATGCTTTCCAGGTACACCTTGCCCATCAGGGCGAATTGTACCAGGTTGTGGGGCTTGGAATCGGTATTGGCGCCGACGTCGACCAGGAGCGAATTGCCCTTCAGGGTTGGGATCATAATGGCCAGGGCCGGGCGGTCGATGTTTTTCATTGAGCCAAGAATGGTTTTGGCCATGGACATGACGGCTCCGGTGTTGCCGGCCGAGACCATGGCTTTGGCTTTATCGTTTCTCACCAGGTCGATGGCTTTCTTGATCGATGTTTCTTCGCGTTTCCGCCAATAGGAAAGGAAATGCTCCTTCATGGAGATCTCTTCCAGGGCATCGACGATCTCCAGGCGGTCGAGGCGGACATTCTTGTATTTTTTCAATTCTTTTTGGATCTCTTTTTCCTTGCCGACAAGGATGATCCGGTAACCGTCATTATGGCTGTTCTCGCGGATGAAAGCTACCACACCCTCGATGACGATGCCGGGGGCGTGGTCGCCGCCCATGGCGTCAACGGCAATCTTGACGGGTTCCATTTCAATCAGGCTTCGCTGCCTTTGACTATCTGCTTGCCCTGGTAATAGCCGCAGTTGCCGCACAGGCGGTGGGGGAGCTTGGGTTCATTGCACTTGGGGCAAACGGACAAGCCTTCCACTTTCAGGGCATCGTGAGACCTTCTTTTATTTTTTCTGGAATGGGAATGTCTTCTTTTAGGTTGGGGCATTTGTCACCTCTTTACTTTTTCAAACAAGAATTTTATTTCATTTTTATTCTGTTCGCATTGGCAGGAACCATGGTTCAGGTTGGTGCCGCAACTGGAGCAGATCCCTTTGCATTCGGCTTTGCAGACCGGTTTGAAGGGAGTGAACAGGTTGACCTGTTCGATAAGTATCTTTTCCAGGTCGATCTGTTCGTTTTCGTAAAAAATATATTCCAATTCCTCCTCATCCAGGGCGGTGCTGCGCTGATCCACCATTTCACTGGGGAAAAGAATGATGTCGAAACGGGAATTGATTTTCATGTCGAATTGTTCAAGGCAGCGGACGCAAATCAATGAGATGGCAGTCTTGATCTTGCCCTGGGCCTGAACGCGCTGGTTTTGCCGCTTGAAAAATATCTGGTACTCGATCCCTTCGAGAAAAAAACTTTCGTCCTCGAGCAAATGGGTGCTGTCGATCTCTATGGTGTCGTTTAAAGCGTAGCCCCTATCAGAGATTTTATTTACGTTTATTATCATTTTTACCCTTAATCCCGGTATTCGTTGACAAGTCAAACTTAATATCATACTTTCCCGTCCATGTCAATAAAAACAGTCTTGATTTGTGATTCGATTGCTGACTGGCTCGGTATGCTTATTATCCGATTTTCCAGTCCTGGTTTTTGGGGCAGTGGCCGTAAGTGAGCAGCGCCGCCTGGCCCAGATCAAGATATTTCCCGCAAAAACCGTTGATATCCTGGCTGGTCGCGGCATTGATCTCGGAGATGATGTCGGCGACTTTCTGTTCCCTGCCGAAATACAACTCCTGGCTGGTGTTGAACCGCATCTTGGCAACATTATTTTCCAGGCTGAGGATGATGGATGCCTTGATGTGGTCCTTGGCCCTCTCCAATTCTTCTTTGCTGATGCCTTTTTTTCTTAAGCGCCCGATTTCACTGCCAACGGCTTTCAGGTAGGGGCTGACCTTATCGGGCTCGATAACGGCATAAATGAGTTGAACGCCGCATTCCTGGTAGGAGTCGATGAAAGAGCTTATGGTGTAAGCCAAACCTTTTTCTTCCCTGATGCTTTGAAAAAGCCGTGAGCTCATCCCTCCGCCCAAGATATCGTTCATGATCATGATCGGATGGCGCAGGTGAGATACCAGGGAAATGCTGTCCAAGGCAGTCAGTACGTAGCACTGGTTCAGGGTCTTGTTTTTTTTATGAAACTGGCGGGGATGGAAGCGGGCGCGGGCAAATTTGAACTGCCGCGGGGTGCGGTGGGGGGATGTTGTGAAAAAATCACTGGCCAGGCCCACCAGCTCCTTGTGGCGGATATTGCCGGCGGCGGACAGCAGCATGTTCTCTGGGAGGTAATGCTCCCGGTAAAAAGTGAAGACCTGGCCGCGGTTCAGCCCGGAAACATGCTTTTCCCTGCCGCCGATCGGATAGCCCAGGGCGTTGCCGGCGTATATCTTTTCATAAAATGTCTCGAAAGCGTTGGTTTCCGGGTTGTCATCGGCTTCCTTTATTTCTTGAATGATAACGTTTTTTTCCTTGGTGAACTCATCCTCGGGAAAAGTGGAGTGGAACACGATATCGGACAGCAGGGCGAAGGATTCGTTCAGCTTTTCATCGATGGATTTGATGTAATATTGGGTGATCTCCTTGCTGGTGAAAGCGTTAAGCCGTCCCCCCAACCGGTCGGAAATGTCGGCGATCTGCTTCAGATCATGGCGGCGGCTGCCTTTAAACAGCATGTGCTCGATCAGGTGGTGCACGCCGTTGCTGTCGGCAGTTTCGGCTCGGGAGCCGCTTTTCAGCGAGTAGCTGAGCGCAAAAGAAGGAAATTCGGGAAAATTTTCCGATATAACGGTCAGGCCGCAGGGTAATACTGTTTTTTCGACCATGGGGGCTGCTCCTTAAATTGTGCAGCCCGATTATACCATTGGAGCTCGAATTCGCCTACCGCATTTTGGGAAAGACGCTGAATCCGTTTGAGCTGAATAGTTATTCGTGATTGGATACAAGGTTGAAAAGCTCAAGGGGGGCAGGGCAGCAGGATAGAAGATCTTTGAAAAGCTTGCTTCGCAGCTATTTACTTGCCTCTGATTGCCAATTACGATAGCTCATCAATTTTTTGTACCATGGCGCTGGCTTTCATGGACATGGGGCTTAGCATTCCGGCCAGTTTTTCGAATTGATCTCTGGCTGCTTGCTTTTGACCCTGACGCAGCAGGACGAAACCCTTGTAATAAAGAGCTTCGTCAAAATAGGCTGGGTCCATGGCGCGGATGATGGCATCGAATATTTCGCCGGCTTTGTCCGCTTCGTCCTCGCCAAGATAGCAAATGGCGCGGAAGAATTCGATCTTGGGATAGGCGGCTTCCTCCATGAGTGGGCCTTCAAGCAGGTTCAGGGCCGGGCGGAACCTTCTTTCTTGGAGATATTTCATGGCCTGTGAAAACCTTGCCTCAATGGCCGCACCGTTTTCCGGAATACTCCTCAGTTCGCCCTGGTGGTATGGGGGGATTTCAAATGCCGAAATTTCCAGAAGCAGGCGTGTTTGCCGTTTCTGCTGCACCAGCAGGACGGAAAACAGGATGAGCAGAAAAAGTGAAGACATGACCAGCAGTGGTTTGAAAAGTTTCAGGACAATGACGCGCGGCTTTTCCTCCAGGGTAATGCGTACATCTTTATTTTGCAATGTTTCATTCAGTTTTAACCCGAGAAAGCACTTTCGGCATTGGAAAAAATGCTCTTCAAATTTTTCGCGCCGGGGTTCATCTATTGTTTCTTGCAAATATGCATCAATCAGGTTTTTAAATTCATTGCATCTCATGTTGCCCTCAACACTTTAATATAGCTTTTTGCGAAAAATCTCATTTTTTATTTTTTTTATGGCCCGCTGTTTGCGGACACTGATGTAATGGTTGGAACGGTTGATCATGTCTGATATTTCAGTGATTTTCTTTTCCTGCAGGTAGAAGGCATTCAGAATGAGCCGGTCTATTTGCGGCAGGTCCTTGATCAGCCGGTTCAAAACTTCGCTCAGCTTCTGATTTTCCATCCTTTCGGCTTCGGTGAAATTGCAGGTCACTTCGCAGACCAGGCTGACTTTTTGCTGGATTTCATTATTTTTTCTCTGCTTGTAGAAATAATTGTATAGCACCCGTTTGGCAATGCCGAACAGGAATGGTGCGATCCAAACTGCGCTTGTCATCTTGCCCTGGTCAAGTCCGCGGAAAAACGCGCTGAAAACCTCTTGCACCAAGTCTTCATAATTATTCTCGCCCTTGATGCGGTTGCGAAAATACAAAAAAATGCGCGGATTGAATGTTTCGATCAGTTTTTTTTGCGCTTGCGGGTCGTGATTGCGCAATTTTTCAAAAAAGCGGGCACCGTCCATCTTTCAGGGCATTGGATGCAAATCCTTTTCCAGAAAATTGTTGCTGAAATCGGATTCGGGGATTGCTTTTTCCACGTTCACATCCACCCGGATCTTCAGCGCCTTCCCGGCCCTGAAATTGGTCTTGAATATAATAAAACTGTGTTTTAAAAAAATGGTGGGGTCAATGACTTTGATCTGATATTCGGCCCGTTTTACTCCATTGATCGCCAGTTTCAGAAAAATCTTTTCCCGGGCCTGCAGAGGGTATTGGAAATCCTGGCTGGAAGAATTTCCGATTTTCAAGGCAATGAAGCCGTCCTGAAGCACCAGGATGTCATTGATTGTGAAATCCGGCACTTCTCCGGCCTGCAAAAGAACCAAAGCCGGCATCAGAAAAAACATCCATTTGTTCATTGTTGCCATCCTCAGAATACATACAGATATTAAACCAATATCTCAAATTTAACAACAGATTGCAAAAAAAAACGATATGGCCTATAATTTTCGCCGATGAAGAAGATAGGTCGGGCCTGGCTTTTCCTTTTGCTGATGTGGTCGCTGCCGGCTTCAGAGCCTGCTATTCACGGAAATGGCTTGCCGCGGTTGAAGAAAGATTTTTCCGAAATCATCTGCCGCTTGCTCAACGGCTTTGAACTGCGGCGCGATAGTCGATTTTTGCAGGCAGCGCTTTTTTTCAGTGAAATCAGGTCCCATCCGCTTTGGGAAATGACCTGGGGCAAACGCAGGCAATCGCTGGCAGCCGAACAAAAACTGCTGCAAGCGAGCGCCCTGCTCTGCAGTCATCTGCGTAGAGATACTTACCTGCAAAAAAAAAGTGAACGGCATCTATCCCTGCTGGCAATGGAATATTTGCGCAGGGCCGACCGTGTTCAGGTACCGGCGCTCAAAGCGGCACTGTGTCCGCCTGATGGTTGGGAGATCGGCCGGGTGCAAAAGCAACTTGAAGCCGGGCAGGTGCTGCTGAAGTACGCTTTACTTGAAAACCGCATGCTGGTGTTTTTTATCGGTTCCGGCGCGGCCGGATATGAATTTCTCCCGGCCAGTACGGCGCATGCCGTGCAAATGATCGACCGGCTTTCCGAACCGCTGGAGGATTTGGCCAATGGCAGGGTCGATTACCTGCGCATTCATTTTGACATGGAGCTGGCGCAACGGCTTTACAATGTCTTTCTGAAAAAGGCTGTCGAGCGTTTTCCTCACAGCGACGAACTTTTCATCATTCCCGACAAGGAACTTTTCAAGCTGCCTTTTGAAGCCCTGGTCATGGGTTTTAACAAAAACTTCCAGCAGGACGATGTTTTGTTTTCTGAGTACCAGGCAGCCGATTATGTCATTCAAAAATATACGGTTTCGTATTATCTTTCCCTTGCCGATTTTTTTCGGAAATTTCCTGGCCCCAAGAGTCATCCGCTCACTCTGGCCGCTTTCGGCCAGCCGCTTGTCATCCAGGCACCGGAAAACGCACATTTCCCGAACCAGGCAAGCGTCATTTCCATAGCTGAAATCCCTTCAACCCGCCTGGAGATACTGAACCTGGAAAAAATGTTTGCCGTTTCGCGCCGGCGCATCTTCCTGGGCGCCAGTTTCAATCATGACAATTTTGTCCGCTTCGCGCCCCAGGCCAGGCTTATCCATATCGCTACCCATTTTTTTACAAACCATGATGATCCGTCCTGCTCGGCTTTTCTGTTTTCCTCGACCGCCACAGACCCGTCTGTGTGCCAGGCCAAACAGATTCTCAAACTGCGTCTGCAGGCTGAACTGGTGATCCTCAGCGCCTGCGAAACTTCGGAAAAAAATTTGCTGGGCCTCAAGTCATTGAGCGGCATGACGGCCGCTTTTCGACAATCTGGCGTGCGGGATCTGATAACCAGCCTTTGGCCCGTGGATGAATTCAGCTCCCTGATCGTGCCACTGTTCTACGGGGAATACCTGCAGAGCGGGGCTTGCGCCGCGGCCTTGAGAAAGGCCAAATTGATTCTTTTCGACAAAACCATTCCCATCCAGGACAGTGTCCGGATCTCATTGGCCCATCCCTTCCTGTGGGCCAATTATGTCCTGGTCCATTTCTATCGCTGAAAGCTCCTCGATCCCGTAAAAATCATGCTAAGACGCGGATCATGTTCAGGTGATCGGCTGCGCCGACCTTTCCCGGATCGAGCGCATGGCCAGCACGGCTTTGCCGATATCGATCGTTTGCATTTCCAGTCCGGACGATACGACCGGTCCAATGGTCGATAAACCGGTCATCTTGACTGCCGTTTTAAAAAACGCTACACTTCCAGCCAGGAGCAACGATGATCGCCTTGCTGGAGGAGACGCGGGAATTCCGCCGAGTTGCCGAGGTCCTGTTCATCAAAGGCTGGGCTGAAGCCAGTGCCGGCAACATTTCCCTGCGCTTGGCCGCTCCCCCCGCTCTTGACAAACGTGGACCCGATCCTGACAAAATCATGGAATCCTCAGTGGACATGACGGATCTGATCGGAGATTGCTTCCTGGTTACCGCCAGCGGCAGCCGCATGCGTGAAATCGCCGCTGAACCTGAACCGGGTCTTTGCCTGATCCAAATCATTGACAACAGGCGTTTTTGGATCATTGACGGCTGCGAGAAGTTAAGTAGCGAGTGGGCCACCCATGCCGGCCTGCATTCTCTTTTCAAGGAGAACCGCAGCGGCGAACGCGCCGTGGTTCATTGTCATCCGCTCAGCCTGATCGCTCTGAGCCATATTTTCAACTCTGAAAAAGAAATCAATGAGAGGATTTTCCGCCTGCAGCACGAAACGCGTCTGTTCGTCCCGGAAATGCTCGGGTTGATCCCCTACGCCGTTACCGGCTCAAAAATCCTGGCCAAGGCCAGCAAGGAAAAATTGAAGAAATACCGTCTGGCCCTTTGGGACAAGCATGGCGTCATCGCCTCGGGAAAAAACCTGAGCCAGGCTCTGGACCGGATTGAAATCGTGGAGAAAGCGGCTGCTCTTTATATGCAGTTGAAATCCTTAGGCCTGGAACCGGAGGGATTGAGCGACAAGCAGATTGCCGAGACCCTGCGCGCCTTCAAAAAATGAAAAAAATATTTACGGTCATTGCGATTTTCATGCTGAGCCCGGCGCTGTTCCCCAACCGGGACCTGAACTACCGTTTGGAGTACCAGATCTGCGGCAGCGCGGTTTCGCGCCTGCTATTGGTCATTCCCATCCGCGTTTATTATGATGCGTCGGCAGCGATCGACCTGAAGGTTCGCCCCGGGCCCGCCGGCAGCACCGTTTTCACCTATGCCGGCATTCCCCGCTCAGCCTACATCCTCAGGACGCTTGGTTTCTCCGGCAAAACCCTGGCCCTGCTCAGTGTCGATCAGGACGAAATTGCCGGAAAGGTCTTTATCGATCAACTTTTTCTTGAGTGGCAGAAGCAGACACCTGAATTTTCCGGGCGAGTGAAAACAATAAAAAAATTCCCCCATCAGCTGACAACAACCGGGCCGGAGGCATTTGCCTTTGAAAGGGACGGTCAAGGCTATTACAATAATTTCACTGTCGGCCTGGAACCGCGTTACAAATACCACCCTGCTCAAATCGGCATCTATTTCAAGGTCTTTCCCATGCTGGCTGAATTGCTGAAACTGCTTAACCATCGTTTCACCCCCGGCCAGGCCAGTGCTCCATTCGGCCCGTTTCCCGTTGAGTGGACGGGCGATGGGCTTGATTTTTCCGACAACCTGAACCGGGTAGCGGAGCTGCTGGAAAAGATCGTCAAATCCAAGGTCACGGTACAGCAAAAATCCCCTTTGCGCCTGCACTTCCGCATTGGCGCCAATAATTCCGAAGAGATGGAGATATGCGGGGAATCTTATCCCGACGTTCCGCTTTGGAAAGGATTCATGATCAGGGAAATTTTTCGCCGGGTACGATTGCGCCAGGCGGACCGGACTCTCCTTGCCGACGAATTATGGATGGGGGTGCGCAACAGCAAAGGCCAGGGAGGTTTTTGCAGACTGCAACTGAAAATGATCGAATCTGAGGAGGATAAAAAATGAACGACAGCGCCTTTTTGTTTCCCGGTCAGGGTTCTCAGGCTGTTGGCATGGGGCTGGACCTTTTCGAGAAAAGTGAATTCGCCAAAAAAACCTTCAAGCAGGCCGATGAGATACTGGGATATTATTTGTCACGCATTTGCTTCACGGGTCCGGAAGAGGAACTGAAACTGACCTGCAATACCCAGCCGGCCCTGCTCACTGTTTCCTACATTCTTTATTCACTTTGGCAAAAGGAACCGCTGCTGGCGGCCGGGCACAGTCTGGGAGAGTATTCGGCCCTGCTTTGCGCCGGGGTGTTTACTTATGAAGACGGACTTACCCTGGTTCACAAACGGGGCAAATACATGCAGGAGGCAGTGCCAGTCGGCAAAGGGGCCATGGCCGCCCTGATCGGCGCAGATATAGAGAATGTCCACCAGATCGTGGCTGAAGTAAACCATGAGCTTGCGGGCCTGCCCGCCGAACGCGATGGCGTGAGGCGGGTTGTCAACCTGGCCAACTGGAACAGTGCCAGCCAGGTTGTGATCTCGGGTGAAAAAGGGGCGGTAGAGGATGCGGTGCGACGCCTGGGGGTAAAAACGGTCTTTTTGCCGGTTTCCGCTCCTTTTCATTCGGAGCTGATGCTCCCGGCCGAGGAGAAATTGGCCCTGGACCTCGACCGCGTGGCTTTTGCCGATCCGAGATTCCCGGTCATTAACAATTGGCAGGTGCAAAGGGTCAGGAGTGGGGCAGACGCCCGCGCCGGTTTAAAGATGCAGGTTTCACGTCCGGTCCGCTGGCATGAAACCATGGAGTCGCTGCTCCTTGATCCGGGCGTCGCCAGATTCGCCGAGATAGGCAGCGGCAAAGTGCTGGCCGGTCTGCTCAAACGCGCCGCCCGGGACAAGCAACGTGATATCCCGGTCGTGAATATTGAAAATCTGGCCGCTATCGAAAAAAATCCCTGAATATCCCCTTTAGCCGCTTGGGGAAAAGAAAATCAGGCAAAAAAACCAAAAAACACCCTGTGGCAATGAAATTCTAATAACCAAGTAATACAGGCATTTTACAGCAAAAAAACTCCATAAGGCAAGCCTGTTTTGGATGTCCGAGCGTCAACATTTCCATATCCCCGATAAATCTATAAAAAAAACAAAAAAAACTTGACATTATATTTTCAATATGTTAATAAAACTTTAGTATGAAAATTACATACAGTGGAGAGTGTCATGCCTCTAATCAGTTTTAAAAAATCCAAACCCATCGTTGGACTTGACATAGGTTCATTTGCTTTGAAACTGGTGGAGTTGAAGGCGAAAAAAAAAGGAAGCGAAACGCGTTATGAGCTTGTCTCCATCGGCTATGAACCTGTTCCCTATCAATCCATCGTGGAAGGAAGCATTATGGATTCAACGGCTGTGGCCGAGGCCATTCAACATGTATTTTACGACAGCAAGGCCAAAACCAACCGTATCGCATTTTCCGTGTCGGGAAGTTCGGTCATTGTCAAGAAGATCGAAGTACAGCGCCTGAATCCCGATGAAATGCACGAGCACATCCTGTGGGAAGCGCGGCCGCACATCCCCTTCACTCCCGATGAGGTTAACATTGACTATGAGGTGATCGAATCTCCCGACTCTCCTCCTGACCGGGTGGGGGTAATTTTATCGGCGGTCAGAAAGGAAAAAATGAATGATTATCTCAACGTGATCACCAGCGCCACCAAGGTAGCCCAAATCGTTGACCTGGATTCTTTCGCTGCCCTGAACAGCGTTCTGCTCAATTATGATCTGTACCGCGACAAGGTCCTGGCCATCATCAATATCGGGGCATCGATCTCCAATGTGATCATCTCCAAGGCCGGCCATCCTGTGTTTGTCCGGGATATCGCTTTCGGCGGCAACCAGTTCACCGATCTGCTGCAAAAAGAATTGAATCTCAAGTATGAAAAAGCCGAAGCTGTCAAAAAAGGCCGTGCCGTAGAGGGAATCTCCACCGCTGCGGTCAAGCCGATCATCAACATCGTGCTGAACGACCTGCGCAATGAAATCAAAAAGACGTTTGAATTTTACCGCTCCAACACCACAGAAGGCCGGATCGACAACATCCTGCTCTGTGGCGGCAGTGCCAACCTGGAAGCGATCACCGACTATTTCTCTCAGGAATTTGATATCCCGGTTGAAGTGGTTAATCCCTTCAACAATATCGACATCAATTACAAAAAGTTTGATCTAAACTTCATCAAGGACATGGCTCCGTTGTTCACGGTTGCCGTAGGCCTGGCCCTGAGGGCCGTAGGGGATTCGAAATGATCAAAATCAATTTATTAAAACCGGAAAAAAAAGAGGTGGCCGCTGGAGGGACGACCATCAGCCTGACCGAAGAGGCAAAGCCGAGCCAGTTGAGCCTGCCGGCGCTGATCGCGGCCATTGCCATCACGGTTTGCGGCATCGGTTTGCTGTACTTCCTGCAATCAAGCGAACTGGCTTCTGAAAAAAAACTGTTGGCCGAACGGACCCTCAGAAAGGCGGAACTTGAAAAAGTATTGAAGGAGCTGGCTGAAATTGAGAAAACCAAATTGGAATTGGACGCCAAAATAAAAATCATCACCGACCTGAAACTACGGCAAAAAGATGCGGTTTTCATGATGGACAAAATGTCCAGAAGTCTGCCCGAATGGGTTTGGCTGACCGATTTGAATTTCAAGGGCGGGTCGGTGGCTATCAGCGGCAAAGCGCTTTCCAACAACCTGATCGCGGATCTGATCAACAACCTGCAGAATTCAAATTCGTTCGTCAATGTCCAGTTGAAATCGACTACAAGAAAAAAGGAAGCCGGTATCGATATTTTTGAATTTCGGATCGAATGTCAGTTTATCCGTCAGTCTGATATCAATAAGGTGGTTTAAAATGGAAATTCAAAATTTACCTTGGTATGGACAATTACTGGTTTTTCTGATTGTAGGCGCCGTCCTGTTCGGTATTTTTTATTTCGTCATTTATTCACCCACCCAGGACGAGATCGCGTCCATCGTAGTTCAAAGCGAAAGACTTGAGGATGAAATCCGCAGAGCGGAAAAAAATGAAAGTAAATTGGAAAAATTAAAAACAGAAAAAGCAGCCAATGAAAGGACCCTGGAAGCCTTGAAGGGAATTCTGCCGGAGAAGAAGGAAGTGAGCCAGATCCTGCGCAAGATCCAGGCCATCGCCTCCAATGCCCGCCTGAAAACGTCGACCTTCACTTTCAACAAGGAAAACAACCGTGAAATCTATCTGGAATGGCCGATCGCCATCAGTCTGGAAGGCAACTATCACAATTTGGGCATATTTTTCGATCAGGTTTCGCGCCTGAAAAAAATATTCACCATTGACGGGCTGCATATCACTCCCCTGCGCTCTCTGAGTTATGACTATACGGTCCAGGCCCGTTTTACCGCCACAACCTATATCTATCGCGAAGGAGGCAAAATCAAGCAGGCCGTGCCCAGGCGCGCCCCGGCTCGCAGGCCTGCAGCTCCGGATACGGGGTTGAAACCAGGAGATTTTTAAATGAAAACCATATTTGTTCTCTTTATTTTATTATTTCCCCTGTTTATGCAAGCCCAGGAAATTCCCGTGGATATTCCCGAGGTGAGTGATGAAGAAACCGCCGAGATCAGTGTTATGCCAGGAGAGTTTGTCTACAATCCAGAAGGCCGTCGTGATCCTTTCTGGAACCTGCTGCAGGGCAAGAGTGTCAAGGAAAACCGCGAGGCCATAGAAGGCATCGCCGGACTGATGATCGATGAACTTGAACTTGAGGGCATCGTTTTTGCACAAGGATCTTTCAAGGCATTGCTGAAAGGTCCGGATACCAGGCCGTATATCGTTAGCATCGGCGACAAGGTCTATGACGGGGAGGTCGTGGCCATGGACAGAAATTCCGTCAGTTTCAAAAAAAGCTTAACCTTGGCCCTGGCCGGCCAAAAAGAACGAATTCTTATAAAGACCTTAAATCCTGAAGAGGAGGAAATGAAAGAAAATGAAAAAAGCAACATGTAAAATTTTGTTGATAGTTCTCTTTTTATTATTCGGCCTGGGGCTTGACGCCAAGGTGACCATCAACAAAATTGAATATTTCCCCGGCGAGGATTTCGTGCAATTGCACATGCAAACCGACAAGATTCTTCCAATTCCCGATATTTTCTATCCTCAGAAAGACAACCTCAATCGCCTGGTCATGCGTATCAAGGATGTCGATTTCAAGGTGGAAAGCAATTACCTCACCTTCGATTCGCCTGTGATCCAGGACCTGAGCATCAAAAATGCTGCTGACTTCACCGACGTTGAGATTACTTTGAAAAGCGATGTAAATTACCGTGTATTCACCAACCAGACCGGTTTGTACATCGAATTCCCTGTGCTCAAGGGGCTGGCCACAGCATATAAGAAAAACGTCGTTGCCGAACCGCAACCCAAGCCAAAAACCATTCAGGATCCGCTCCCGGTCCGGACCGCTGCTGCGGCTTCCGGCCCGGTAAATGTTCGGGACGTAAAAGTGACTTCTGCTGAACCCGGCCATATTTGCTTCGAATTCGTCTTGTCGGAACAAACCGAATATCGAGTCATACCGCTCGAACAGCATCCGGTGCGCCTGGCCATCGATTTGAAGAACGCCCAGTCCAGGAAGATCCTCAAAACCATAAATTTGCAGAATGTCAAAGCCATACGCGGCGGCAATAATTCAGCCGAAGTCTTCCGTATCGTTTTTGATCTGAATTACCTGAAGCATTTTTCGGTCCAGGCCAAAGGCAACCTGCTGCAGGTGGAATTTTTTGATAATTCGCAGCAGAGCCCGGCCATCCCGGTTGTGGCTCAGAAACAGGATGTTGCAGACTTTTCCTCAACGCCGGCCCAGCCGGTTTTGAAAACCGAACCCGCGCCCACCGTCAAAGCGCCAGACAAGGTCCTGCTGACCCCTGCGCTTGAATCCAAAGCCAAGCCCGCGGCTGCCGGCAAGGAATTTTTCGGACCGGAAAAATCCAAGGCCGAGAATGAGATTGCCAATCTGCAAGAGGACGCCCCGGTCCAGGAAGAACCGGGACAGGCCGACAACCTCAATTTCCAGAAGAAAACCGTGGATGAAGGCCGGCCGCAGTTTTCCGGAGATCCTTACGATTTTTCCTTCAAGAATGCCGATATCAGCAACATACTGAAGTTCATCTCCAAAATTACCGGGTTGAACATGGTCATTGACCCCGATGTGACCGGTCGCTTCACCTGCGAGCTGGTACAGGTCCCCTGGGACCAGGCCCTGGAGCTGGTCCTGAAAGTGAATGGCCTGGACATGGTCCAGGAGGGCAATATCCTGCGCATCGGCAAGGTGGAAAAACTGGCCCAGGAGTCAAAGCGCAGGCAGGAACTGCGCGAAGCGCGCGAACAGGAAGGCAACCTGGAAGTTTCTACCCGCACCTTGAGCTACGCCAAGGTCAAGGACGTGCAGGCCATCCTGAAAAAGCAGATGAGCCCGCGTGGCGAGCTGGTCATCGACGAGCGCACCAACACCCTGATCATTTCGGAAGTGCCGGATCGCATCAAGGTTATCGACGGACTGATCGACACCCTGGACGCCGCCAATCCCCAGGTGCAGATCGAGGCGCGCATTGTGGAAGCCAATGCCAGCTCCCTTGATTCTTTCGGCATCCAATGGGGCTATAACGCCGTTGCCAATGCCGCGCACGGCAACCAGACCAATATGATCTTTCCCAACTCCGTTGTCAGCGGCGGGGTGCCGGATGAAAAAGCCAACCCCAACGGCTACGCCATCAACTTGCCGACGGCGGACAGCGTGGTGTTCCCCAAAGTTTCTCTGGGCAACATTGCCGGCACCTTCAACCTGGATGTGGCCCTGACCGCCCTGACCCGCAAGGGCAGGGGCCGGATCATCTCCTCGCCCCGGGCCACCACCCAGAACAACATGCCGGCCGAGATCACCCAGGGCCAGCGCATTCCCATCCAGACCAACCAGAACAACACCATCACCACCCAGTACATCAATGCCGCCCTGGAAATGAAAGTGACGCCGCAGATCACGGCCAGGGGCTCGGTGATCATGACCATCGACATCAAGAACGATGTTCCCAATTACGATCGCCAGGTCCTGGGCATACCGACCATCGTCACCGAAACGGCCAAGACCACGGTCATGGTCCAGGATGGCGGCACCATCGTCATCGGCGGTCTGTACAAGATCTCCCAGCAAAGCAATACGGACGGAGTGCCGATTCTAAGCAAGATCCCCCTGCTGGGCAAGTTATTCCGCAACTCCCGCAAAGAGGGGAACCAGAATGAATTGATGATCTTCATTACTCCGCGCATCATTAAATAGGAGGGAAAAATGAAAATGAAATTTATTGCTTTGATCATAGTGGTGTTGTTGTTGGCCGGATGCGTCGCCAAGGAAAACGACTCCACCTCGGGAAGTTTCCTGGTGATAACAACTCTAACCGGAAAGGACCTTGAAGGAAACGAGGGATCAACCACCGTTTTTTCCGATGTCGATACAGCTGGCACAATTTTTGAAGATATAGCAATAGCTTCGGTTTCAACACAAATTTATGATCCATTTATAAAAACTGATAATCAATCTTATTTCAACAGCGTTATCGTCGACCAGATCGATGTCGAGTTCAGGCGCACCGACGGCCGCAACGTGGAGGGGGTCGACGTCCCCTACCGCTTCACCCAGCCCATGAACTGGCTGGTGGAGGTCGATACCGTTGAGGAGATTCCTTTCGTGCTGATCCGCCACGTGGCCAAACTGGAAGCGCCCCTGCTGGCTTTGCGCGAGGTTCCCAATCAGGGAATCGTCCTGCAGCTGGTGGCCATAGTGACCATCCACGGCAAGGATCTGGGCGGGCACCGGGTGGCGCCGGTGAGCGGCTATATCAGCGTCTGGTGCAGCAATTTCGCCGATCCCGAAGTTGACACAACAGCCGCTACAAGTTCGGGGAAATAGGAGGAATGTGACATGAAAAAAGCACTTTTCCTTTTGCTTATAGTCGGCCTGATCCTGTCCGTTACATCATGCAAGCGCTCTACTATCGATGATCCCGAGTGGGACAGTCCGGTCGGTTTCTATGTGCTGCTCGAGGGTTCGGCCAACCCGGCCGTGTTCTTCATCGACGGCGTCATGCGCCCCAGCACCATCTATGCGCGCGTGACCGATGGCAAGGGCAACCCGCTTGCCGGCGAAACCATCTTCTTCGAGCAATTGCGCGACAGCACTTCCCACTCCCAGGTCGAATGGGGGTATTTCGAAGGCAACGCCGCGACCATCAAGAAGGTGACCAACGCCAACGGCGAGGTCAGGGTAACGTTCTACAGTCCGGTGAAATTCTACTCGGCCGGCATGATCATCCATGCCCTGATGCAGGTCGATGACCGTGCTTACAGGGGCAGCACCAGTCATGTAAGCAATATCCCCCAGGATTTTATCGCGATCACCATGATCAATTCCGGTGGCGCCGCGGCCGGGACCACGAAATAATCCGGCCCGCGACAGTTCCTTGCTGCCGGCCCCGGGCACGCAATGTCCGATTTTTGATGGGGGAGCGGTTCAGCGGCGCCCGGGTTGCATTTTGCCGGCGGATATGGTACAAAAAAACTGACGGGGTCTGCATGGAGAAGAGGTAAATTTGGCCAATTTTCAGAATGAAAGGGAGCAGCTGGCACAGTTGGAAGACCTGTTCCGGGAAAACAAATTCATTGACGGCCTGGCCCAGGCTGAAGAGGTGATCAAGCAGTTTCCGGCTTCCTTTCAATTACGGTTGCTTAAGTTCAAATTCCTGCGCGCCTTGGAAAAAACCGAGGCAGCCATGCTGCTGCTGCGTGAAATGCACGTCATGTTCGGCGACAATATCATGGTCCTGAAAGAAATGGCTGACTTGAATTTTCAGCAGCAAAAACACCCCGAGAGCCTGCTTTATTACCAGAAATTGCTTTTTTTGGATTCTTTCAACACGGTTGCCCAGGAGCGGGTCAAGCAGCTCAAGGGGCTGCTTGAGGCCGGTGTGACTGCCAAATTAGCCGATACCAAAGTCGAATTGTCTCGGGATGACAGCGTAGCCCGGGAGTTCTCCGCGCCGCCTCAGATCACTTTTGAAGTGGAAAACGAAACAACAGTGCTGGCTGACGAAAAGGGATCGCTGCCCCAAAATGAGGAAAAGCCTTTTGAAACGGAAAGCGCCGCCGAATTGTATTTCAAGCAGGGGCTATACCGGGAATCGCTGGCCATTTACAAGAACCTGTTTGAAAAAACCGGTCGCACCGACTTTTTCATGAAGATAAAGGCCATTCTGCTGCTGCTGCGTACCGAGAAAAGCAACCAGGTCATCGAACAACTGCAGAAGTTTTTGCTACTGATCCAACAAAGGGGAAGTCAAATTGTTTAAAACGATTTTTAACGACATACAGGCCCGCAATCCTGAAATTTACCTGATCGGGATTTGGGGTAAGGACGGACTGGAATTAGAAAAAGCAGTGTACCTTCCTCCCGACGCCGATACCGACCTGCTCGGAGCCGAGCTGGCCGAAGTGGTCGGTAAGCTGGACAACCTGGAAGTGACCAGCGCCGATTTCCATATCGAATATATTTCCGGAAAATTCAAGATCATGGTTCATTCATTGAACAGCGGATATTTCCTGCTTTTTTTTTCCGGACCGAACTTGATTTCCGGGAAATTGAATTATTACCTGAATTTAAAAAAAGACAATATCCTCGCTTTGCTTTGAACCAGTCAATAACAGCAATTTTTTCAGGAGTGTAAGCCATGGGAATTTTTAAAAAATTCAAAGTAGTTCCCGATCTGCCGGAAAAGCTGAAGCCGCTGCTGGTCATCGCCTCCAACCTATGGCTGACCTGGAATCCCGAGGCCATCAAACTTTTCATAACCATGGACAGTGATTTGTGGGAAAAAAACCAGCACAACCCTATCCGCATGCTGGGTGAAATCAGCCAGGAAAAGCTTGATGAGCTGACCCATGATGAAGGGTTTTTGAGTGAGCTGCAGCGCGTCAGCGAGCAGCTGGACCAGTACCTGCACCTGCTGCGCAGCATCAACCATACCCAGCAGGTCAGCATTGCCTACTTTTCCGCTGAGTACGGCCTGAGCGATACCCTGCCCATTTATTCCGGGGGTCTGGGGGTCCTTTCCGGCGACCATGTCAAAGCAGCCAGCGACTTGAACCTGAACTTCCATGGTGTAGGATTGCTCTACCAATTGGGTTATTTTCAGCAATACTTGAATATGGACGGCTGGCAGCAGGATTTTTACCAGGTCAACGATTTCCACAACATGCAGGTCCAGGAAGTGAAAAAGCCGGACGGACTGCCTCTGGAAATTGAGCTGGATTTTCCCGGTCGCAAGGTTTATGTAAAGGTCTGGCAGATAAGGGTGGGGAGAGTTTCCATCCATATGCTTGATTCCAATATTGACAAGAACAGTGATTATGACCGGCGCCTGACTTCCCAGCTTTACGGGGGCGGGCCCGAAATCCGCCTGCAGCAGGAGATCATCCTGGGCATCGGTGGTGTGAAGATGTTGGCAGCCCTCGGCATCCAGGTCACCGCCTTGCACATGAACGAGGGCTATTCGGCTTTCACGCCTTTCGAACGGGCCAGGACCTTGATGAAAAACGAGGGCCTCAGCTTCAGCGAGGCCATGGAACTGGTGCGCCAGTCGAGTGTGTTCACCACCCATACCAATGTCCAGGCCGCCCATGATGTCTTCAGCCCCGAACTGATGAAAAACTATTTCGGAAACTACCTGAAGGAATTCAACATTCCCTTGAACGAATTTTTGGCCTTCGGCCGGGTCGATCGTGAAAACCAGCAGGAAAATTTTTCCATGACCGTGGCTGCCGTGAAAAATTCCGCCTTTGTCAACGGCGTTTCCACTCTGCACGCCAATGTGGCCAAAGATATCCTGAAAAATCTCTGGCCGACCGTGCCGTTGGAGCATGTTCCCATTCAAGCGATCACCAACGGCATTCACATTCCCTCCTGGGTTTCTTTTGAAATGAACGACCTGTTCGAAAGGTATCTGGGCGGCAAGTGGCGGGAAAAACAGGATTACCGCGATGCCTGGGAAAAGGTGTTGAATATTCCCGATCCCGAACTCTGGAACGTGCATGAGATTCGCCGCAGGCGCCTGATCGCTTTTACCCGCCAGCGATTGCAAAAACAACTGATCGCCAAGGGGGCCTCGAACCTGTTGGTAAGCGAATCGCAGGAAGCCTTGAATCCGGTGGCCCTGACCATCGGTTTCGCCCGCCGCTTCGCAACCTACAAACGCGCTTACCTTATCTTCAAGGATCGGGAGCGGTTGCTTAAAATATTGAATAATCCGGAACGGCCCGTGCAGCTGATCTTCGCCGGCAAGGCCCATCCCCAGGACCAGGCCGGCAAGGAACTGATCAAGGACATCATTTCTTTCATGTCCACAGAGCACCTGCGCGGCAAAATCGCTTTTATTGAAGACTATGACATCAACGTGGCCCGCTACCTGGTTTCGGGCGTTGATATTTGGCTGAATACGCCGCTGCGGCCCTTTGAGGCCTGCGGCACTTCGGGCATGAAGGCCGCCTGTAATGGGGTCTTGAATTTCAGTGTTTTGGACGGCTGGTGGGACGAGGCGTATGACTTGAAGAACGGTTGGGCCATCGGCAACCGTGAAGCTTACACCGACAAGAAATACCAGGACGAGGTTGAAAGCAAGGCCATTTATTCAATTCTTGAAAAAGATATCATTCCCCTGTTTTACGAAAGGGGCGCCGATGGCCTGCCGCGCGAATGGATCCGCATGATGAAGCATTCCCTGGTCACCATCGCCTCGCGCTATAATACCAATCGCATGGTCAAGGAATATTTCAGCAAATTCTATAAAAACGCTGCGGACAACTACGCCAAGCTGAGCGCCGATGGTTTCTCCGCCTGCCGTGAACTGGTAAAGTGGAAGAGCCGGATGAGGAACGAATTCCCGGCCGTGCGCGTCGAGAACGTTCAGGCCGACACCAACCGCACCTACAAGAGCGGCGAGCAGTTCCGTCTGCAGGCCGATCTTTTTTTAGGCAAGACCCAGCCAGGGGAAATCCGGGTCGATGTATATTACGGCACCATCGTTGGCGATGACATTTTGCAGAGTTCCGCCTTGGTCCCATTGGACAATGTTGAAAAAATCGAGGAGAACCGCTTCCGCTTCAGCGGCGTTATCAACTGCACCCGCACCGGCAGCTTTGGTTTCAAACTGCGTGTCACGCCTTTTCATCCGCTGTTGAGTGATCCCAATCAGATGAACTTGGTGCTTTGGAGTTAGGAGTCCAAACAGAGCCAGGTTTACGGCATACGGTAGACGGTTTACGGCAAAAAAGAAAGCAACCTTTCCCCCGGATCTTATCGAATTTGCAGCCGTTTAAGGTGATTTTCTTAGTTAGTGTCTTTGGTTTTCACCGTCTGCCGTCAACCGTAAACCGTACACCGATAACAGTTCAAGATCCTTTAGGCTCTAACAAGGAAATATAGAATAAATCGTTGTTCAACTCCGAGGGGAGGAGATAACAGCCGAATTTCGTTTTCTGCACCCGGTAATGGTATTTTTCCAGCAGCGGCTGAATGGCCACCGCCTGCAAACCGCGGCTGGCGGCAACTTTTTCCACCACCCCCTCGCCTTCTTCCTGGATAAACGAGCAAACGGCATACAACCAGCGGGCATGCGGGAAGCGTTCGACCAGGCTGGCCAGCATGAGACGTTGCTGTCGAGAGTTTTTTTCGATTATTTCCTTGCTGATCTTGCTTTTCAGATCGGGATTTTTGCGCAAAGTGCCGCTCGAGGTGCAAGGGGCATCAAGGATGATCAGGTCGGCTGCCTCCCGGCCGGGCGGATACTTGAAGATATCGGCAACGAAAGGGAAAATCGTGTCCAGGTGCAAACGGCGGATGTTTTGCTCGAGCAGGCGCAGCCGCAGCGGGCTGACATCGCTGGCCCATATTTTCATATCAGGGCGCAGGCAGGCCAGGGTCTGTGATTTGCCCCCCGGGGCTGCGGCCACGTCGCAGACCGTTTTCCCGGCAGTTGCGGCCGCCAGCAGCGCCACCGCTTGAGAACCGGTATTCTGGACATAAAATCCTGCCAATTGCTCCGGCTTTTCCAATACCTGGCCGGCGGCAGTGGTTTCGAAACAATCCAGTTGCGGCAATTCACGGAAGGGGATGCCGGCGCTGGTCAAGGTCTGGCGCGCCTGATCCATGGTCATCTGCCTGGGGTTGAAACGCAGGTGAAAAGCGGGTTCGCGGTCCAGGTATTCCAGGTCCGCTTCCGATGCGGCCGACACCTGCTGCAGGCTGGCGAGCAGCCGTGCCGAGATGGAGAATTTCAGCCCGGGGTTTTCGCTGCTGCCGATGGATTTTTTCACCTCCTGCTTGCGGCGCAGCAGTTGGCGCAAAACGGCGTTGACAAAAGGTTTCTCCTTTTTGGCAACGGCATTCACCACTTCGTTGACCACCGCGTACTCGGGATAGGAATCGGAATACAACAGCAGGAAGACAGCGATTTTCAAAAATACATGCGTGGCCATGACCGGCGCCTGGTTTTTGTTTTTCAGGAAAAGGCCGATAACATGTTCCAGGGCGATGTCCTTGCGCACGACCCCGTACACCGTGCGTGTCAGCGCATTTTTGTCGCTGGCGGAATAATGCTCCAAAAATCTTGTCAACAACATGCGCAGGTTGGTTTGCGGGTCGCTGAAATAATCGCACAGGACGCTTGCGGCCGGGGTAATGAATTTCACGATAGCAGCTCGGGGAAGCGGTTCCCCAGGGAAAACTGCCAGGGGCTCATAGCCTTTTTGCCATCGGGTTGAATATGGGTAATTTCCAGGACCGTCTGCAAGCCGCAACCGACCTGCAGTCTCTGGGAGTCAAGGGTCAATACTTGGCCTGCCTGGCCCTGGTGTTCCTTGCCCGATACTCTGGCGTTCAGGATTTTAATCTGCCGCTTTTCCAGGCTGAAAAACAACCCAGGCCAAGGAGTGAAAGCCCGCAGCCGGTCGAAAAGGCGCTGGGCCGGCAGCCGCCAATCAACCCGACCTTCGCTTTTTTTGACCGCCGGCGCCAAAGTTGCCTGGGAATCGTCCTGGGCATGCTTGCGGATCTTGCCCGAAAAAATCTGGTTTAATGTTTGCATCAGGAAGGGAGCGGCCCTTTCACCCAGGCGCTGCTGATAGGAGGCGGTGGTGTCGTCGGGACGGATGGCGATCTCTTCCTGGGCCCAGACCGGACCGGCATCCATGCGGCCGCTGATCTCAAAAACGGTTATGCCGCTGCGGTTCTCTCCATTTTCTAGGGCGCGCTGCACCGGTGCGGCCCCGCGGTAGAGGGGCAGCAGAGAAAAATGGACATTGATAGTCCTGTAACGAGGCAGGGAATATATGGCTTTGGGAATAAACTTGCCGTAAGATACGACTACGGCTATGGCCGGGTCGATGCGGCGCATGGCCAATTCCAGCTCCGGCTCGTGAAGATCAGGCGGCTGGATGCAGGGCAGGCGGTTCTCGACAGCGAATTGCTTGACCGGAGGGACGATCAGCTGGCGGTTGCGCCCGCCGTAATTATCCGGCTGAGTGACGATCAGTTTCAGGTTGAAATTTCTGTTCAGTTCCTTGAGGATGGTCAGGCCTATGGCCGAAGTTCCGAAAAAAACCAATTCACCATTGGCCACTTTTTCTCTTCTGGTTGATCTCTTTTTTGATCAGGGTGCGTTTCAAACTGGATACGCGGTCAACGATCAGCATGCCGTTGAGGTGGTCGATCTCATGCTGCAGCACCCGCGCCTTCAGGCCGTCGAATTCGGCGCGCAGTTCACGGCCGTCAAGCAGGGTGGCCTGCAGGAAAATACGGGCGTTGCGCTTGATGGGCAGAGAATAGCCGGGAACCGACAGGCAACCCTCCTCGCTGATCTCATAGCCTTCGGCTTCGATGATCTGCGGATTGATGATGATCAGCAGTTCCTCGGGATTTTCCCCGATCGAGAGATCCAGGGTGAGCAGCTGAACGGATTCGTTCACCTGGGGCGCGGCCAGGCCGATGCCCGGGGCCTGGTGCATGGCTTGCACCATGGCCGCGGCCAGGTCGGTGATGTGCCGGTCGATGTCGCGGATCGCGCCTGCCTTCACTTTCAGCACGTCTTCGCCGTATTTGCAGATCTTCAAAGTCTCGTTTGCCACGGAATGATTATATTTTTTCGCCGGACACTTGTCAATCATTCGCGGATTTGCCGAACTTGGAATCCCCCCTTGTCCCCCCTTCAGTAAGGGGGGAATTTGAAAGGTGAGAGGAGTTGAGTGATTTCTGTTAAAGCGATTGCTTCCAACCCCCTTTTCTAAGGGGGGTGCCGCAGGCGGGGGGATCCATATGTCGTGTATCAACGGTTTTGTTATTGCCGTCTCTCGCTCCTGCCTGCATATAAATCTGGTAAGGGTTGTGTGTTTCGAATTGCAAAAGAAATGGCTTTGTGATATTTTTTCCAGACTGCCGGCAGGTGAGCCGGCCGCTGGGAGTAGTTGTGGCCAGAATTCAGGTTTTAGCTGAAAGTGTGTTTCGCAAGATTGCCGCCGGTGAGGTAATCGAACGCCCGCTTTCCGTGGTCAAGGAACTGGTGGAAAACGCCATTGATGCCGGTGCCAGCGAGATCGCCGTGGCCATGCTGTCCGGAGGCAAGGAAATGATTCGTGTCGAGGACAATGGCTGCGGCTTTGGCGCTGACGATATCGAGATTGCTTTCCAGCGCCACAGCACTTCCAAACTGGTGGAACTGGAAGACCTGGACCGATTATTAACCCTGGGCTTTCGCGGCGAGGCCCTGCCTTCCATCCTGGAAGTGGCCGATATCGACCTGGACACTGCCAACAACAATGATGGCCGCGGCTGGCACTATCGTTTTCGTGGCGGCAGGATGCTGGAGAAAAAACAGGTCTCCTGTCGCCGGGGCAGTGCAGTCACGGTGCAGCAGCTGTTCGCCAACTTCCCGGTGCGCCGCAAGTTCATGAAAAGCGACCAGGGGGAGATGCGGCCGATCACCGCTTTTCTGGAAAATGCGGCCCTGGCCCGTCCCACCATCGCCTTCTCCTTGCAGCACAACGGCAGGACGGTATTTGCTTATCCCGCGGCCGCGAATCTCTCTGAGCGCATCTATCAGGTCTTTGGAAAGGAGTTTTTGGACGATTTGCGGCCCGTGGATTTTGCCTCCGGCCACTTCTCTCTCAATGGTTTCATTTCAGCGGTCCAAAGCGGCGTCAGCGGCAAAGGACGCCAGTTTTTCATGGTTAACGGCCGGCCGGTCAAAGAAAAAACCCTGCTGGCCGCTTTCAACAACACCTATCAACCCTACTTGGAGAAAACGCGAAGTCCGGTCGGGGTGCTCCATTTTAATGTTCCTCCCAGCCAGATCGATGTCAACATCCATCCCATGAAGCTGGAGATACGCTTCCTGGACAGCCAGCGCGTCTACCGGTTCCTGCAGCAGGCCATCGACGCCACCCTGGGACGGCCGCCGCGCCCGCAGTCCGTTGCCTTCAACGAATTTTCTCAACCTGCGACGGTTAACGGCCCGGTTGCTGAAATCGCTGCGACCGCCGGAGAAACGCCCGCGTTGTTTGCCGGGGCAGCGCATGATTCCGCCGATGATTTTTGCCTGCTGGGTCAATACCTGAATTCTTATATCGTGGTCGAAAAAAACGGCGAACTGCTGATCATCGACCAGCACAATGCCCGGGAAAGGGTACTGTTCGAGCGCTTGCGGATCGGCTACAACTCAGGCAACGCCCCAGCGGCTCAGACCCTGTTCCCCCTGCTGCTGGAATTGTCTCCGGCGGAACGGGCGGCCCTTGATGAAAGCAAAATGGTTTTCTTTAAAAAAGCCGGTTTTGACATCCGTCTCTTGAGCGGCTCGGCCATTGAAATCAAGGCCTACCCGCAATTTTTAAGCGAAGCAGGCATACGCGATTCTCTGCGCGCCGCCCTGCGTGAATACCCTGCCGGGGACAGGTCGTCCGGAGAATCGAACGATGATGAACGCTGGCTTGCCGCCCTGGCCTGCCACGACGCAGTCAAGGTCAACCAGCGCTTGCAGCCCGAACAGCAGCGTGCTTTGGTCCGGGACCTTTTTGCCTGCGCCCATCCCTATTTTTGCCCGCACCGCCGCCCGATCATCGTTACCCTGACCCAGGCCGACATCGAAAAACAACTGAAACGACGCTGAGGAAAAGCAAGAAGCCATGAAAAAAAAGAGAAACAACATCTCGGCTGCCAAAAACAAAGGCGGATTTGCCGAAAAAAAGAATTCCGCCTTCTGGCCCGACCTGTTGCAGTCGGCCATCATGACTGCTCGCGAAGCCGTTTTCCTGACCGATCGGCAAGGAATTATCTGCTTTGCCAATCCCGCCTTTGAGAAACTAAGCGGCTACACTGTCGCCGAGGTGCTGGGAAAAAATCCGCGCCTGCTCGGCAGCGGCAGCCAGACCCAGGCCTTTTACCGTGAGTTATGGGAGCGGCTTGCCAACGGTGAATCCTGGCAGGGTGAATTCATCAACAGGAAAAAAAACGGCTGCCTGTACACCCAGGGCACATCCATTTCTCCGGTTTTCGATGCCCATGGGGACATCAGTCATTTTATGGCCATTGCCACTGACATCAGCAATGAAAAAAATGTCGGGGAACAGTTTTTTCAAGGGCTGAAAATGGATTCTCTGGGACGTTTGGCCGGGGGCATCGCCCACGATTTCAACAACCTGCTGACCATAATCAACGGCTATGCTGAAATGCTGCTGGCCGACAGTTCCAGCAGCAGCCGGGCGCGCGAGAATGTGCAATGCATATACAACGCCGGCGAGAAAGCGGCGCGCTTGATATCCCACATCCTGGCTTTCAGCCGCAAGCAGATCATTTATCCGCGGGTTCTGAATGTCAATGGCGTGGTGCGGGAACTGCAGCAGATGATCCGCGGCATCCTGGGCGAGAATACCGCCTTGCAGATAGACCTGGCTGCCGATGCCGCCCCTATCCGCATCGACTACTCCCAACTCGAGCAGGTGATCATGAACCTGGTGGTCAATGCCCGTGATGCCATGCCTTCCGGGGGCAGGCTTATGCTGGCCAGCGTTAATTTCAGAATGGACGATGATTTTGTCAGGGATCATCTTGGGGCCAGGAAAGGCGAATACGTGCGCTTGGAGATCTCTGACAGTGGGCGGGGTATGGCTTTGGAAGTGCAGCAGCATATCTTCGAACCATTTTTTACCACCAAGCGGCTGGGCGAGGGCAGCGGACTGGGGCTGGCCTCGGTATACGGCATCGTCAAGCAGAACCGGGGCTACATTACCTTTAACAGCAATCCCGGCCAGGGAACACGTTTCAGCATCTATTTTCCCAAGCATGAATATCTGGATATAAATGAGGCGGGGGATGGGGCCGGCCTAAAGAAACCTCCCTTTGCCGGCCGCACCGTCCTTTTGATAGAAGCAGACGATACGGTGCGCAAGCTGACCGAAAAGGTACTGCTGACGGCCGGATTCCAGGTACTGGAATCGGTGAACTGGCCGCTGGCCGTACGTTTGGTCAAGGATGATCGCCACCAACTCGACCTGCTTGTGGCCGATGTCCTGGCTCCGGAAATGCCCGGTTGGGCAGCTGCGCAAAAAATACTGGCCGCCCATCCTGAAACCAGGGTGCTGCTTACCTCCGGCTATTCTGATAAACAGTTACTGCTGCCCGGGAAGCCTGGCCAGAATGTCCATTTCATCTGCAAACCCTACAATCGCCAGGAATTGCTGGAAAAAATCGCCGAGATCCTGGATAAAACAGATTGAAAAAGGATCCCGCTTCTTTTTCAGCCGTTTGCCGTGCGCCGTTCTCTTCAACCTCGAACCTTTTTGACATTGGTTCCGGGCTATGCTAAAATTGCCTTTTACTTTGGCTTGCCGGCCAATCCGATCGGATAGAAGAGGTGTAAAACATGTTCAAGTCCCTGGTTCCGAAAAACGAAATTTTTTATGAACTCTTTGACCAGATCTGCGCCAATACGGTCGAAGGTGTGCAGATCCTGGTCAAAATGCTCGATGACTGTGATCATTACAATGAGTACGCTGTCAGCCTTAAGTCACTGGAGCACCGGACCGACCTGCTGGTACACAGCATCATGTCGCACCTGCACAAGACTTTCGTCACCCCCATCGACCGCGAAGACATCCACCAGCTGGCCGCTCGCCTGGACGACATCCTGGACCTGGCCGAAGCCGCCAGCTCGCGCATCGACCTCTATCGTCCCTGCGCCGTGCCGCGCGAAGCCAAGGAACTGAGCCATGTGCTGCTCGAAAGCGTCAAGCTGGTCAAGGAAATGGTCGGCCTGCTGCGCGTGCTGAAAAAGCCGGAGCGTATCATGGAACTGACCGTGGAGATCAACCGTCTGGAGGACCAGGCCGACTACATCCGCCGCAGCACCCTGGCACGGCTTTTCCGCGAGGAAAAAGATCCTTTTGAACTGATCAAGTGGAAGGATATCCTGGAATACATCGAGCGGGCCACCGACCGCTGCGAGGACGTGGCCGACATCACCGAAGGCATCGTCCTGGAAAATACTTGACCGAATAAGCACCATGATGATCCTGATCGTCTTCATTGTTTTTCTCGCCCTGCTTTTTGATTTCATCAACGGCATGAACGATGCCGCCAATTCGGTGGCGACCATCGTCTCCACGCGCGTCCTCTCCCCGCGCCAGGCCGTGCTTTGGGCGGCTTTTTTCAACTTTGTCGCCGCCTTTCTTTTCGGCGTGCACGTGGCTAACACCATCGGCAAAGGGATTATCGATTCGCGAGTCGTTTCCGCCCCCATGATCCTGGCTACTTTGATCGGTGCCATTGTCTGGTCATATTTATGCACGCACATGGGCTTGCCGATCAGCATATCGCACGCCCTGGTCGGTGGCCTGGTCGGCGCGGCCCTGGCCAAAGGCGGCATCAAAGCGCTGGTCGTTTCAGGCTTGTTGAAGATCTCCCTGTTCATCGTCCTGGCACCTCTGATCGGAATGCTGCTGGGCTATACACTCATGATCCTGGTCATGTGGCTCTGCCACAAGCGGGCGCCGCGGACTGTGGACCACTGGTTCCGCCGTCTGCAGCTCTTTTCCGCCGCCTTGTACAGCCTAGGCCACGGCACCAACGATGCCCAGAAGACCATGGGGGTCATCGCCATGCTGCTGTATTCCACAGGCCACCTGGGTTCAACTTTTTATGTGCCTGTGTGGGTGATCCTGAGCTGTCACGCGGCGATCGCCCTGGGTACCTTGAGCGGCGGCTGGAAAGTGATCGAGACCCTGGGCATGAAAGTGACCAAGCTCAAGCCCGTGCACGGTTTCAGTGCTGAAACCGCGGCGGCGGGATCCATCCTTATGTCTTCATTACTGGGCGTCCCGGTCTCGACCACCCATACCATCACCGGGGCCATCATCGGCGTCGGCGCCACCACCCGCCTGTCGGCCATCCGCTGGGGCCTGGCCTACCGCATTGTCTGGGCCTGGATCCTGACCATCCCGGGATCGGCCCTGGTCGCGGCCCTTTGCTGGTACGGCATATCGCTGCTACACCTTCCCGGCTAGGGCAAGGGAGGTTCCTATTTGAAGGGAACCTCGGCGTTTGCTCGCCGCCGGCAGAATAAGAAAGGAGCGGGATTAATGATTCTCTTGCGCAAGAATTATTGCTGCTTTTAAAACCATGTTTCCTTTTGATCGGGTCCAATTACGGGGTTGACAACACCTTGAAAGTTGGTAAAATGAAACCTAACAATTCTCCAAAGCAATTTTCACAATCATTTTAATCAAAAGGAGAAAAAAGTGGCGCAAAAAAAATGGATTTTTTTGGCAATAGGCGTCTGCCTGGTGCTGGGTCTCGTGTTTTTCGGCTGTGGCCGGCAGGGGCAGAAGGCCGATTCTATCCAGATCAAGGGCTCGGACACCATGGTCAACCTGGGCCAGGCCTGGGCCGAGGCTTTCATGAAGGCCGACCCCAAGGTCTCGGTGGCTGTCACCGGCGGCGGGTCGGGCACGGGCATCGCCGCCATGCTTTCCAACACCTGCGACATTGCCGAGCTCTCGCGCGACCTCAAGCCAGAAGAAATCGCCATGGCCAAGAAAAAGGGCTTCGAGCCCAAGCAGATCATCGTAGCCCTGGACGGGCTGGCCGTGGTGGTCCATCCCGCCAATCCGCTTTCACAACTGACCTTGGACCAGTTGGCCGCGATTTTTTCCGGTTCCGTCAGCAATTGGAAAGATGTGGGCGGAAGCGACCTGCCTATCGTGGTCCTGTCTCGCGAGGTCAATTCAGGCACCCATGTCTACTTTAAGGAGCATGTCCTGCGCCGCAACCGCAAAGAGAGCCAGGTGGAATTCGCCGCCAATGCCCTGATGATGCCAAGCTCCCAGGCCATCGCCGACGAAGTGGACCAGAATCCCAGCGCCATCGGCTACTACGGCATGGGCTATGTCTCCACAAGGGAAAAAGCCCTGGCCATCGCCATGGATGCGAATTCAGCTTACATTCAGCCCACAATTGAAAATGTAGTCAGCCAGGCCTATCCCATTTCGCGTCCGCTGTTCATGGTCACCCGCGGCCAGCCCACCGGGTTGGTGGCCCGCTTTATCGATTTTGTCCTCAGCCCGGAAGGACAAAAGATCGTGGTCAAGATCGATTTCGTGCCTGTAAAAATCAATTAAACAAAAATGAAACCCATTCTGGTACGCAAGCTGAAGGAATGGCTTATAGAAAGATCCATTTTGCTTAGCGGTATATTTTCAGTGGTTTTTGTCTTGCTCATATTCCTTTTTTTACTGCGAGAGGGGCTTTCCCTTTTCAGCGGCGAAAGTGTGTTCGATTTCCTTTTCGGAAAAAGCTGGTATCCGATCTCCGATCCGCCGCGCTTCGGCATCCTGCCGCTTATCCTTGGCTCGCTGCTGGTCACTTTGGGAGCCGCCGCCATTTCGGTGCCCATCGGCATCGCCGCCGCATTGTATATCGCCGAGATCGCGCCGCGGCGGCTCAAGGAGGCCCTGAAGGCCGGCATCGAACTCCTTGCCGCCATTCCCTCGGTGGTCATCGGCTTCATCGGCATGATCACCCTCGGTCCCTGGATTAAAAACTTATTCAATATCCCCACCGGGCTGACAGCACTGACCGGATCTGTTACCCTGGCCTTTATGGCCATGCCCACCATCGTTTCCATCGCCGAGGATGCCATCACTGCCGTACCCAGGCAATACCGTGAAGCGGCCATCGCCATGGGGGCCACCAAGTGGCAGACCACCTGGCGCATTGTGGCCCGCGCCGCCCGCCCGGGCATGCTGGCCGCGGTCATGCTGGGCATCGGCCGGGTCATCGGCGAGACCATGGCCGTGATGATGGTCACCGGCAACGCCGCCATCATCCCTACGAGCTTCCTGCAGCCGGTGCGCACCCTGACCGCGACCATCGCCGCCGAAATGGGCGAGTCGGTGCAGGGAGGGTCGCACTACGCCGCTTTGTTCGCCATAGGCATCGTGCTCTTTGTCATCACCTTCCTGATTAACGGTGTGGCCGATCTTTATCTGCACCGCTCGCGCCGCTAGCCATGAACCCGCGCCTGGCCCAGAAGATCGCTTTTGGCGGCCTGCTGCTGGCCACCCTGCTGGTGGTGCTGCCGGTGCTGGTCATCCTGCTGATCATCGTGGTAAAAGGGGCCAGCGCCATCAGCTGGGATTTCCTTTTTTCAATGCCCCGTGAAGGCATGACCGCCGGCGGTATTTTTCCGGCCATTCTGGGCACCCTCTACCTGGTGATAGGGGCCATCATCTTTGCCGTGCCGCTGGGCGTGCTGGCCGCTGTGTACCTGGTCGAGTATTCCAGCGACAATTGGTTGTCGCGTCTGGTCAAGCTGTCCATCGTCAACCTGGCCGGCGTGCCGTCTGTGGTGTACGGACTTTTCGGCCTGGGGATCTTTGTCACCTTCTTCGGTTTCGGAGCCTCGATCCTGTCCGGGTCGCTGACCCTGGGCATCATGATCCTGCCGGTGATCATCACCTCCTCGCGCGAAGCACTGGAAAGCGTGCCCCGGCATTTCCGCACCGTCAGCCTGTCGCTGGGAGCCAGCCGCTGGCAGACCATCCGTCATTCGGTGCTGCCGCATGCCTTGCCGGGAATTTTGACCGGCATGATCCTGGGCCTGGGCCGCGCCGCCGGCGAGACCGCCCCAATTCTGTTCACCGTGGCCGCATTTTACCTGCCGCGCCTGCCGCAATCGGTTTTCGATCAGACCATGGCTTTACCTTACCACCTGTACGTCATATCCACTCAGGTGCCTGGCATAGCCGAGAACGTCCGCTACGGCACGGCACTGGTACTTCTGTCGCTGGTGCTGCTGCTCAACATGGCCGCCATCCTGATCCGTTCCCGTTTCCGCAGGAAGAAAAAATGGTAGATCCGGAAGCCAAGTTCTCCATTCGCGCTTTCCATGTCCATTACGGCCAGTTAAGCGCCCTGCGCGACCTGAACCTGGAAATCATGGCCAACGAAATATTCACCGTCATCGGGCCGGCCAATTCGGGTAAAACCACCTTCCTCCATTCGTTGAACCGCTTGATCGACCTGGTCCCGGCCAGCCGTTGCCGGGGAGAGATCAGTCTGGATGGCATTGACATACGCCGCGGCTTGGAGATCGAGGCCTTGCGACGCAAGGTCGGCATTGTATTTGCCCTGCCGCTGCCGCTGCCCATTTCTATTTTTGAAAATGTGGTCTACGGATTGCGCATGCAGGGCATACGCGACCCGCGGCGCCTGAACGAAGCGGTAGAGAGAAGCCTTAGCGAATCTTATCTTTGGGAGGAAGTCAAAGACCGTTTGCGCACGCCGGCCATGAACCTTTCCGGCGGTCAGCAGCAGCGCCTGTGCATGGCCCGCATCCTGGCCGGCCAACCCGATGTGCTGCTTTTCGATGAACCTACTTCGGGGCTGGACCCGATTTCCACGGCCAGGATCGAGGAGACCCTGTTGATCTTGAAGGAAAAGTATACCATAGTGCTGGTTACCAACAACGTGGCCCAGGCGGCCCGGGTGGGGGACCGCACCGCATTTTTTTTGATGGGCGACATGATCGAAGTGAGCGACACGGGCAGGATGTTCACCACGCCGGCCGATCAGCGCACCAGCGACTACATAACCGGCAAGTTTGGCTGACATGAACGAGATCAGCATTGAAACCAGAGGTTTGAATCTTTTTTACGGTGATTTCCAGGCCCTGACCGGGATCGATCTGCGGATACCAGTCCGCCAGGTGACCGCGCTGATCGGGCCCAGCGGCTGCGGCAAGAGCACCCTGCTGCGCGTATTCAACCGCATGAACGATCTGATCGAAGGCGTGCGCGTCAGCGGCCAGGTCATTATCGATGGCCAGGACATCTTCGCTCCCGAGGCCGACCTGCTCCGCCTGCGTGAAAAGGTGGGCATGGTCTTTCAGCGCCCCAACCCCTTTCCCCTTTCGGTTTACGAAAACATTATTTTCGGTTTGGCCGTCCATCGCCTGGCGCGCCGGCAGGAATACGGCGGCATTGTTGAACAGGCGCTGCGCAGCGTGCTGCTTTGGGACGACCTCAAGGACCGCCTGCACCATTCGGCATTGAAACTGTCGCTGGAGCAGCAGCAGCGCCTGTGCATCGCCAGGGTACTGCCGTTGAAACCGCAGATCCTGCTCATGGACGAACCCTGTTCAGCTTTGGATCCCATCGCCACCCTGCACATCGAAGAACTGATGCAAAAACTGAAAAAAGAATATACCATCGTCATTGTCACCCACAACATGCAGCAGGCGGCCCGCGCCTCGGACCGCACCGGTTTTCTTTACCTCGGCAAACTGATTGAGATCAATAAAACCGCAAAAATATTCACCAAGCCGGCTCAGTCCATGACCGAAAACTACATAAGCGGCCGTTTCGGCTGAAACCAGGAGAGAGAATATGTCAAGAGAACATTTTCAAAACATGTTGCGCGGGCTGGAACAGGAACTGGTGGCAATGGGGGGGATGGTCATCACCGCCATCGACCGCTCGATCCAGGCGCTGAAGAACGTCGACAAGGCCGAAGCCGAACGCATCATTGCCGACGATGCCCTGATCAACCAGCGGCGCTGGGACATCGAAAACCAATGCATCCAACTTTTCGCTACCCAGCAGCCCGTGGCCGGCGACCTGCGTGAGATCGTGTCCTTTATCGACCTGATCACCAACCTGGAGCGCATGGCCGACCATGCCAAGGGCATCGCCACCATCGTGGTCCGACACGACCAGAAGCCGCTGCTCAAACCACTGATCGATATTCCGCGCATGGCTGACAAGGCCCGTGAAATGATCCAGAAAAGCCTGACCGCCTTCATCACCCAGGATGTGGAAGCGGCCGCTGCCATAATTGAAATGGACAACGAAGTGGACGCTTTGTACGATCAGATCTTCCGCGAGCTGCTGACCTATATGATGGAGGATCCCAAGACCATTACCCGCGCCGTCTACCTGATCTGGGTCAGCCACAACCTGGAACGCATCGCCGACCGCGTGACCAACATCTGCGAACGGATCATCTTCATGGTCACCGGCGAGATCCAATCAGATTGAACCTCAAATAACACTGCCCGAGTGATCTGCCTGTCAAAAAAATCTGTGAACGCTTCCATTCGCTGAAAAAAAAATTTTATTTTTCATTTCTATTGACACGTGTTTAAAAACAAACTATATTCTTAATTGAAAAGTGGGAGGCAATAAAATTGAAAAAAGCCAATCAGGTGATGGCGATGAAGGAAGCTGAACTTCCCAGTGAGGAGGCTGAACCTCCAAGCAGTGCGCTGCTGGAGGAAAGCAACAACCTCGCCCCGTCGTTGCTCTTTCCCGAGTTAATACAATTCCCCAATTCCAAACCAGATAAAACAGTTCTGAAGATAGGAGCTCGTTCACTGCAGTTCCTGAGAAAATATTTTCCTTTGGCGACAAAGGATGACTGGAATAATTGGGAATGGCAGTTGCGCAACAGCATCACCAGCTTGAAAGCACTGCAGCAAATCCTGCAGTTATCCGATGATGAGGTGCGAGCCATGACCGTGCAGAGCGGCAGCCTGCCCCTGCGCGTCACTCCGTATTATGCCAGCCTGCTAGATCCACTTGATTCCAGGCAGCCGCTGCGCCGCAGTGTCGTGCCGGTAACCGCTGAGCACCTGATCTCCTGCGCTGAAGCCGCCGATCCGCTCGGTGAAGACACCCACAGCCGCGTCCCTGGTCTGGTGCATCGCTATCCCGACCGGGTGCTTTTACTGGTTACCGGTTTCTGTTCGACCTATTGTCGTTATTGCACCCGCTCGCGCCTGGTGGGCGACCAGAACAAGCGCCATCTCAACCATGATCAGTGGGACCGGGCCCTTTCCTATATTGAACTGAATCCTGCCGTGCGCGATGTACTGCTCTCCGGCGGTGACCCGCTGACTTTGCCCGATGAAAGCCTTGAATACCTGCTGACCCGTTTGAGTCGCATCCCACACGTGGAATTCGTGCGCATCGGCACCAAGGTGCCTGTGACCCTGCCGCAGCGCATCACCCATTCGCTGGTCAATATATTGAAACGTTTCCGTCCCTTGTGGATGAGTATCCATTTCACCCACCCTGACGAGATCACTCCGGAAAGCGCCCAGGCTTGTGAACGGCTGGCCGATGCCGGCATTCCCTTGGGCAGTCAAACCGTGCTGCTGAAAGACATCAACGATTCAGTGCCGGTCATGAAAAAATTGATGCATGAACTGCTCAAGATCAGGGTCCGTCCATATTATATGTACCAGTGCGATCCCATTCTCGGATCTTCCCATTTCCGCACCCCGGTGGAAAAAGGCCTGGAGATAATCGAAGGTCTGCGCGGCCACACCAGCGGCTACGCCGTTCCCCATTACGTTATCGATGCCCCGAACGGTGGCGGCAAGATCCCGCTGCTTCCCGATTATTACCAGGGACGAGCTGACGGCAACATACTGCTGAGAAACTACCAACAAAAAATATACCGCTACCCCGATCAGGAGAGCGAAGGATCTGCGCCGGGAGAGGATTTGTAAAAGCCAGTGCCCGGCTGAAAAACCGCTTGCGTATTTTTATCAAGTGGAATAAAATCACATGAAATCCAAACGCAGAGGAACCCATGAACATTGGTTTAACCTATGATCTGAGACAGGATTACCTGGATGCAGGATACAGTGAAGAACAAACTGCTGAGTTCGACAGTCCCGACACCATTGCCGCCATTGAGAAAGCGCTTATCGCCATGGGGCATCAGACCATGCGCATCGGCAATGTAAAAAGTCTGGTTCAGCGGCTGGCCGCCGGCGAGCGTTGGGATATGGTCTTCAACATTTGCGAAGGCATGTTCGGGTTGGGCCGCGAAGCCCAGGTGCCTGCCCTGCTCGATGCCTACCAGATCCCCTATACCTTTTCCGGCCCTCTGGTGCTGGCCCTTACCCTGGACAAGGCCCTGACCAAGCGTGTGGTCCGCTCTCTGGGCGTGGCCACCCCCGATTTCGCCGTGGTCGCGGCCAAGGAGAATATAGCCGCCGTTGATCTGCCCTTTCCCCTCTTTGCCAAGCCCCTGGCCGAAGGCACAGGATTGGGCATTGATGCCAGGTCCAAGATAGATTCCCGCCGGCAGTTGACGGCCGTCTGTTGCGAATTGCTGGAAAAATTCAAGCAGCCGGTGCTGGTGGAGACCTATCTGCCCGGTCGGGAGTTCACCGTCGGCATTGTCGGCAGCGGCACCACGGCCGAAGCCGTCGGGGTGATGGAAGTTTTTTTAAGGCCCGAGGCCGAAGCCAATGCCTATTCATACGTCAACAAGGAGAACAGCGAGAAATTGGTCCAATATGCGCTGGCGCCCGAAGCAGAGGCCTCAGCTTGCCTTGATGTGGCTTTGCGGACCTGGCGCGGCCTGGGTTGCCTTGACGCCGGCCGCGTCGACGTAAAAATGGACGGGAACGGTGCCGTTAATTTCATAGAGGTCAATCCCCTGGCCGGCTTGCATCCCGAGCACTCCGACCTGCCGATCATCTGCAGCCTGGTGGGCATCCCCTTCCAGACGCTGATGGAGAGGATCATGGCTTCCGCCGGCCGCAGGGCGCGCCCATGAAAGAAAAAAAAGCGGTCATCCTGCACAGCCAGGTCGGGGCAGATTCGCCCAAGGACGAACAGGATGTACTGGTCCAGGCCGACGAGGTTTGCAAATCCCTGGCCGAACTGGGTTTTCAGCCGGAGATCGTACCCTTTTCTTTGGATATTGATAAAAATATCCGCACCCTGAAAAAAATGGATCCGCTCTTTGTCTTCAACCTGGTGGAGACGGTGGAAGGCAACGGCCAGCTGATCCACCTGGCGCCGGCGCTGCTCGACCACCTGGGCCTGCCCTACACCGGCAATAGCCAGGAAGCAATTTTCGTGACCTCAAACAAGGCCCTGGCCAAGAAAATGTTCTCTGCGGCCGGGGTGGCTTCCCCGCCCTGGTTGGCTGTTGGAAATCCCCGGGATGCCGCTGAGCTGGGAGCGGGGAGGTACCTGCTGAAATCGGTATGGGAGCATGCCAGCAACTGGTTCGACGACAGTTCCCTGGTCCAGGTCGACGGTGGCGCGGAATTGGGCGCGCTGCTGGAGAAGAAGAACCGCAGTGGCAGCGGCCGCTTCTATGCCGAAAGTTACATCGATGGGCGTGAGTTCAACCTGGCCCTGCTGACCGGTAAATTTTTACCGGCAGCGGAGATCCAATTTGTAGAATTCCCTGACGACAAATTGCGCATCGTCGATTTCCGTGCCAAATGGGAAGAGTCGTCGTTTGAATACACCCATACGCCGCGCTCCTTTGATTTCCCGGCCGCCGATAAACCGCTTCTTGCCGAGTTGCGGGCCATAGCCGGCCGCTGCTGGGATTTTTTCAACCTGCGCGGTTACGCCCGGGTTGACTTCCGCGTGGACAAAAACAACCGTCCCTGGGTGCTGGAGATCAATACCAATCCCTGCCTCTCTCCTGATGGAGGTTTCCATGCCGCCGCTGAACGGAGCGGCTTGTCGTTCACCCAAACAGTGTCAAGGATAGTCAATGATTGCCTGTCCGGTTAGGAATAGAATCTTTGCTCGCATGACGGAGGAGTCCATGAATAAATCCGAACCGTTGGTTTTTCGCGAAGATGTTCTGCCCGGCGATCCCGTCGCGGTCAGGGGAATCGTCGCGTCGACGGGATTTTTTTACGACCATGAGATCGATGTGGCGGTGGAACTGGTGGAAGAACGGCTGCAATGGGGGATGGAGAGCGGCTACCTTTTCCTGTTCGCCGCGCGGGGTGATCGTACGGTCGCTTACAGTTGTTTCGGTGAGATCGCCTGCACCGAAGGCAGTTACGACCTTTACTGGATTGCCGTGCATGACGATTGCCGCAGCCAGGGCATCGGAAAAATCCTGCTCGAAAAGACAGAAGCGCTGATCAGCGCCCGCAAGGGCCGCGCCATATGGGTGGAAACTTCGGGCCGGGAAAAATACTTGCCGACGCAAAAATTCTATCTGCGTTTCGGATACAGGGAAGAGGCGGTGCTCAAGGATTTTTACGGTGCAAACGATGACAAGATCATCTATGTCAAAAGGCTGGTCTGACCATGTTTGAAAAAATTAAAAAAAGATCGCTTAAAAGCGGGCTGCCTCCGGGGACACTGATGCATATCAGCACGAAGAAGGCCATGGCCAGCAGCATCCGCATTCTGGATTACGATGAGAGTTCGCTGCGTGAAAAAAAACAGGCGGACTTCGATGAATGCCTCCCTTTCCGCGACAGCGATTCGGTGACCTGGATCGATATTGAGGGGCTCCAGGACGTCGGCCTGCTGGAACGCCTGGGCAATGGTTACGGCCTGCACCCCCTGATCCTCGAGGATATCCTTAACACCGACCAGCGCCCCAAGTTCGATGACATGGACAGATATATGTACGTGGTTCTTAAAATGCTGGATTACGACCCCGACACTGCGGATATCGCTTCCGAACAGGTCAGTATCGTTTTCGGCCGGAATTTCGTGATCTCGATCCAGGAGGGAAGCGAAGGCGATCCCTTCGAACCCCTGCGCGAGCGTATCCGCAGCGGCAAGGGGCGCATCCGCAAGCTGGGTCCCGACTACCTGGCCTATTCCCTGCTTGACGCCATTATCGACCATTATTTCCTCATCCTGGAAAAATTCGCTGAAAGCATCGAGATGCTCGAGGAAAACCTGATCAGCGATCCCGGGCCGGAAACCCTGCGCCGGATCCACCACCTGAAGCGGGAAATGATCTTTCTGCGCAAGTCGGCCTGGCCCTTGCGTGAAGTCATATACGGCCTGGAGAAGAGCGATTCAGACCTGATCCGCCCGGAAACCAAGCTTTTCCTCCGTGACATATACGATCATGCCGTGCACATCATCGACAGCATCGAAACCTACCGCGAGATGCTGTCCAGCATGCTGGACATCTACCTTTCCTCAGTGAGCAACCGCATGAACCAGGTGATGAAGGTCCTGACCGTGATCGCCACCATTTTCATGCCCCTCACCTTCCTGGCCGGCATCTACGGTATGAACTTCAAATACATGCCCGAGACCGGCTGGCGCTGGGGCTACCCGCTTGTGCTGCTCATCATGCTGGGCGTGGGCGGGCTGATGCTCTATTTTTTCAAAAAGAAAAACTGGCTGTAGTAACAGTATATTGACCATGAACATCGGCTACGTGATGCTTGAGCAAAGTCAGTGATCATTCATGATTCGTAACGTGCTAGCGAAAAATATATTGTAATTCAAAATATTTGCTTTTTCTCATCACGCGTCATATATCACGCATATCGATAGTTCGCCTGTTGCCGACTCGTTCCATATTGACCGAAACATTTTTTTATGGTATGAATATTCCCAATGTTACGCAATTCAGGTTTATTTCTGTCACCCGCCTTTGCCTGGCACTATGGTTGCTGGTGGGCGGCCCCGTCCGCCTGAAAATCTATCCATCCATCTTTTTTTTTTATTTCCTGAAAATTAAAAAATCCCAAGGAGAAAAACATGGAAAGATTTTCATCGAGAAAAAAAGAACATCTGCCGACCCATTTCTATAACATCAAGGCCGACCTGGCCGAGCAGCCGAAGCCGCCCCTGGACCCGCGCAGCGGCCAGGTCCTCGATCCAAGCGCCTTGCAGGCGATCTTCCCGCGCGCATTCATCGATCAGGAGATCAGCTGCGAGCGTTATCTGCCGATCCCGGCGGCGGTGCTGGAGGCTTATGCCCAGTTTCGTCCCACACCGCTTGTTTATGCCGCGGAGCTGAAAAAGCATCTGCGCACCCCGGCCCATATTTTTTACAAATACGAAGGAGCCAGCCCCACCGGCAGCCACAAGAGCAACACGGCATTGATGCAGGCCTATCTTGCCGCCGGCGAAGGAGTGCTGGAGCTGGTGACCGAGACCGGCGCCGGCCAGTGGGGCTCGGCCCTGGCTTACGCCGGCTCGCGCTTCGGCATCAGCACGCGGGTGTTCATGGTGCGGGCCAGTTACCGCCAGAAGCCCGGGCGGCGCACGATCATGAACCTGTTCGGGGCCCAGGTCGAGGAAAGCCCCGGTCCCAATACCGAATCCGGGCGCGGTTATTTTTTAAAAAACGCCGACCATCCGGGCAGCCTGGGCATTGCCATTTCCGAAGCCGTGGAAACCGTCCTGAACAACCCGGCCAGCAAGTATGCCCTGGGCTCTGTATTAGACAGTGTGCTGCTGCACCAGACCGTGATCGGGCAGGAAGCGGAAAAACAGTTGAAGGAAATCGGCATGGAGCCGGACACGGTCATCGGCTGCGTGGGCGGCGGCTCAAATTTTGCGGGCATCAGTTTTCCTTTTATCAGAAAGAACCTGGTTGATGGAAAAAAAATCGAGTTTATTGCCGTGGAGCCCGAAGTTTGCCCGACTCTGACAGGTGGGGAATTGCGTTATGATCACGGCGACAGCGTTGGCCTGACACCGCTTTTGCACATGTTTACCCTGGGGAAGGATTTCATTCCGCCGCCCATCCACGCCGGCGGCCTGCGCTACCACGGCATGGCGCCCCTGGTCAGCCACCTGGCCGCAGCGGGGCAGGTGCGGGCTCGCTCCTACTCCCAGTCCGCCGTGTTCGCCGCCGCCAAAACTTTTTATGTCAGCGAAGGGGTGCTGCCGGCGCCCGAATCGGCCCACGCCATAGCCGCCGTTATCGAGGCAGCCAAGCAGGCCGCGCGCACAGGAGAGGAAAAAGTCATCCTGTTCAATCTTTCCGGGCACGGTTTTTTTGATATCGGCGCCTACGAGTTGAACGGCGGCGCCTCAAGCGCAACTGCAGTGCCGGTCTGAGAAACGGGCTGGGAAAACTCTGCGGATATGCTACAATGAAAACCGAGGTGTGCGGCCATGTTCGACGTCATCCTGGTTTTGCCCTATCCCTGCGCAGATCACCCTTCCTTCCCCGAGGGGATCCTGAAAAGGGCCCTGGAAGCGGCCGGATTCAGTGTTGGCCTGATCGAAACGCCATTCTGGCAGGATAGGGAGTCATTTGCGGCGCTGGGCCGGCCGCGGCTTTTTTTCGCCGTGGTCTCGGGCCCGCTAGATTCAGTGGTGCTGAATTATACCGCCAACCGGCGCCGGCGCCGGGAGGACCTTTATCAGTTCGAGGGCGCAGCTTTTTTCAGCGGTCGCCCTCCCGACATCAAGTTCAAGATCCGCCCTGACCGCACCCTGACCGTATTCTCCAACCGGCTGCGCGAAGTATTCCGCGAGGTGCCTGTGGTCATCGGCGGCGTGGAGGCCGGCTTGCGCTGTTTCGCCCATTATGATTTCCAGGAAAACAAGGTTCGGCGCTCCGTCCTGCTCGATTCCCGCGCCGATATTCTGGTCAGCGGCAACGGCGAAAAACAGATCGTGGCCATCGCCCGCCTGTTGCATCAAGGCGTGCCGGTGGCGCAGATAGACATTCCCGGTATGGCCAGGATCTGTTCCGGGCTGCCTTTGGAAAAAAACTGCCTGGAGCTGCCCGCCTGCGAACAAGTGCAGGCCGATCCCGCCCAACTGCTGCAGAGCCAATTGCTGATCGGCCGGGCCGGCGGCCAGCGCACCCTGGCCCAGAAACACGCCAACCGCTGGGTGGTGCAAAACCCGGCCGAGATTTACGATAGTGCCGACCTTGACCATATTTTTGGACTCGGCTACAGCCGCCGCCACCTGAAAAGTTACGGCTATTCCCCGGCCTTGCGCATGAACCTTTTTTCGGTCACCGCACACCGGGGCTGCGCCGGCGGCTGCGCCTTCTGTTCGATCACTTTAAGCGAAGGGCGGCGGGTAGTCTCGCGTTCCGCGGATTCGATTTTCAAGGAGATCCGCTCCCTGGCCGCCCACCCCGAGTGGCGCGGCGTGGTCTCAGACATCGGCGGGGCCACTGCCGAAATGTACGGAAGCGATTGTCTGGTCGCATCCTGTCAGCGGGATTCCTGCCTTCAGCCCCGACAATGCCGCCATTTCAATCCCGGCGAGCCGTATCGGGAACTGCTGCGCCAAGCACGGGCCCTGCCCGGAGTCAAAAAGATCATGCTGGGCTCCGGGCTGCGCCACGACCTGTTGCTGCGAAATCCCGAGCTGCTGGAAGAGATAATGCGCGAGCACTGCGGCCGTTTCCTGCGTGTAGCCCCGGAGCATAGCGAGGACGAAGTGCTGGAACTGATGGGCAAGCCGCGCTTCGCTGTTTTTGAGGAATTCGTGGCCCTTTTCAAGCGTCTGAACCGCGCTCTTCGTCGACCTATCGAGCTTGCACCTTACTTGATCATCGGCTATCCCGGCGAGAGCATGGGTATGGTTCAAACTATGAGGGAGAAAATGCGCGCCCTGGGATTGAAAACCAGCGACGCGCAGATCTTCACCCCCACGCCCGGCACCCTGTCCACTGCCATGTATCACTCTTGCCTGTCGCCGGCGGGAAAAACGATCGCGGTGGAGAAGGACATCCGCGTCCTGCAGCAACGTAAAAATCTGCTGGCCCAGGAATAAGGGCAATATGAAAAAAAGGTGACATTCAGCTGTTTTTTTGACATTGTCATTTAAACGTGATTAAATATGCCCTCCCCAGGGAGGGGATGCGATATGGTAAATAAACATGGTAATTCAGCTGAAGTGATTAGCCGTTTAAGCAAAATCGAAGGTCATATCAGGGGTGTCATTGGCATGGTGGAAACAGAAAAAGCCTGCGACGAGATTCTTCTTCAGTTTTCCGCCATCCAGGCCGCAATCAAAAAAGTCGGTCAAATCATATTAGTTGACCATTTTGAGCATTGTATTCTGGACAGGATCAATGATGAGAATGTCAAAAGTGATGTGAAATTGTTCCAAACAGCATTGTCGCGATTGCTAAAATGATTGTGCCTGCTAAAAATTTGGAAAAGAGGTAAAAATGAAAAATCGCTTGTTGCTTATAATGGTAATCCTTATGCTGTTTACTCAATGCCGGAAGTCCGCCGCTCATGATGATGAACATGATTCTGCGGACCTAAAACCCAAGATTCAATTCACAGCCTACAGTGAACGTCATGAACTTTTTGCTGAGTCGGATATTTTTATCGCGGGGAAACCAGCATCTTTCCTGGCCCATTTCACCAAACTGGCAAACTTCAAACCCCTGTTGCAGGGAAAGATATCTCTTGCGCTGACGGTTAATGGTCATACCGTAATTGCCGAGCAGGCCAGCCCCATTCGTCCGGGGATTTACTTATTCTCGATCGTCCCCAAATTTTCCGGGAAGGGGCAATTGCTTGTCAATGTTGCGGAAAATGACCATATTGATCAATTCACCCTGGAAGCTGTCACCATTTATAAAACCGAAGCAGATGCCCTGAATGGGCATCGGGAACCCGTGGATAATGCCCAAGCCGTGGTTTTCACAAAAGAAAAATCCTGGAAAGTGGAATTTGCCACCGAGTTGCCGCTTGCGGGAGCATTCGGACAGATTATTAAAACCACGGCGCAAATACATTCGGCCCAGGGAGACGAAGCGATCATAACAGCCAAAGCCGATGGCGTGATCATGTTTGATGGGGATGTGCTTGAGGGCAAAAGCCTTGGATCAGGTCAGAGCATATTCATGATTTCCGCTGGGGGAATAACCGAAAACAATTTGGCGGTTCGTTTTTCGGAAGCGCAAAACAATTACCAGAGAGCCAAAGCCGAATACGAACGATCAAAAGATCTTGTCCAGGATAAAATTGTAGCGGAGAAGGATTTTCTAAAGACTAAAAATGAATACGACAATGCCAAGCTGATATTTGACAACCTGAACAGGAATTTCAGTGGCGGAGGACAAAGGGTAGTCACTCCTTTCGCCGGCTACATCAAGCAAATCTTCGTAAATAATGGCCAGTTTGTGAATGCCGGACAGCCAATTGTTACCATCTCTCAGAATCGCACGCTCCTGCTCCGGGCCGATGTTCGGCAAAAATATGCACCGGTATTGGCTTCTATCGTATCGGCAACGATCCGTACGCTTCACGACAATCAAACCTATTCGCTTGAACAGCTGAACGGAAAAATACTCTCATATGGAAGGAATGTAAACAATGATAATTATCTGATCCCCATCAGTATTCAGATCGAAAACAAGGGGGGGCTTTTTCCCGGAGGGTTTGTTGAATTGTATCTGAAGACCATGATCAATGCCAATGCGCTGAGTATCCCCAACACCTCAATATTGGAAGAACAGGGGAAGCATTTTATATATGTGCAAGTCAATCCCGAAAATTTCGAGAAACGGGAAGTGACGCTTGGGGCAAGTGATGGACTTAGAACGGAAATCATATCCGGGATCGACAGAAATAACCGATTTGTCAGTAAAGGAGCGATCTGGGTGAAGTTGGCGCAGGCATCGGGAATCCTGGATGCTCATTCCGGCCATGTTCATTAAGCAAATTAAAATAACATGCTAAACAGCATTATCAAGTTTTCCTTGAACAACAAGTTCTTGGTTATTTTATGCTCATTGACGGTAATGGTCGTCGGTTTCTACACTGCATTGAACATGGATGTTGATGTATTCCCCGATCTTACGGCTCCGACCGTGGTTGTCATGACCGATGCCCACGGCATGGCTGCGGAAGAGGTGGAACGTCTGGTAACCTTTCCAATCGAGACTGCGGTGAACGGGGCCACGGATGTGCGCCGCGTACGGTCGTCTTCTGCGCAGGGCTATTCATTTGTCTGGGTCGAATTTGACTGGGGGACCGACATATTCAAAGCCCGGCAGATCGTGAGTGAAAAGTTAATCAGCGTTACTTCCCAAATGCCATTGGGTATCGGGCTGCCTGCGCTCGCTCCCCAATCCAGCGTGATGGGGGAAATGTTCTTTATCGGCATTCAAGCTGAGCACACCGACCTGATGGCTTTGCGCACCATCGCCGAATGGAATGTGAAACCGCTGCTAATGGCAACCAGTGGAGTCTCGCAAGTTACCATTATCGGTGGTGAATACAAGCAATACCAGGTGTTGGCCGACCCTCAAAAAATGAAGTATTACGGGGTTTCTCTGAGTGAACTGGCTGAAATTTGCAAGGGCATGAGCCAAAATTCGACCGGTGGTGCCGTACGTCAATTCGGGAATGAATATGCAGTACGCGGCATGGCGCGCACGGCGGATCTTGAAGCACTGGGAAATTCTTACATCAAATCACGCAATGGCCAGGCAATCCTCATCAGGGATGTTGCCGAGATAAAGATTGCCGGCGCATTAAAAATGGGCTATGCCTCAGAGAATGCGAAACCGGCCATTATAATTTCCGTCTCCAAACAGCCCAACACCAACACTTTGGATTTGACAAGACGAATCGAAGCCAATCTCAGCGGCCTGCAAAAGACATTGCCTCCTGATGTGAAGCTGGACACAAAAATATTTCGTCAGGCGGATTTCATTGAAACCTCGATCAGCAATGTAAGGAATGCATTGATTGAGGGGTCTATTTTCGTTGTCATCATTCTTTTCATATTTTTAGGCGGGTTTCGCACGACTTTGATTTCCTTGATTGCCATGCCGCTTTCGTTGCTTGGTTCGATCATCGTGCTGAAACAATTAGGTCTTAACATCAATACCATGAGTCTGGGAGGAATGGCAATTGCCATCGGCTCCCTGGTCGATGATGCAATTATTGATGTAGAAAACGTTTACAAGAGACTGAAGCAGAACCTGCAAATGCCCCCGGCGGAACGCCGCTCGACTTTTTCCGTAGTCTATGAGGCATCCAAGGAAATACGTGCTTCGATCCTCAATGCGACACTGATCATTATTGTGGCCTTTTTGCCCTTGTTTTTTCTTTCCGGAATGGAAGGTCGCATGCTCAAACCGCTGGGAATAGCTTTTGTCGTATCCTTGTTCATTTCACTTGTCGTGGCCATGACCTTAACCCCTGTGTTGTGCAAGATGTTCCTGTCGAATGAGGACTTTCTAAAAAAAACCAAGAAAGAAAAATGGTTTACCGGCAGACTCTCTTACTATTACGAAAATTCACTGGCCTGGACTCTGCGCCACAAATGGACTGTCGTCTTTTCAGCGCTGGGGCTCTTTATTCTTTCACTTGGGGCTTTTTTAACCATGGGGCGCAGTTTCCTGCCTGAATTCAATGAAGGTTCACTCACACTGTCCGTGGTGTGCAAGCCCGGCACCTCCCTCGAAGAGAGCAACCGCTTGGGCAATCTGGTCGAAGCGGAATTGCTGTCCATTCCCGAAGTGGCAAGCACAGCGAGAAGAACCGGGCGGGGCGAACTGGATGAACATTCACAAACCGTTAATAGTGCGGAAATCGATGTGAACTTTTCGCTCAATGATCGCAGTCGAGATATTTTCATGGCTGATGTCAGGGGCAAATTAGCCGCTATCCCGGGCATTGCTTCCACCGTAGGGCAGCCACTTGGGCATCGGATCGATCATATGCTTTCCGGAACCCGGGCCAATATTGCCATAAAAATCTTCGGCAATGATTTGCATGGACTGTTCCAGCTCGGGAATGAAATTAAAAATTCGCTTGCGGATGTGGCGGGACTGGTTGATGTGGCCGTAGACCAGCAAATTGAAATTCCTCAGATTCAAATCCGTGCCCATCGCGGCCTGCTGGCTGCATATGGAATTACCATTCAGCAGTTCAATGAATTTGTGGATATGGCTTTTGCCGGAGAGAAAGTGTCAGATATCTACGAAGGACAGATGCGCTTCGACCTTGTCTTGCGGCTGAACAAGGACTATACAGAATCGATTGAGGGCATTCGGGCGGCTTTAATTGAAACCCATGATGGCAAGGTGGTACCCTTGGAGCATGTGGCTGATATCGTATCGGTTGCCGGCCCCAGCACCATCAGCCGGGAAAATGTCCAACGAAAGATTGTCGTTTCCGCCAATGTGTCCGGGCGTGACCTGCGCAGTGTCGTCAGTGATATTCAGCAGATAATCAGTGAAAAAATCACTTTGCCCAAGGGGTATCGCATTGAGTATGGAGGACAATTTGAGAGTGAAACCCGTGCTTCGCAAATTCTGCTCCTGACCTCGCTTCTATCCATACTTATAATTTTCATGCTGCTTTTTCTGGAATTTAAAGACTTCAGACTGGCGGCCGTAATCTTGCTGAATCTGCCTTTGGCCATGATCGGCGGAGTATTTGCCGTCTATTTCACAGCCGGGTCTTTGAGCATACCCGCCATCATCGGATTCATCACACTTTTTGGAATCGCCACCCGCAATGGCATCCTCTTGATTTCCAGTTATCAGCAAAGGCAATGGCAGGGATTTCAAGTGCATGAAACAGTGATCAAGGGTTCACTCGACCGTCTCAATCCGATTCTGATGACTGCTTTTACATCGGCATTGGCATTGATTCCCCTGGCCATGAAGGGAAACTTGTCGGGGAATGAAATTCAAAGTCCGATGGCCAAAGTGATTTTGGGTGGTTTGCTCACTTCCACCTTGCTGAATATTTATTTCATGCCGGTGGTGTACAGCATTCTCAACAACCGCGGCATTTTAAAACCAAGGAACAAATGAAAAAAATATTGCCAATAATCATCATCGCAGCTGTTTGCTTTTTAACTTACGCCCAGGACGGCATCGACAGGGTCCTGGCCCAGATTGAGCAGAACAATACGACCTTGCTGGCCTTGCAGAAGCAGATGCATGCCCACAAGCTGGGAAACCGGGTAGGCATCCACCTGCCCGATCCCGAAGTTGAATTCAACTTCCTGTCCGCCGCACTTCCCGTGATCAGCAAGCGTACCGATATCAGCATCCGGCAAGCATTTGATTTTCCCACGGCCTATCTTTTCAAAAAGAATATCGCCGCTACCCGCAATGAACAACTGGTCTGGGATTTCCAAAAACAACGCCTGGCCCTGCTTTTGGAGGCCCGTTTGACCTGCATCGACCTGGTGCATGCCAATGCCATGCATGATGAATTAGCCAAACGCCTGGCCCGGGCTCAGCAGGTCGCCACTTCTTTTCAAGCCAGGTTCGACAGGGGGGAAACAAATATTTTGGAGTTCAACAAGGCGCAATTGAGCCTGCTGAACGCCAGGCAGGAAGTTGATGCGAACGAGATCGAACGCGATACCCTGTTGAGCGAATTGTCCCGCCTCAACGGCGGTGTGGCCATCGAATTTTACGACCGCTCATTCGTGCCGCCGGCGCTGGTGGTTGACTTTGAACAATGGTATGCGCAAACCGAGAAAAAAAACCCTGTCCTGCAATGGCTTAAGAAAGAAATCGTGATCCTGGAAAAGCAGGTAAAATTGAGCCAGGCATTGAGCCTGCCGCGAATTTCCCTGGGCTACATGAGTGAGAAAACCATAGGCGAGCGTTTCCATGGGCTTACGGCAGGGATCTCGCTGCCGTTGTGGGAAAACAAGCATTCCGTCGCACTTGCCAAGGCCAATTCCCTGGCCTGGCAGAGCATCGAAGCTGATCAGCGGGCCCAGATCTATAATCAGATGAAGACCCGGCACTCGCAAGCGGTCGCCTTGCAGAAGTCAGCCTCGGACTATCGTTCAACCATGCAGTCACTGGACAGTTCCGGATTTCTTGATAAAGCATTGGCCAAGGGTGAGATATCTTTAATTGAGTATATAATGGAACTCTCTCTTTACTATGACAGCATGACTCGTTTGCTCCAGGCAGAACGGGATTGGTACAGAGCCCTGGCCGTTTTGAACCAGTATCTGCACTAAGACGATTCGTTGCTGAAAAGTTTGTAAATACCTTGTCTGCAAGGATGGCCCGGTTTTCACCTTCGCCCAGCTGCAGGATATACCACAGGAATACTAGGCTGGGCTTGGTTTACGGTGTACAGCATACGGCGGATGGTGGAAGATTAAAATTCCAAATCCCAAGCACCAAGCACCAAAAAAGCACCAATTTCCAATGAACCAATGACTCAAACGAAGAATTATTGCATTTACAGCGCCTTTGTTTTGAACATTGGAATTTGGAACTTGGAATTTATTTGGAATTTGGGATTTGTGAATTGGAATTTTCTTCACTTTTGCCTTTCGCCTTGGTTTCACCGTCTGCCGTCAACCGTATGCCGTACGCCGATTTCTGATCGCTCGTTACAGGTCCAGGCGGATGGGCATAGTAACTGAGGTGATCTCGTCCCAATGCAGATGGCGCTGGATGGCGAAGGCCGTCTCGTTGTGCAGCATCTTGTGGTAGAACTTCTCGTGGCGGAAGGTCAGCTTGCCGGTGAACACCGTGGAACGGTGAAACTCGTTCTTGATCTCTTTGCACAATCGGGTGGCGGTCTCGACAACGTCGGTGCCCACGGAGCAGCGCCAATCTGCAGCGAAACCCAGACGGCGGGCCAGGTCCACGTACTTTTGCAGGTTCGCTTTCGACGCTTCCTCGAGGTTTTTCATCTCTTCGGTCCCTTTGAATGAACCGGAGTCGACCACGGCCACCGAGGCGAAAATAAAGTTTTTGTAGAGGTTGGGAAAATTGCGGATCACCGACAGCACGGTATGCACGCCGAAGCCGTTGTAGTCGCTGACCAGCTGGATGGCGGTCATTTCCTGGGGGTTGGGCTTATCCATGTTTGCCTTGCGGCTGGTGGGGATGTCCATCAGCAGGTCGTCCAGCTGGCGCACCGCTTTTTTAACCTTGTGGTAGTGGCTGCGAATCAGATAACACAGGGAGATGAAAGATCCGGTGATCAGCAGCGTTATCCAGCCGCCCTCGAGAAATTTTTCGCGGATGGTGACGACCAGGATGGTGAAGCAGAGGCTGAAGCCGACGAGGTGGACCGGCAGATGTTTTTTCCACAGTTTTTCCCTGGTACGGTTCTTGATATAGTAAAGGGACATGCCGAGTTGCGAAATGGAAAAGGTCAGGAACACGTTGATCGCGTACATGGTTACCAGATTATGGATCGAACCACGGGTGTAGAACAGCAGCAGGATCGAGGCGCCGCCCATGAGCAGGATGCCGTTGTGCATGGTCAGCCGTTCCGACAGCGAGGCGAAGCGGTGCGGCAGCCAGGAGTCGATGGCCATGTTGGACATGATGCGCGGGCCGTCGATGAATCCGGCCTGGGCGGCCACGAACAGCAGGGCGCCCTCGGAAAGGATGGTGACCAGGGCCAGGGCGTAGCCGAACGACCAGTCGCCGTACAGGGCGTTGGCCAGGATGGAGTTCAGGGTTTTGCCGGGCCCGGGCGTGACCTTGAGCAGCAGGTAGCAGAAAAAAAGGCCGCTGGCGGTGAAAGCCAGCGATATTGACATGTAGAGCATGGTTTTTTTGCCGTTCTGTACCTTGGGCTCACGCATGATCTGCATGCCATTGGAAACGGCTTCGATACCTGTATAGGTGCCGCCGCCGAGTGAATAGGCGCGCAGGAACAGGGCCAGCATGCCCAGGCCGCCCAAGCTTGACAAGCCGGCATTGAAATCGGTCTTGATGCCATGCACCACCGGCCCGATCTGGGGCAAATGTGAAAGGATGCCGTAGCCGATCATGAAGACGTGAGTGACGACGAAAACGACAAAGATTGGCGCTAATATGGACACCGATTCCTTGACGCCGCGGATATTGAGCACGATCAGGACCAGGATCAGGAAAAGTTCAAAGAATATCTTGTAACCGTGGATTTCAACGGGCAGGAAGCTGAAAAGGGCGTCGCCGCAGGCGGCGATGGAGACGGTTATGGTCAGCATATAGTCGACCAGCAGGGAACTGCCCGAAAGGACGCCGGCTTTGGGGCCCAGGGTTTGGGTAGCCACCATATAACCGCCGCCCCCATGGGGGAAGTGTTCGATGATGCGCGAGTAGGAATAGGATATGATGAAGACAGTCAGCGAGGTGGCCAGGGCCAGGAAAACGGCCAGGTAGGTGTGCTGGCCCAGGACCCGAAAGGCTTCCTCGGGGCCGTAGGAAGATGACGAGAGACCGTCAGCGCCCAGGCCGACCCAGGCCAGCAGCGGCACCAGGGAGAGTTTGTGGAAAATGGAGGGGTCCTTGATGTTGCGCGGCGCCCCGACCACTGTCTGGCGCACTTTCTCTAAAAGTGTCGGTTGTTCGTCTGAACCGTTGGCGGCCATGGTTTTTCCTCAGTTGGACGGTAGATCCGGCATGGAATTCAGCCAGCCTGAAAAATCAGATTTTACTCTTTTCACCGCCGGCTGTCAAATTTTCCGGGTTTGATTTGCAGTTGACAGTGTTTTTTCTTTATGATAGTGAATAGAGGGCTGCCGCTATGGGACCGGTTGTGTGCCGGTTACTATTGCGGCGAATAGTGAGTACAGGTAAAAATGAAAGTTTGCCTTTGTAAGCCGTGACAGGGGGAAACCAATGGAAGATGAGTATCAAAGCACTTTAAGAAAGAAAATTTCTATTCTTTTTCAGCTTGGCAAGTGGCCGGACGTGGTGAAACTCTGCGAATCGTATTCCGAGAAGTACGGCAAAGACATGGAACTTGACTTGATGCGCTTCAAAAGCGAGCGCCATCTGGGAATTTCTGCCTCGCCTCAGAAAAGCCAGGACCAGGAAATTAAAAAGGCTGCGATAACTGAAAAAGATCAACCCCTGGTATTATTAGATGACGAAGTTGCAGTTGACGATGATTCAGTCGTATTTCCGGTTTCCCCGCTTGAAGAAAAACAGACCGCCGCTGATCTTGAAGTCCCCGCAAGTCCAGCCGAGGAAATGCCTTTTTTGCGTGAAGATAAAATAGCCTACGACCCTTCTGATGATGACAGTGATCTGATCATCACCGATCCATTCGAGGAAAATGAGCCTGGATTCAGCTTGGCAGCGGATGAACCACCGGTGATTTTGAGTGATCGCGATGAAAGCGAGAGCGTGGAAATCACCGGCGAGCCCGCAGCGGAAATCGCAGATGCACAGGAAAAACAAGTTGAGAGCCCTGTAAAGGAAATCGAGGTCGATTTTGACAGTATGGGTTCCATAACCCTCGATGCCGATCCGCAATTGACCCCTGATAAGTCAGAAGAAGAGCCATCCGCAGCCGATTTCAGTGACGGGGGGGGGAAGGTTTGGGATGATCCCGACCGCAGCACTTCGGGAGGCAGCGAATTCCTCGAAGAGCAGCCGGAGGAAATTCCTTCTGCCAGACTCGCTGCCGATGAAGAGCCGCAATATGGCAGAGGTACTTTTCATGAAATTTCGGAAAAAATGCCGCCGATCCAAAAAAAAGCCTTTCCATTCAAACTGCTTTTACTGATCGCCCTGCCGCTGGTTGCGGCCTTGCTTGTGTGGCTGGTTCTTTCCGGAAAGTTGAATTTTTCAGGCAGCGACGCGCCAGCGGTCGATCCCCAACCTGTCGCCAAAGCGCTGGTGACCAAGCAACCCCAGGTGACCAAAAGCATTCCGCCCTCACCCATGGTTCCCGCAGTCGTAGAAAAAGACAAGGTTTTTGATGAAAAATTGCAGTTGGCCAGCGCGCTTTTTAAGAAAGGCGATCTGCTGAAAGCATGGGCCGTGGTTCTGGAAGCAAAAAAAATCAAGATGACCGAACCGCTGCGCCTGCTTGAAGAGCAGTTGGCCGCCAGGATCCAAGCTGATGAAGCACGGGCCATGCAGGAAAGTCAAGTGGTTCAGAACCAATGGCAGCAGGAAAGCCAGGCCTTCGCCAGGGCCGAGGCGGAAAACACAATGGCCGGCTGGCAGAATTTTTTAAATACTTACCCCCAGGGAGAATTCGCTTTCAAAGCTGAGAAGAAGATTGCTGCTTTTAAAAAACAAGCCCAGGAAAACGTTGATCAGCAGTTGTTGCTGAAGATCCGCCAGTTGCAAAAGACCAAGCTGCGCAGCACCTATTTGAGTTTGGGGCAGGCTGACATCGCCGCCCTGCTGCGTCAGGGCGCCAAGCCGCCGGCTCAATTTGAAGCACATGAACACGGCGGCGCCAAGGTGATGCTCGATTTTGCCACCGGATTGATGTGGAACCTGTGGAAGAAACCCATGGCTTATGACAAGGCCAAATGGTGGGCCAACCGAATCACGGCCGGATATGGCGGCTGGCGTTTGCCCTCAAGCGAGGAGGCCGTTTCCTTGCTGCTGATGGACCGGACTCAATATGCAGGACTGGAAGGTTTCGCAGTTTGGAGCGGCGACACTGTCAACGACCAATCGCGCTCGGTCTGGGTGCTGAAACTTCCTGAAGGTCAATTTGCCGCTGGCGGTTACGACCAGTTCTTTTATGTTTGGGCAGTGCGCACAGCCCTCAAATAAAACAGGTCTTTAACACCTGTCCGGCCATGCCGGCCGCAGGAGAAACCATGAAATTCGTCGGTGCCCACGTCAGCGCCGCCGGTGGTGTTGAAAACGCTCCCATTAATGCTGCAAAAATCGCTGCCAGAGCTTTCGCCTTGTTCACCAAGAACCAGAAGCAATGGCTGGCCAAACCGTTGAGTGCGGAATCCATCCGTTCTTTTAAGGAAAACCTGGCTGCAGCGGCCATCGCTCCTCGACATGTCCTGCCCCATGACAGCTACTTGATAAACCTGGGACATCCGGACGCGGAAAAGCGGGAGAAATCGGTGCTGGCTCTGCTTGAAGAAACGCGTCGCGCCGAGCAGTTGGGACTCAATTTACTGAATTTTCATCCCGGCAGCCATTTGGGAGCCATGGATGAAAAAAAATGCCTGGAGGTGATTGCTTCAGGCATGAAGCGCATCCTGGCCGAAACCGACCAGGTCTGTTTGCTGCTGGAAACGACTTCCGGTCAGGGCGGTTATGTGGGCTACCGATTCGAGCAGCTGGCAGTCATTTTGGCCCTGGTCGACCAGGAAAAGCGGACCGGGGTTTGCTTGGATACCTGCCATGTATTTGCCGCCGGCTATGACCTGCGCACGCCGGAAACTTACGAATCAACCATGAAAAAGTTTGAAGAAATTATTGGTCTCCAATACTTGCATGCGGCCCATATTAATGATTCCAAGTTTGACTTGGGCAGCCGCAAGGATCGTCACGACAGCATAGGCCGCGGCAAGCTTGGCATGGGAGCTTTTGCGCTGTTGATGAACGATGCCCGATTCGATGATATGCCCCTGATTCTGGAGACCATTGATGATACCCTCTGGGAGGCGGAAATCAAGCTTCTGTATTCGCTTATCGAAACGTGATCGGCGAAATAAAAAAAGTATTTGAAATTATATAGTTTTGATTTTATAATATTGCCAATGACCCGAGGATTTCGCTTTTTCTGTTTTTTTGCATTGCTGTTGTTTTTTTCCGCCCTGGCTGCTGAACGACCGGTGATTTATCTGCGCTTGACCGATTCGCTGACCATGGATCCGGGAAAAATCGAGGATTTTTATTCTCAGGAGGTCATTTTTAACGTTTTTGAAGGGCTTGTCCGCCTGGGCAAGGATATCGTTTCCGTGGAACCTTGCCTGGCCGAACGCTGGGCTTTCAAGGAAAACGGCAAGCGCTGGATATTTTACCTGCGGCGGGGGGTGAAGTTTCACAACGGCGAAAATTTCAACGCCAAAGCTGTGGTGCAATCCTTTACAAAACGCATGGATAAAAAGCAGGGCGAATATGCCGCGTTCGGCCGTTTTTTCCCTTATATTGCCGCTGTCACCGCTTTGGATGATTGGACCGTGGAAATTGTCCTTTCCCGTCCGTATTTCCCTTTTCTTTTTTCTTTAGCCGACATGCGAGGCAGCGTTGTGGCTCCCGGCTCATATGAGGGCCCTGAATTCAGGCCGATCGGGACCGGTCCTTTTGTTTTTGGCGAATGGATCAGGGGCAAATCCCTGCTGCTCACCCGTAACGATCGCTACTGGCAGCAGCCGGCCAAATTGACGAAGATCATTTTTAAAAGCGAGCCGAACGCGGCCATGCGTCTTTCCCAGATCAAGAACCGCAGTGCCGACATCAATTTTATCCGCTCCGCCAAGGAATACGATGAATTGCGGGATAAAACACACATCGCGATTTTGTCCAAAACCATTCCCATCACCTACTATCTCGGGTTCAACACCAAGCGGCAGCCGTTTTTCCGGTTGCTGGCCAGGAAGGCATTTGTTCATCTGCTGAATAAAAGGATCCTGATCAAGCACATTTTCCAAAAATTCGCCATGCCGGCCGCAGGTTTTCTCCCACCGCAGATGGCCGGTTTCAATCCCGACATCGGCAAGGATGATTTCAGCTTAAAAAAAGCGAAGCGTTTGCTTCAGGAATCGGGATTGGCCAAGGGATTTTCCTGCACCCTGTATTACTCAGAAGGACAGTTCGGCCTCGAGGATGTAGCCCGGGCCATTGTCATCAACGCCCGCCGGATCAATGTCAATATTAAAAGTGTCAAGCTGCCCTTTGCCAAGCTTTTGCCTGCCGTGCACCAAGGCGAACCCGACCTGTTCCTGATAGGGTGGGGTTATACAGGTGATGCCGGGGTGTTCCTGAATCCATTGTCCATGCTTTATCCCGGCGACAGAAAAAACACCATGTCGGCCAGCCCGGAATTTGTCAAGCTTCTGGCCCAGGCAGAGGAAACGAGCAGCGATGAAAAGCGCGGGGAATTGTACGCCGCGGCTCAGCGCCAACTGCACAAAGATCTGCCCTTGATCCCCCTGTTTCACCTTAATCATATGGTGGCCTACAACATGCGGCTGCGCGGCCTGCACATGAGCCCTTTTGGTTTCTTGATCTTCAAGGATATCAGCATAGGAAGCGAGTAGCCCGCAAAAATGGCAGTGTAGAACTGCTAAACGGATCCTTTTATGTATTTATGCTTTAATCGCCTGGCGCCTGACTTTTCTTTTTGCGCCAGGCCAGCCAGACCATGAGCATGGTAACCAGGATCAGGCCGACGAACATGGCGCGCGCTCCCCACAAATAGGAATGGCGGCTTTTTTCTTCGCCCTGCATCAGGAACTTGGCGATGGCCTCCTGGTAGGTCCAGGCGCCCAGGACCACAAGCATATAAACCGGAGTGACATATTTCAATATGAACTTGAATATCTTGGGGACTTTCAGGTCGGCGCCGAGATGCATTTGTTCCCAACCCTTCTTGACGCCGAACACCCAGGAGAAAAGGACGATTTCGATGGCGGCGAACAGGACAAGGCCGAAGGTGCCTGCCCAGAAATCTAGTTCATCGAGAAAGCCGAACCTGAAAAAGGCGACGACCAGCACCATGCAGGCCACTAATACCGCAAACACGGCGTTGACCGCTTTTTTGCGCTTCCACTTGAATTCGTCCTCCAGGAAGGCGACGGCCGGAGAGGTCAAGGCCACCGAGGAGGTGATGCCGGCAATGAAGAGCAGGAAGAACCACATGGCGCCGAAAACCTGTCCCAGGGGGAACTTCTGGAAGATGACCGGCAGCGACTGGAAACCCAGGTTGAAGGCCCCCTCACTGGCGATGAGCTTGGTCTCGGCCAGGCCGAAGAAAGCCACGGCCACAGGGATGGCGATGGTACTGCCCAGGATGATCTCGGCGAATTCATTGGTCATGGAGGTGGACAGGCCGTTCAATGTGATGTCATCCTTTTCGCGCAGGTAAGAAGCGTAAGTGTTGATGATGCCCATACCCAGACTTAGCGTGAAAAAGATCTGCCCGGCCGCCACCAGCCAGACCGTGGCCCGGCTGAGCTGGCTGAAATCGGGGTTCCACATGTAGGCGACGCCTTCGGAAACCGAAGAGACTCCGGCAGGAGGAGTGCCCAGGGTAAGGACGCGCACGGCCAAAATAATGCCGAAAATAAACAGGATCGGCATGCCGATCTTGGCCAGAAGCTCGATGCCCCTGGAAATTCCCTTGCGCAGGAAATAATAATTGAATGAGACAGTGATGCCCATGAAAATAATGATGGGCAGCCAGGAGGAAAAAAAAAGGTTTTGTTCCACTCCCTGGAAACCGCGCAGGAACTGGCCCATGGCCTCGCGTGTCGTCAGGCCGAAATACTTGCCCGTGCCTGAGAACCAGGCAAAACCCAGGGTCCAGGACTCGATAAATGTGTAATAGATCACAATGGTGAAGGGCAGGGCGATGCCCAGGGATCCAAGATATTTTGCCGCCGGGTGTTTCCACAGCAGGGAGAACATGCCGGGGGTGGTGCCGTGGCCGTGGACGCCGCCGTGGCGGCCCATAGACCATTCCACCCACATCAGCGGGATGCCCAGAAATATCAGCGCGCAGAAATAGGGGATCATGAAGGCGCCGCCGCCGTTGGCGGCAGCTTTGACCGGGAAGCGCAGGAAGTTGCCCAGGCCGATGGCATTTCCGGCCATGGCCAGGATCAGGCCGATGCGCGAGGCCCACTGTGTCCGGCCGCCCTTCTCGGTTTTCTTCTTCCTTGCCAGCAGCACGCGGCTGAAACAGTAAATGGTCAATAGCAGTATTGTCCCCCAGGCAGTGGCCAGGAAAATCCAGCCCCACAAAGACGGTCCTTGGTTCATGTGCTTTCCTCCTCAATGAAAACAGATTCTAGCCAATCAACAATGCTTAGTCAATGAGAAGAATGAGACAATAGGCTAGGGGCGAAAGGCAATAGGCAAGGGGCTATAGGGAAGAATTCATTAGGCGGTAGAAGTAGCCAGTAGACAGTAGGAAGAATAACTCTTTAACTTTTCAACTTCGAACATCGAACTTCGAACGTCGAACTTTTCTTCCTCGCCGTGTGTCACTTGTCACTTTGCTAATTTCCTTCTCCAATAAAAATAAACCGGCAGGCCGGTTAAAATTAAAAACAGGCCCTTGCAGGAATTGAGCGGATCGCCGATGATGATGTAAACGATGAAAAACAGGGCGATGGCTACGTAAAGCAGGGGTACCAATGGATAGCCGCTCACCCGGTAGGGACGCTCCAGGTCTGGTTGCTGCAGGCGCAGCTTGATCAGGCCGATGACGGTCATGGCGTTGAAGAGCAGCGAAGCGAAGGCTGTGTAGGTGAGCAGATCGTTGAAAGTGCCGCTTAGGACCAGGATGCAGCTCCAGATGCCCTGGTAGACCAGCGACATGTAGGGCGTTTTGTATTTTTCGTGAATGCGGCAGTTCTTTTTGAAGAAAAGACCGTCGCGGGCCATGGCGTAATACAGGCGCGGCCCTGAAAGGATCAAGCCATTTACGCAGCCGAAAGTGGAGACCAGGATGGCCAGGGTGATGAAGACCAGTCCGGCCTGGCCCATGATGGCCTGGGCAACGGCAGCGCCGATGCGGTTTTCGCTGACCAGGGCCATTTGCCCGACGGGGATTACGTAGATAAAGGCCATGGTGGTCAGGGTATAGATCAAGGCCACGGCGCCACTGCCCAGGATCATGGCCCGGGGGATGTTTTTTTGCGGATCACGGACTTCCTCAGCCACGAAGGCCACCGAATTCCAGGAGTCATAAGCGAAGAGGGCTTTGCTCATGGCCACGGCCAGGGCGGCGAACAGGGGCAAGGCACCGACTGCGGGCAGTACCGGCTTGAGCAAAGGGGTAAAATTCTTCAGGTTGCCCCGGAAAAAAATGAATGCCGCCCCTACCAGGAGCAGCATGGCCGCGACCTTGGCGATTGTGAACATGTTCTGCAAAGCGGCGCCGGCACGCACGCCGCGGATGTTGATCGTGGTCAGCAGCATGATGCACAGGATGGATGCCACCTGGGCCGTCGACAGGCTGATGGTTTTACCTAGCACTCCGATCGAAAACAGTTTGTTGGCTTCGCCCAGGAAAGGGAAAAACACACCCAGGTATTTGGCGAAAGCAATGGCCACGGCGGCGATAAAACCGCTCTGCACCACCAGAAAGAAGGTCCAGCCGAAGAGGAAGCCCCACAGCGGTGAATAGGCCTCCTTTAAAAACACGTACTGCCCGCCGGCCCGGGGGAAGGCCGCGGCCAGTTCGCCCAGGCTCAAGGCGGCGAAAACGGTCAGTACGCCGCCGGTGAGCCAGAGCAGGATCAGCAGTCCCGGCGTCTGGATGAATCCGGCCATTAGTGAAGGGGCAATGAATATCCCGGATCCGATCATGGATCCGATGACGATGCTGCTGGCATCGAGCACACCCAGTCGGCGCATCAGGCCGCTTTTGGGTTCCGATTTTTCCATTTTTTGCTCCTGGAGAAAATCATGAATAACCGTTTGGCGAAAAAAAGTCAAATCAGTGACGAGTAACAAGTGACGCCTGACGAAGAGATGTTGAAGCGTTGAAAAGTTGAAGCATTAACCGCGATATTCGAAATTGCTTGCCACTCATCAACCTTTTAATCCCTAAACCCATCAACATTTTATCTTCAACATCGAACTTCGAACATCGAACCTCGCACTTTTTCCCTTTGCCGGCTTGCCAAGTTGACATGGCAAAGCCCATTGTGTTAATAGAACTTTTCAAGGAGAATCATCATGATATCCAGAGGCAAATGGGGTTCGCGCATCGGCTTCATCCTGGCCGCCGCCGGTTCGGCCGTGGGGCTAGGCAATATTTGGCGTTTTCCATACATGACTGGCAGGAACGGCGGGGCACTGTTCGTGTTGCTGTATATCGGGGCCATCCTCATCCTTGCACTGCCTGTACTACTGGCCGAATTCGCCCTGGGCCGGGCCACGGCCAAAAACCCGGTCGGGGCCTTCGCCGCCATACGGCCGGGGACGAAATGGCGCTACGGCGGTTTCCTGGGCGTGGTCACCGGCGTGATGATCCTTTCTTTTTATTCGGTTATTGCCGGCTGGACCCTGGGCTACAGTTTCAAGGCGTTCAGCGGCCAATTCAGCGGTATCGGCAAAGAGGAAGTAGCGGAGATCTTCCGTTCTTTCACTGCTTCGCCCTGGCTGCAAATCATGCTTTTGGCCATTTTCATGGTTTTGACCGTTACCATAGTCAGCAAAGGAGTGGCGGCCGGACTGGAGCGCTATGCCAAGGTACTGATGCCGTCGCTTTTCCTGATCATGATCCTGCTCATGATCCGTTCGCTGACCTTGCCCGGGGCCGAAAAGGGGCTGCTCTTCTACCTCAAACCTGATTTCACCAAGATCAATGGCGGTGTTTTCCTGGAGGCCATGGGGCAGGCTTTTTTCAGTCTCAGCCTGGGGTTGGGCACCATGCTGACCTACGGTTCCTACTTGAGCAAGAAGGTGAACCTGGTCTCCTCGGCAGCCTGGGTGGCGGCCCTGGATACAACCATTGCCATCCTGGCCGGCTTTATCATTTTTCCGGCTCTTTTTTCGCAGAACATGGTGCCCGACCAGGGCCCGGGGCTGGTATTTGCCGTCCTGCCGGTGCTCTTCGCCCACATGCCGGGCGGCATGTGGTTCGGGGCCTTTTTTTTCGTGCTGCTGGCCGTGGCCGCCCTGACTTCCACCATTTCCATATTGGAGGTGCCGGTAGCTTTCCTGATTGATGAAAAAAAGTGGCCGCGCCGCCGGGCCGCATGGTTGGTCGGGGGCCTGGCATTGGCTTTCGGTGTTCCTTCAGCCCTCTCCGGAGGAGGAGTAAAATGGCTCAGCCGGCTGCCGCTGTTGCACATTGACTTCCTTTCATTCTGGGACAAGGTCTGGGGCAATATCGCTTTGAGCTTGGGGGCATTATTAATAGCCGTTTTCGTGGCCCATGTCTGGAAAACGGCCAATGCCCTTGCCGAGATCACCAGCAGTGGCAGCAGCTTCCGCCTGGCCAGGCTCTGGGTACTGTCAATCAGGTATGTCTGCCCGCTCTTGATCCTGGTGGTGCTGGTCAGCCAGTTTCTGTAACCCGATCTAATAGTGTTAGTGTTAGCAGAGCCTAGTCCTTGAATACGGACGAGTTACAAGTGACAGTGTCAGTGTCAGCAAGAGGTCCTATTATGATCTCTTGGATTTAGTGTTATGAATAAGCATAGTCCGATCTCTGGAAAAAATTCTTGCAGTTTTGTTCCTGATGTTATTGATAGGATCGATGCAGTGCTCGTTGCTACCACTATCACTGGTTCAGGCTGTCCTGCCCGGGAATAAAGTTTCTTTGCAGAGTACGTTCGGTGCTTGCCGCTAACACTATCACTAACACTAACACTTTTCTTTATTTTTGCGGCGCTTCCAGTACAGGTAACCGGGGATGCCCAGGGCTACTAGCAGCAGCCCGAACAATGAATTGATCAGAGGCGCCCGCCCGCTGATGTAATTGGAGACGTCGGAATAGAAGGTGAAGACCACGTAGATCATGGCGAAAATGATGAACAGCACCGGCACGACCGGGTAGCCCCAGACCTTGTAGGGACGTTCATGATCGGGCATTTTCCTGCGCAAAACGATGACGCTGATGGCCGCGGCGGCGTAGAAGATCCAGGAAACGAAGATAAGCATGTCGGTCAGCTGGTCGAAGGTGCCGCTCAAGATTAAAACCGACGTCCAGATCCCCTGCACGATCAATGACGGTCCCGGGGTACGAAAACGCGGATGGACATTTTGCAGTTTCCTGAAAAACAACTTCTCTTTGGCCATGGCATAGTAGACCCGGGCTGACATCATCAGCGTGCCGTTAACCGTACCGAAAGTGGAGATCATAATGGCCACGGCGATCAGGCTGCCGCCTAAATTACCCAAAAATGAAGAAGCCACATCGGTGGCCACCAGGTAGGATTGACCTGTACTTTCGGCGGCCAGATACTTGCTGCCCATCTCATGGGCGGGGATGATGTAGAAATAAGCCAGGTTGATCAGGAGATACACCGAAATGAAGACAATGGTGGCGATGATCATGGCCCGGGGCAGGTTTTTCTGCGGATTCTTGATTTCCCCGGCCAGGTAGGTGAGGTTTATCCAACCGTCATAAGCCCAGAAGGCTCCCGACATGGCGATGATGAATGCCAGGAATACCGGGGCGTAGCCGCCGCTGAAAGTGACGGCGGACTGGGTGAAGTTGCCCAGGCTGCCGTGGCCGATGGTGAAGGCCAGAGCCACAAGGGCCAGGATTACGGCAATTTTTAAACCGGTAAAAATAACCTGGATGGCGCTGCCGAAACGCACGCCCAAGTAGTTGATAACGGTCAGGAACAGGATCAACAGGATGGTGCAGCTTTTCAGGCCGATGAACTTGAAAGGGGTAATGTCACCAACCCAGGGGATGTGCAGGGCGAAAGCTTCCCAGGCCGGGCCCAGGCGCGGGAAGGTGAAAAAATAGCCCAGAGAGTCGGAAAAAACGTAGGCAATGGAGGCGATTGAACCGGTCTGAATGACAATGAAAACAGCCCAACCGTAAAGGTAGCCGGCAAAATCACCGTAACTCTTGTTGAAATAAATATATTGGCCTCCGGCCTGGGGAAACATTCCCGAAATCTCGGCGATGCTCAATGTTCCGAACAAGGTCATCAGGCCGGCTACGACCCAGACCAGGAGCAGCAGCAACGGCGACTCAAGTTGGCTGGCCATCAAACCGGGTTTTTTGAAAATCCCCGAGCCGATAACCGAACCTATGGCAAAAGCGATGGCCGCTATCAGGCCGACCTGGCGCAGCAGTTCGATTGGTTGTTTTTTTTCCACACTATTCATATTTTCCTCGTTTGACAGCCTCGGTGCTGACGGATTTGCATGAAACAAGCATTATAGGGAGATGCAGAAATTAAATCAATGGCAAAAAAGCACAAGAAAAAAGCAAATTCAGTGCAGGAGCAGTTCCTCCTGGCAGGGAAACGCGTTAACCGCTCCTACACTCGCCTTTTCCCTTTGCTCTTTTTTCCATCGTCAACTTTTATCACAAGCTCGTTTTTGCCGACTTCGATCCAAGCAGTGCCGCCGCTTTTCAAGCGGCCGAAAAGTACCTCATCGACAAAAGGATTTTTTATCTTCTCCTGGATCAGGCGTGCGACCTCGCGGGCACCGAAGATCTGAGAAAAGCCATGTTTAGCCAACCAGGAGATGGCGATCTTGCTGACGTTCAGAACCACATGCTTTTCCTTGAGCTGGAGTCTGAATTCAGCGATCATTTTTGTGACGATGCGTTTGACTACGGTTTCGTTTAGATGGTTGAAGGTGACGATGGAGTCCAGGCGATTGCGGAACTCCGGCGCAAAGAGTTTTTCCACGGCCGCGGCCACGGTCCCGGAAACCGGCTCGCCCTGAAAACCGACCACGGCTTTGCCGAGCTCCTTGGCCCCGGCGTTGGAGGTCATGATCAGCACCAGGTTGCGGAAATCGGCTTTGCGGCCGCTGTTGTCGGTAAGGGTTGCATAGTCCATCACCTGCAGCAGCGTGTTGAAAATATCGGCATGGGCTTTTTCTATCTCGTCGAGAAGCAGCACGGCGTAGGGCGCCTTGCGCACGGCTTCGGTCAGCAGTCCGCCCTCTTCATAGCCGACATAGCCTGGTGGAGAGCCTACCAGGCGCGAGACGGTATGCTTTTCCTGGTATTCGCTCATGTCAAAGCGCAGCAGCGGTACGTTCAGAACTTCGGCCAGCTGGCGGGCCAGTTCGGTCTTGCCCACCCCGGTGGGACCGACGAAAAGGAATTTGGCCACAGGTTTGTCGGCATCACGAAAACCGGCCCGGGAACGCTTGATGGCCCAGGCCACCTTTTCCACGGCCTGATCCTGGCCGAATATGCGGGTTTTCAGTTCCTTTTCCAAAAGGCGCAGGTTCCTGTTCTCGGAAGCCGAAATGCTGCGGCGCGGTATCTTGGCGATCCTGGACACTACGTTTTCCACAGCATCGATGCTGATGGCGACCGGCCCGGCTTTTTCCGAAGCGCTCATGCGCGCCAGGGCCCCGGCCTCATCGATAACATCAATGGCTTTGTCGGGGAGGAAGCGGTCGTTGATATACTTGCCTGATAACTCGGCGGCAGCTTTAAGCACGTCGTCGGTGTAGGTCACCTTGTGGTACTCTTCGTAGCGGTCGCGCAAGCCGAGCAGAATCCTGTAGGTTTCGGCGATCGTGGGTTCGGGAATTTCAATCTTCTGAAATCGGCGGGACAAAGCCCTGTCCTTTTCAAAATACTTCTTGTATTCCTCGTGGGTGGTAGTTCCGATGCAGCGCAGTTTCCCGTGGGCCAGCACCGGCTTCAGGATGTTTGAGGCATCCAGGGCCCCCCCCGAGACCGCCCCGGCTCCGATGATGGTGTGAATCTCGTCTATGAACAGCACGGCGTTCTTTTCGTCCTGCAACGCGGTCAAAACTTTTTTCAGGCGTTCTTCGAAATCACCACGATAGCGCGTTCCTGCCAGCAGTCCCCCCAGGTCCAGTGAGTAGATGCGGATGTCTTTCAGAGCCGGAGGCACGCGTCCCTGCACGACTCGCTGGGCCAGGCCTTCGGTGATGGCCGTTTTTCCTACGCCGGGATCGCCGACATGCACCGGGTTGTTCTTGAAACGCCGGCAAAGCACTTGCAAAGTGCGTTCCAGGATTTCATCGCGACCGATCAGCGGTTCGCTCTCGCCGACACGCACCTTGTCTGTAAGTTCGCGGCTGTACAGTTGCAGAAATTCTCCAGCCTTGCCGCCCGGCTGCCGTTTTTTGCCCAGGCGATCCTCCTGGATTTTTTCCGGCGCTGCTTCCGGGCCGGCTGCCGCCGAGATCGTAGCGTCCCAATTTTCGCCGCCGTGGGAAACAATATTGAGCAGGTTGAAGCGGCTGACCCCCTCACGCAGCAGCAGGTACGAGCAGAACGATTCCTTTTCTTCCAGCAGAGCGGCATAAAGGTCACCGATCTCCAGGAGCTTTTTTTCAGCGGTCATGGTGTGGATCACGGCCCGCTCCATAAGATCCTGGAAGCCGAGTGAGGGAGCGGGATCGGTCTTTATCGCCTGAGGTACCTGTTCGTTGAGGTAGGTCTCCAGTTCCTTTTTCATAAGTTCGACATTGGCCCCGCATTGGCTGATGATCCCGGCCCCGGCGGCGAAAAAAAGAGATGCATAAAGGATGTGCTCCGGGGTCAGGTATTCGTGCTTGCGACTGCGGGCATCAGCGAAGGCCACGGCTATTATGCGATTCAATTCTTCATCGATTTCCATTTTGTCCATGGTGATGTTTCAGGCCTCCTCAAAAGTGCACTTGAGCGGGAATTCCTGGGCGCGGGCCAGGCGCTGAACCTGGGAAACCTTGGTACGGGCGATGTCGTAGCTGTAAACACCGCAGAGGCCGCTGCCGCTGTGGTGGATATCCAACGTGATATGGGTGGCTTCGCTGGCGGATTTGTGAAATATTTTCACCAGGACATCGATCACGAATTCCATGGTTGTGTAATGGTCGTTGTGCAGGATGACACGGTACATTGGCGGTGGACGTAATTCACTCTGGTCCTTGATCTGAGAATCGAGATCGAGTCCGAAAGTGAGTTCCTGGTCGCTGTCCATGGGTTGCCTCTGTTGCTGATATGATTTTATCCAATTATCCGCTTGCTGTCAATGAACAGAAACACAATTTCGTGTCATATGACGAAGGAAGAAGTTGAAACGTTGAAAAGTTGAAACGTTGAAACGAAAAAACAATTTTCAGAGATCTTGAAATGGCTGTTCTCACTTCAACTCTTCAACACTTCAACGGCTTTTCTTCGACCTCGAACATCGAACGCCGAACCTCAAACTTATTTTCAACTTGGGCTTGCTTTTTTTTCTCGACAGCATATAATTTCTTTTCAGAGAGGTGCAAAATGAAAAAAACCCTGATTCTCCTGTTTTGCGGGTTGTTGATAGGAGCCGCCGTGGCTTGGGCGCTTATCACTTTCGTTATTCCGAACTGGCATCGTTCGGCTGTGGACAATACCTTCTTGCAGGTAACGTCCAAACTGGACCAAGGCGGCGAAGCTTTCGCCTATTTTCACGCCGAAAAGGTCAGTGGCGCCTTTAAAGACGTCATTAGCGGTCTGCAGAAGAATGTAAGCGCGTTGCCCGAGGCCAGGCAGGTTCAGGCCAAACAGGGTCTGGACATGGTTAACCTGATGTTCAAGAGCTATGGACTGGAAGAAATAAGCGGTTTGGGCTTCAGCTCTTTCGCCGTCAAGCCAGGTCTGCATCGCGTCCGCGTCGTGATCCACCACCGTGTGGGTCAGAACAAGGGATTGATCTGGAACATCGCCGGCCCGGCTCCGCGTTTCCTGGACGAAATAGAGTTGCTTCCAGCCGATACCGCTCTGGCTTTTGTCGCCGATTATAACATAGCAAAGCTGATTGAATGGCTGGGCCAGCTGGGGCAAAAAATGGGCAGCCAGGATCCGCAAAGCCAGGGCATGGAACAGGGAATAGCCATGATGAAAGCGGGCCTGCAATCGGCCGGAATTGATGCCGACCGCTTGCTCAAGTCATATGGCGGCCGCTTGGGCTTTCTGCTCACTCTGGACCCGGAAAAGAGGGTGACCCTGCCGTTGGCAGCAAAGCCGCTGTCGATACCTGAACCGGCCTTTGCCCTGCTCTTGCGCGTCAACGACGCCTATTTGTTCGATACATTAAAAACCAAGTTGACCGCTAGCGGACATAACAAGGCAACCGAAGTCAAGGGACTGAAGAAGATCGTTTTTCCGCGTCTGCCTGGGCCCTTCCCCATGGAGCCGGTCATCGCCCAGAAAGGTGAATGGCTGCTGCTCGCTTCGCGGGATTCCCTGGTGGAAAATGTTTTTAACGGCCCGGATCCCCGCCTGGCCGGCAGCGAGGCCTTCAGGGAAATGGCCTACAAACTGCCTCGCCGCGGCAACGGCTTCGGCTATGCCAGCCCGTTGTTGCCTCGTTTGGTCGCCCAGGCGCTGCGTGAAAACATGGCTGCTTTTCCCGTTCCCGCCGCTCTGGAAAAGATCACTGCTTTCATAGAAAAAAGCAAGGGTTTCTGCCAGGTCTGGGAAAATTCAGACCAGGGATTGATTTATACGATCAACCATGGTTTTGAAATCTCTTCTTTGCCTGGATTGATCGAAGCCTTCATGGATATTGCCCGGGAAAAAAAACTTATGCAGAAGGATGCCGTTTCGCCGCCGCCGCTAGGGGAGGCACCTGTGAATTAGTGACATATGACGCCTGACGCGTAACGCGTGACAAGGGAAAGAAAAGGCTTAGGAGTTCGGTGTTCGAGGTTGAGGAAAAGAGAAAGGCAAATTATTTCAGATGTAGGGGCGAGCCGGCGGGTCGCCCAGCTTATTCGCGGCCCGGGGTGCCGTCGGTTATGAAAAAAAAATATGTTTTGTCAGTCCTCCTGCTGCTGGCGCTTGGTGTCGTTGCCCAGGAAACGCCGGTCGTTATCCCCGAACCTCAAGAGAAAGGCGCTTTTTTCTTTGAGGTCACCACCCAGTACCTGAACTTCAGCCAGCAAGATCTTAACGGCAGCATGGTCCTGGGCAACGTGGAGCAGGTTTTTTACATCCCCCGCGTCAAGCCAAGTCTTGGTTTCGGCGTTGGCTTCGGCCGCCGTTTCCGATCCGGATTATGGTCGATCTCATATCTTGTCTCCGGTCACGATGTGATTTTCCAGGGCCGGGATAGCACGGCCGTATCGCGGTTGCTCCAGCTTAACTCGCGCACTTTTCTGCTGAAAACTTCGCCGCTGCGGATTTTTGCACACTTCGGCCTAAATTTTCCCTGGTTGAAAGTGAGGAAAAACGCTGCGGATAACAAAGGGAAAATTTTCGACGCCACCTATCTCGGAGTAGGCGCGAATGCCGGGGCCGGACTGCTGCTGCCGATATCTTCCAGGATGTTTTTCAGCGGCAGCCTCATCTACCGCTTTATCGGCTATCTCTATGCCCAAGGTCCAAAAAAGGGCATAGACGTGACCGATCTTTTTGACGACCGAACCGGCCCGCGTCACCACCGTTATTTGCGGGCGCCGGTCTTGGCTTTGGAATTGAGTCTGGGATATGAACTATAAGCAATGAAAAAAGTTCTAGGTTCGAAGTTCGATGTTAAAAAAGAAAATAGCAATTGGTTGATGAGTTTATGGGTAGATGAGTTGATGGGGAACAGCAAGAGGATGAATTATTGCAACTCATTTTTTAACGCTTTTACTTCAACCCTTTAATTCTTCAACTCTTAAACCCATTTTCCCATGGTGACTGCTCCAATTTGCTTTTTATTTCCCCAGCATTTAAAATCCTCCACAGGATAAACGAACAATGGCAAATTGCAAAAATTGCGGCGCCGTCCTGACCGGGACGCTGCTTGTCTGCTCATACTGCAAGACCCGCCAGGACGTCGACCTCTCGGTGGTTCACCGTTTCACGGTCGAAAAGCCCCAGTCAGAGCGGCTCTGCCCCCGTTGCCACGTGCTCCTGCAGACCATCGATCTGCGCTTGGGAGAGAAATTTTTAATCGAGCGTTGTGAACAATGTCTCGGCCTTTTTTTCGATCCCGGCGAGTTGGAGTCCTTCCTGGAAAAGGCCGTGACCAATGTCCACGCCATCGACTCCCAGCGCCTGAAGGAGGTTCAGAACGTCAAGCGCAGCAGCGAATACCCGGTTTCTTATATCGATTGCCCGGAATGCCGCAAACTGATGAATCGGATCAATTTTGGTTCCCGCAGCGGCGTCATTGCCGATCAGTGCCGCGACCATGGCCTGTGGCTCGACGGCGGTGAACTGCGCCAGATACTCGAATGGGTAAAGGCCGGGGGCCGTATTTTGCACAAGCAGAAAGAACTGGAATTGGCCAGGCTGGAACTCGAGCAGGAGAAAAAAAATCTGCAGTTCAGCAAAATTGACATGGCTTTTTCGCACTCGCGCCCCGAGCCATATCGCGGACCCGAGGATTTCGAGCTGCACCTTCTGCCCCTGATAGGCAGGCTGTTGAAAAAGATCTTTCGTTAGATATAACTGAATTTTTAAAAATGAGGATCAATTATGAGTCTTAGCAAACGCAAACTTGAAGGTGCATGGACGATAAATCTATTTTTCAAGGCCTTCCCCAGCCCATGACCATCATTGATCTGAGTCACTTCATCAGCGGATCCATGCCGGTATTCCCCGGAATGGATCAACCCAGGATTGCCGATGCCTTCACCATCGCCGAGCACGGTTTTGCCGAAAAATCCTTTCATCTCTACTCCCATGTCGGCACCCATATCGATGCTCCCGGCCATATTCTGCCAGGCGCCGCCACCCTGGACGAATTGGCCGTCGACCGCTTTTTGGGAGCAGGCCTGGTCCTGGACGTTTCCGCTGTCAAGGGCGGCAAGATCGATATCGCTGACCTTGAACCTTATAAAGAAAACCTGAATGGGATTGAGTTCGCCTTGCTGCACTCGGGCTGGGCGCGCCACTGGGGCGAAGATCGTTATTTTTCCTCCTACCCCGTCCTCTCCCTTGAGGCGGCCCGCTGGCTGGCCGCTTTCCGGCTGAAGGGATTCGGCGTGGACATGATATCGGTTGATGAGGTCGAATCGACCTCCGTTCCCGTTCACAAAGTGTTTTTCGCGAAAAACACGATCATTATCGAGAATCTTGACAATCTCGGCGCCTTGATCGGAAAGGAGTTCGTTTTTTCCTGCCTGCCGCTCAAGATCGCCGCCGGGGATGGCTCGCCGGTAAGGGCTGTTGCGATCGTAGATTCAGCGAAATAACGATCGCAGCTCGGCGTAAGGCGGACGGCAAACGGCGTACGGTGAAGAAATAAGGCGACGGCTTGGCCTTCTTCTTCCCCCTTCACTGTCTGCCGTATGCCGTATACCGAGTACATCTTTTATCTTCTGACCTTGCCCTTGACGTTGCGGATCTGCACATCGCCGCTGCCGGCTTCCTTGATGGTCACGTCCTTTTCCACGCCATCGATGAGGATGTCGCCCGAGCCGTCATCGATCTCCACCGCGCCCCGGACCTGAAAAATCCTGATCTCGCCTGATCCGTCTTCCACGATGACGTCGGCTCCGGCGTTTTTCAATTCGATGTCACCCGAGCCGTCATCGATCTTTACCTTGCCTTTGAGGTCGGTCAGGATCATGTCGCCCGAACCGTCGTCGATCTCCACAACGCCGCCGATCCCCTCCAGAAGGATGTCGCCCGAACCATCTTCGAGTTGCAGGTCGCCGTCCATAAAACGGATCTCGGTATCACCGGAACCGTCATCCACGTCCAGCGCCAGGCGGCGCGGCAGGCGAACCTCAAGGTCGATGCGCGCATCATGGCTCCCGAAAAGGTTCGCCAGCGAAAACCCCGATTCGATCTCGGCCGTGAGCACGGCCTTGCTGCCGACTTTTTCAAGTTTCAATGTAACGTAATCCTTCTTGAATGACGGCAGTTCGCTTGCGTCGATACCCTTGACATGGAGTATGGCTTTGACCTCGATCTGCTCCAGATTATCTTCTCCCTTGACTTTCAGATACCCGGCGCCGCAGTCGATTTGCATTGACTTGCAGCCGCTGGCATCCAGGCTGAGGATTTCCCGGCTCTGGGCCGCCTGAACGCATGCCAAAACCGCTAGCAGTAAAATGATCATTAAGGCGATTTTTTTCATCATTCCTCCTGAAATAGATATAACGCAGCAGAAGCAGAAAAGTTCCGCTTGGCCTTCAGCCGACGAATGTCCAGTTGTCCGGATCGATCCCTGATGAGCGGTCGGTTGCCAGCAGGGACCAGGCCAGGGCTCCGCAATAACCGTTCTTTTTGCACGCGGACACGATCTCCGAAGCCGAACGGGTCGAATTCCTGGTCGGGAACTCGCCCAGGAGCAGCGGCCGGTCAAGGTCCAGCGCGGCCACCGGCCGGTCGAGTGGAGCGGCGGCTTGCCAGCGGTCGTACCAGTGCACCTGGTAGAAGTCGAGATCGCAGTCCCGCACCAGAGTCAATCCGGCGGCGCTGCCCAGTCCGACCGTGGCCAGGTGATCGGTATGGCGATGGATCAGGCGGGCTGTTCTTTTAATGAAGCTGCGCATGGTCAAAAAAGTGACGACGTTTCCGGAAAAGCCGCCGCCGCATCCGCGAGTGGCCCATTCGGGCTCGTTGACTATATCCCAGGCCAGGATGATGCTAGAGCGGCCGTATTGTTTAAAAAGCGGCCGCAGTAGCCGGCGCTGCAGGGCCCGTTGCTTGAATGCCCTTTTGATGGTTCCGCTGCGGCCGCGGACCTGGACGCCATTGATCATGAGGGCTTTGGCGAACCACAGATAGTCGAACAGAACGAAGATGATCTTTAGGCGACAGGCGCCAGCGATTTCCAGCGCGGTGTCCAGGTCGGCGAACAGAAAAGCATCTGGCCCGACCGGAGTACCTGCCGGAGTGAAGCGGATGCCGGCCCTGCCGTCACAGAAAAGGAACCAGCGCAGGGTGAGGACCCCTCGCTCCCGCAACTTTTTAAAAAAGTGCAGCAGCTTTTGCCTTTCTTCGGTTCGCGAAATGCCGCCACTCGGATACCAGGCGTTGGCGCCAAAATCGTTCCCGTAATGAAGCCACGGCAGGTTGGCCCCTTCCAAAAAGGGCAATCTGGTTTTGCTATCCCTCAGAAAAAGCGTGCCGGAAAAGGCGCTGCTTTTTGAAAAAATATTCATTACAAACGATCTGACTCGCAGCCATAATGCGAAACAGATTCTCAGCAGCCAGCTCATCAAGCCATTGTAACGGAATGGTTCCGGGGTTGCAAGCGTAATCTGGCGCCGGAGCCTGGTCGTGATTTTGAAAAATATCGACCATTCATGCTAGAATATCGCTATGAGTAAGGAGGTTTTATTATGTCAAAAAAAACATTCAATTGGGGATTGTTGGCAATGATGCTTTTATCTTTGGCAGGAAGCGGTGCCCTGGGTGAAGCCGCCGCAGCCGGAAAAATCGATATTCCGTACCAGAAGTTCATCCTGGACAATGGCTTGACGCTGATCGTGCATGAAGACCACAAGGCGCCGATCGTGGCCTTCAACGTCTGGTACCACGTGGGTTCCAAGAACGAAAAGCCGGGACGGACGGGATTCGCCCACCTTTTCGAGCACCTGATGTTCAACGGCAGTGAGAATTACAACGACGATTACTTCAAGCCCATGCAGAAAGTCGGGGCAACCGATCTTAACGGCACGACCAATGAGGATCGGACCAACTATTTCGAGAATGTGCCCACTCCGGCTTTCGACATGGCTTTGTGGCTGGAATCGGACCGCATGGGCCATCTGAAGGGGGCCATCGACCAGGCCAAGCTCGATGAGCAGCGCGGCGTGGTGCAGAACGAGAAGCGTCAATATGACAACGAACCCTATAGCATCGCCGAAGAGCTGATCGCCAAGGCTTGCTTTCCCTCCGGCCATCCCTATTCCTGGACGGTGATCGGTTCCATGGAAGATCTTGCGGCCGCCAAGCTGGAGGACGCCCACCAGTGGTTTTCGACCTACTACGGGCCGAACAACGCTGTAATCGCCATTGCCGGTGACATCGACGCCCAGACGGCTTTGGCCAAGGTAAAGCAATACTTCGGCGACATTCCGCCGGGACCGCCCATCGCCCGGCATGAGGCCTGGATCGCCAAGCGCAGCGGCGAACAGCGCCAGACCGTCGAGGACCGCGTGCCGCAGGCCCGGATCACCAAGATCTGGAACGTGCCGCAGATCCTCTCGGCAGAAAATGACCGCCTGCTTTTGGCCGCGCAGTTGCTGGGTTCGGGCAAGACCTCGCGCCTGTACAAGCGCCTGGTCTACGATGATCAGATTGCCACTGACGTGAGTGTTTACATCGACAATCGAGAGATTGCCGGGCTTTTCACCATACAGGTCGACGTGAAGCCGGGAGTGGAAACGGCCAAGGTGGAAAAAGCGATCGATGAAGAATTGGAGCGTTTTCTGGCCTCGGGGCCTGAGCCCAAGGAGCTGGAAAAAGTGCGCATGCAGTTCCTGGCGGGTTTCATTCGCGGCAGTGAACGCATCGGCGGGTTCGGCGGCAAGTCGGATATCCTGGCCCGCAGCCAGGTCTTTGGCGGCAGTCCCGACGCCTACCGTGTTTCCCTGGAAAATATCGCTACGGTCACTCCCGCCGCCTTGAAAGCGACGGCTTGCAAATGGTTGGCTGACGGCGTCTACACCCTGGAAATCCGGCCTTATCCGGAAATGACGGCCGGCAAAAGCACGGTGGACCGCAGCAAAATGCCCGAGCCTGGGCCGGCCCCAGAAGTACACTTTCCCGACTTCCAGCGTTTCACTTTGGAAAACGGCCTGAAGGTCATACTGGCCGAGCGCCATTCCGTGCCTTTGGTACACATGAACCTGGTATTGGACGCGGGTTTCGCCACCGACCAATCGGGGATTCCGGGCACCGCCAAACTGGCCATGGACATGCTTGACGAGGGAACTGCCCGGCGCACGGCCCTGCAGATCAGCGAAGAGCTTGCCATGCTCGGTGCCAACCTGGTAAGCGGCTCCGACCTGGACTCCTCCTACGTCATCCTGACCACGCTGAAGGAAAAGCTGGACGCCGCCCTGGACATTTACGCCGACATCATACTCAATCCCGGGTTCCCCGAGGCCGATTTCATGAGGCTGCAGAAACTGCAGATCGCCCAGATCCAGCAGGAGAAGAGTTCACCGTTCTACATGGCCTTGCGTGTTTGCCCGAAGCTGATTTTTGGTGAAGGCCATGCCTACAGCAATCCGTTTACAGGTTCCGGTTTCGAAAACTCCGTTCCCAAGCTGACGCGCCAGCATCTGGTGGCTTTCCACCGGACCTGGTTCAAATCCGACCACGCCACCCTGGTCGTGGTCGGCGACACCACCATGGCGGAGATGAAACCAAAACTGGAAAAGCTGTTCAAGAATTGGCTTCCGGGCCCGATCCCGGCCAAGAATATCACCGCCGTGCCCCTCAAGACCAGGCCCGCCGTTTATATCATCGACAAGCCGGCCTCACCCCAGTCCGTGGTGATCGCCGGGCAGCTGGCCCCTTCTTCGGCCCACCCCGAACGCATCGCCCTGGAGACCGTGAATTTCATCCTGGGCGGTAATTTCGTTTCGCGCCTGAACATGAATATTCGCGAAGAAAAACATTGGAGTTACGGCGCCGGTTCGTTCCTAGTCGGGGCTCGCGGCCAGCAGCCTTTCATCGCTTTCGCCCCGGTGCAGGCCGACAAGACCAAGGAGACCATCGAGGAGATCCGCAAAGAATTGGAAGGCATTTTGGGTAAAATACCGATTAAAACGGAAGAATTCGCCAATGCCAAAAAGAACCAGACCCTGAAGTTGCCCGGCTTCTGGGAGACCATGGCCGCGGTCCAGCGCTCCCTCACTGAAATGGTGCGCTTCGGCTTGAGCGACGACTATTACAAGCAGTATCCCCAGCGGGTACGACAGTTGGAAATAGAGGATTTGAACCGCGCCGCCCGCAGCGCCATCCATCCTGAAAGCGTACAGTGGATCGTGGTTGGCGACCGGACCGCGATCGAAGCAAAAATTCGCGAACTCGGTATCAAGGATATCTTTGTTATAGACAGCGACGGCAATTCGGTCAAGTAGCTCCACGACCTATTGTGATGAGTGATACGTGATGAGTGATAAGGAACCGCGATAGCAAGAAATCCTTGCAAGAGCCTTTCTCTTTCTCATCACTTATCACTGAGTGCAGTAAGTTCGTTCACTTATCACTATCAGCGAACTTCTGGCCTGGGAGATTCGTTCTAAGAGCGAAAGAGGAGGCAGTATGACTGAAAGCAAGAATACGGGGACACGGGCAGCGGCGCTGGCCGGCGGCACCGTACTTGTCCTGCTGGGCGTCCTGTTTTTATTGAACAATTTTTACCGTTTCCTGGACGCGGAACGGATATGGCCGTTGTTTTTTCTGATCCCGGTCATTCCCCTGGCCATAAACTGGATGGAAAAGGGCAGGGAAGCAGCGGGGGCGGTGATACCGATCACAATCCTGGTATTTTACTGCGGCTATTTCCTATGGCTTACCCATACCCATTGGGCCGGGGCCGGAACTACCTGGCCCAATTATCTGATCGGACCCGGATTGGGCTTCCTTTTCCTCTACATAATCGAGCGCAAGGGCGGGTTGCTGGTGCCTGCTTTCATACTGCTCGGCCTGGCCGCGGCTTTTTACAGCGCCCTGTACGGCAACTCACTTCCTCTGGGAGCTTTCCTGGTCATGGCCGGAGGGATATTGGTGCTTGGGAACATGAAAAAGGACAAATAAAACTCGGCGATCTGCAATCGGTTGAAACGTTGAACCGTTGAAATGTTGAAATGAAAGCGCAGTTATTTCATTCTTGGAATCGCATTTATCGTTTCAACGCTTTAACACTTCAACTCTTCAACATGGCAATTTATTTAAATAGTGGACAAAAAGATTTTTTTATATTATACATGAAGCGAGTTATTTGACAGTTTTGACTGAGTCATGCAGAACGGTTGAGAGTTCGGCTCGATGAACCCGTGCCAACCTGTCCCGCAAAACGGGAAAAGGTGGCAATGCCAATCACCCAGGAGGTGAAGCCATGACGGAAGTTAAATTTTTTGAAGATTTTTATTGTTTTGAATATCAGACCAGTTTGGGTTCTGCGCAACGATTTCACTATTATTTGTATTCACCGGTCTATGAGTTTTTGCCTCTTGTTCTCAGCTCTTCAACCCAATGGGATTATTCTAGCGAAGCCGCGGTTTTTTCCAGCGATTTTTTGCCCGGACGGATATGCCGGGATTTGAGGAGTTCAAAAAAACGCTAGATTTATCTTTTGCTAATTGCCGTCCAGAACCCGGCGCACCATCTGCAGCATTTGCGGCATGGTGTATGGTTTGGCCAGGAATTCGCGAACGCCGCTGGCCAGGATGGAGTTCTTCAGCGCTGTTTCCAGGAAGCCGGAAATCAGGATAATCTTGGTTTCGGGATCACTGCTCAAGATCGCCTGGCAGACCGCCGCGCCATTGATCTTGGGCAGGTCCATGTCGGTGATGACCAGCTGAATATTGCCGCGGGGGCGGCGGTAGCGTTCCAAAGCCTCCAGGCCATCGCGGGCCACCAGGATTGCGTAGCCCTGGTCATGAAGCACTGCGGCCAGAAGCTCGCGGAGATCCTCTTCGTCCTCGACCAAAAGGATGGTCTCGCTGCCGCCTGCGATCAAACCCGTGTCCAGGTCGGCTTTGGCCGTGAGGGAAGCCGGGGATTCCTCTGCTGAAAAATAGAGCGAAAAAGACGTACCCCGGCCAACTTGGCTGTCTACTTCTATAAAACCGCTGTGTGCCCTTACCACGCCATAGACAACGGCCAGTCCCAGACCCGTGCCTCGGCCCCGGCCCTTGGTTGTGAAAAAAGGTTCAAAGATGCGTGCCCGGGTCGCTTCGTCCATGCCCGCACCGGTGTCGCTGATCCTGATGCGGATCAGACGTTTGCCCGCGGCGGCAGGGAAGCGGCAGGCGATTCCCTCGCCGTCGATCATGGAAGTGGCGATTTCCAGCTTGCCGGTGCCGGCCATGGCATCGCGGGCGTTGATGCACAAATTGAGCAGGGCCTGGTGCAACTGGCTTGGATCCATCCACAGCGACGGCAGATCCTGCCGGCAGGTATGGCTGATCTCGATGGTGCGGGGGAAGGTGACGCGCAGCATCTTGACCAGTTCGTTGACCAATTCCTGGATTTGCAGCGAGCGGAAATCGGCCTCGGATTTGCGGGCGAACGTCAGTATCTGCCTGACCATGGCGCTGCCGCGTTCGGCGGCTTCGTTGATCGTATGCAACATCGCCCTGGCGTCCGCATGCTTCTTCAGTTTGCCGGCCAGGGCCGCGGCATGGCCACTGATAATTGAGATGATGTTGTTGAAATCGTGGGCGATGCCTCCGGCCAGGGTGCCCAGGCTTTCCAGTTTCTGATTCTGGCGGATCTCGGCTTCCATGATGCGGTATTCTTCTTCATGGCGCAGGCGCTCGGAAATGTCATGACTGGTGGTCACTCGCACCATCCGTCCCTGGTAAGGAATCATTTTGTTCCGGCTTTCGACCGGAATGAGCGTGCCGTCCGGACGCTTGAGCTGGTGTTCGTATGGTGTGCTTGATTCGGATTTGAACTGTTGGAGGACGATTTCAGCCGTATTCTGGTCCAGGAAATCGCTCACTTTACGGCCGATGATTTCCTTGATATCGCAGCCGAACATCTTGGCCAAGCTGGAATTGGCGTCGATAATTATGTCGTTTTCAGAGATGAATAGTCCTTCAAAGGTCGAATCGGCAAGGACACGGAAACGGGTTTCGCTTTCGCGCAGCGCCGAATCGGCCAGCTCGCGTTCGCTGATTTCATGCTGCAACTTGAGGTTGCTTTCCCGGAGTTGCCGTTCGTTTTCCTGAGCACGGGCCATGTTGTTTCTCAGATCATTGGCCAGCAGGCGCACCGGCACGGCAGCCAGTAGAAAAATTGACGTGACTGTGAGCAACGAGAAGATCGTTGTTCCGGCCTTCGCGGACAAGACAATCACCCCTCCTATCTCAAGCAGGATGATGGCCGCGGCCGAAAATATCGACAGGATCACTATGATTAGGAACTCTCGCGGCCGTAGTAACAGCCCAGCGCAGGCGATGATCACCGGGTAATGCATTAAACCAAAGTCATGGATTCCTCCCCCTTGCCAGAGCAGAAAGGTCACCAGGGCGAGCAAGGACAGGAAGGTCAGGAATATAGCGAAACGTACACGGCCGAAACGGAGGGCAATCTGGAGCAGCAGTGTAATGACCGCAGTGGCGGCCAGGGCCATCGTTTTTTCGAACTGCCCGGTTGCCGTTGTGGCCACTGCCGTCAGAATGGATCCAAGGAAACCAAACAGGAGGATGATGTTCAAGACTCTGGCCAGCCGGTCTTTTTCCTCATCTTCGAAATGAGGCGGGGCAACGATTTTTTTCAGCCGTTTCTGGAAGCCGCGAACTGTCGCGTATTTTTCCCCCCGCATTTCAGCCGCCTTTTTTCGCATTTTGATAGATAGATTCTAGAGAAGAGAAAAACGATTGTCAAATACGGTCCGCCGACCGGGGCGATAAGACCGGTATTTGCAGTTCTGTTTTTTTCGGGAACAGGGTGGATGATTGTGGCTGGAAGTGATCGCAGGATTTGTTTTCCATCAATGGCAGCAGTATAATTAAAATAGTAGCATCGATCTTGATCATCAGGAGGCAGGCATGAAAAAATTCGTTGTGTTGTTTTTTATTGCTTTGATGCTTTTTTCGATTTCTTGCGCCCCGGGGCCGAACAAGCTGGCAAAGACTGCAAACAGTGAGGGCGACGTGGCCGGATTCTGGCTGGGCTTGTGGCATGGCCTGATCGCTCCCATTACTTTCATCGTTTCCATTTTCAGCGACAAGGTCACCCTTTATGAAGTGCACAACAGCGGCGGCTGGTACAATTTCGGCTTCGTGCTGGGCGCCGGGTTGTTTTTAAGCGGCGGCATTCTGGGCCGGAAGAAAAAAAAGTAGAAACGGGAATTATTTCTTGACGGGCAGCAGCGCCCGCAGCCGTCGCAAGTCATCTTTTTTTACGACGCGCAGAATCAGCAGCGAAGCAACGAAGCCGAGCAGCAGCAGTCCCTTGTAAACAATGGTCAGACCGCCGTGGTAGTAGCCATAATAATATAGGATGGCTGCGGCAAAAATTGTCCCCAGTATCTTGATCAGCTTGCCGTACTCATAAGCAACGGGATAGAATTTCCGGGAAAAGTAGAATAATGAGGCGGCCATGACCATGTAGCTGGCCAGCACGGCCAGCGCCGCCCCGACGATGCCCAGTCGCGGGATCAGCAGCAAGTTGGCCGCCACGTTGACCAGGGCGCCGGCTCCGGTCACCAGCGGGAAATACTTTGTCTTTTCCTCGATATACAGCCCGACCTGCAGGTTGACGTATATGCCGTTGAACAGGTAGGCCAGCAGGATGATCGGCACCACTACCAGACCGGGCAGAAATTGCTTTGCGATCAGCGAGCGGCCGGCCGCGATCTCCCAGCGGGCGGCGTTGTCGATGAACAGCGAAATCACCACCCAGAGCAGGCTCGAGGCCAGGACGAACAGGGTCATGATCTTGGCGAACATCTCCTTGGCGTTCTTTTCCCGGGCGTTGTTCAGGAAGAACGGCTGCCAGGCATACTGGAACATGGAAACCACCAGCATCATGAAGATGCCGAGCTTGTGGCCGGTCTGGTACAGGCCGAGGGTGTCGGCGTCGGTCAGGGCCAGGACCATGGGCCGGTCGATGACCTGAACCATGATCGAGGCCAGGCTTGCCGGCAGATAAGGCAGGCCGAAGTGCAACATTTGTCGAAGCTGAACGCCATTGATCCTGAAATGCAACCGTGTCCAGATCTCGGGCAGGAGCACCAGGAAGGTCACAACCGAAGCGATCAGGTTGGCGGCGAAAATGGCCTCGATGCCCATGCGGAATTTGATGAAAAATAAAAGGTTGAGCCCCAGGTTGAGCAGGATGTTGGCCAGTTTGATGACGGCAAATTTTTTAGCCTTTCTCTCCAGGCGGAGGTTGGCGAATGGGATCAGCGCCAGGGTGTCAAAAAGCAGAATGAAAATAACATAATAAACCAGTTTGCTGTACAGGGCAGGGACTGCCATCAGGTTGACGAAGGGCAGGCGCAGCAGGAACAGCAGTGCGGTCAGGCCCAGGCTGGACATGACGACGAACAGGTAGGCGGTCGAGAAGGTCTGTTTCTTCTGGTTCGGGTCGGCCAGGGAGCTGTATTTCATGAAGGCCGCATCCATGCCGTAAATGTAAACGATATTCAGGAACGCCAGGTAGGCGTAGATGTTGGTGTAGATCCCCATATCGCCGCGGCTGATGAAATGGGTGTAGAAAGGGACGAGCAGGAAGCCGAGAAAGCGGCCGACGATGGTGGAAATGCCGTAAACCGCGGTATCCTTGCCAAGTTCCTTTATCTTTTCAATCATTGCTATTTGAATTAGTTTTCATCATTTGCAGTATCGGTTTTCCATGCCCCCCATTTTACCGGAAACCGCGAAAATTTCAACCTCGCTATGGTATGAACTTTTATGCGCTTTCATGTTTGCTTCAATGTTTCCCTATTCAATGATATGATCTTTTGACAAGCAGGCAAAAATCGGATATAAAGCAATTTCAGCTCGCCGATTTCCCTAAAGGTTATTTGGGGGATATTTGCAGAGATTTTTTTTGAATATGGGGAGAGGAAAATGATCCAGAGTTTCGCCGGCAATGTGTTCGACCTGGAGAAGATGAAGCAGGCCCTGCCGCCGCAGATCTTCAAAAAGTTCATGCGCACCGTTGACCAGAAAAAGTCGCTCGATGCCGAAGTCGCCGATTCCCTGGCCCGCGCCATCAAGCAATGGGCCGAGCAAATGGGCGTCAGCCATTTCACCCACTGGTTCATGCCCCTGACCGGGCTGACCGCCGGCAAGCAGAACACCTTCCTGGAATGGGAGGGCAACCGCAGGATCATTTCCCGATTTTGCGGGCACGACCTGATCAAGGGCGAACCCGACGCCTCCTCGTTTCCCCACGGCGGCATGCGCTCGACCTTCGAGGCCCGCGGCTACACGGCCTGGGATCCCTGTTCACCGGTCTTCGTGGTCAAGAACCGCAAGAATTGCGTCCTCTTCATCCCCTCGGTCTTTTACGGCTACAATGGTTGTGTTTTGGATAAAAAGACACCACTGCTGCGCTCGTTGCGGCTGATCAATGACATCTCCCTGAAAATCCTGGCCAGGTTCAACCAGCGGGCCGGCTGGGTGAAGAACATGATCGGCGCCGAGCAGGAATTTTTCCTGGTCCATGAAAAGGACTTCCAGAAACGTCCCGACCTGAAAACCGTGGGCCGGCTGATATTCGGCGCCCGACCCCCAAGGGGGCAGCAAATGGGCGATCATTATTTCGGCGCTATTCCCGAAGCGGTGCTGCACTTCCTTGAAGATGTGGAGCAGGAGGCTTTCAACCTGGGCATTCCGGTAAAAACCCGCCACAACGAGGTGGCTCCCAACCAGTTCGAAATTGCTCCGCTTTACGAGGAAGCCAACATCGCCGCCGATCACAACCAGTTGTTGATGGACCTGCTGTTCCGTATCGCCCGCAATCATGGCATGGTCTGCCTGCTGCATGAGAAGCCCTTTGCTTTTTTCAATGGCAGCGGCAAACACATTAACTGGTCGTTAATGGACAGCCAGGGACGGAACTTGTTCACTCCCGGCGATAATAAAAACTCGCGGCTGGTATTTTTGAGTTTCCTGGCCGGATTCATCTGCGGCATGAACCGTTATCATGATCTGCTGCAGGCGGTGCTGGCTTCCCCTGGCAATGAGCTGCGTCTGGGCGGCCATGAAGCGCCTCCTGGTATCATTTCCGTGTTTTTAGGCGATGAATTGCAGGGAGTGATCGATGATCCCCAGGCCTTCATTGCCGGAAAATTCCGAAAATCAAAAATGGTTCGTTTCGAAGAATTCGTACCGGCGATCCTCCACGATCTCTCCGATCGCAACCGCACTTCACCGGTGGCCTTCACCGGCAACAAGTTCGAATTTCGCATGCCCGGATCATCGGCTTCGCTGGCTTTTCCGATTTCGGTGATCAACCTGCTTGTGGCCGCCGGTTTGACGGAAGTGCACAAGGCCATTGAGAAGACACGGGATGAAAAAACGCTGATTCATAAGCTGCAGCATATCATCAGTGAAAATTCAGGCATTATTTTTGCCGGAGACAACTACAACTCCGATTGGCATAAGGAAGCCCGTAAACGGAAATTGTTCATTCCTGTTTCGCTGCCAGAGACAATTGACCGTTTGCAGGAAGAAAAAAACCTGCGTTTATTCGAAACATTCGCCATCCTTTCGCGGGAGGAGATCAAGGCCAGGGCTGATATTAAAATCGAAATTTATGTCAAAACCGTGGAAATGGAACTGCGGGTCGCCCGCAATCTTCTGCGCGCCTATATTATTCCCGCGGCGCTCAAGAACCAGGCCATGCTTCTCCAAGCGATCCGTCAATTTCCCCGGGAAATTCTGGCCAAGAAGCCGGCCCTGCTCAAAAACCAGCTCGCTTTCATTGCCAAGTTTACTGAAAAGATCAACCGGGCAATGGAAATGGTATCTTTGCTTGATGAGGACAATGACAACCTGAAACTAGGAGCGGATCGCACCCGGGCGCAATTTTGCACCAAGTTCATCCGGCCGCACCTGGCCGAAGCGGCAGCCCTGGTGGAAAAGATCGAGGAGCGGGTGGACCGTGACTTCTGGAAACTGCCGCGGATGACCGATATCCTTTTCCGCTGAGGGCAGCCCGCTTTTCGTGGGCCTGACTCGGTTTTCCAATCCTTGCATCGCTGTTGGAATTTGTATAAAATGAAGTCATGAAAAATGCAATCCTCTCTATCATGATCGTATTGGCATTTGTGGTTTCGTTTCCTGTCGTTTCAGCAGCAGCAGACGACGAAGGCTGCACCATAGTTGCCGTGGGTAAAAAGGCCTCGGCCGATGGTTCTGTGATCCTCTCTCATACCGACGCCGGCCCAGATTCGCGCGTCTATATCGTGCCGGCCTCCAAACACAAGCCGGGTGCGCAGGCCCCGGTCTATTGGGGCATTCAGGATGCCAGCCGGCCCTTGCGCGACGATGGCGAGATCCTTGGTTATATTCCCCAGGCCAGTGAAACGTTTGCCTATATTCACTCGGCCTATCCCCACATGAACGAGTACCAGCTGGCCATTGCCGAAAGCACGATCAACCAGCGTTCCGAGCTGGCCGTGACTCGCGAAACCGGCGAGCAGATCATGACCGTGGAACAGGCTGAAATATTCGCTTTGCAGCGCTGCAAAAAAGCGCGCGACGCCGTCAAGCTCATTGGTTCACTCATGGAGACCTACGGCTTTCTGCCCTCGAGTGGTGATGGCGCCGAGGATCTGGTCATCGGCGACCCCGACGAGGCCTGGGTCCTGGAGATCTTTGGAGTCGGTCCCGGCTGGACCAGGGAAAGCGGCAAGCCCGGCGCCATCTGGGCAGCGCAGCGCATCGGCGACGACCAGGCCCTGGTCATCCCCAACTGGAGCATCATCAAGGAGATCCGGGCCGAGGACAGGGAAAATTTCCTGGTCTCGCCCAATTACCTGCGGGAAGCGATCGAGCGCGGGTGGTACGATCCTGCATCAAAAAGGCCTTTCATCTGGCAGGAGGCCTATGCGCCACTGCCGGTCGAATTCGCCACCAGCCGTTTCTGGCTTTTTTACAGCACCTTCATGCCCAGCCTGGCCTCCTGGCCGGAAAGGAAGCTGGGCAATAATCCCATGGCCACGATCAATCCCTATCACCAATTTGTTGAGCCGCTCTCCCTATATCCTTTTTCTGCCGCCCCGGAAAAGAAAATATCCCTGGCCGATGTGATCGCTTTCCAGCGCTCGGTTTTCGCGGGCACGATATATGATTTTACCGCCCAACCGCAGTGGCTGGTCACCGACGGCAAGGGCGGCTTCAAGGTCAGTCCCCTGGCCACACCGTTTCCGGGCAGCGAATTACGCGCTTTGCTCAAGCTTAGCAATCGCCGGCCGGTGGCCCGCCATCGCGGCCATTACGGCATGGTCTGCCAGCTGCGCAGCTGGCTGCCGGCGGCCATCGGCGGCCTCTACTGGGTTTACCAGGACAATCCCTACATCAGTCCCTATGTGCCCATCTATGCCGGCTGCAGCGACACGTCCCCCAGTTACCAGAACTATGATCCGGAAAAATACAGCGACGCTTCGGCGCGTTGGACCATCGATTTTGTCGATAATCTCTGCAATCTGCGTTTCCAGGATGCGGTCAAGGAAGTTGTGGCCCGGCGCCAGCCGTTCGAAGACAAGATCTTTGCCGATCAGGAAAAGGTGGAAAGGGAAGCCCTGCGTCTTTACACTGTCAATCCTAAAAAAGCCAAAGCTTTTCTGACCGCGTACTGCCGGGGAGTGATGGAAAAAGTGCCGCCGCTGTATCTGGAAATCCGCAACCGCCTGATCACCCTGTTCACCAACAATCGCGAGTGATCATTTCAGGGGCATTGCATCTTTTCCGGGTTTGGCAGCGTCTTAATTTTATTCGGAGGCAAATAATGAATTCAATGAGGAAAATCGTTCTTTTTTTTGCGATTGCGGCCTGCTTTGGATTGGCGGCCCCGGGAAAGGAAAAGTTCGAATTCCCTTCCACGCCTCAGGGCCAGCGCGCCGCCGCCTATTTCAGCGCTTTCAACTCCGGGTCCGACCAGGCCATGGCCGCGTTCCTGAAGGAGAATTTCAGTGCCGAATCACTGAAGCGGGTTTCCATGGATGAACGACTGGCACGCTTTCATGGCTTCCGGGAGCAGGCGCGATCGCTCAGGCCTGAAAAACTGCTCCGCGCAGCAGGGGAAAAAGTCAGTTTCCTGGTCCGGGATGGACAAGGCGAGACGCTGGAATTCACTTTCCAGTTCGAAAAAAATGATGACGCCAGGATCACTACGATCATGGCCGCCCCGGTCGACGCCGAAGCCGCCGTTGACCTGGCCGGACCGCCCTTGGGCCGTGAAGAGGTGTTATCCCGCATCAGGGCTGAGCTGGATGAACGTTCCCAAGCCGATATATTTTCGGGCGTAGTGCTTGTGGCCCACGATGACCAGGTGATTATCCACGAGGCCCGCGGACTGTCCAGCATGGAATACAGTGTGGCCAACCGCCCCGATACCCGTTTCAATCTGGGTTCGATCAACAAGCTTTTCACCCGGGTGGCCATCGGCCAGTTGGCCGAGAAAGGCAAACTTTCCCTGGAAGATAAAATTGAAAAATTCCTGCCTGACTATCCGAACCGCGAAGCGGCGCAGAAGGTATCGGTGCGTCAACTGTTGGACATGAGCTCGGGCATCGGTGATTTTTTTGGCGACAAATACCGCAGGCTTCCCAAAGACCGCATCCGGGATTTACCGGACTACCTGGAGCTGTTTGCCTCCGAACCGCTGCTTTTTCAGCCCGGCAGCAGCCGCCGTTATTCAAACGGCGGCTACATTGTCTTGGGGCTGATCGTGGCCAAGGCTTCGGGGCAGAGTTATTGGGACTATGTTCGCGACCATATTTATATTCCGGCCGGCATGACCGCCACCGGACACCTGGATGCCGATGTGCCTGCGGCCAATGTGGCCGGCGGCTATACCCGCAATTGGGATGAAGGCGACCACGAAAAAGAGCCGCGGCGCAGCAATATCTATACCCGGCCGGCCCGGGGCAGTTCGGCCGGCGGCGGCTACTCGACCGCCCTGGACCTGTTCAAGTTCTCCCTGGCCTTGCGTGCGGGAAAACTGCTTGGCCCCTTGGGCAAGGAGTGGTTCGGCGGTCCCCAGGCCTATGCCGGCGGCGCACCGGGAATCAACGCTGAACTGGATATGGATGCGGCTCCCGGCTGGACAGTTGTGGTCATGGGCAATTACGATCCGCCCGCGGCCAGTTCCCTGGCCCAAAAAATAAGCGGTTTATTGAGACGCTTGCGCTGAAAGACTCCGTCCTGCCGCGGGACTAAGAAATTACGGTCAATACTGATCCAGGTGATTGAATTCAGCGTTTTCCAGCCAGGTTTGCGGCCGCGATACGAATTGGATAAGGTGGTCCAAGAGAAACTCGTGCCGTTTTTCCTCTTCGGCGATTAAAAAAAACATTTTCTGGGTGGCGGGGTCGGCATGGGCCTTGGCTTTTTCCATGTAAAAATTGAAGCTGTTGGTTTCGATCTCACGGGCCTTCTTGTACAAGTCGACCTGGTTCACAGGAATATCGTCCCAGTTTTTATTATCGTACAACTGCTGAAAAACATTCTTGCTCCCGCTCAGGATAGGCGTGGACAGCAATTCAACTTGACTTGCATCCTTGAGTTTCTGCAGGATCTGAAAATGCTTGACTTCATCATCGGCCAGCATGCCCAGGATATTTTTCATGCCGCTATTGGTCGTTTTTTCGGCAAGCTGCCTGTAGTATTTTTCTCCGTCCTTTTCCATTTCCATGGCCAAATCAAAAACGTTCATGGCTGCCTCCAGGCCCCATTTTATTAAATTGGAGATGAGTAGTCAAATTTATTCCTTGAAAAGGTAAACTTTTTCCATTATCTTGAAGTATCCTGTAATATAATGTCAAAAATTCATGAGGTGTAAAAATGAAAAAAACTTTTTTGCGGAACTTCATTTTAGTTTGCTCACTTCTGATGCTGATTGCGGCTGCTTTTGGCAGCGCAAAGGCGCCATCGCTGCAAGGGCACTGGGCCGGGGCCATCGAACTGCCCGGCAGCAAACTGGAAATAGACTGCGATTTCAGCCTGCAGCCCGACGGTTCCTGGCTGGGCGATATCTCCATCCCTGCCCAGAAGGCCAAGGACCTGGCCCTGACCGGCATCGTTGTCACCGATAACGACGTCGCTTTTGCCATCGGCGGCATCCCCGGCGAGCCGGCTTTCAAAGGCAGTTTCAGCGCCGACGGCATGAATATCAACGGCAGTTTCCTGCAAGGGGGGAAGGAATTCACTTTCCTGCTCAGGCGGGCCGGGAGCAATTCTGAAAAGGCAAAGGCCGCGTTGGCCCATTTTGACGATGTGGTGGCCAAGGGCCTGGCCGGTCTGAATGTTCCGGGCGTGGCCATGGCCATTGTCGTTGACAATGAGGTCGTTTTGGCCAAGGGTTACGGCTACCGCGACCTGGAAAACAAGATCGCCATGGACGCCGACACGATCATGGCCATCGGCTCGTCTTCCAAGGCTTTTACCACTTTCGCCATGGGCACCCTGGTGGATGAAGGGCGGTTGGAGTGGGACGTGCCGCTGCGGCGTTACATCCCCTGGTTCACGCTGACCGATCCCGGCACTTCCGAACGCATAACGCCGCGCGACCTGGTCACCCATCGCTCCGGCCTGCCGCGCCATGACCTGACCTGGTACAACAACCGTGAGTCCAGCCGCGAGGAGCTGGTGCGCCGCCTGGCCTTTCTGGAGCCCACGGCCGACCTGCGCCAGAAATTCCAGTACAACAATATGATGTTCCTCACCGCCGGCTACCTGGTGGAAACGCTGACCGGCCGCAGCTGGGAAGATTCGATCCGCCAGCTGGTACTGCAGCCGCTGGGCATGGGCCGCAGCAATTTTTCGGTCCTGGACTCGCAAAAGGACGCTGATTTCGCCTTGCCCTATGCGGAACGAAAAGGCAAGCTGGAGCGCATCCCTTTCCGTGATATCACTACCGTGGGTCCGGCCGGTTCCATCAACTCCTGCGCCAACGACATGAGCCGCTGGCTGCTGGTGCATCTTAACGGCGGCAAATTGCAGGACAAGTCCATCATCCAGCCGCAGACGCTGCAGGACATGCACCTGGCGCACATGCCCACCGGGCAAACGCCCGATATCGCCGAATTGTCTCCCGCCAGTTACGGCATGGGCTGGTTCGTCGACAACTACCGCGGCCACGGCCGTGTCCACCACGGCGGCAACATCGACGGCTTCTCGGCCATGGTCTCCATGTTTCCCGGCGACGGCCTGGGTTTTGTCGTGTTGAGCAACCTCAGTGCCACGGCACTGCCCGAATTGCTCATCCGCCAGGCCAGCGACCTGATTTTGGGCCTGGAAGCAAAGGATTGGATCGCTGAGGCGGTGGAAAGAAAAAGCAAAGGCCAGGAAGCGGTCAAGCAGGCGGAACAGAAGAAATTCAGCCGCCGCATCGTCAAGACCAGGCCCGCCCACAGTCTGGACGCCTATGCCGGCGACTACAACCACCCCGGCTACGGCGACCTGAAGGTGACGCTGCAGGCCGGCAAGCTGGCCTTCACTTTCAACGGTATCAGCACGCCGCTGGAGCACTGGCATTACGAGACGTTCAACGGGCTCAAGGGCACGGATCCGACCTTCGAGGATTTCAAACTGCTGTTCCGCACCGATTTGAACGGCCGCGTCAACGCCCTGGAGGCCCAGATGGAATCGACGCTGGCGGCCATGGTTTTCGAGAAAAAGCCGGCGGCCCGGCTTTTCGACCCCGCTTATTTGCAAAAATTCACCGGGCGCTACTCCCTGGTCGGCCGCATCGCGACCGTCAGCCTCAAGGGCAACAGCCTGAAAATGGTCCTGCCCGGTCAGCCTGAATTGGACCTGGTTCCAGGCCTGGGCGAGGAATTCACCATCAAGCAGGCCAAGGTTGTCAGCATCCGCTTCAAGCTTGACGCCAAAGGCGCAGTCATCGCCATGGAAACAATCCAGCCCAACGGCATTTTCGAAGCCAAGCGCGAAAAGGATGAATAATTAACGGAGTGAAATCCGCTTGGTGTACGGCATACGGCCGACGGTGGACGGTCAAAAAAGAGGAGAAAGGGTACTCCTGTTTTCTTGCCGTCAACCGTATACCGTATACCGTGAACCTATTTCTTTTATTCTGGCAATAAACCCCGGCTCCTGAGCAAAGGTTCGATCTTGGGTTCGGCGCCGCGGAAGCGTTTATACAGCGTCAGCGCGTCTTCGGTTCCCAGTTTGGCCAGTATGTTTTCGCGGAAGGATTTGGCCGTGGCCCGGTCAAAGATGTTCTTTTCCTTGAAGGCCTCGTAAGCGTCCTTGTCCAGCACCCCGGACCAGATGTAGCTGTAGTAACCGGCCGAGTAGCCGGAGATCATGTGGTTGAAGTAGGGGGTGCGGTAGCGAGGCAATATGGACTCCATCAGCCCCAGGGAGGCCATGACACCGGCTTCGAAGCTGTGCACGTCGGGCGCCTGTTTGCCCGTCAGGGTATGCCAGGCCATATCCAGGATGCAGGCGGCCAGGTATTCAACCGTCTCAAAACCCTGGTTGAACAGGCTGCCTTTTTTCAGTTTTTCTACCAGTTCAGCCGGGATCACTTCGCCGCTCTGGTAGTGGCGGGCGTAAAGTTTGAGCAATTCGGGCTCCAGCGCCCAGTTCTCCATGATCTGCGACGGCAGCTCCACCGCGTCGCGGGCCACGCTGCGGCTGCGGTACACGCCGTTGGCAAAAAGCGTGTTCAGCGAGTGGCCGAATTCATGGAAGAACGTGTTCACCTCGTCAATGCTCAGCAGCGAGGGAGCGCCGGCGGCAGGGCGGGTGAAGTTGCAGACCAGGGTGGAGATAGGGGCTACGCGCTTGCCCTTCTCATAGTATTCGCGGCGCAGGCCGCCCGACCAGGCGCCGCCGCGCTTGCCGGGACGGGGATGGAAATCCATATACAGCAAACCCACATGGGAGCCGTTGGCTTCCTTCACCTCGTATACCTCGACCTCGGAGTGATAGACCGGCAGTCCTTCCAGCTTGTCGAAACGCAAACCGTACAGCTTCTCGCAAAGGACGAATATCCCCTGCTTTACGTTCTCCAGCGAGAAATAGGGACGGAGCAGCGAGTCGTCTATGGCGTATTTTTCCTGGCGCAATTTTTCGGCGTAGTGCCACCAGTCCCAAGAGGCCAGCTGGAAGCCGCCTTTTTCGCGGTCGATGATCGCCTGCATTTCAGTTGCTTCGTTGCGGGCTCTTTCCAGTGCCGGCGTCCATAATTTCTGCAGGAAGGACATGACCGTGTCCGGGTCCTTGGCCATGCGCTCCTCCAGAACGAAATGGGCGTGGGTCGGGTAGCCGAGCAGCTTGGCCCGTTCGGCGCGCAACAGGACGATCTTTTTGACGATCTCCTTGTTGTCGTTGGCGTTGTCGCGATCGCCGCGCATAAAATAGCAGGCATAGAGGGCTTCACGCAATTTGCGTACCTGCGCATACTGCAGGAAGGGGATCCAGCTGGGTTTCTGGGCGTTGAACACCCATTTCCCTGGCAGGTTCATGGTCTTGGCCGTTTCGGCTGCCGCGGCCACGACGCCGTCGGGGAGTCCGGCCAGGTCTTCCTGGTTCTCGACGACAATATAAGAGGAATTGGTCTCGGCCAGCAGGTTCTCGCCGAACTTCAAACCCAGCAGGGAGAGTTCGCTGTTGATCTGGCGCAGGCGGGCCTTTTGGACTGCGTTCAGCAGGGCGCCGCTGCGGATGAAACCTTTATAAGTGTTCTCCAACAGAAAACTTTCCTCGGCAGTAAGGGTCAGCTTCTGCTTCTGGTCATACACCGCCTTGACCCGGGCAAAAAGCTTTTCATTGAGGCTGATGTTGTCGTTGTGGGCCGAAAGCAGCGGCGACACTTCGCGGGCGATGGCCTGTAGCTCCGGGCTGGTTTCGGCACTCAGCAGCGAGTAGAACACGGCACCGACGTCACTTAGAAAGATACCGCTGTGGTCCATGGCGGCGATGGTGTTGGCGAAGTTCGGTGCTTTTCTGCTGGCGGCGATGGCGTCGATCTCGGCCTGCTCTCTTTTTATCCCTTCCTGGAAAGCGGGCAGGTAGTGCCCAATGGTTATTTTGTCGAATGGCGGCGTCTGGAACGGCGTGGTGCGCGCCTGGAAAAACGGGTTGTCCTTCTGGGCCTGCTGGGCCGCGATCGGCTGCAGCAAAGTCAGCCCCAGGGCCAGCAAGGCAATGAGTTTCAGTAAGGATTTTTGTTTCATGTTGAATCTCCTTAAAAAAAGTTCGGAAGTATTTATATATACGTTAGGCAAAATGTTGTCAATATTTTTCACAAATGCCGGAAAAAATGGGAAGTTAATGATTTTATGCCAAGGTCATTGAAGGCAGATCGAGTTTCCTTGAATGAGCAGAACAATTTTAAAATGAATTGATATCGACAAATTGATTTTTGCAATGCCGCGGCAGGCAGGTTAAAATAGCTTAGAGAAAAATGACAGTTTTTAACCTGGAAGGTATAGATGATTTCCCTCCGGCGGAGCTGGCCGGGGCGGAGGGACTCCTGGCCGTGGGCGGCGACCTGTCGCCGAAAATGCTGCTGCGCGCCTACGGCCGCGGCATCTTTCCCTGGTACGGCCAGGGCGAGCCCATACTGTGGTGGTCGCCCGACCCGCGTTTTGTCCTTTTCCCGGTCGAGTTCCATGTCGGAGCCAGCCTGAAGAAAGTTTTGCAGCGCGGCGTTTTCACCTTCACTTTCGACCGCGCTTTCGGCGAGGTCGTCAGCGGCTGCGCTCTGCCGCGCCCCGAGCAGAGCGGCACCTGGATCACGCCGGCCATGCGCGATGCCTATGTTGCCCTGCACCGTCTAGGCTATGCCCATTCCCTCGAGACCTGGAAAGACGGCAAGCTGGCCGGCGGCATCTACGGCATCTCCCTGGGCAGGTGCTTTTTTGCCGAATCCATGTTCCACCTGGCTGACAACGCTTCCAAGGCCGCCTTGGCAGTCCTGGCCGCGACGCTGCAAAAACTGGGATTCGCCTTTATAGACTGCCAGTTCCCAGCCCCGCACCTGGCCGGATGGGGGGCCAGGCCCGTCAGCCGTCGCCGATACCTTGAACTGCTGGGCGCCGGCCTGAAGGCGTACACCCGGCGCGGAGACTGGGGAGACATCCTGCCCCCGCTTTAATGACATGGCCCGCGGCGCAGAACGAAATCCTGGAAGCGGAGACGTGGCCGCCGCCGTTTTCCCGAGGCGTCATTGTCCGCAGCGTTTTTTTATGCTATCTTAAGCAGCGGAAAACAAGCCAATGAGAAAACTGAAGGATCGGCTGCAAGATCTTGATAAAGACCATATCCAGGAAAAATGGCAGCGCCTGGATAGCGATGGCGAGCTATCCACCAGGGAAAAACTTGAGAATCTTGTTCGCCACAACCTGAAGCAAAAAGACAAACCGTTTTCAACCCCCCGGGCCCGGATGGAGCCGGCGGCTGCTGCCGAACCTTTCCTGGTCAAGGATTTTTGCTATGCCCTGGACGGCCGCTACGGAAAAGTGCGCCTTGGCGACTGGCTGGCCCTGGCGCCAGGGTCGTTGGCCATCATTGCCGGCAGCGAAGAATTTGCCGCGGTCGATCCGCGCCGGGTGGTTTTTTTTGACAGTGAAACCACCGGGCTGGCCGGCGGCACCGGCACCATCCCCTTCATGCTGGGTTTCGGTTTTTTCAGCGAACAGACCTTTCAGGTGAAGATCTTCATGCTCCAGGACCTGGACCGGGAAGGCGACTTCCTGCTGGCTGTCGCGGAATTCCTGCGCCAGGGGGAATTCTCCGCCGCCGTGACCTACAACGGCAAGGCCTTCGACTTCCCCCTGCTGGAGACCCGCTATATCCTGCAGCGCCAGCGTTTCCCCCTGCTGGACCTGCCGCACCTTGATTTTCTGTTTCCGGCCCGCACCATATGGAAAAATACCTATGATTCGCGCAAACTGGGCTACCTGGGCGAGATGCTGCTGGGCCTTTCCCGCAGTGATGACATCGAAGCCAGTTCGATCCCCGCCCTTTATTTCAGTTTCCTGCGCAGCCAGGCCTTCTCGCTGATCGAACCGGTCATGGAACACAACGCCATGGACCTGGTCGGGCTGGCGGCCGTGGTGCTGCTGGGTGTGCTCTATCTGGATGACTATTCCCTGACCGCTGACGGCGGGGAGATCCTCGGCCTGGGCATGCTCTGTGAAAGGGCCGGCCTGCTGGAAAAGGCCGAGGATTTCTACCGGGCCGCCAGGGAGAGCGGCAGCCGCTCAGAGGTACAGAACCTGGCCATGCGGCGCCTTTCCGTGCTCCTGAAAAAGAAAAAATTATACGGCGAAGCGCTGGAACTCTGGCAGCAGCTCTCGGCTGCCGACGACCTGCAGGCCCAGCGCGAGATATCGGTGCACTATGAACACCGCGAACGCAATTACGTTCTGGCCCTTTCTTACGTGGAAAAAGCGCTCAGCGGCGGCAGCCTTTCCCCGGCCCGGCAGCAGGAACTGGAAAAGCGGCTGGAGCGGCTGCGGAAAAAGATCGCCAGGCTGGAAGAGAAGGAAGCGACAAACGAAAAATAGAACTTGGTTCACGGCAAACGGATGACGGCCGACGGTGAAGAAACAAGCGGAAACGAATTGGCAGATTCAAGTGTTGAATCTCACTCTCTTTTCTTGCCGTACGCCGTCTGCCCTGCGCCATATGCCGAGTTCCAGACGGTTCCTTAATTCTTGGCTTTTTTCCGCCTCTGCCTCAGATATTCGATCACGCCGGGCAGGACCGAGATGAAGATGATGGCCAGGATCACCACGGTGAAGTTGCGCCGGACCAGGGGCAGGTTGCCGAAAAAATAGCCGCCGAAGACAAAGATGGCCACCCAGGCAATGCCGCCGCTGACGTTGTAGCTGATGAAGCGCCAGTAGGTCATGCGCCCGATGCCGGCGACGAACGGGGCGAAGGTGCGGATGATGGGGACGAAGCGGGCCAGGATAATGGTGATTCCCCCGTATTTTTCGTAAAATTCGTGGGTGCGCTCCAGGTGTTCTTTTTTCAAAAAACGGATCTTCTTCTGACTGAAAATTTTTGGGCCCACGGTGTGACCGATCCAGTAATTCACCGTGTCGCCGAGGATGGCGGCAGCGGTGAGGATAATGAACAGCCAGTGAGCCTGAAGCGGGCTGCCGGGAGTTGCGGCCAGGGCTCCGGCGGCGAAAAGCAGCGAGTCGCCGGGGAGAAAAGGGGTGATCACCAGGCCGGTTTCACAGAAGATGACCGTGAACAGGATCAGGTAGGTCCAAAGCTGGTAGGAGACGATCAGGGCGTTGAGGTGCTTGTCCAGGTGCACGAACAAATCAATCAGGTTGGCGATCAGTTCCATAAGATCTCCTGGAAATGAATTTATGCGGCGGGATGCCTAAACCAGGCCGGTTTGCATGTTTTATATTACCCGACGAGGCGGAATCTGTCAAGGGCGTTTTTGCCGGAGGTGATGATCGAGCCGAGAAAATGTCTTGATTTTTGGCAGTCGATATGGTACATTTCCTCTATGTTAGACCTTAATTCATCCTTCATCTGGATATTTTTTCTGATCTGGCTCCTTTACCTCATTCTGAACAGGATTTTTTTCAAACCCATCAACGAGATCATCACGGCCCGGGAAACCAAGATCAGCACCGATTCCAACCGCCAGGAAAGCTTGGTTGCCGAGATCGAGACCCGGACCAGGGCCATAGAAACCCAACTGAGCCAGGCCCGCAAAGAGGCGCAGCAAATCAAGGAAGGCCTGCTGAAGAACGGCGAAGAGATCCGCAATAAAACCGTGACCTCGGCCAAGGAACAAGCGGTGCGGGTTTTGGCTGAAAAGATGTCCCAGCTGGAAAGCGAGATAGTGGCGGCCGAAAATACCCTGGAAATGCAGATTTCTGTTTTCAGCGACAAGATCAAACAAGCCTATTTATGAAAAAAAACTTGCTTTTCCCGTTCCTGCTGCTGGCCCTGGCCATGTGCCTGCCGGCTTCCACGGAAGGAGGCACGGCGCACATCGACTGGTTCAACGTGCTGGGCAAAGTTTTCAATTCCACAGTGCTTTTCGGCGGCCTGATCCTGCTGCTGCGCAAGCCCTTGATCCAGATGCTGTCCCGGAAAAGTTCTGACATCCAGAATGATATCGTGGAGAGAGAAAAGAACCTGGCCGCCACATCGGCCCGGCTGCTGGACATTCAGCAACGCCTGGCCAAAGTGGCGTCTGAAGTAGAAGGGATAAAGAGTGCTGCCGAAGCTGCAGGGCGGGATGAACTGGCCCGCCTGGAGGCAGCCGGCCGCCTGGAAGCGGAGCGCATCATCGCCTTGAGCGAAGAGGAGATACGCCAGCGGGTCGATGCCGCTGTGCGCGCGGTGAAGGGACGCATTGCCGATATGACCATCGAGCGCTTCAAGGACGATTTTACGCGGAGTTTGGACGACGCAACCCAGCAAAGGATCATCGAGCGCAATATCGATTCCTGCGGAGACCTGGATGAAGGAAAGTAGCCTGGTAAAGCGTTACGCCAAGGCCTTGGCGCTGGCTGTGGAAGACCAGGCCGAATTCGATCGTGTCAAAGATGAATTACATGATTTCCTGGCCCTGCTTGCCGCCGATGAAAAATTGAAGATCGGGCTGGCGACTTTCCTGATCTCCCAGGCGGAAAAGATCATCGCCCTTGATATCGTCAAAACCAAGATGAACCTGCATGCCAAAACCTATCAGTTCCTGCTGACCGTTGCCGCCGAGAACCGCCTGGTCTATCTCGAACAAATGGTGCAGCAGTTTCCCGATGCCTGGTATGCAACTCGCGGCATCGAAAAAATAATCATACACTCGTCCGTCGAACTGGCGGGCGGGCAGAAGGAACGCCTGTTGGCCAAACTGGAAAAAGCCCTGGCCGCAAAAGTTGTCCTGGAATTCCGGTTGAAGCCGGAACTGATCGCCGGCATCAGTTTGAGCCGGGGATCGGTGCAATATGATTTTTCGCTGTCCGGCAGCCTGAAAAAACTGCGCGAAACGCTTGTAGGGGAAAAATAAATGCTAATCAAAGTCGACGAGATCAGTGAGTTGATCCGCCAGAAGATCGAGGGCTTTGCCTTTGATTTCAAGAAAGAGGAAACCGGGGTGGTGATATCGATCGGAGACGGCATCGCCCGCATTTATGGCCTGGATAACGTTATGTACAACGAATTGCTGGAGTTTCCCGGCCAGATCTACGGCATCGCCCTGAACCTGGAAGAGGACAACGTGGGTTCCATCCTGTTGGCTGAAAGCCACGAGATCATGGAAGGCGATATTGTCAAGAGAACCGGGCGCATCATTTCGGTGCCGGCCGGGGACGCGGTTATCGGCCGCGTGCTTTCGCCGCTGGGCAAGCCCCTGGATGACAAGGATCCCATCAAGACCGATATCTCCATGCCCATCGAAGCCCTGGCCCCCGGCGTGGTCGAGCGCCAGCCGGTCAAGGAACCCTTGCAAACCGGCATCAAGGCCATTGACGCCATGATCCCCATCGGCCGCGGCCAGCGCGAACTTATCATCGGCGACCGCCAGACCGGGAAAACCGCCATTGCCCTGGACACCATCATCAACCAGAAAGGCCAGGATGTGATCTGCATTTACGTGGCCATCGGCCAGAAGCAATCGACCGTTGCCCAGATAGTTAAAACCCTGAGCGAAGCCGGGGCCATGGAGTATTCGCTGGTGGTGGCTGCGTCGGCTTCCGACCCGGCCGCCCTGCAGTACATCGCCCCCTATGCGGGCTGCGCCATGGGTGAATACTTTCGCGACCACGGCCGGCACGCGCTCCTGGTTTACGACGACCTGTCCAAGCACGCGGTCGCCTACCGCGAGATCTCCCTGCTGCTGCGCCGCCCGCCGGGACGCGAGGCCTATCCCGGCGACGTATTTTACCTGCATTCGCGGCTGCTGGAGCGGGCGGCCAAGCTAAGCGATGAAAAAGGCGGGGGTTCGCTGACCGCATTGCCGATCATCGAGACCCAGGCCTCGGATGTGTCCGGATACATCCCCACCAATGTCATCTCCATCACCGACGGCCAGATCTACCTGCTTCCCGACCTGTTCAATTCCGGCCAGCGCCCGGCCATCGATGTCGGCATTTCGGTTTCACGCGTAGGCGGCAATGCCCAGATCAAGGCCATGAAGCAGGTGGCCGGTTCGCTGAAAATGGACCTGGCCCAGTACCGGGAACTGGAGGCTTTCACCCAGTTCGGATCCGATCTGGACAAGACCACCGTGGCCCAGTTGGAGCGGGGCAAACGGCTTTCCGAACTGCTCAAGCAGGACGAGGGTCAGCCCATACCCGTGGAAAAGCAGATAGTGGCCATCTTCGCCGGCACGCGCGGTTTCCTGGATGAATTCCCCGTCAGCCAGGTACGGCCATTCGAAGCGGAAATGCTCAAGTATGTGGAAGCCAGGCAACCTGAAATATTCCGGGAGATACGCGAAAAAAAAGTGCTCTCCGCTGAACTGGAACAAAAGCTGCAGGCCGCGCTCAAAGAATTCGCCGCTGAATTCAAGAAAAGCGCCAATCCCTGATGGCCGGAAACCTGATTGTTCTGCGCCGCCGCATCAAGTCGGTCAAAAATACCCAAAAGCTTACCCGGGCCATGAAAACCGTGGCCGCGGCCAAGCTGCGCCGGGCCACGACCGAATTGAAAAAATCCCGGCCCTACCGCGACAAGATCGCTTTTCTTCTGCAGCAGGCAGCCGTGGGGGCAGCCCTGGAGACGCAACCGTTTTTGAAGATACGCGATCAGGGGGCGGTACTGCTGGTGGTCGTGGCCGGCGATAAGGGTTTGTGCGGTGCTTTCAACTCCAATGTTTTGAAAAACAGCGAGGCTTATTGCCGGGAATTGGCAGCTGACGGCCAAGCGGTTTCCCTGATCACCGTCGGCACCAAAGCCAGCCGCTATTTCTCTAAAAAGGATATTGAAGTGAAAAAAAGCCATAACGGCCTGATCAGCCGGCTGCAATTCACCGATGCCGGCAATCTGGCCGCCGAGCTGCAGGAACTGTTCCTGAACGGCGGATTCAAAAGCGTTGAATTCGCTTTCAGTGAATTCATCTCGGCTTCGCGGCAGCAGTTTTCCATCCGCCGCCTTTTTCCGGTCGTTCTTGAGCCGGCCGCCGCTGCGGACGCTGAAGAAGGGGCGAGCGCGGAAAAAGTGGATTACATTTTTGAACCAGGTGCTGCCGCACTGTTCCAATCGCTGCTGCCGCGCCATATCAGCGCCGTTGTCTACCAGACCCTGCTGCAGTCAATGGCCGCGGAACAGATGGCGCGCATGGTGGCCATGGACCTGGCCACGCGCAACGCCAGTGACATGATCCGGGCCTTGACCCTGCTTTTAAATAAAATGCGCCAGGCGGCCATCACCAAGGAGCTTCTGGAGATCATCACCGCCACCGAAGCCCTGAACAAATAGGAGCGAACATGAGCAAGAAAAAAGAAATTCATAAAAATATCGGCAAAGTAATTGAGGTCATCGGTCCGGTCGTGGATATTGAATTTTCCAAGGGAGAACTCCCCGAGATCTACAACGCCGTTGAGATCGTTTCCCAAGGTTTCGCCACGCCGCAGCCGATCAGCATCATCTGCGAGGTACAGTACCATCTGGGCGAAAACCGGGTGCGCACGATCTCCATGCATCCCACCGACGGCCTGGTGCGGGGCATGCAGGCCCGTGACAGCGGCGGCCCCATCACCGTGCCCGTGGGGCGCGAAGTGCTGGGGCGCATCATCAATGTCATCGGAGATCCGGTGGACATGCTCGGACCCATAAATGAAAAAAAACGCTATCCCATTCACCGTCCGGCGCCGACGCTGGAAGAGCAGGACACGCGCCTGGAGCTGTTCGAAACCGGCATCAAGGTGATCGACCTGCTCGAGCCCTATCTGAAGGGGGGCAAGATCGGCTTATTCGGCGGAGCCGGCGTGGGCAAGACCGTTCTTATTCAGGAGCTGATCCACAACGTGGCCACCAAGCACGGCGGTTTTTCCGTGTTTGCCGGGGTGGGGGAGCGCACCCGTGAGGGCAACGATCTTTGGCTGGAGATGAAGGAATCCGGGGTTATCGAAAAGACGGCACTGATCTACGGCCAGATGACCGAGCCGCCCGGCGCCAGGCTGCGGGTGGCCCTTTCCGGGTTGACCGTGGCCGAGTATTTCCGTGACGAGGAAAACCAGGACGTGTTGCTTTTCATCGACAATATTTTCCGTTTCACCCAGGCCGGTTCCGAGGTTTCCGCCCTGCTGGGTCGCATGCCCTCAGCGGTCGGCTACCAGCCCAACCTGGCTTCGGAGCTGGGGGAAATGGAGGAACGCATCACCTCGACCAAGAAAGGGTCGATCACCTCGGTCCAGGCCATTTATGTGCCGGCCGACGACTACACCGACCCGGCGCCGGCCACGACCTTCACCCATTTGGACGCCACCACCAACCTCTCGCGGGCCCTGACCGAGATGGCCATATTTCCGGCCGTCGATCCCCTGGCTTCGTTTTCCCGCATCCTGGACCCGAAAATCTTAGGCAAGGAGCATTACCTTGTGGCCAGCCAGGTCAAGGAAGTGCTGCAGCGCTACAAAGACCTGCAGGACATCATTGCCATCCTGGGCATGGAAGAACTGTCCGACGAAGACAAGGTCATTGTGGCCCGGGCCAGGAAAATACAGAAGTTCCTTTCGCAGCCGTTTTTTGTGGCCACGCCCTTTACCGGCATGGAAGGCAAATATGTGGACCTGGCCAACACTATACGCAGCTTCAAGGAACTGGTGGAAGGCAAATACGACACTCTGCCCGAACAGGCTTTCTACATGTGCGGCGGCATTGAAGACGCCGTGGCCAACGCCAAGAAACTGGGATTCTGATGGCCGACACGATCGAACTGGAGATCATCACTTCACGCGAGGTGGTCTTGCGCACCGAGATAAAAGATCTGTATATCCCGGCTTTTTTGGGTGAAGCCGGTGTCCTGTCCCATCATTTGCCATATCTCTCCCTACTGAATGCAGGTGAGATCTCATATCTCAAACCGGACGGTACGCGGCTTTTTCTTTTCAGCGGCGTGGGATTCCTGGAAGTAAGGGATAACCGCATCGCGCTGATCATCGATACTTTCGAACACGGCGAGGATCTGCGGGAAGAAGATCTGCAAAAACAGATGCAGGAAACGGAAAAGCGGATCAAATCGTCTTTCCAGGGTGCCATAACGCCTTCCGAGCTGCAGGTTGAACTGCTCCGGCAAAGGGAATTGCGCTTGAAGTTGGCCATCTGTAAAAAGATCAAGGGCAAGTAACCGCCCCGGCGCCAGAAGGCGCCGGAACACCAGGGTCGGGGGGAAATTGAAAAAAAAAAGTGTTGCTTTCAGGCTTTTTTCCGGCAATCGTCTGACCCTGCCCCTGCTGCTGAATATCTGGGAAAAAGAGGGATTGGATTGTCATTTTGATATCTTTCTGGTTGACGCCGAGCCGGGGCGCCTGACCGGCAAAGAAACTACCGTGCTGCTAGCCAGCGATGTCTGTGTCTTTTCCTTCATGACCCCGCACCTGCCTTTTGTGGCGGCAGAGATCAGGCACTTGCGTTCCGCAGCCGCGGTACCGCCGCTGTTCGCGGCCGGCGGGCCGCATGTCAGCGGCGAGCAGGAACTGGCTCTTGCCTGCGGCTTCGACATCCTGTTCCTTGGTGCCGGCGAAGAAACTTTTCTGAAATTCGGCCAGGATTTATTGGCCGGTAAATTCATTACCGGCTGTGATCCGCTCGTTTACCGGTCTGCGCTGGAAGCATCGGCCCGAACCGATGATTTCGCGATATGGGAGAAGTATATTCCGGTCTCCAGGCATTTCAGAACCGTGCCGCCGCTGGAGATCTCTCGGGGCTGCTTTTGGAGCTGCGGCTACTGCCAGACCGGGGGAACCCCTCCCCGCTACCGCGGCGAGGATTCCATCCGCCTGTACCTGGAAAAGCTGCGCGGCCGCGGTCTGGGACGCGTCGGCTTCATTGCGCCTTCGGCCCTGGAGTTCGCTGCCTGCCGGAAGCAGCGACCGGATCTCGGCCGCATCGAACAACTGCTGGAGCTTTGCCGCCTGGCCGGTTTCAAATTCATAGAATTCGGCATTTTCCCCTCCGAGATCCGTCCCGATACGGTGAGTTCTGAAAGCCTTGGGCTTTTGCGCTGTTATGCAGCCAACCGCTGCTTGACTTTCGGGGCGCAGAGCGCTGTCAACGCGCGCCTGGACTCGATCGGCCGCGGCCACACGTCCGCCCAGATCGTCTCTGCCGTGGCTGCGGCCAACGCTGCCGGTTTCGCGGTCAACCTCGATTTTATCATCGCTTTGCCCGGTGAAACCGCTGCCGAGCGGCGCGAACTGCTCGAATTCATAAGTTCCATGAGTAAAAAATACCGGGTCCATATCCAGCTGCATCATTTTTTCCCCCTGGCCGGAAGCGCTTTTGCCCGGCGCTTGCCCTCATTCCTGAGCGCTGACGAGCGCCAGGTTTTCAGCGCCTTGAAAAAAAACGGCCTGGCCAGTGACTGGTGGCAAGAAGGGGAGCGAACGGCACGGGCGTATTTTTCCTGGTTGGAACGTGATTTCCCGGATTTTTTCGCTCAATTCACGTAGAAGCCATGTTTCTCAGGCGTGTTTGACCTGCAGTTGCTGTGGCCAGCGCCCATATCCTTGACTTTTCTGTTGAAATTTATTATAAAGTATCTTCATTCTGACATTCATTTTAAATCATATTTTTTATGAGGAGAAAACTATGAGTTTAGCGAATTTGTTTTTCCTGGCGCCGTTGGGCGCCATCCTGGCGCTTGCCTTCGCATATTATTTTTTCCGTTTCTTGAAAAAACAAGACCCGGGCACTGCCGACATGCAGCGCATCGCCGGCTACGTGCAGAAAGGGGCCATGGTCTATTTGAAGCAGCAATACCGGGTCGTGGCTTTCGTATTCCTGCTGGTATTCATCCTGTTTTCCTTCATGGCCTACGTGCTGCACACCCAAAATCCCTGGGTGCCGTTCGCTTTCATCACCGGTGGTTTCTTCTCAGGCCTGGCGGGATTTTTGGGCATGCGCACGGCTACGTTCGCTTCCAATCGCACCACGGCCGGGGCCAAACATTCATTGAACCGGGGACTGCAGATCGCCTTCCGCTCCGGCGCCGTCATGGGACTGGTGGTGGTCGGCCTGGCCCTGCTTGATATTTCCCTGTGGTTCGTTATCCTGCGCTATTTCATTCCCGAAGGTCCCAGCCAACTGGCCATCATTACCACCACCATGCTGACCTTCGGCATGGGTGCTTCCACCCAGGCCCTGTTCGCCCGCGTCGGCGGCGGCATCTTCACGAAATCCGCCGACGTTGGTGCCGACCTGGTTGGCAAAGTGGAAGCCGGCATCCCCGAGGATGACCCGCGCAACCCGGCTACCATCGCCGATAACGTCGGTGACAACGTCGGCGATGTGGCCGGCATGGGCGCCGACCTTTACGAATCCTACGCCGGCTCCATCCTGGCCACGGCGGTTCTGGGCGTGGCCGCAGGCTACGGCCTGGGAGGTGTCCTGGCCCCCATGGTCATCGCCGGCATCGGCGTGATCTTTTCGATCCTCGGCGTCTTCATGGTGCGCTCGGGTGAAAAAGCCAGCCAAAAGGTTTTACTGCGGGCGCTGGCCCGCGGCATCAATGCCAGCACCTTGCTGACCCTGATCGCATCTTTTTTCATCCTGGTGCTGTTCAAGGATTCATTCCAGGGCCGTCACCTGGGCATCTTCCTTTCGGTCATTACCGGCCTGATCGCCGGCTGGGTGATCGGCAAGATCACCGAATACTTCACGTCCCAGGAATACAAACCAACCAAGTATGTGGCTGAGCAGTCGCAAACCGGCCCGGCCACGGTCATCATCGCCGGCATTTCCAACGGCATGCAGTCCACCGGCCTGCCGGTACTGGTCATCGCCCTGGCCATCATCATCAGTTACGCGCTCAGCGGCGGCTTCAGCGCCAGCGCCAACGCCATCAATCTCGGCCTCTACGGTATCAGCTTCGCCTCGGTGGGCATGCTCTCCACCCTGGGCATCACCCTGGCCACCGACGCCTACGGACCAATCGCCGACAACGCCGGTGGCAATGCCGAGATGACCGGCCAGGAACCGGAAGTACGCCGGCGCACAGACGCCCTCGATGCCCTGGGCAACACCACCGCCGCCACCGGCAAGGGATTTGCCATCGGCTCGGCCGCGCTGACGGCCATGGCCCTGCTGGCCGCCTACATCGAGGAGATCAAGATCGGTTTCCTGCACATGGGAGAGAAGTTCATTTCCGTGAGTGGTGTGCAAAAGGCCATTGAAAATACGTACATAGGTGACTGGATCAATTATTACAACCTGACCATCTTCAATCCCAAGCTGCTGGCAGGGCTTTTCATCGGCGCCATGATGGTGTTTATCTTCTGCGCCATGACCATGAAATCGGTCGGCCGCGCCGCCGGCAAGATGGTTGAAGAAGTGCGCCGCCAGTTCCGAGAAATTGCCGGCATCATGGAAGGCACGACCGAGCCCGATTATGCCAGTTGCGTCGAGATCAGCACTCGGGCCGCGCAGCGTGAAATGATCGTCCCTTCCCTGACCGCCATATTCGTTCCCGTGGCCATGGGGCTGGTTTTCGGCGTGGCCGGCGTGATCGGCCTGCTGGCCGGCGGCCTGACCACCGGCTTTGTGGTCGCCGTGTTCCTGAACAACGCCGGCGGCTCCTGGGACAACGCCAAGAAATACATCGAGGAAGGCAACCTGGGCGGCAAGAAACTTCCCGACGGCAGCCGCAATCCCAACCACGGTGCCGCGGTCATCGGCGACACTGTGGGCGACCCTTTCAAGGACACCTCTGGTCCTTCGCTCAACATCCTGATCAAGCTGATGTCCATGGTCTCGGTGGTCTTTGCCGGCCTGATCGTCAAGTACGGCGATCTACTGCAGCGGATATTAGAGCGCTTCGTGCGCTGAGCCCCCTGCGGGAGCCAGCCCCCTGCGCGGCAAGTCCTGACGCAGGATGCTGCGCTCTCCGCTTCAGCGTTTCTCCAGGGTGAAGGTGACGGTGACGGTGAAGCTCACCGGCCTGGGGATGCCGTTGACCAGGTAGGGCTCGTAGATCCACTCCCTGACTGCTTCCAGTGCCGAGGCGCTGAGCAGGGCATGGCCGCTGACGACCCGGGCCTTGCGCACGCGGCCGTAGATGTCGGTGACCGCCTCGATCAGCACCGTACCCGAAACATGGGCTGAGATCGCTATCGGGGAGTAGACCGGATTCACCCTCTTGATCAACCGCGGCGGCCGGATGGTTGCGATTGCTTTGTCCAACGGATTCACTTCTTCGGGCAGGATATCCTTGCCCACGATCCATGGCGTTTTTCCATCGCCCTCTCCTCCTTCGACCCCGGGCCCGCTGGGTTCCTCGAAGATGAAATCAGACGGGTTTTCATCAATGATCCCGGTCGGTATCTCGACCGGGGCCATGAATCCGCGCGTAGTATTTGCGGGGGGCGGATGCTTCGGCCCCACGGGATTGCCGGTTGGGCCGGTCGGCGGGTTTCCAACGCGGCCGGGGCCGGGCGGTACGCCGGGCAGGACCGGAGGGGCGATCAGGACATCGATGAACTTGAATTCGGGTAGTTGGGCCTCGGCGCGCAGAAGGGGCACCACGATAATGGCCGCGATCAGCAGGGCATGGAGGAGCAGGGAAAGGGAAAAGGTCAATCCTTTGCGCACATGGGTCTTACGGATTTCTTTTCCGGGAAGAAACAAGTTAAACATAGTTCACCTCCTTGTTTGTGTTCAGCATTCCAGTATGACGGCAGAGACCGAAAGAATTCCGGATTCAAGATCCGGGATTTCGCATTCAAAAAAAAGTGGATTGAAGCTAGCGGTTTGTCAAGCCGCGGCGCTCTTTTTCTTCAGCCGGCGCAACCTTTCTTCGTAAAGCATTCCAGAATTGTTCAGTCGCAAACAATCAATTAAATTAAAACAGACGAATTTTATTGAAAATGGATAAAAAGATTGAAAATTAACCAATAAAGTTATATATTATATTTCTGAGCAACTCAAAGAGGTTTCAATATGAAAAGACGAGATTTCATGCAAGTGCTGCTTGCCGGATTATCCCTGGCGCCCGCCTGCCGGGTCCGGGATGAAATACTCCCTCCTGATAGCCCACAGGACACTCTTCCCGAGCCGCCTTTGCCCCCGCAAGCTGACGAAGCCAGCAAAATATTCTGGGTAAAAACCGTACCCGATCAGCCATTCGGCAATAAGCTGCCGAATAACCATGTGGGGGTCGACACATTGGTTGACCTGATGGCCGCTCAGGAATTGTCTTTTTACAAAAGGAAAGACTCGTTCAAACAGTCAGAAGCTTACGGCCTGATCGCCTCCGATGACGTGGTTTTGATCAAGGTGAACGCCCAATGGAAATACCGCGGCTGTACGAACTCGGACCTGGTCCGCGGCCTGATCCAGCGCGTACTAGATCATCCGGATGGCTTCAGCGGCGAGGTGGTGATCATTGAGAACGGCCAGGGTCGCGGCAGTTTGAACTGCGACACCCATTTAAGCTACGGAGGCGACAGGGACATCCAGGCCAATGCCAACGACCCGAGCCATTCTTTCCTTTTCCTGGCCAACGAAGTCTTCAAAGGCAAGCCGGTATCGGCCCGGCTGCTTGATGCCATTCGCCGTGATTTCATCTCCGCCCAGGATCACGTGAGCGATGGTTTCCGTAAACTGGAGAATGTTTCCTATCCATGTTTCACCACGGCGCGCGGCAACCGAGTTGAATTGAAGGAAGGCATATGGAAGGGCGGTGCCTACCGGCAAAACCTGAAGCTGATCAACGTCCCGGTGCTCAAGCATCATGATGTCGGCGGTTCGGAAATCACGGCGGCCTTGAAGCATTTCTATGGGCTTGTCTCCATGAACGACGGTCATGGCAGGGAACGGCACTACCTGGGACTTGGGGAAACCTGCGGCAAAATGATCGTCTCGGTGCGGCCGCCCGTGCTTCATATCATCGATGCCATATGGGTCTCCCACAAAGCGCTTAAGGGTTATCCCGCGAAAAACACTTTCCGCGCCAATCAGATCCTGGCCAGCCAGGACCCGGTAGCCCTGGACTATTGGGCGGCCAAGAATGTTCTCTATCCTTATGATAATAACAAACGTCACCACCCTGACTTTGCCGGCATCGCGGCCTGGCTCGAAGCAGCAAGAAAAATGATCAACGACCGCGGCGGCATCTTCGCTCCGGAAATGGGGATCCGTATTGACAAGGTCACCAAAAATGAGAGTGAAATGCAGTTGTTCACTGCGAATTCTTACTGAAAATTCGCTTTGTTTTCCAGGCTGGGAAGCAAAAGAGCATTTGGAAAATGCCTGCCTTTAAAGCCTGCTTTGGGTCGCCTCTAATGCACCTGGTTTCGTTCTATTTCAATAGGGCGATTGCCAAGGTGAATTCATCCTGCCTGGGAACCGTGATTTCCTTTTTGTAGATACTGAATCCCGGCTTGAAGGCGCTGAAGACGTATTTGCCGGGCGGCAGGCGCAGGCTGGCGGTTTTGCCTTCAGCCGGGGCCAGTCCCCAGAACTTGCCGTCGATGTACAAGGCGGCTTCCTCGGGGGTCACGGTCAGGGTGATCCGGGTCAGTGAACGTTCTTCGGCCGCGACCGGCTTTTCGGCCGGCAGGGCGCGGATGGGTTCGCTCTTGGCCTCATAGGCTTGCTGTTCTTCGGCAGCGGCAGCTTCAGCGATGGCTGGTTCGGCGCTGTCCAATATGTCCTCACTCTCCAAAATGATTTTCAGGGTAATATGGCGGGAAGAATAGGAACGCAGGTCGACGGCCTCCTCGCGGAAACCTTTTTTCTTGAATACCAGTTCGTTCTGCCGTGAGGCCAGGCGCAGGGCCAAGCCGGCTGAGGAGAATTCGTAGGCGGCTCCGATAAACCTGCCGTTGAGCAGCACATCGGCGTCGTCGGGGTTGACGCGCATGACGACGCGCACACCATCGTAATCATCCATTATGTCCCAGGGGACATTGATGGAACAGGCAGCAGAAACCAAGATAAAAAACAAGACCGCTGATATCAGGCTTATGTTTTTCATATTTTCATGGTAGCACAAATGGAAAAATAAATCACTGGCGCACCCCGGTTTCCTGCCGGAGTCGAAGCCGCAATGTTTGAAAAAAACCGCGTTGCTATTGCCTAAACAGGGGAAAATATGTTAAACATTATTCAGCAATGAAAATAAAAGCGCTGCAACTCATCTTTCTATCCCTTTTTTTAACATGGGCCGGATTGCTGGCAGCGCAGCAGGATAGCGACGAACCGATCGTTTATGCCGATCACAAAATAATCAGCGAAGATTCGCTTCGCGCCGACGGGCATGTGGAAATCATATGGCAGGATTATGTCATCTATGCTGACGTGATCGAATTCAACCTGAAGACCAGGGAATTGTTCGCCGAAGGACGGGTGACCATGTCGGCCAAGGACATGGTCCTGAGCGGTGAAAAACTCATTTTCAACCTGAAAACAAAAAGCGGAGAACTGCTCGATACCTATGGCCTGATCACCCCTTTTGTGCGCTATGAAACAAACCGCCTGGTCCAGACCGACCGGGAAACGCTGACTTTCCAGCGACTCGATTTCACCTCCTGTGCGCAGATCTTCCCGCGCTGGAAGATCACCAGCCGCCGCGGCAAGATCAAAAAAGAGAAATACATTGAAATGACCGATGTGCTGTTCCGCATCAAGAATATTCCGGTTTTCTACCTGCCGTACCTGCGCTATCCGATCCAAAAAGACGGCCGGGCCACGGGCCTGTTGTTTCCTGGCATCGGCAATTCTTCGCTGCGCGGTTTCTTTGTGCAGAATTCCCTGTTCTGGGCCATCAAGCCCAATATCGATATGACCCTCGGGCTGGATTATTTTGCCAAGCTGGGGATCGGCCTCAGCGATGAATTGCGCTACCTGTTCCGCAACGCCAGCGGCAGCGCCCGCTACTACTATTTCCGCTACCGAAAAGACAATGAAGTATACAACGATTCGGCCAGTGACTATTACGTGGAAGCCAGTCACAAGCAGACCTTGCCCATTTTGAACTCCCGCCTGGTGCTCAATGTCAACCGCCAGAGCCGCCCCGGTTTTTTGCGCCTTTTTGACAACGGTTTTGACCGCAATCTTTCCACCAATTTTCAATCGTCATTGGCCTGGACAACGTCTTTTTCCAATATCAATATTTCTCTGAGCGCCTCGCGCCGGGAAACGTATTATATCTTTGCCAACAGCTCACGGATCGTGGAATACCTGCCGGCTATGGCTTTCAATTTGAACCAGCAGAAACTGGGAAAACTGCCCGGTTATTTTTCCCTGGCCATCGATTATCAAAGCGTGCGCCGCAGCGGCGTCACCTATGAAGAAGAGCCGGAATTTACGAACGATTTCCGTTCCCAGCGCCTGACCTTTACTCCGGCCTACCAGCTGCCGCTGTTGAAACTACCCTGGCTGAACTGTTCGTTGAACCTCCTTGCCAAGAACACCCTGTACGCCAAAAGCCTGGATCCGCTGAGCAAAACGATCGTCAACGAGCCACTGTACATGAAATACCAAACGGCCAAGCTCTCACTGCAGGGACCGGTTTTTTTCCGTGTCTACGATTCGGGCAGGAACAAGTTGAAGCATGTGATCGAACCTGAATTTGAAATTCGCTACGCCACCAAGGTTAACAACCGCGACCGCCTGGTACCGGTCGATTATTTCGATTACCCATCTTATTCCTATGCCGGTTTTTCTTTGACCTCGCGACTGCTGAAAAAGAGTGACGGCAGCAACGCCTCGGCCGGTGAATGGCTTACATACCGGATCAGCCAGGAATATTATTTTGATGCGGCCGAAGCCAATTTGTTCCGCACCGTCGACGGGGAATACCCTAGCTTTTCCGAACTGAACAACACCCTGCGCTTCCGGCCCGGAAAAAACATTGTTTTCGACGCCTCGCTTGTCTACAATTATTACATTCACGGTTTGTCGCGCTTGAACCTGCGCGCTTCTTATCAGCGCCAGGGCGCGCCCCTGACCGCTTCCCTCTCTTACAGCACCTATCGCAATCCCTACAAGGGCGTGGATTTTGTCTTCAATCGCAGCATCCTGGGCGCTGATATCAATGTGAATTTCCCCAGCTTCCCACTGAAATTGCTGGGCAGCGTTGATTACGATTTTACAGCCAAGGAATTCCGCCACGGCTCCATCAACGTCAGCTTCGATTACCAATGCCTGGTCTTCAGTACGGAATTCAAGGTATTTTCCTATATGGGACGTTTCGAAAAACAGTTCCGTTTCGGCCTTTCCCTTGGCAACCTGGGCATGGTCAGTGATTTTTTCGGAGGCAAATGATGCGGGTCAACGGGCAGGATGTAAAAAAAATAATGGTCACCGGCGGTGCCGGCTTTATCGGCAGCAATTTTATCCGCCATATCCACGACCATTTCCCGGATATCGAACTGCTCAACTACGACAAGCTGACCTATGCCGGCAACCTGGAAAACCTGGCCGGCATTGAGGGTGGCTATGTCTTTGTCCAGGGCGATATCCAGGATGCGGACCGGGTAGACGCCGCCATGGCCGGTGTGGATGTGGTGGTCAACTTTGCCGCAGAAACACACGTGGACCGTTCCATACACGATCCCGGCGCTTTTATCCTTACCGATGTCTACGGCGTTTTCGTTTTGCTCGAAGCCATGAAAAAGAGCGGGCAGGTCAAGCTTTTCGTCCATGTTTCCACCGACGAAGTTTACGGGAGCATTGCCGACGGATTCTTCAATGAAAACAGCCCGCTGAATCCTTCCTCCCCCTACGCCGCCTCCAAGGCCGGCGGCGACCGCTTGGCGTATTCTTATTTTAAAACGTTCGACCTGCCGGTGCTGATCGCCCGCCCGGCCAACAATTACGGGCCCTATCAGTTTCCGGAAAAATTGATCCCTTTCTTCATTACCCGTGCCTTGCAGGACCAGACGCTGCCGCTTTATGGCGACGGCAGCAACTGCCGCGACTGGCTCTACGTCGAGGATACGGTGCGGGGCATCCTGACCCTGGTCGAGAAAGGGGAACCCGGCCAGGCCTACAACCTGGGTGCCGGACAGGAATGCAGCAATATAGACTTAACCCGCCAGATATTGCGACACCTGGGCAAGCCCGAATCGCTGATACGTGCCGTTGCCGACCGCAAGGGCCATGATTTCCGCTATGCCCTGGACTGGGGAAAAATGCGCGGTCTGGACTGGCAGCCGCAGACAGGTTTTGCAGAAGGTCTGAAACGAACCGTCGAATGGTACCTCGGTCACCGTGACTGGTGGGCGAAGTTAATAGATAAAAATAGTTTTCAGAGCCATTTGCGAAAAAATTATGAATAGGATCCTTGTTACCGGCTGTTCGGGCTTCCTGGCCTCGCATTTGTTGAAATTGTTACTGAGGCAGGATCGCAACAAGCTTTTCGGCATCACTGAGGTGCCCGGATTCACCTATCCCGATGTCGAGGTGTTTCAGGTCGACATTCGCCGCCGCGATGATATTTCCCACGTGCTGGGGATCATTCGTCCCGACGTCACCTTCCATCTGGCGGCTGTGGCCAATGTCGGTTTTGCCTGGAAAAATCCGCAGCTTACTTATGATGTCAACTTCATGGGTACTTCGAACTTGCTGGAGGCGCTGCAGGCGTCGGCGCCTGACTCGCGGCTGATACTGATGAGTTCGGCCGAGGTCTACCAGACCGAAGGCGAAGAACCTATAACCGAAAACAGTTCCACGGTCTGCCAGAATCCTTATGCCTTGTCCAAGCTGGCCATGGAGATGCTGGGCGACCTTTACTGGCGGGCTTTCGCCATGAATGTCTGCAAGATCCGTGCCTTCAATTTTACCGGCCCCGGCCAGGATGCGAAGTTCGTGGCTTCGGATTTCGCCAGCCAGATCGCCAGGATCGAGCGGGGCGAGCGGCCGCCGCTCATCCGCGTCGGCAACCTGGCCGCGATCCGCGATTTTTCCGATGTCCGCGACGTGGCCCGCTATCTGCAGATCATTGGTGCCAGTTGCGCCGGCGGCGAGGTTTTCAACCTGTGTTCCGGCCGGGCTTATTCAATTCGCCAGGTACTGGACATCCTGCTGGCCCAGGCGCGCGTACCAATTCGGGTCGAAGTGGACGCCGACCGCTTCCGGCCGCTGGACAATCCCCGCATCCTCGGCGACTGCAGGCTGCTGCGCTCGCGTTTCGGCCTGCGCCCGGAATTCCCAATCGAGAAGACCCTGCTCGACCTGCTGGAATACTGGCGGGAGTCGCCGCGCTGAAAGTCCCGGCCATACAGATCGCCTGCTGTCGTCGGCAGCGATCCGGAACTTAGCAGTTATATTTTAAATAATTTGCCGCTGGCCTGGGCATAAATTGTCCCTGAGGAATCGCATATGCGGCTCTGGGCGGTGATGATGCGGCCGCGCGTTTCCAGGATTTTCCCCGCGGTCAGGAAAGTGCTGCCGGTTAACGCGGGCTTTTTATATTTGACCGAGATCTCGGCGGTGAGGCACTGGCTGCCGGCGGCGGCCGCGGCCTTGATCATGGTCTCGTCGAGCACCGTGGCCAGCAGGCCGCCGTGCACGGTGTCCTGCCAGCCCTGCAGCCGGGCCGGGAAAACGACTTGGGCTTCGATCTCACCGCTGCGGGGATTTTGCTGAAATTCGAGCTGTAATCCGGCCGCGTTCTTTTTGCCGCAGACAAAACAATTCTGGTCGTCGCTGAAATCTTTCATGATCTTTTTATACACCAAAAACGGGTGATTGGGAAGAAGGGGAATAAGAATCTGGCCCCTCTCTTTGGAAGAGAGGGGTTGGGGTGAGTTTTATAATTTTTAATTCATTCCCTCACCAAGCCATGCAAATCATATCCTTCAGGATAAACGGGAAATTTGTACTGCTTTACAAAAAAATATGAATTTTATACAATGATCCTTAAAAATCCAAGGCAAGGTGAAAAAAATGAACCAAAGAATGATAAAGCAATTCATGGCAATGGTCCAAATCGATAGCGAATCGGGCAACGAAGCCCGCTTCATTGACTACCTCCTGAAGGAATTCAAGAAACTGGGGGCCAGCGCCCGCAAGGATGCTTACGGAAACCTGGTGGCCAAGCTGCCGGCTAAAAACAGCAAGAGCAAGGAGCCGGTACTGCTTTCCTGCCACGCCGACACCGTCAAACCCGGGCAGGGCATCAAGCCCAAATTGGTGAAAGGCGTGATCCGCTCCGCGGGCGACACCATTCTGGGTGCCGACGACAAGGCCGGCATCGCCGAGATGCTCGAGGCCCTGCGCGTGGCCAAGGTCAGACCGCCGCTGGAAGTGGCCATCAGCCGCCAGGAGGAAGTGGGGCTGCACGGCGTCAAGAACCTGGACTACCGCCTGCTGCATGCCCGGCGCGGCTTCCTGCTGGACAACGACACCCTCGATACCATCGTCATCGGCGGACCGTCCTATTTCGCCATCGACGTCGAGGTCAAGGGCCGCTCGGCCCACGCCGGCATGGAGCCGGAAAAGGGCATCAACGCCATCGCCGCTGCCGCCAGGGCCATCGCCGCCCTGCGCCTCGGCCGCCTCGATCACGAAACCACGGCCAACGTCGGTGTGATCCAGGGCGGCATCATCCGCAACGGCGTCCCCGCCAGCGCCAGTTTTTTGGCAGAGTGCCGCAGCTTGAAGCACAAGAAGGCCCAGGCCCTGGCCAAGGAGATGGAACGGATCATCAAGCGGGAAGTGACCCGGGCGGGAGCCAAGTCGGTGATCAAGACCGACAACCTCTGCAAGGCGGTGGAGATCGCCCCGGACGCCTGGACCGTGGTCACGGCGAAAAAAGCGCTGAGGACTGTGGGCATCAGGGCCAGGACCACTTTCATTACCGGCTTCACCGATGCTTCCATCTACAACAACCATGGCATCGAGATGGCAGTGGTGGGCATCGGTGCCCGCGATGAGCATTCCACGAATGAACATATCCATGTTGCCGACATGGAAAAAGCCCTGGCCATGCTGATCGAAATATTGAGGCTCTCGGCCGCCTGAAGCGGAAAGCGGCTTCACCTTGACAGAATCGGGCAAATCCGCTACCATCAAGGCATGCTGGATTTTAAAAACCACAAGAAAGCGGCCATCCTGTTTTCTGGCGGACCGGCGCCTTCGGCCAACGCCGTTATATCCTCGGTGGCCCTGAATTTCATCAACGCCAAGGTGCCGATCATCGGTTTTTTCTTCGGTTTCGAGTTTCTGGAAAATTACGATCACAAGAATCGTTACTCGCTGTCCCCTAACGTGCATTACCAGACACTGGATGCCAATATATCCGCCATCCGCAACCGGCGCGGGGTGTATTTAAAAACCTCGCGGGCCAATCCGGGCCGTCTCATAAAAGCTCCTGAAGATCTGCAGGATCACGAAAAAACCAGGAAGCTGCAAAACATACTCCAAGCCCTTGACAGTTTGGACATCGGCTGCCTGATCACCATCGGCGGCGATGATACCCTGAAAACCGCCAATTTCCTGGCCCGTCTCGGCCTGCCGGTGATCCATATTCCCAAGACCATCGACAACGACTATTTCGGCATCGCCTGGACCTTCGGTTATTGGAGCAGCGTTCAGGCCAGTCAGGAGGCCCTGCTTAATCTCAAGGCCGACGCCGAGAGCACCGGTTCCTATTTTATCGCAGAGTTAATGGGGCGCAAGGCGGGCTGGCTTACCTATGCGGCCGGCATCGCCGGTGAAGCGGTGCAAATGATCTCCACCGAGGATGTTGAGGAAGATACTCTGGAAATCGACAAACTGGCTGAAAAGATTGTAGACACCATTCTCTGGCGTGAAAAAAGCAACAAGTATTATGGAGTGATCTGCGTGGCCGAGGGGCTGGCCGACAAGCTGCCTGACAAGTACCGGCCGACCGAAAAAGACCGTCACGGCAACGTGATTTTGGGAACAGCTGAAGTGGGCCGGGTCTTGCGCGATGCCGCCGAACATGCCTATAAGGAACGGACGGGGCTAAAAAAAAAGATCATCTACAAGCAGATCGGCTACGAAACCCGCAACGCGCTGCCCATAAGTTTCGACGTGGTCCTGGCCAGCATGCTTGGCTTCGGCGCCTACAAACTCTATAAAGACAGCCAGTTCGATTGCATGGTCTCGGTTTCGGACAATTTTCAGATCGTGGGCGTGCCCTTCAGTGAACTTATCGACTCCCAGACCCTGCTTACCCGCCTGCGCAATGTGCCGCGCGGCAGCGATTTCTTTGAATTGAAGGAAGCCCTGTCCTACAAATTATCCGAATAGGATGCAGGGACAAGCGCGCCGTGCCCCTACATCCAAACGGGGGGCGAAAACAAGATTCGCCTCTACCAATAGATCGATATCCTCTCTATTTATAGCGGATCCAGCGCAGGATCTCTCCCAGTGAAGGTTTTTTTCCGTACATCAGCATGCCCACGCGAAAGATCTTAGCCCCCAACCAGGCCAGGCCCCAGATGGTCAGCGAGCAGAGAACGATGGATGTGGCGATCTGCCACAGAGGCGGCGTGGATGCAGTAATGCGCATGAACATCAGGATGGGGCTGAAGATGGGGATGAGCGAGGCCACCAGGGCCAGGGTAGTGTTCGGGTTCTGGGTCGCCGAGAAACCGATGAAATAGGGGATGAGCATCATCCAGACGATGGCCGTAGAGAATTGCTGCGCTTCCTGATCGGTATTGACCGCGGCGCCGACAATGGCGTAGGGGATGGCATAAATGAAGAAACCGAGGATGAAGAAAACGACAAAGTAGAGCCCGATCTCGGGGGTCAGAAAAGAAAGGATAGAAGCGTCGACGGCTCCTGAGAAACGCGATACCAGGATAATGGATAGAAGTATCCAGAGCGCCACTTGGGTTAATCCGGCCAAACCAATGCCCAGCACCTTGCCGTAGAAGAGGTGTGTGGACCTGGCCGACGAGATGAGGAGTTCGGAGATGCGGCTGCTCTTCTCCTCCAGTACGCCGCGCATGATCATTTGGCCGTAGCCGATCAGCACGCCGAAAAGAATGATCATCATGAACAGCGACATGATGTAATCCATGCCTGAACTGGACTTGGTGGTGCCTTCCTTCTTGACTTTGAAAGTGTCGACCAATACATCGCGGGTGGCCTCGCGTACCACTGCCGGGTCGATCTCATTTTCCAGCAGCAACTGCTGCGAGATGACCGTGCGCAGGGTGGAGGCGATAAAGCTGTTGGTGGCAAAGTCGGAAATTGAGGTCGCATAGTATGAGACCTGGCGGCCGGACTTGACATCGGCCGGAATAAGCAGCAGTCCGTCGATTTCTTTTTTCAAAACCTTCTGCTCGTATTCGCGGATTACGGCGGAGGCGTCCCTGCCATTCAGCTTAACCGGGTGGAAACGGATCAAACCGGCCACTTCCGACTCGCGCGGCTTGCGCATTGAACCTTCCAGGTCGAATCCCGGCTTCCCCGGCTCCTGCCGCGTTGTGGGTTTGGCAGTCAGGGCCTGGTAATAGCCGCCGGCAAAGTCGGCCACGGCGATCTTTTTTTCGGTGCGGCCCACTTTCATGAGCAGTACCGGCACGAACATCATGCCGCCCATCAGTATCGGCGTCAGGATGGTCATGATGATGAACGACTTCTTCTTGACTATGGCCTTGTATTCTTTTTTTATGACGGCGAGGATCTTCTTCATGCTCTTTCTCCTTCCTGGACCTTGCGGATAAAAATGTTCTGCAGCGATGGTTCACTTAGCTGGAATCCGTTGACCGTCATCTTTTCGAGCAAGTCACGTAGAAGCTGCTCGCGCTTGGAGAGATCTTCCAGTTCCACCTCCATTTCGCGGCCGGAGTCACGCCAAGATTTGACGTAAGGCAAAGCACCCACAAAACGGGCGTCGCCTTCATACTGGACCTTGACGAATTTTTGACCGTATTCGGCCTTGACCGCGGCCAGGGAGCCGTCGAGAACCTTGCGGCCCTTGTCGATCATCACCAGCGAGTCGACCGTCTTCTCGGCGTACTCCATCAAGTGCGTAGAGTAGATAATTGTTGTTCCTTCGCGCTTGCTGGAAAGGATGATATCCTTGATAAGTTCAATGTTCAGGGGATCGAGCCCGGAGAAGGGCTCATCGAGGATGAGCAGTTCTGGGTTGTGCAGGATGGTGATGATGAACTGGAGTTTCTGGGCCATGCCCTTGGAGAGTTCCTCCACTTTCTTTTCCTCGTAGCCGTCCAACTGGAACTTTTTCAGCAGCAGGCGGCCGCGTTCCCTGATGGCCGCGATTTTCATGCCCTTCAACTCGCCCATGAAGAGCAATGTGTCCATCACCTTCAGTTTGCGGTAAAGGCCGCGCTCCTCAGGCAGGTAGCCGATGCGGTCCTTAACCTTCTCGGAAAAACCCTTGCCCAGGATCTCGATCTGGCCGGCGTCCGGGGCGATGATGTTCATGACCATGCGGATGGTCGTGGTTTTTCCGGCTCCGTTTGGGCCCAGGAGGCCCAGGATATCTCCTCTGCGGACCGTGAAGGAGATATTGTCCACGGCCCTTTTGCCGTCGAAATCCTTGACCAGATCCTTCAATGACAATGCCTGTTCATTCATGACGTCTCCTTGAGGTTTTTTGTTCCGTGCTGCGGGCACTTCCCGTAATGCGTTATACGGCCGGCCTGTCGGCAAGGTTTTGCCGGCTATCCGGCTATCAACTTCAGGTTGCTTCTTTTTATCTTGTGCAGCCCGGCTTGGGCGATCTTTTCCGCCGAGGTGTGCAATTCCAGGATGCCCCGGTAGGTTCCCCGCAGCGGCTGCCGTGAAGCCAGGTAAATTCTTTTTATCTGCAGGTCCTCCTTGTGCTTGAGGTTGAGGCCGCGCATGGCGGCGGCCAGGGAACGCAAACTGGTTCCTTTGAGTTCAAGCTGATACACACTGGCGAACGGGGGCAGGATGAACCATTGGCGGTATTTCAATTCCCGCTCAAAAAACTTTTCTTCGTCAGTGAGGAACTGCAGCGCGTAATGAAAGTGATAAACCGAAAAGACATGCAATTCCCCTCCACTTTTCAGTGTTTCCCCGATCTCGGCTGCGGTGGCGTAGATCATTTCGGCGGCATTGAATTCCTCCATGTTGAAGAAGGATTCGGGCTTGATGTAGATGACGGCGGCGAACATTTCCCGAAAAAAATGATTGAGAGCGGCCGGAGTGGCAATTATGACGGGGCTGGCATTAGCGGCGGCCACGGTCGGCGCGGCATTTTTGAGATCGCTGGCGGTTATGACCAGCGGCGCTTTTTCGCCGACGGCGCGTTCCACGGCCCGGGTCAGGGAGTCGATGCTGATGTCGTGGAGCAGGGTAAGGCTTTTTCCGCAGCGCGGGCAATTGTTCAGCGTCTCCTTGCGGAATGTGCAGCGGCGGCAGGCGGCTGTGTGAGTTTCTTCCACCTGCAGGATGCCGCCGCAGCGCGGGCAGGAAGAGATCTTGCGGCATTGGCCGCAGAACAGGTGCAGCACGGGCTGGATGCGGTTGACCAGGACCAGGGTCTTCTTATTTTCCAGGACATTTCGGCGTATCATGTCCACGATGTCGCTTGGGATGCCGCGTTCCTTGCCTTTGAGCATGTGGATCTGGCAGGAGATAGCGCGTTCCCGACGGCGGTCGCTGACATCGAGATTCTCACGCTCCAGGTACGTGGCGCAGGAGTGGGATGCGGCGCCGCGCAGCAGGGGGATTAGGCCTGTTCGCGCCCGGAGCAATGCCAGGTGGTCGACCCTGAAAGGCGCAGCGAAACCGCGCTGGTAAAGCGGCGCTGCCGCGCGATCGATTATCAGCAGGCCCGGGTCGGCCAAGGGCAGCATGAGCGCCGAAAGCCCGCCGCAGACCACGCCGCTTTTCCCCTGTCGGTATTGGTGCCAGATGTTTTCCTTGACCGCGGTTTTGATTTCCGAATGATATGGATCAAGACCAGGTAATACTGTCTGCCAGTAGCCGGCCGTGGCGTTATCAGGAACCAGCAGTATGACGCTGCGGCCGCGGGCCAGGGTCTGCTGGCACAACTCCGCATATTCGCGGTCGCGCCCCGGGCCCAGCAGCAGGCGGGAAAATTGAGCACCTTCATTTCGCTGAGCAACAGCGTCGGGGCTGGCTGCGGTCCCGGATTTGAAAAAAAAGCGCAGGGGGCCGGACGCGGCCAGTCCTTCCAATTGCCCGGGATTGAATTCCGCCATTTTCCTGACCTGGCCGCCTGCTTTCATAAGCAGATTTTTCAAGTTTTTCTGGCTGGGAGGCAGGCAGTGATCGAGCAGGCTCCCGGCCGATGTGAAATAGGCTGCGGCCGTTTGTCGGGCAAATTCAAGAAAAGCCCGATCGGGGCAGAAAGGATCGTCGATGACACCGATGATGTTTTTCAACCTGCCGCGGTAGGGCGAATCCAGGTCCAGCACCCAGCCGAGCGCGATGCGCTTGCCCAGCGGCACCAGAACGCGCATTCCGGCTTTTAATCCGCTTGGGACGTTGGCGGCCTGATAGGTCAGGGGTTCAAAAATATTGTAGGAAAGTGCTACGCTGATCTTCAATTTCGTTTGCGGGGGATGAGGGCCAGAACTTTCTGCATGTCTTCCCACACTTCCCACTTGGTCCGCGATATTTCTTCCTTGTCCTTTTTGTGCAGTATATAGGACGGATGGTAAGTGGGAATAAGCGGGGTATCATGGAAACTAAGGAGTTGGCCGCGGATGCGGCCCATGCTGTAGCTGGTCCCCAACAGGTTGTTCAAGGCGACTCTGCCCAGGCAGACGATGACCTTGGGTTGAAGTATGGCGATTTGTCTTGATAAATAAGGCAGGCAGGTCTCCACTTCGTCCTTCTGCGGTTCACGGTTGTTTGGCGGGCGGCACTTGACCACGTTGGCGATGAATACTTGTTCACGCTTCATGCCCATTTTCTGGATGATCTTGTCCAGCAGTTGCCCGGCCTTGCCGATGAAGGGACGGCCGAACTGATCCTCGGTTTCCCCGGGTCCTTCGCCGATGAACATGATGTCCGGGCGGTTGCTGCCCTCGCCGGGCACATAGTGGGTTTTGCTCTCATGCAGACGGCAGCGGCGGCACTGCCGGATCTCCCGGTCCAATTCGGCCAGGTCGGCGCGCCGATCGCTTCCCGGCAGGTGCAGGAACTCGGCACCCATTTCCCCGAAAAATTTCAATATTTCCCGTAATTCATTCATGGGAGTCAGGATGTTGCTTTCAGGACCGGCCGGCCAGGCTGACGATTTCGTCCCAGATCAAGGCGGCGATATGCGCCTTGTTCATTTTTTCCAGTTTGCGCACTCCGTCGGGGCGCACCAGGTATACCTGATTCTCATCGCAGCCGAAGGCCGGATTCGTTTCTGATATTTCATTCAGGACAAGCAGGTCCAGGTTCTTGGCCATGAGTTTATTCTGGGCATTGGCGAAGATATCCTCGGTTTCAGCGGCGAAACCGACCAGGATCTGGTTATTTCGTTTGTGACGGCCGAGTTCCAGCAGGATATCGGGATTTTTCACAAGCTCAAGGGTCATTCTATCGTTGTTTTTCTTAAGTTTTTCCGGATAGTATTTCAAACTGCGATAGTCGCTGACCGCCGCGGCCATGATAATCACGTTGGCCTGTCTGAAATGGTTTCCGATGGCGGCCCGCATTTCCAGGGCCGTTTCCACCCGGATCACTTCAACCTGGGCCGGCAGATAATAAGTGGGGCCGGTGATGAAAGTGATCGGACCCAGGGCCCGTTTCCGGGCCTCCATGGCCAGGTGATAGCCGCTTTTCCCGGAAGAGCGGTTGGAGATGAAGCGCACGGGATCTATTGGTTCCAAAGTGGGTCCGGAGGTAATGATGATTTTTTTAAACACTGCCGATCTTCAGACAATGGCGGTAGATGGTTTCGCTGTCCGGCAGTCGGCCCTTGCCGATCTCGCGGTTGGCCAGTACGCCTTCCGCCGCTTCGATGATCTCCACACCGCGGCTTTTCAGGCGGTCAATATTGTCAATGACGGCCGAGTTTTCCAGCATGTGGGTGTTCATGGCCGGAGCCACGACCACGCGCTTGAAAAAGGCGCAGAACAGGGTGGACAGCAGGTCATCGGCAATGCCGTTGGCCATTTTGCCGATGATGTTGGCCGTGGCCGGTGCCACCAGCAGCAGGTCGTTATCCCGGCTCAGGTTGATGTGCAGCAAAGGATCCTGCCTCGCCGCGAACATTTCGCAAAAGACCCTGCCCGGGGCAAAGGTCTCAAAAGTGAGCGGAGCGATGATCTGTGTCGCCGCCCGGGTCATGACCACGGTGACGTCATGATCATTTTTTTGAAAAATCCGCAGAATGTCCACGGCCTTGTAGGCGCCGATGGAGCCGCTGACTCCCAGTACGAGCTTCATTTATGACTCCTTAACAGCTTTTTGATCTTGTCCTGGTTGCGGGACATGTGCAGGCCGAAAGCGGCGTAAAGGCTGCGCAGGTCGGCCTGGGCAGCCGCCAGCTTATCGTTGACGATCACATAGTCATATAGTTTGTAAGCTCGCAATTCGTTCAGGGCTGCCTGCAGCCGCTTCCGGGCTTCCGGGTCCAGGCGGGTCTCTCGTTGGCGCAGTCTTTTTTTCAAAGCAGCCAGGGTGGGGGGGATCACAAAAATTGCCATGGCCTCCGGGAACTGGCGTTTAATGCTTCGCGCACCCTGGACATCGATATCCAGAACCAGAGTCTTGCCTTTGGCCGATTTGCTGCGAATCTCATTCCAGCTGGTGCCATAGCGATGACCATGAACTTCGGCCCATTCAACGAATTGACCGCCGCTGAGCATTTTTTGAAATTCGCCCGCGGCAACGAAATGGTAATCCTTTCCGGGAACTTCATTTTTTCGCATCGGCCGGGTGGTGTGCGACACCGAAAAATTCAATTCGGGAAATTCGGCCAGCAGTTCACGGATCAGAGTCGATTTCCCGCAGCCCGACGGGCCAGAAATAATGATGATGTGGTTCACAGCAGTCGCCTTACTCGATGTTTTGCACCTGCTGCCTGATCTTCTCGATTTCGCGGCGGATCAGGAGGATCTGCCGATGGATATCCAGACAGCTGGTTTTGGCGGCGATGGTATGGGTTTCACGTTGCATTTCCTGGGTCAGGAAATCGGCCTCGCGGCCCTGGGTGACGATGTTTTTGTCTTGCAGCAGGCGCTTCAGTCTCTGGGTATGGGTGCGCAGGCGGTTGGTCTCCTCGGCGATCGAGGTTTTATCGGCGCTGATCGCGGCTTCCTGGACGATGCGTTTTTCGTCGATGGGCATATCCTTGACAAACCTTTCAATTTTCTTCCGGTAGTTGCGGAACACCTCTTTTTCAAAATCCCTTTCCCGGACACGGATGCTTTTTGAATATTTTTCGATTTTGTCAATGCCGGCCAGCAGATCCTTCAGGATGCATCGGCCTTCCTGACGGCGGCTTTCCAGGAAAGATGCAAAAATCCTGGCGATCGCCCTTTTCATCTTGAGTTGGTCTTTTGGGCTCAAGAGCTCCGGGTCGTGATCCAGGTGGAAAACCATGGGCAGTTTGAACAGGGAATCAAGCGACAGGTTCAGTCCCGGGCCGTATTTTTTTTGCAGGGGTGCAATTTTTTCCATGATCTCTTCGAGCAGGCCGGTGTTCAACTTGATATCCCACTGCCTGGAGCCGCGCTGGAACAGGTCGAAAACGACTTCGACTTTTCCGCGCTGCAGTTTGTCCTTGAGCAATTCCTTGATGAGCTTTTCGCTAACCGCCGAGATACCGCTGCCTCTGAAGTTGATCTCAAGGTAGCGGTTGTTGTAGGACTTGAAAGATATGAAAAGCGAAAAATCCTTGAAATTGAACCTGCCCTGAGCGAATCCGGTCATGCTTTTCATGGGTCACATTATAATGTTCATTTCCGGGAATTGCAAATTGTACAGGGAATAGTACAGACCGCGTTTTTTCAGGAGCTCACGGTGGTTGCCGATCTCCTTGATCTCGCCGTTTTCGATTACCAGGATGCGGTCGGCCTCTATGATGGTGCTCAGGCGGTGGGCAATGACGAAGGTGGTCCGGTTTTTCATGACTTCGGCCATGGCTTCCTGGATCAGCTTTTCAGATTCCGAGTCCAGCGAGGAAGTGGCTTCGTCAAAAATGAGGAGGCGCGGTTTCTTCAACACGGCCCTGGCGATGGAGATGCGTTGGCGCTGGCCGTTGGACAGAAATATGCCGCGCTCGCCTACGACGGTTTCATATTTCAACGGCATTTCGTTGATAAAATCAGCGGCGCGGGCGATGGCGGCGGCCTGCTGAATGTCTTCCTGGGAATATTTTCTGCGGCCGTAAGCGATGTTGTTGAGAATAGTGTCGTTAAAGAGGAATACATCCTGGGTAACCAAGCCGATCTGCTCGCGCAGCGATTTCAGGGTAATGGAGCGAATGTCACGGCCGTCAATGAAAATCTCACCGGTCTCAGATTCATAAAAGCGCAGCAGGAGATTCATGATGGTTGTCTTGCCCGAACCGCTGGCCCCGACCAGGGCCACCATTTCGTTGGGTTCGGCCAGAAAAGAGATGTTTTTCAAAACCGCTATGCCCGGCTGGTAAGCGAAATGCACGCTCTTGAATTCCACCTCACCGCGGATGCTCTTTATATCGATGGCCGAGGCCCTGTCCCTGATTTTATTTTCGCTATTGATGATCTGGCGGACCCGTTCATAGCCGGCCTTGCCCTGTTGGTAATCGTTGTGGGCCAGGGAGAGTCGCTTGATCGGGCTGTACATCAGGAAGAGCGCGGTCAAGAACGAGGTGAACTGCCCCGGGGATAGTGTGCCTTGGGAAATCCGATGCATGCCCACTGTGAACAGGCCGGCCGCCACCAGGCCGCCGATGATATCCATGACCGGAGCCACAAGTGAATAGGCCAGCGCGATCTTGGCGTTGATGCGAAAATGCTTCTGGTTGAGCTGGCGGAACTTGTTGATCTCGAATTCCTCCATGTTGTAAGCCTTGACGATTTTGTTGCCCATGGCCGATTCGCTCATGAAGTTGGCCAGGTCGCCGATGGTTTCCTGGGACTGGATGCCGCGCTTTTTCACTTTGCGTCCGAAATATACCAGGGGCACGGCTGCTACCGGCATCAAAACAAGCGAAAGCGTGGCCATTTTCCAGTCCTGGAAGAAAACCACGGCCAGCAGGCCGACCAGGGTCAGCGTTTCCCGGATATAAACGGCCAGGGTTTCAGCTACGGCCAGCTTGATCTTTTCGATGTCGTTGGATATACGCGACACCAGGTCACCGGTCCGGGCTTTGCTCAAAAAATCGATGGACTGGTGGATCAGATGGCGGTAAAGTTTGTCACGAATGTTGCGCACAACTTTCAGTCCCAGCGTTTTCATCGAATATAGGGATAGAAACGAGAATATCGCCTGGCCGAGAAAGGCCACGAACAGCAATTGCGGCAGGACCAGGACCATTTTATCTTCCCCGACATGCAGCACGCTCATGATCAGGTTGCGGATGAATTTGCTTTTTTCGGCAAGGCGGCCGCCGCCCTGGATGAACAATTCATCAATGACCGGCTGGATGATCACGGCGAAAAAAGCGGTGAAGACAGCCACCATGGCCATGAAAACAAGAGCCAAAATGAAACGTCTCAGGAAAGGCCGGAAATAATTATACAGGGAGTTCTCGTCTGTCATGAGCCGACTTTCAGGCTCCGCTCTTGGTTACTTGGGGTGGCTCGGCCTTTTTATCGCCGCCTGAAGCTTCAGTGTTTTTGGATTTCCTGATGAACAAATAGAATAACAGCGGCGACAGCATGTATGAAAAAGTCAGGATGGGGATGGTGATATCTGGAAAGATGACCAGGCAACCGACGATCAGGGCCAGAAGAAAAAGGGTTCTCAGGCTGTTTTTAAGAACTAATTTTTTCATGGTCCTGTATTTGACGTTGGAGATCATTAACAGTGAGATAAGGAGGATGTAAAGTGAAAAAAACAGGATGCCTGTCCGCGACAGCGGCGGCTTGCTGCCGAACACAAGCACGACCGAGCAGATGGATAGGGCCGCGGTGGGAATGGGCATGCCGATGAAAATGTTGGCCGGGAAGGCCTGCGCTTCCTTGAACACATTGAAGCGGGCCAGGCGGATCAACCCGGCACTCAGAAATACGAAACTGACGATGCTGCCGATCTGGGTAAATCCTGATTGAAACCCCCATTCGAAAGCCAGAATCGAGGTGACCAGGCCGAAAGTAACGGCGTCGACCAGAGAATCAAGCTGCATGCCGAAATTGGATTCGGTATGGGTCAGACGGGCGATGGTGCCGTCGAAGCCATCCATAATGACGCTGGCCGTGATATAGTAAATCGCGATTTTGAAATTCTGCTTGGGGCCGATGATGTAGATGAGGGCCTTGTATCCCAGGAAAAGGTTCAGCATGGTGAACAGCGACGGCAAAAATGAAATGCGGGTCAGAGATGAGATCTTGGGTTTGCTGATTCTTTTTCTTTTCATTTTAGTTATCGGCTTAGACTCGATGCTGCCCTCCAGTGAATTATCTTTGTCCATTGTCGCCAGGCTTTTTCTTGAAGGAGCATATCTGCTTTTGCATGGCATCCTTCAGCTTGAGTTTTTCCTTCTTAATGTTTTGAGCCTCGACCAGCTCTTCTTCGGACTTGAATTTTTTCTTCAGGAAATATTGCAGTTTTTCCTCAAGTTCCTGATGTCTCAAGAACAACTTTTTAAAGGCACTGTCCTTTTCAATTAATATCTCTTTTATTTTTTGATCCTGCATCCTTTGTTCCTTTTAACTTCAATTCTTTGTGATTGCGGCAATATTTCAAGTAGGCCTGCAGGTTCTTGTCCTTGCCGATTATCGACATGGTGGTGATGATCGATTCGATGAAGTTTTCATCCAGAACGTTGGTGACGATGTAATCGAGCCCCTTGGCGATGGCCAACGAAACAAAATAGGATGCGATCAGGTGGCGTTTGGGCAGACCCTCGGATAGGTGCGACACGTTGGCCATGGTCTTGACCTGCGGGAAATCCAATTTGAATAATTCCAGTGTGTCAAGGAAGATACGGCCGCTGTTGAAATTCTCTTCCAGGGAGCAGATTTGCGGATCCAGAAGGATATCCTGCCGCTTCATACCGCGGTCGAGCAGGTAATCGATGTATTTTTGGGCGATCAGCAATGATTTTTCCGGCGTGTTGGAATGGTTGTTGCGTTTGTCCTTGATTAGGGCGATGATCTTGGCGTTCTTCTCCATGACCGTATCGATGAGAAAATTGATCTTTTCGATGTCGTATTCAACGGCGCCGATGATGATCGGGTTCTTGGCGATCAACAGGGCTTCCTTGAGCGCCTCGACATTTTCACTGACAATCACCAGTTTGGAACCCAGCTTTTCCAGCATGGGAATGATCTCGCGCAGGAAAGGGGTTTCGTTGTGCAGCAGCGAAAGCGCGTTGATCTCGATATACTCGGCACCGGCTTCGATCTGGGTCTGGGCCTCTTTCCTGATGAATTCGATGTCCATCTTGTTCATGCGGTCCAGGATTTTCTTGTTGGCGGAATTGAGTTTATTGCCGACGATGGTTGTCATTTTTTTTTCGCCTGCTTGGAATGAATTGCTTTAGACATTGAAAAACTCTTTCAGGATCGCGATCACGCCAATCTCGATCGATTCTTCCGATTTTTTACCTGGCTGGGCCGAATTGTGTCCCTCGGCAGTCCGGATCTCAATGTTCTTGCCCTGGGCGGCCGCTGTATCCATGGGGCCGGATACGCCGCTGCTGCGAACGATCAATTTCAGATCGCCGCCCTGGTTTAAGGTTTCTTCGCTCAGCGGCATGGGACCGCTGATGATCAGGGCATCGGCGTTCTTTATTTCCTCCTGCAGTTGCCTGGAAGTCAGGCCGGGTTTTTCGATGATCTCGAATTCGGAAATCTCATTGAGCAGGTCAATGGTTTTGGGCTGCAAACGGTCGACGACAAGGATCCTGATCATGGGCGCGAAAGCTCCGGAGTTCCGGAATTGGAAAGAAAGAACAGCGGTTGGTTTGGGCTTGAGGTATTCAGGAATGAAAAAACCGTTTGCATGGCTAAAATACCTCCCTTGTTCAATTCCAGGATAAAATAGTAGCAGATTTTTTCATTCCTGTCAACTTTTACACGAAAAAACCTGTTCTCTTCGCGGCTTTTACAGGTTTCAGCAACAAACGGGTTATGCTGATTTCGGCTTTATTTGTTTTCCTTGGCGAATTTTTGCATGAACTGGGTCAGGGCCATTACGCCGTCGAGCCCCATGGCGTTATATATGGAGGCCCGGCAGCCGCCGACGCTACGGTGCCCTTTCAGGCCGATGAACCCTTCTTTCTTGGCCTCATTGATGAATTTTTCCTCCAGTTCTTCCGAGGGCAGGCGGAAGGTGACGTTCATCTTGGAACGGTCCTTGACATTGGCGGTGCCTTTGTAGTAGCCGTCGCTGTTGTCGATGGCGTCGTAGATGGCCTTGGCTTTCTTCTCGTTGATTTCTTCAATGGCCGCCAGGCCGCCCAGGCCCTCGATCCACTCCATGACCAGCTTGATAATATAGATGGCAAAGCATGGCGGAGTATTGTACATGGATTTTTCCTTGGCATGGGTTTTGTAACTGAGCATAGTGGTCAACCCGTCGACGCAGGCCTCGATCATGTCGTTGCGCATGATCACCAGGGTGACGCCGGCCGGGCCGATGTTCTTTTGGGCCCCGGCGTAGATCATGCCGATGTTCTTGAAATCGATGCGGCGGCTGAAGATGTCCGACGACATGTCGATCACCAGCGGCACATTGCCGGTTTCAGGGAACTTGGAAAACTGGATGCCGCCGATGGTCTCGTTCGAGGTGACGTGCACGTACCGGGCCTCGGGGGAAAACGTCAGGTTTTCCGGGATATAGGAGAAATTCTTGTCTTCGGAAGAACCAGCCACGTTCACGGTGCCGAACAGTTTGGCTTCCTTGATGGCTTTCTTGGCCCATTCGCCGGTGTGAACATAGTCGGCCTTCTTGCCGATAAGCAGGTTCATGGGCAGCATGCCGAACTGCAGGCTGGCGCCGCCCTGCAGGAACATGACCGCAAAGTTCTCCGGCACGCCGAGCAGGGAACGGATCTTGGCCTCGGCGGCGTTGATCACGCTTTCAAAATCCTTGGAGCGGTGGCTGATCTCCATGATCGAAAGCCCGATGCCGTTGAAATCCAGCAACTCCTCCTGCGCCTTCTTCATCACTTCCTGGGGCAGGATCGCCGGTCCGGCGTAGAAATTATACTTTTTAGCCATGGTTGTAATCCTCCTTTTTTTGTTGAATAAATTGAATTTTACTCCGGCTGCTGAAAAAAAGCAATACTAGCTTCATCTTGATTTTTGTCGGAACTTTGCCTACAATGTGAACCGGTCCGCCGTCGCGGCCGCAAAAAAGGCGGAACCGTTTTTTCAAGGAACCAAGGAGGGTGCCATGACTTCTTCTTCTCAAGAGAAACGGGACCTGATCGCCCAGTGGGCCTTCGACGCCCGCCCCATCCTGGGGCGCTTCCACATCTGGCTGGAGAACGTTGAGGTTGCCTGGGTGCGCGGCGAGCCGGCCAAGGAATTCACCAGGGAGATCTCGTTCATGGAAGGAAGCATGGAGCGGCTGTTTGCGGTCACCGGTGCCGTAACGGCACTGGGCACCCGTCTTTTCGGCCGCTACGGCGCCGGCAAGGGGCTCGATAAAGACGGCCTTAACCGTGCCAAGAAGGAGGCCGACGCCATCTCGGCCTATGCCATGAGCGAGAGCCTGTGGTACCTGTCGCGCCAGCTCCCAGAGAATCATGCCATCATGGTCTGCGTCGGCGAAGGTCTGATGCCCAAGGCCGGGGAGTCCCCGGAAATGGGCTCCAACCCCCAGCTCGGCTTCGGCCGGGTTTACGCCCGGCCGGCCGTGGCCCGCTGGCTCGACCGCAAGGTGGTAAGGCTGCTCAACCGCAAAGATTACAATTGGGACGAGTTCTACCGCGACATCAAGACCGCCGGCATAACCATCTGGGGCGCGGCCATTGATACCCTGGAAAACACTTCGCGCTTTTCCAAGGGAGCCGAGACAGGAGCGATGACCGTCCTGCACCTGTTCGATCAGCCGCTGGCCATCACCCGCCCTTACGAGGGATACATGGGAAACCTCTTTATCCCACGCGCGGTGGCCGACCGGGCTGCCGAGGATTCGATCCTCATCTCTTTCCGCACGCCGCGCCAGCAGGTGATGCAGGCCATCTGCAAGACCTACCCCGACATCACTCCGGAACGAGTCCACATCTGGACCCTGGGCGGCAGGAGCCGGGAGATGCGCATCGGCGATCTTTGGAAGGAATGGACCGACCTGGGGGCACAGATCGTCGAAGAGGGTTTTCCACTGCCTACCGGGATTCCCGCCTTCACCGAATCGGGCACCTATGCCCCGACCTATCATATCGGCCCCTTTGAACAGGACGGAGCGCGCCACCTGTTTTTATGCGACGGCTACGCGGCATCGGCCGAGGCCATCCAGGCCGCCAGCCTGGCCCCCATGCTGGGGCTGGCCGCCTATATCTCGCCCTTCACCTCGACCTTTGAGGTGCCCTACCACCGCGAGCGCCTGGTGATGGGGCTCGACCCCGAAGCCGGGGATTTTTCGGCCCGGCTGGGACAAGCGCTTGGCCGCGATGTCGACGCCGCCACGGCCGCCCGTTTCCGGGCCATGATCGAGGATGCCAGCCAGGCCGGCATCCCGGTGCACAAGCCCTCGGTCGAGGCCGCCGATTTCTTTCCCGAAAAGAAATGGGACGTGCTGGCCGTGTCGGGATACATGTGTCCCGACCCCTATTCCGGGGCGCCCGGGGTGGAGGAGGTCGGACCAGGGCTCTACCGCGTGACGGTGCGGTTGGCCGGCTCGCGCGGCGACAAGCGCATCACCTTCACCCTGCGGCTGGGGGAGAGCCTGGAGCAGAGCTGGCTGATCTTCAATCCGCTGCTCAACCGCTTCATGGGCGGCGAGGACTACGAGCACCGGCCGGTACGCATCTCCGACTCGGGGCGCATCCGCAACGAATTGCAGACCTTGTGCTCGGAAGCGCTGGAATTTCCCCAGCAGGACCACATCCGCGTCCACTTCGACCGCATCCCGCCCGAGGTGATATCACCAGCCTACCAGGTGAAGCTGCTGGAGATCCTGCGCTGGTACAAAAAACACCACCCTCTGTGGTTCGCCTGGCTCGACATCGCCGCCCCCAAGGGCAAGTAGGGGCCATAAATACCCGCTGCAACAATAACGATGCCGGCTTGAAGCGAGGGGACTTCAAGTACTCGACCCTTGTGCTTTTCAGCCCGGATTAGGCAATATCGGAATTGTTCTGAATCAGACCGACTTAAGGGACTGCACCGATTCCTCGGGCGAGACGGGATTGATGTAGAAGCCGGTGCCCCACTCGAAGCCGGCCACCCGCGCCAGCACCGGCATGAACTCTATATGCCAGTGGTAGAATTCGCCGACGCTGTTCTGGCACGGGGCGTTGTGGATGATGAAATTGTAGTCCGGGCGGTTCAGCAGCTTGGCCACCTTGCCCATGGTTTCGCTCAAAATGGAGCTCAGGCTGTCCAGTTCGTTATCGGGAGTGCTTTCGAAGGCCGGGTTGTGGCGCTTGGGATACACGGCCAGCTCGAAGGAAAAACGCGGGGCATAGGGAGCCAGGACGGTGAAATGCTCGTTCTCCATGAGCAAGCGCTGGTCGGCTTCGTTTTCGTACTGGATGATGTCGCAGAAAATGCAGCGCTCCTTCAGTTGGAAGTGGGCGCGGGCGCCGTCGATCTCCTCCTGGACGCGCAGCGGCACCACCGGCAGGGCGATGAGCTGGCTGTGGGAATGGGAGAGGGTGGCGCCGGCCGTGGGGCCGAAATTCTTGAAGACCATGATGTACTTGAAACGGGAGTCTTTCTCAAGGTCCAGGATGCGGGCCCTGGCGGCCAGCAGGGTATTGCGGATCAGCGCCGGGTCGCCGTCGAACCAGGTGTGCCGGTGGCGCGGCGTCTCGATGATCACTTCGTGGGCGCCGATGCCGCTCATTTTGTCGTACAATCCTTCGCCGCTTTTGCGCAGACTCCCCTCGACGCGCAGGGCGGGGAACATGTTGGGCACCACGCGCAGCTCCCATCCGGGGCCGTTGGGCTGCGAATGGTCAGGGCGCAGGGCGAAGGTCTCCGCCGGCGTCATGGCTTCGTTGCCCGGGCAGAACGGACAGTTCTCCGGAATGGAAATGTCCTTGTCCACCACTATTTCGTAGTATTTCGGCCTTTTTTTGCGTTCCTCGGAAATGATGACCCAGGTGCCGGTGATGGGATCCTTGCGCAGTTCGGGCATGGTTACTCCTCGAAGGCGTTTTCCAGGTGGTCGCAGGCCATGGCGTCCGGGGAGCGCAGGACTGAGACCACGTCGAAGCGCACCCGGTATTGCCGGTAAGGTTTGCGGGCCGAAAAAACCTTGGCGGCGCGGATGATCTTCAGCTGCTTGGCCCTGGTGACGAACGCCTCCGGCGCTCCGTAATCGCAGGTCTTGCGTGTTTTGACCTCGATGAAACACAGGATGTCGCCAGTGCTGGCGATGATGTCCACTTCGGCTCCGGCCATCCGGTAATTGGCCTGGATGATTTTGAAGCCCTTGTTCTTCAGGTAGGCGGCGGCCGCCTGTTCCCCGTTCAGGCCAATGGTTTTTTTATCCAAGGGATTTTATTTCCGGGGGATCCTCTTTTCCACCATCTTGATGTTCAGGGCTTCCAACTCGTCAAGGACCGGTTCATAGATCTCGGCATGTACCGGGGTCTGTACGCCCTTCATGGTGATGCGTCCTTCGGCGATCAGGCGCGTGGCAATGGCCAAGGGCAGGCTGACGGTACGGGCCATGGATGAATCGCCGCCGGGGATGCCGAAATCGACCATGGTGGAAGTAATCAGGTCCTGTGATTTGTCTTTGTTCTCCACGATGAAGCGGTGGCGCATGATGAGCATGTCCTTTTCGCCATCTTTGTAATAGAGTTTATCCTGCATGCGCTGGCTCAGGATATCCAGGCGGTTGTTGAAGGCGGCTACTGGTTCGTCGCTGAAAAGGCCCAGCCATTCCAGGCGCTGGATGATCTCTGAATCGACGGCGATGCCGAGTTTCCCGGCCGTCGCCTCCTTGACATTGCCGTCCTCCGGGCAGCCGACAAGGTCGGCCGTCATTTTTTTGAAGGTCACGCCCTTGAGGTTGGTCTGCGGCGTTTCGTCGACCAGTCCCAGGTCGACGATCTTCTTCAGTGTGGCGCACCAGCCCAGGTTGCGGTAGGTGCCGCGTTTGACGGTCAGCGCCTCCTGCAGTCCGTATAATTCCTGGTAGGGCATGGAGTCGCGGTTGGGATAGACTTCGAATTTTCCCAAACCTTCGATCTCTTCCACAATGGGATCGACGAACAGGTTCTTGCCTTCGATCTCCACAATCTTGCCGTCTTCCAGAAAACGGGCCGAATTGCGCGAGGCCAGTATGACGCCGCGCGGGCTCCAGGAAAATTTATATCCGAAGGGGTTGTCGTTGTTCTCCGGGGCCGGCAGGCCGCCGCAATAAGAAAAGAAATGCAGTACTTTGCCGCCCTCGGCCGCGACCGCGTGGATGATCTTCATGGCCGACATGTGGTCGATGCCCGGGTCCACGCCGATCTCGTTGAGAAAGAGAAGCCCTTTTTCCCGCACCGGCTGGTCCAGTTTTTTCATGCCTTCGCTGACGTAGGAAGTGGTCACCATGCTTTTTCCGTATTCCAGGCACATGCCGGCCACCTTGACGTGGTGGATCCAGGGCAGCAGGCTGATGACGATATCGTGCTCCTTGATCAATGCGGCCAGGGCTTGGTCATTTTCCACATCCACGGCCTGGGCCCGGCCGTTCTCGTGACCTTTGACCAGTTTCTCGGCCTTGCTCACCGTGCGCGAAGCGACCGTGATCGACAGGTTTTTCTGCTCCAGCAGATAATTCACTCCCGGCCTGCTGACCAGGCCGGCTCCCAAGACCAGTATTTTTTTCATTACATTCTCCTATTTTAAAAAATCCTTCATGTACTGATATTCCGGGCCGAAATCGCCGCGGTGCAGGACCAGCGCTTTTTTTATGGGCAAAGGCAAATGCAGGTTTTCCGGATCGCGGCCGAAATCGGCGGCGGCGATCTCCGGGATGAAATCACGCAGCACCGCGGAAAACTCGACTGATGATTCGCGGGGAAATTCGCAGGGCAGGTTGTCCACGGCCATGACTGTCACGCCCAGGGACTGGACGCCGTCCTCAAAATGGTCGGTTTCCGCGAAATAGGTGTAATAGGCGTTGTCGGGCATGGTGGCCTGGCGGGTGATCTCGATGGAACCGTCGATGTCGCAGCTGATGTCGCCGATGACCTGCAGGCGGAGGTTTGATTCCAGAATAGTGCGATCCCTGAGGTAACGCTTGCTGACCAGGCGCGGATATTTTTCGGTCCAGTAAATGCAGTTGACCAGGATGGAAAGCAGGGGCAGGTAATTTTCGAATTTCGACTCGTACTTTTCCGGATGGCTGTAATATTCCTGAAGGTCAAAAGTTCCCTGTTTGGCGCGTACCAGGTCGTCCTCGCTGAACACGACCTTGTACAGGTTCAGGTTGTCATTGGAAAAATTTTCGAACATTTCGACCATGGCCTCGGCTGAGAGGATCTTGTACGGCAGCAGGTCGAAAATCTCCTGGGCGCCGCGCGAAACGTTGCCGTAACCGGCAAAACCGACCACCAGCGGGCATAGTTCAGACGGGAATCCGTGCTCGTCGATCTCTTTGCCGATGGCCGTAATTTCGGCCTTGGCCTGCTCCAGAGAATCGTACTGATAGGCCTGGCGGATCTTGGCGAAGGGAGTGACCATGCCCCGGGCCTGCAATTTCTGTCCGTAAGCGTGCATGGTGTCGAGCATGCCGGCCAATCCGGCGTAGCGGCCGAAAAAAATCAGGCGCTGGTTTTTTTCATCGAGCACGCGCTCGTAATCGATCAGGTTGCACTTAAGGTCGGTCATGGTTTTCAGCATTTGCATGTTGTAAGCCTGACCCTTGATGGTATGGGAGAAAAACACGTAGGTCTTGTTTTCCTCGAACAGGGCAGCCGGGATCTCCTTGACGGCCAGAATGACGCTTGCCTCTCTGATGTCTTCGCTGATATCGGCGCCGGCACTGCGGAAATCTTCATCGGAAAAGATCCTGATTTTGGAAGGCTGAACAATGATGCGCATGCCGTGCTTTTCCTTAAGCCAGCGCACATCGTCCGGTACAAGCGGCACTCTTTTTTCCCATTTATTTTTATCTTCGCGGCGGATAGCTATCGTTTTTTTCATGGTTTTCCTTTTGGCTGCCAATTGACGATTTTTCACTTTAACAAAATCCATGACATTAGTCAATCATTTCCCGGAAGGGCTTGCGGTATTCGGCACACGGCGGAAAGGAAAAAAAGAACGCACTTCGATATTGAAGAAAGAAAATTCCAAATTCCAAACACAAAATCACAAATAAGCACCAAGCACCAATGACCAAATGACCAAAATGAAGAGTGGAAACCTGAAATGGCCTTTGTTTTGGTCATTGGAATTTGGAACTTGGAATTTATTTGGAGTTTGGGATTTGTGATTTGGGATTTGTGCAATGCGGCAGTCGCCGGACCCGACTCGGCTGCTGCCGCGGCGTTTTCCCGTTGACTTTGCCGTGGTGGTCCATTATAATTCGGGCATGAAAAAAGCAATTTATCTCATCCTTTTGTCGGTTCTTCTGGCTGCCGGGACTGCCGGCCAGGAAGGGCAGGTCGGAAAAAAACGCGAATTCGTTGAGACAGAAAAAGAGGTTTATAATGAGCTGAATGCCGAATACCGGAACTGGCTCGACATGATCACCCACATCACCTATGCGGAAGAACGCAAAGTTTTTTTAAAACTGACCAATGACCGCGACCGCGACGCTTTTATCAAGATTTTCTGGCTGCAGCGCGATCCCACCCCGGGCACCCCTGCAAATGAGTTCAAGACCGAGATCGAAAAACGGTTTGCCTACGTCAACGATTTTTTCAGGCGCGGTTCGCCGCGCCCGGGCTGGATGACCGACCAGGGTCGGATATACATGATCCTGGGCAAGCCCAACAGCCAGGAACGATTTGATGAGAAGCCGGGATTGTACCCGGTTCAGGTCTGGTATTATTATGGTGACGCTAGCCTGGGACTGCCGACGTATTTCAACATCGTCTTCTACAAGCGGCACGGCGGCGGGGAATGGAAATTGTACAACCCGGCCCTGGACGGTCCGGCCTCGCTGCTGATTCAGGATTCGCCCATGGATACGGACAATAACGTAGCCATCTACAATAAAATTTACGACCTGGCGCCGACCCTGGCCGGACCGGCCATATCCATGATCCCCAATGAAATGACCGATAATTACCGGCCATCCTTGCGCAACAATTTCATTATAGCCAGCATTTTCGAGTCGCCAACCAAAAGGCTGAATCTTTCCTATGCCACAAATTTCCTGAAATACAAAGGCTATGTCAATATTGAATCCTCGGCCAATTTCATTGAAAATTACAACTTGGTATCCGTCACCCGCGAAGAACGCTACGGTTGTGATTTCGTCAATGTTTCCGTGCGGCCCAAAAGGCTCTCCCTGGGCTTCAATGAAGACGAGGACAAGTATTTTTTCAACCTGAACCTTAACGTTAGTTTGCGCAAAGGTGAAACCATCGTTTACCAGTATGTCAAAAATTTCGAATTTTATTTCGCACCAGACAAGGTAGAGGGCCTTGAGGGCGGCGGAGTAGTGGTCCACGATTCCTTCCCGGTGATCCCCGGAGATTACCTGTTGGTTGTGTTCATTGAAAACTCTGTGGGCAAGGAATTCTCCTATTTTGATCATGCCATTCACGTACCCCATCCCGGACAGAAGCCGTACCTGGCCAATCCCGTCCTCGGCTACAAACAGGAGATCGAAAACAACAATTTCTTTCACACCTACAAATTCTTCAATAAAGTATTGTCCGTTGATATCGATAAGACCTTCGGTCTCAGCGATGTTCCCCACCTGCTGGTCGGTGTCTATGACCTGACACGGGAAGTTTGGGAAAAGGGCGAGGTCGAGATTGAATTGCGCGGCCTGAACGAGAGGTTCAAATTCAGCCGCACCGTGCGCCAATCATTGAATGAACAGCCGTTTGCCAAGGATATGCATCTGATCCTGGCGCTCGACAAAAAGGATTTGCGTTCCGATTATTATGAATTGACCATGCGTTTGCGCGCTCCGGGGGGCGCCCTGCTGGACAGCAAAAAAACCGATTTTACCATTTCCCCGATCCAGAAAATCGCCCACCCGATCGAAACCTACAAGCAGGTCATGGTTGACAATCCATATATTTTCAACTATGTCCAGGGCCAGCAGTTCGAAGGGATAGGCGACCTGGAGAAAGCGGAGCTGTATTTTGCAAAAAGCGTCCAGGACAATCCCGATTTCGCGGAAGGGTACGTGGCCCAGTTCACTCTGGCCAACAGGCTGAAGAAGTATTCCCAGGTACTGGCTGCCGTGGAGAACCTCAGCAGATTCGCTAAATTCGCTTTTGATTATCATTTGATCAAGGGCACCGCCCTGTTCGGCCTGGAGCGCTTCGAGCCGGCCCTGGACGAGCTGCTCAAAGCCAACAAAATCTACAACAGCGACATCCGCGTTTTAAATTTGATCGGCTTCTCTTTTTTCAAGCTCAACGACATGGACGAGGCCCTGAAAGCTTTCGCAGCCTCTCTGGCTTTGAATGGCAAGCAGCCGCAGGTTGACAGAATTGTCACCGAGATCAAGGCACGGGCCTCGCAAAACAAAGGCGGACAAAAAGCCAAGGTCAAGTAGAAAGGGGCCGCCGCTTTCTGATGCTGTAAGCTTTCAATACAGGCCGATAGAACGCAAGCTGATCTCGCCCCCGGAGCCGGAGTGCGAGTTGCCATTGTCGATCGTGAAAAAGAAGGCGCTGATTTTTTTTAGATCGGGGGTAGCATTGGGGCCGTAAAGGCGGTGAAAACGGGCGAAAGGGATCGCGATCCGCTGCCAGTTTTCCCCGACCAGGAATGAATGCTGGAACGCGGATTCCAGTCGGTCCTCACCATTGCGAAATTGCAGCCAGAAACGCATGGGACGGCTGCCGCGGGTTTCGAACACGAAGCCCCGATAATTTGAAAAATCGAGATTTTCCCTGCGGGCCAGGGCTGTCCAGAAGTCGACCTGGGCAGGTGATTCTTGCCGCAGGATAAAGGTGAAGCGGGTGACCGGCTGGTCGGTTGCTTGGGTATCAACCTGCATTGTGGCCTGAGAAAGGGGATTCTTTTCGATCTGGAAATAATTTTCAGACCCGGCCAGGATACGGCGGGGCGTGACCGTCTTGGCCTTTTCAGGATCCCTTGAGCGGCCGATGAAGATGGGGTTGCCCAGGATCCAAGGCAGATCGCTGCCGGGTCCCGAATGCGGCGATATTTCGCAGCGATATACCCCGGGCCGATTGATGGGAATGGCAATTTCCTGCCGGATGTTGTCCGGGATTTTTTTAAATTCTCCCCCGTCTTTCTTGATCAGGATGTCGGTCGAAAAATTGAAAGGCAATTTCAGAACCAGCACGCCCCCGTCGGCCTTGGCGTCTCCCCCCATTTCCACCCGGCGGCCGTCTTTTTCCAGATAGTAATTTTCGAAGCCGTTGGCCGCGGCCAGCGATTCGATGACGCAGAAAAAGTCGCCGCGGCGCAGAGATGAAATAATGGTCGCGGCAGCCGTTTTGGCGTCCTTCTCAAGTTCGCGGTCCACTTTCACGTAGATGCGCAATATTTTGAAGGTTGCTCCATAGGAAGGAAAATGCAAGCTGGTTTTCTCGCTGATCGGAAGCTTGGCGTGAGTGTCCAGGGCGTAGATGCCGTAGTATTTTCCTTCAATGTTGAAACCGTCCCATATTTCCAGTTCCTTGCGCGGATATGAGATCAGCGAGGTCAAGGCGTAGTCGGGGTTCAACATGTATTGCAGCGGAAACAGGGTCAATCCGTACAATAGATTCTTTCTGGCCATTTGATACATGCTCAAAATTTCAATACCGGTAAAGTCGCTGACCTGCCAGTCTGTCCAGGGGATCTTGCGGTCCAGGGGGTGGGAGATGAACGTTACGCCCTGGTCGCGGTTGACTTCCGCGATCGCTTCCTGCGGCTCGGGTGGGAAAATATAATCTGGAGTACGGTATCCGGCCGCGGCCAGGTGGCCGGAATGGAGAGAAAATTCCGAGGCGCCGATGAGCAAGGTGTCGTGGAGCCAGGCCGTGGCAGCCGATGCCTGCAGGTTGGGCCGGCCATGGTCGGTCAGAATGACAAAATCCAGATTCTGGGCTCCGGCATCCCTGCAGATCTCTTCAATGCCGCCGATGCCGTCTGAAAAATTGGAATGCAAATGAAAAACGCCTTTTTTATAAAAAGAAGGCAGGGGGCGATTGTTGATTCTTTTTTGAAAGGAGAGACCGTTGAAGGCGGTGACGGCTATGGCAATGGCCAGAACTGCCAGGCTGGCCTTGAAAAATTTTTTCAGCAAACGAGCAGCTCCTTCATGCGGGCCACGGCTTGCTTCAGTCCAAGAAAAGCGGCATTGGCCACGATGGAGTGGCCGATGTTCAATTCTTCGATCTCGGTGATGGCGGCGATGGGACGGATGTTTTGATAGGTGAGTCCGTGGCCGGCCAGCAGGGTGAAGTTCAGTTTCCTGGTATAACTAACCGCTTTGCCGATTTTTTCCAGTTCCAGCCTTGCGTAACTGTTAGCTGCATTTTTGGCGTAGTCGCCGGTGTTCAATTCGATTATGCGGATGCCCAGGCGGTGGCAAGCCTTGATTTGATCGATCTCCGGATCAATGAACAATGAAACGCCTATGCCTGCCGCCAGCAGATTGCCTGCTACTTCCTGGATCTTGTCGGCGAACATGATCACGTCAAGTCCGCCGCTGGTCGTGACTTCATCCTTGCTTTCCGGCACCAGCGTGCAGAGGTCAGGCTTGTATTTCAGTGCGATCTTGACCATTTCCATGGAAACGGCCATTTCCATGTTCAATTTGCTTTTGATCACCCGGCGCAGGATCTCGACGTCCCTTTCCTGGATGTGCCGGCGGTCCTGGCGCAAATGCACCGTGATGCCGTCGGCGCCGCCCATTTCAGCAAGCACCGCAGCGTAAACCGGGTCCGGTTCGTTGGTCATCCGCGCCTGGCGAATGGTGGCAATGTGATCGATATTGACGCTAAGTTTCATTTTGGTCTCCAATTTCATTTTCTACCAATGACTGGAAAATCGGCATATTTTTTTCGATGATGTCCCGGTCCCGGGCTTCCATCATGATACGCAGCTTCGCTTCGGTGCCAGAATAACGGATAAGCAAACGTGCCTGGCCGCCGTTTTTACTTTCAAACTCCCTGGCAGCCTGGCTGAGTGTTTTCCAGGTTTTCAGGTCTTTCCTGCGCCTGATCCGGATGTTGACCGTTTGCTGGGGAAACAACCGCAGTTGCTTGAAGATCTCATCGGCGTCACAATGGAAAAAATCCAGGGCTTTCATAAAAAAAAGCGCGGTCAGAAAACCGTCCCCGGTCGTCTGGCGCTGCCGCAAAATGATGTGTCCGGAGGGCTCACCACCCAGAATGGCGCCCTTTTTTTTCATTAACCGGTACACGTGCTTGTCGCCGACGCCGCTGCGCAGAAATTCGATGCCAATGGCGTTCAACGCCCTTTCCAGACCGAGATTGCCCATGACGGTACCGACCACCCTGCGGTTAAAACTTGGCTCGGTATCGTTCAGGTATCGCGCCATTAGGTAAAGGGCATGGTCGCCTTCTAAGATATTCCCGCTGCGGTCCGAGAATATCACCCGGTCGGCATCGCCGTCAAAGGCTATTCCCAGGTCGGCTTTCTTTTCTGCCACCAGTTTTTTCAGGGCTCGCGGGAAGGTTGAGCCGCAGCCGGCGTTGATGTTCCGTCCGTTGGGCCGGGCGTGGCCGATGGCGGCATTCAGTCCCAGGCGGCGGCAGAGCGGGGCGGATAAAGGGCTGGCGGCCCCATTGGCGCAGTCCACAGCGATTTTCATTTTTTGCCCGGCCAGGTCCCTGCCGTTCTCATAAAGAAAATCCTGATACTGGCGGTTCGTGATGGTCGTAATCGCCTGCGGCCGGGCGGGGATTGCTTTTTTTATTGCCCGGAAATCAACACTGATCTTGTTTTCCAGGCGCTGGCAGATTTTTTCACCGCGATGGTTGAATATCTTGATGCCGTTATCGCTGAAAGTATTGTGTGAAGCTGAAATCATGATGCCGAAGTCAAAATGGAGCTTCCGGGTCAGGTAGGCCAAGCCCGAAGTGGGCAGGATGCCGGCTGATGCGATGCGGGCGCGCCGGCCCAGGCCTTGGCTTAACTGCGCTTCGATGATCGCACCCGAGGCGCGGGTATCACGGGCGATGAGAATGGCGGGATCGAGGGTCAGTCGAGTGATCACAGCGCCCAGCTTCAGCAGCGAGGCTTCGTCCAGCGGAAAGGCCCCGGCCGGGGAACGGATGCCGTCGGTGCCAAAAAGGTTGTCTTTCATTTTTTCGCACTGCGGTCTACTATTTCCAGCTGGAGTTCCACGTCGCGGTGATCCCTGAATTTTAAAATGTCCCTGGTTTGCTTCAGGGCGATGCGGCGGGTCAGGCTTGCTCCGATCTCACTCAAGTCAACTTCTTCGGTCAGGACGACGTCTATATTGCTGATCTGCGATTTGTAGCCCATGACAGTAACCCGGTCGGGGATGACCCTGGCTTCTTTCAGTATCAGGGGCAGCTTCAAGCGGCCGCGGAAACGAATCCTCACCGGAACTTCCCTGGTGGCGAATTCCTCGACATATACCTCGATCATCTTCGGGTGGATGGAGATGAGTTGGACGCCGGTGGGAATTTCCAGGTAATCCTCAGCGAAATAATTAAGCTTGCTGCTTTCATTGATGTTTTTCAAATCGATCTTGATAGGGATGATTTTAGTTGTGGCGGCGGCGACGAATTTGCTGGCGCCTTTGAGCGAAACCGTCACTTCTTCCGGGCGCAGGCTGACCACTTCCATTTTAGCTGACACATTGAAAACTTCTATGGGAACTTTCAGTGTTTTTTCTGAAAATGTCTTTTCCTGGCCGCTGATGCTGGCCCAGACAAGTACGGCCAGGACCAGGGCGCTGGTCTTCAGGCCAAGGTTGTTCAAAAAAAGATTTTTAATGTTTTCTGGCATTTTATATCTTCAGGAATTTCAACCTGTTTTTCAGGCCTTCGCGATCCAGGCCGCGGATCAGTTCACCTTTGACGGCCAGGGATATCTTGCCGGTCTGCTCGGAAACGACGATGGCCACGCAGTCTGATTCCTGGCTGATGCCGATCGCGGCCAGGTGCCGGCCTCCGGCCGGCGTTAATTCCAGGAGCGGTGGATAAGGAAAAAAACAATTGGCTGCGGCGATGCGGCCTTCGGAAATGATCACCGCTCCGTCGTGCAGCGGGGTATTGGGAGAAAAAATAGTCAACAGCATGTCCTTGGAAATCAGGGCGTCGATCTTGATGTGTTTGTCGATATAGGATTTCAGCTTGATCTCTCTTTCTACGGCGATCAAGGCACCGACCTTTCCCAAGGCCATGGCTACAACGGCATTGACGATCTCATCACGGATACGCGAGATGTCGGTGGGGATGAATTTGGTTTTGAGCTTGCCGCCGATCTCGGCCAATATCTTGCGAAATTCGCCCTGGAACAGAACAATGATGGCAAAAACCAGATAGGTGAAGAAGTTGTTTAAAATAAAGGCGAAAGCGGTAAGCTTGAGCAGGTCGGTGATCAGAGCGAAAAAGCCGATCAGCATCAACCCCAGAGCCATCTGGTATGATTTGGTCCCCTTGATCAGCAGCAGCAGGTAATAGATCAGCAGGAAGATCAGGAAAATATCAAGAATATCCCGTATGGTGAATTTGGCAAAGGCATTGATGATGTTTTCAATGATCATCTATTTTTGGTTTGGCTGGCTGTTTTCGTTCCTGGGTTTCCTTTTTTTCGTTTGCAGGCGGCCGGATTTCTTCTGATAGCCCAGAATAGCGGCGATGTCGTCAGAGGTCAGGGACTCCTTCTCAAGCAGCCCCTGGGCGATGATCTCCAGTTTTTCACGGTTTTCCAGAATGATCTTCTTGGAACTGGCGTAGGCCTGGTCGATGATCTTTTTGATCTCGACATCGATCATCTGCAAAGTCTCCTCGGAAAATTCATTGTGGGACATCAGGTCGCGGCCGAGGAAGATCATGTCTTCTTTCTTGGCGAAGCTGATCGGTCCCATGGCCGACATGCCCCACTCACAAACCATTTTACGGGCAATGGATGTGGCCTTTTCGAAATCGTTGCCAGCGCCGGTGGTGGTCATGCCGAGAAAAATCTCCTCGGAGATGCGTCCAGCCAAAAGCACTGAAAGCTGGGCGTCCAGGTAGGTTTTGGAGTAGGTGTACTTGTCGTTGAGCGGCAATTGCTGGGTCTGGCCCAAGGCCATGCCGCGGGGGATAATGGAAACCTTGTGCAGGGGATCGGCTTCCTTTTCCAGGGAGGCGATCAGGGCGTGGCCGGCTTCGTGGTAGGCAGTGATCCGTTTTTCCTCCTCGGAGATGATCATGCTTTTTCTTTCACTGCCCATCAGCACCTTGTCCTTGGCGTATTCGAAATCCTCCATGGCGATGCTTTTTTTTCCGTTGCGTGAAGCATACAGGGCCGCCTCGTTGACCATGTTGGCGATATCGGCTCCGGTGAAACCAGGGGTGGAGCGGCCCAGTATCTGCAGGTCGACGTCCTTGGCCAAAGGCGTATTGCGCGTGTGCACCTTGAGGATCTCTTCGCGGCCCTTGACGTCGGGGATGGAAACGACGATGCGGCGGTCGAAGCGCCCCGGCCGCAGCAGGGCCGAGTCAAGAATGTCAGGGCGGTTGGTGGCGGCGATAATAATTACTCCTTCGTTGGCATCGAAACCGTCCATTTCCACAAGCAGTTGGTTCAGGGTTTGCTCGCGTTCGTCATGGCCGCCACCCAGGCCGGTGCCGCGCTGCCGGCCCACGGCATCAATTTCATCAATGAATATCATGCAGGGAGCATGTTTTTTGCCTTCGTCAAACAGATCGCGCACCCGGGAAGCCCCGACGCCCACAAAAAGCTCGACAAAATCGGAACCAGAAATGGAGAAAAAAGGGACATTGGCCTCGCCGGCGATTGCCTTGGCCAGGAGTGTTTTACCGGTGCCCGGGGAGCCGATGAGCAGCACGCCCTTGGGGATCTTGCCGCCCAGGCGCTGGAATTTCTTTGGTTCCTTGAGGAATTCAATGATCTCTTCCAGTTCCTCCTTGGCTTCTTCGACCCCGGCCACATCCTTGAAAGTGTACTTGTTGCGGTCGCCGGTGAACATGCGGGCTTTGCTTTTTCCGAAGGTGAAGGCCTTGTTACCGCCCTGCTGGCGCATGATCATGATCCAGAAAACGATGATGATCACGAATGGCGCCCAGGAAAGGAGGATGCTCAACCACTCGTTCTTATTCAGTTTTTCCACTTCGATATTGACTTTGTGCTGGCGCAGCTTGCTGATCAGATCGGGGTAATCCAGGGGAATTGTGGACTCGTAGCGGGTGTAAGCGCTCCCATCCTCCAGGTTCATGTCGCCCTTGACAACATTGCTGGCGATCTGGGCGCTGGATATCTGGTCATTTTCTACTTTGTCCATGAACTCGGAAAATGTCAGTGTTTTGGTCTTGCTGTTGGAAACGTTACTGAGCATGTTCCAAAGCATGATGAGGATAACCAGTGATAGCAACCAGAATAAGATACCTTTCGGCGCTTTTTGTGTAATTTTGTTCATCATCTCTGTTTTTCCTTGTGCATTTTTTCCATTATAGCACATTCATGGATTTTTGAAAAATGGCTTTTCTCCGGGAGCTGAGGTTGAGAACCGTCCTGTTTTTATATGACGCCGTGTTTGCGGCCCACCTTGGTGAAAGAGTTGACGGCCTTTTCGATATCCCCGGGGGTGTGGGCCGCAGAAATCTGGACGCGGATGCGCGATTGGCCGCGCGGCACTACCGGGAAGAAGAAGCCGACCACGTAGATTCCCTCGTTATAAAGATCTTGTGCCATTCGCTGCGACAGTTGGGCATCGTTTTCAAATTTCCGTAAAAGGATGGGCACTATGGGATGGCTGCCCTCGTTGAGGTCGAACCCGAGCCGGCTCATCTCGCTTCTGAAAGTCAAGGTGTTGGCCATCAGTTTCTGGCGCAGGTCGTCACTCTGCTCAAGCAGTTCGAATGCGGCGATGCCTGCGGCGGCGATGGCCGGAGCCAATGTGTTGGAAAAAAGGTATGGCCGTGATTTCTGGCGCAGGATCTCGATCATTTCCCGGCGACCGCTGCTGAATCCGCCCGAGGCCCCCCCCATGGCCTTGCCCAGGGTCGAGGTGATAATGTCAACTTTACCTAAAGCGTCGTTGTACTCGATCGAACCGCGGCCGGTTTTTCCCAAAAACCCGGTGGCGTGGGAATCGTCTACCATGACCAAAGCATCATAGATGCCGGCCAGTTCGACGATGCTTCTTATGTCGGCAATGTCACCATCCATGGAGAACACGCCATCGGTGGCGATCAGGATATTGCGGGCCGGGACCGGCTCCTTGGCCAGGCCGGGACCGTCCCAGATATCCATGCCCTCGCGGGCTTTTTTCAGGGCGTATTCCAGTGACTGCATGTCGGAATGCTCGTAAATGAAACGCTTGGCCTTGCACAGACGGATGCCGTCGATGATGCTGGCGTGATTCAGGGCATCGGTGATGATGGCGTCCTCGGTGCCAAGCAGGCTTTCGAACAGGCCGCCGTTGGCGTCGAAGCAGGATGAATAAAGAATAGTGTCCTCGGTGCCGTAGAATTGCGAGATTCTTTCTTCCAACTGCTTGTGCAGGTCCTGGGTGCCGCAAATGAAGCGCACCGAGGCCAGGCCGAAACCATAGCGATCCAGGGCCTCGTGGGCAGCGCGGATCAGGTCGGGATGGTTGGCCAGCCCCAGGTAGTTGTTGGAGCAGAAATTCAACACTTCCCGGGGTTCGGAACCGGCCGGGAATGAGACATGGATGGTAGGCTTCTGGCTGGAAAGGATCAGCCGTTCCTCTTTGAACAGGCCGGCATCCTTGATCTTGATCAATTCCTGTTTGAAATCGTATTTCACTCGCTGATACATGGAATCTCCTTGAAGATTCATATTACACCAATCCGCGGCCCAATTAAAGATGCGATCGCCAGGGGCCAAGTCCGCATCCATCATCTGGTCTTGATAGCGCTTTTATTTTTTTTTATTTTGGAGTATTATCGGAAGGGATGAGCAAAACCGTAGGATCTTCAACTTGCCGACCGCTCTGTTTTTTAAAGCCGGCAGCGCTGTTTTTCGTTATTTTCATAATCGCAGCCTTTTTTTCCTGGGCTCTGGATCCTCAGAAAGATATCAGCCACCATATAATTGATCTGTGGTCCACCGACAACAGTAACATTCCCCAGAATTCGGTTTTGAGCATGGTTCAGTCCCGGGACGGCTATCTGTGGATCGGCACCTATGAAGGACTGGCTCGTTTCGACGGATTGCACTTCACTGTTTTTGATAAATCCAACACCCCCGAAATCCGCAACAATGGCATGATGGTCATCGTTGAAGACTCCGATGAGGCTTTGTGGATCGGCACGCCCAACGGGCTGCTCTGCCACCGCGGCGGCAAATTCCGTAATTTCACAGTTGATGACGGCCTTTGCAGCGATTTCATCCTTTCACTGGCTTGCGATGCCCGGGGTGGTTTGTGGATCGGCACCACCCAGGGGCTCAACCGCTATCAAAATGGCGTTTTTACCGTTTTTACGATCGCTGACGGATTGGAGCAGAATTATATATCGGCCCTTTGTGCCGGGCGAGACGGCACCATGTGGATAGGTACCAGCACCGGCCTTTTAAGTTATCGTTCTGGTTATTTCAGTAATCATGCGCTGCCAAACGGCAAGTCGGGCAATACCATTTGGGCACTCTGTGTTGGCCGTGATGATTCCCTGTGGATCGGCACGGCCGGTGCCGGCCTGGTCAAGTTCAGCGAGGGGGTTTTCCAAGTTTACTCCCAGAAGGACGGGTTGTCCGGTAATGATGTCCGCGTTATTTATGAGGACAGCCATGGCATCCTGTGGGTCGGTTCGGATAGCGGCGGCCTGAACCGGTTTGAGCGTGGAGTGTTCAGCAACTTGAGGCGGCAATCCGGCCTGAGCAACGATTCGATCCGGGCCCTGGTCGAAGACGACGAAGGCAGCCTTTGGGTCGGTACGTACGGCGGCGGCCTGAACCGGCTCAAGGACGATCGCAATTTTTTTTATAACCGGCGCAGCGGTCTCCCGGTCGATCCTACGCGTTCGGTCATGCAGGACCGGGATGGCGCAATCTGGATCGGTACGATCGGCGGCGGCCTGGTGCGCTTCCGTTCCGGCAAATTTGAGATTTTTGGCATAAAACAGGGATTGCGCGACCTGCGCATCTGGTCCATCGCCCAAGCCAGCGACGGCGCCATCTGGTTCGGCACCTACGGCGGCGGGCTGCACCGCCTGCAAAACGGCAAGGTGAAAGTGTTTTCGACCCGCAATGGCCTGGCCAATGACATCGTGCGTGCCGTGTTGGCTGCCCGCGACGGCACGATTTGGGCCGGCACCAATGGCGGCGGTATCGATGTTTTGCACCCCGACGGACGCATCATCAATTACAGCCGGCGCAGCGGTTTAAGCGACGATTTCATTTACGCCATCAGCCAGGACCGCGAGGACACGATCTGGGTCGGAACCTACAATGGCGACCTTTACCGCTTTCGGCAGGGGCAATTCACCGTTTACCAGCCGCGATCCGGAACTTCCCAGAACGCCATCTGGGCGATCTATCCCGATGCCGCCGGGACGCTCTGGCTCGGCACCAACAGCGGCGGGCTGATCCGTTTCAAGAACGGCCAGTTCCATACAATTAGTTCCCGGGACGGGTTGACCAATGATGTGGCTTTCCAGATCCTTGAGGACGATCATGGTTATCTTTGGATGAACTGCAACAATAGTGTTTACCGGGCCAGTAAAAAGGAAATAAATGATTTCATCGCCGGCAGCATTCGGCGGATCCATTCGCTTTCTTACGGCAGATCAGAAGGGATGAGCGGCATCGAAAGCAGCGGTCCGGCCCAGCCGGCGGGATGGAAAGCCCAAGACGGTAAGTTGTGGTTCCCGACCATCAAGGGGGTGACGGTGGTCGACCCCGATTACCGCAAGCGCAACGAGCGCATCCCCCCGGTGCTCATTGAAAAAATGATCGTTGAAGGTCAGCCTGTCGACCTGGGGGCAGTGCCGGTCATCGGTCCCGGCCGCAAAAAACTGGAGTTTACCTTTACCGCCCTCAGTTTTCTTATTCCCGAAAAAAACCGTTTCAAGACCATGCTCAGGGGGTTTGACAGCGACTGGAGTGCGGAAACCAGCCGGAGGCAGGTTTCCTACACCAACCTGCCGCCGGGTCTCTATACTTTCCGGGTGATCGCCTGCAACAATGACGGCAAATGGAACCAGAAAGGAGCAAGCTTGCGTTTCGAGCTGCAGCCGTTTTTCTTCCAGACAATCTGGTTCAGGGCCATTGCCGCTTTCAGTGTGCTGCTCCTGGTTGTGATGGCTTTCAGATGGCGTTTTAACCTCTTGCAGCGGCGGGAAAGGGAATTGGCGACGCTGGTGAAGGAGAGGACCGGCGAACTTTCCCGGGTTAACGATGAATTGCTCAAGGCCAAAAGGCTTCAGGATGAAATGCAGCGCATCGCTGTGCATGACCTGAAAAATCCGCTTATGTCCATCATGGGTTCAGCCGAACTGATCTGCCGGCAGAATCACGAACTGCCGGCCAATGTCCGTTTGGCGGAGAAAATTTCCCAGTATTCGAAGCGCATGCTGGCTCTGGTCAACGAAATGCTGGAAATATCGCACATTGAAACCGGTGACATCAAGCTGGAACTGCAGGTCGTCGATATCGGGACTTTGCTCGAGCAGGTGAGCGAAGGATTTGCCAACCAGATACTGAACAAAGAGCAAAAAATTGATCTCAATATCGAACCGGGCTGCCTGGTCAATGGCGATCCGGAATGGCTGAAGGAGATATTTGACAACCTGGTCAGTAACGCTATTAAATTTTCTCCCGGCAAAACTTCCATTGCCGTCAATGTCCGCTGTCTGGAAAAAACTGTGCTGGTGGCCATCCAGGATCAAGGTCCCGGACTTACTCCCGAAGACAAGCAAAAAATGTTCGGAAAATTCCAGCGTTTGAGCGCCCGGCCCACAGGCGGTGAATCTTCAACCGGCCTGGGCCTGTCCATTGCCGAGCAGCTGGTGCGCCGGCACCAGGGGCGCATTTGGGCCGAAAGTGAAATAGGCCAGGGCAGCACATTTTACGTGGAGCTGCCCCTGTCACAATGATCCGTACGGGGGCTGGATCTACCCAGGCGCTGGAGACTTATAATCTCCGATGCCAGTCCCACGCGGTTTTGATTATGTCCGCTAGCTGATGAAATTCTGGTTGCCAGCCAAGTATTTCGTTTGCTTTTTTTGAACTGTCTACCAGAACTCCCGGATCTCCCCTCCATGCAGGGATGATATGAGATTTGATTTTGTGACCGGTGAACTTTTCAGCCTCAACTATGACTTCCTTGATCGAAAAACCTCGGCCATTTGAAAGATTATCAAAAACAAGGGTTTGGTAACCTTGCTGAAAGTGGCTTGGCAATATGGCATGATTACATTATTTGGCCAAAGAGATCAATCTGGAAAACACGCCGAGGAAACGCAGGTCATAATTGGCCGTTTCCACTTGTGTGGGCACGAAACCATTGATGACTTTAAAACGAACTAGATATAAAAAACTGCCCTGCCAAGGGATGCCGTCCGGTTTGGGAAAGATCTTGGTAATAGATGATGGGGTCACTGTTGAAAAATTGTGCTCCATCCGCAGCGAGCCGATCCGTACCGATGCGCGGATCGGGCTCCGGCTTGTCATTTCCAGGCGCAGCCGCTTGAGTGGGATTGGTGATTTCAGGACCACCTGGGCGAGGCAGTTGCCCCGGGTCCAAAAGCCGCCCAATTCCGGGCCAAAAGTGTTCCCGTCTTGGAAATATACCTTGCCGCTGGGAACAGCCAGAGAGTCCTGGTCATTGAGCCGGACATTAAAAAATTGGTGGATGGTCAGGAGCGTGAGAAGAATGAAGATCCATAACGCATGGCCGCCAATTCGGAAGTTTGGCGGTCTGGCGGCGATTCTTCTCTCTTTTTGCAGTACGGCTATGCAGATGGCGGTAATCAGCGTCAGCCAAATGATCAAAATCAGCCAGGAAAAATCGGGCAAGTATATCAGGTTGGGCACCAGACGGGAAAAGTCGATGGCCACATTGCTAATACTGGTCAGCAGATATGACTGGGTGTCCTTATTCCAGGAATCGATCGAAAGACCTTCATGGTAAAACAGCCGCGGTTGGGTGACAGCCAGAAAAGCCAGTAGGATGGCAATGGCCGCCAGGATCCTGAATATGATTGTTGTGGAGCGATTTTTTGCCCAGGAAAATGTGGCGGCAACAAAGAGCGCCAGAATGAATCCTACCGGCAGCATCAATCTTTCAGGCGGACCATAATTGCCAGGAACTTGGTTATAAGCTAAGAAAATCCAGTAGGCAGCGGCCAGGATCAGGGTGGCGCCACCTACTTTTTTACATTTTTTGAATGTGATTACGATGCCCGGAATGAACAGGACATAAAGTGGCGAATAAATGAAAAGACCCAGGCGTTGGTCAATGAAAAAAGCGAGCGCCTGTACGATGAAATCCCTAAGGCTGAAGCTGAAATGTCGGCTAAAAGATATAGCCTTGGCCGCAGCCGTTCCAAAATAAACCGCGAATGGAGAGATCATTCCGTATATCTGCCAGAGAAAAGCAAGGAACAAGGCGCTGGAAACCAGAAGCGGACCGAAAAAAAATAAAAATTTCCACTGTTGTTTGAATAAGATCCGCCATTTTAAGTAAAGGAATATGGCGAGGATGGCGGCAGCCAGAATGATGTACTTAATTCCGAACCAGGGGATGACGGCAATTCCCAATCCTGACCAGAACAGGGATTTATTGGAGTCTGATTCCTTGAAAAGCGCCTGGCGCAGGATCAGCAATAGTATCAGCGTGACCGGGATTTCCGAAAATAGGAGCTGAAAATAGAATAGGATCGGTGGCGTGAATGCGAAAAAAAGCCATGAATAAAATGCCGTCCTTCGGTTTTGCGTGAATTCCCATACCAGCATGAAGAAAAATGAGACCAGCAGGGCGGCAAACAGCGTCATGGTTTCTCGCGCCAGCAGGATGCGGATGTTTCTTTCATTGGGCAAGTTAATCCCGGGAATTTTCAGTGTTTTGCCGAGGCGGTCACCACACCAGTAAGCCGGGGTCAGCAGCAGCGGTAGGGCGGGGAAATGTTTGCTGTAAAGGTGCGCTGGTCCCTTCTTGCCGGGATATGCATGCCAGCTAATCTCTCCGGGATAGAACTCCAAGTAGTCTTTGTGAAGATAATTGTTGTAGACGTCGATGTCGAGGTCGCGGACCATGCTTTGGGCTATGAGCAGATAATGAGGCTCATCGCCGGTGAAGGGTTGGGAAGGCAGGATGCCGCTGAGCAGGATCAAGGAATAGAGCCCAAAACTGGCCAGAAACACTTTCAGAAAAGTCCTATGCTTCGGGGCTTGATTCCCCTGAATCTGATGGTTGGGATGGCATACCGTCTGCGGGCGGCTACGAAGCAGTTTATAAAAAAAAATCATTTGCAGGTATACGATTCCGGCCGCAGCCAGAAGTATGAGCGTCAAGGAAATGTTGCGCAAGACATATTTTTCCTGGACGAAATCCAGCAAAAGGAGGAGGATTGGGGAAAAAGTGACGGCCAATTTATTTAAAATGAATTCGCGGCTCAGGCAAAATTTATCGGCCAAGTTGGCTGCGACGCGGTCAAGCAAAAAGAAAAATAAAACTCCTATGGACAGAGCGCCAATTGAAAAAAGTGACCAAAGCAAAAGCCGCTCCCGGCCGCTGTGCAAAAAAACGGTTTGATGGCGGAAGGCAAATGCCGCACCGGCACTTGCTTCCGCAACTGCCAGCAGGAAAGCGAATCTGTTTTCAAAAAAATAGTTGCCGGGCCGGATCATCTGGCGGCCAAGGCGAGCCTGCCATGTTTCAGATCCATAACGCGCCGGCAGGCATTATCGATACGTGCTTCACTGACGCGTCCGGACGTAATCAGGCCGAGGATGATGTCCCGCGTCCGGGTGGCTACACTTTCATCGTAGGAAAGGTTATTGGCGATGAGGATGATGTCGTTGCCGGCTTCCAGCGCCAGTTCCAAAGCTTTTTCCCTGCTGTATTCAGTGCTGATGGCCTTCATGTCCATGTCGTCTGAAATGACCAGCCCCGCGAAGCCCAGCTCCTGCCGCAGCAGGTCCGTGATGGTCTTCCGGGAAAGCGTGGCCGGGAATTCCGGATCCAGGCAGTGGTTGAAGATATGGGCGGTCATGACGGCTTCGGCCCGGCCGCGGCTTATGAGTTCGCGATAGGGCTCAAGTTCAAGCGCTTCCCAGGTGGCGCTGACATCGGTGAAGCCGATGTGGGAATCCTGGCGCGAACTGCCGTGGCCCGGGAAATGCTTCAGGCAACTGATTATTCCGTGTTCGTTCTGGGCTTCGATCACAGCCAAGGCGTGACGGGTGACCGTGTGCGGATCGGCGGAAAAACTGCGCTGGTATCTACCGATGATCGGGTTGGTTGGATTGACATTCAGGTCGACCAGCGGAGCGAAGTTGAGATTGATACCGGCATCGGCCAGTGCGACGGCGATTTTTTCGGCTTGGCAACGGGTCTCTCCCGGGTCATCGAGTTCGCCCAGACTCTGCGCTGAGATCGTGGCCGGGAAACCGCATTCCGCTTTGAGCCGCGCCACCTGCCCGCCTTCCTGGTCCACGGCCACCAGCAAAGGAATGGCGGCGGCGGCTTGCAGAGAACGGATCAGGTCTTTAAGTTGCCGCGGTGAAAGGATGTTGCGCCTGGCGCTTTTCAGGGCCAAATCGCGGTCGAAAAGGACTATGCCGCCTATGCGGCCAGCCAGGATGTCCTGGACAATGGGGGAATGAGCGTCGGCCTCCAGACCGCGGAAACCGATCAGCAGCAGCTGGCCGATTTTTTCGCTTAGGGTCACGGGCCTGTCCCGACCGGCATCATAGACCGTATTGGTCGATGATCTCCTGCTTGGTCTTGTGCAGTATGCCGAACTTGGCGCCGACCTTGGTAAAGGCTGCCAGGGCTTTGTCCAGGTGGTGCGGCTCGTGGGCGGCCGAAAGCTGGGTGCGGATGCGCGCCTGGCCCTTGGCCACCACCGGAAAGAAAAAACCCACGGCGTAGATTCCTTCACCGTAGAGTTCCTTGGCGAAATCCTGGGAGAGTTTGGCGTTGAACAGCATTACCGGTACGATCGGCGTCTCGCCTTCTTTGATGATCAATCCGGCCTCGGTCAGCCCTTTTCTCCAGAAGGCGGTGTTCCTTTCCAGTTTGTCGCGGCGCTCGGTGGTTTTGGAGATGATGTCGAGCACGGCGATGGCCCCGGAAACCACCACCGGCGGAATGGTGTTGGAGAACAGGTAGGGCCTGGCCTTCTGCCGGCACATTTCCACCAGTTCGCTCCGGCCGGAAACGCAGCCGCCGGAAGCGCCGCCCAGGGCCTTGCCCAGGGTTGTGGTGATGATGTCTATCTTGCCGAGCACGCCGCAGTGTTCGTGGGTGCCGCGTCCGGTCTTGCCGATGAAGCCGCTGGCGTGCGAGTCATCGACGAACACCAGGGCGTTGTATTTTTCGGCCAGCGCAACGATCTGGTCAAGCCTGGCCAGGTCGCCGTCCATGGAAAAGGCGCCATCGGTGATGATCAGTTTGACGCGGGCGTCGGCGTGCAGCTGCAGTTTCTCCTCGAGGTGACCCATGTCGGAATGCTTGAAAGTGTCGGTCTTGGCTTTGCACAGGCGCATGCCGTCAACGATCGAGGCATGGACCAGACGGTCGGATATCATCACGTCCTGCTCGTTCAGCACGGCTTCGAAGACACCGGCGTTGGCGTCCATGCAGGAGGGGAAAAGGATGGTGTCTTCCGTGCCCAGGAATTTGCTGAGCTTGGCTTCCAACTCCTTGTGGATGTCCTGGGTGCCGCAGATGAATCGTACCGAGGACATGCCGTAGCCCCGGGAGTCCAATCCTTTTCTGGCCGCCTCGACCACGTCGGGGTGCGAGGAGAGACCGAGGTAGTTGTTGGCGCACATGTTGATCACGCGCTTGCGCTCGGCGCCGGCAGGAAATTCGACCTCGATCTCAGCGTTCTGGGGGGCGCAGATGATGCGCTCTTCCTTGAAGATGCCGGCGCTGCGGATGCCTTCCAGCTCGGCTTTGTAAATGGTGCGAATATCGTTGTTGAATGCCATGGTATGCCTACTGGATGTTGAATTCTTTCAGGAGCTCAATGATGTTTTCAACCGAGTCGAACGCTTCCGGGCTGGCCTTGGCGTCGGGGATCTGGATGGTGAACTTGGTTTCCAGGAATCGCTTCAGTGAGACCATGGAAAAGGAGTCAACGATGCCCCCCGAGATCAGCGGTGTGTCAAAGCCGATCTCACGGTCGTCATCTTCCTCCAAATACTCTTTTTTCACGTAATCAAGAATGATGTTTTTCAGTTCGGACATATTTTTCTCCTAAATGAATTGCCAATAGTTTTTTTTACATGGAAATGCGGGGAATGTCAAGGGAAAAGCGATGCAGGCAATGCGATCTTCAGAAGAAAAAGCGAAGGTAGGGGCAGGGCCTCGTGCCTGACCTCCCTGATACGATGAACGGCTGACGGCTTTTTACAGCAACGGCCTGGATAAGGCGGTGGAAAATGAGGCAAAGAGCACTTCGTTGATGGTGTACAACAGGTACAATGCCAAAATTGAATAAGCCAGTTCGAAGGCCAGGCGCGGTACGGACAGGCTGCGGCGTTCGCGCAGCATGGGCACGGCGCCCAGGACGCAGAGAAAGCAGGTCAGCAGGAAAGTGTAAAAGGGATGCCAGGGTGCGGTGATGCCCACGATGGCGTTGTTCAGGTTGGGGGACAGGCTCAGGGATGCCTGCCATATGCCGATGACCTTCCAGGCCATGGCTCCCGAGACGCAGGCGATGACCAGGAAGGCCAGCCAGCGGGCGGCGGCGACCAGCTTGGGAAGCCGTGCTTGCAATTTTTCCATGCAATGATTCTGAGCGAAAAAAAATTCATTGTCAATCGCCGCCCGCGGTCAGTCGTTCTCCAGCGTCGAGTTTGGGCAACGGCAGGGATATCGTGTATAATAAAAGATGCTGCACCCATCACGACTGCGCCCGTCCGCCCTGATATTCGATATGGACGGGCTGATGATCGACTCAGAACGCCTCTATTTCGCCGCCGAACGCGAGATGGCCACCGCCTACGGCAAGGAGATCCGCGACGAGCAGCTCTGGCCGCTGATGGGGCGCAAGCCCATCGAATCGCTGCGCCTGTTGCGCGAAATACTGGGGATCGGGACACCGCCCGAAGAACTCCTCGCCTGGCGTAATCGCCTGATGCTTGAGAAAATGAGAAACGACCTGGGCGCCATGCCAGGCCTTATTGAGATCCTGGATGCTTTCAGTGGCAGGCTGAAGCTGGCTGTCGGTACCGGCGCCCAGCGGGAGTTTCTTGATATTGCGCTCGACACGCTGCACATACGCGATTATTTCGCTGTCCTACAGACGGCTGACGGCCTCGAGCGCGGCAAGCCCGATCCCGAAATCTACTTCTTGACCTGCCGCCGCCTGGGGCTGCCGCCCGGGGAGTGCCTTGTGCTCGAGGACGCGCGCAACGGCGTCCTGGCCGGCAAGGCCGCTGGCTGCCCGGTCATCGCCGTGCCCAACGACTATACCCGCGGCCAGGATTTTTCCGAAGCCGACTGGGTGGAACCAGACCTCTTCGCCGCGGCAAGAAGGATCGAGAAACTCTTGAACTAGCTTCTCATCAAAGTAGAATGGTTGATTGGTTCGCTTTCTTGTGATTTAAAAAGTGTATTATTGAAAAGTCCCCAGTCGTTCTCCAGGGTGGAGTTGTCGCCGATCTCCTCGCCCAACAGCTTTGTCTTGTGATGGGAACCGACCAAATGATAGAAAAACGAACAAAGAGTTGACAGAAAATCAAACCAATGCTACAATAATACTAAGAGGGAAGTATGAATAAAATGAATGTCGATTTGGGAAAGCGTATCAAGCAAATCCGGGAGAATGAAGGAATCAGCCAGGAGAAACTTTCTTCCGCCATCGGTATTTCTCGATCAGCGATATCCCAGATCGAAAGTGGAGAGAGAAAGATTACCGCCGAAGAATTGGTGCTTCTGGCAAAAAAATTCAATATTACCCTGGAAAACTTGATCAACCCGGAGATCACACCACGAATCAGCCTTCCGGAAAGGGGGAATTATCAATTGCCAATTAAAGATGAAATTCGAATTTCCGTTCCCCAAAAAAACTTAGAAAAGTTCAAGGAAGTGTTGTTATACATTTTAGGCAGGGTCGGTTCGTTGCCCAATGTCGGCGAAACGGTATTATACAAGCTCTTATATTTTATCGATTTCGACTATTACGAAATGTACGAGGAACAACTGATCGGCGCCTCCTACCAGAAAAATCATCATGGCCCGACTCCGGTGGAATTCAAAAAAATTGTAGAGCATATGATTAAAGAAGAGGAAATCGAAAAAGTAAAAAGCGAATATTTCAATTTTCCGCAGACGAAATATCTTCCACGTCGGCAAGCGGATTTATCAAAACTAAAAGCCAACGAGATTAACTTGATCGATAAAGTCCTTTGTCGTTTTTCGGATTGGAATGCTTCGCAGATCAGTGAGTATTCCCATAGGGATATTCCATGGATGACAACTGAAAGCGGGAAAATAATCCCATATGAATCGGTTTTTTACCGGACCGCACCTTATTCGGTCAGGCAATATGCCGAATGAATTCAAAGAAATAGTCGAACTTCCTGAGTTTAAAAAGGATGTAAAGAAGCTTTTAAAAAGGTTTCCAACTCTTAAAGGAGATCTGGAAAACTTTATTTCCTCTCAATTGGTCCCATATCACAAGATGGAAATGGATAATAATGGGGTTTTCCGGTTGACCGATCTTGGATTTGATCATCCTCCTGTTTTCAAGGCCAAAAAATTCGCCTGCCGCTCACTGAAAGGCAAGGGGGTGATGTCAGGGATACGGATTATCTACGCTATTTATCCCGAGTCCGACCGCATTGAATTAGTCGAAATATACTACAAGGGCATCAAGGAGAATGAGGATCGGCCGCGTATAGTAAAGCTATTCAAATGAATCAGTCGTTCTCCAGGGTGGAGATGTCGCCGATCTCCTCGCCCCATTCCTGGGCGCGCAGCACGCGGCGCATGATCTTGCCCGAGCGCGTCTTGGGCAGGCCGGGCACGAACTCGATCTCCTGGGGCATGGCCAGGGCCGAGAGCTTTTTGCGCACGAAGTTCATGATTTCCAGTTCCAGCTCCTTTGAGGCCTGGAAGCCGGGTTTGAGGGCGATGAAGGCCTTGACCACCTCCATGTTCACCGGGTCGGGCTTGCCCACCACGGCCGATTCGGCCACCGCTTCGTGCTCGAGCAGCGCCGACTCGATCTCGAAGGGGCCGACCAGGTGGCCGGCGGTGTTGATCACGTCGTCGTCGCGGCCCACGAACCAGAAGTAGCCTTCCTCGTCGATGGAAGCGCGGTCGCCGCAGATGTACCAGCCGTTCTTGAACTTGCTTTTATAGATTTCCTCGTTGTTCCAGTAGGTGCGGAACATGGAAGGCCAGCCGGGCTTGATGGCGATCAAACCCACGATGCCCGCTTTTGTGATCGGCTCATGCGTCTTCAGGTCGACAACGGTGGCGGTGATGCCCGGGAAGGGCTTGCCCATGGAGCCGGGCTTGATCTTCATGGTCGGGTAGTTGCTGATCACCATGCTGCCGGTCTCGGTCTGCCAGAAGGTGTCGTGGAAGAACAGTCCGAAGACCTTTTTCGACCACAGCACCGCCTCGGCGTTCAGCGGTTCGCCTACCGAGCAGAGGTGGCGCAGGCTGGAGAGGTCGAATTTCCCGACGATCTCGTCGCCCTCCTTCATCAGTGAGCGGATGGCGGTCGGCGCCGAATACCAGACCGTGACCTTGTGCTTTTCGATGAAGCGGTACCAGGATTCGGCCTTGAAGCCGGCATCGAGCACGCACTGGGTCACGCCGCTGGCCCAGGGACCGATGATACCGTATGAGGTACCGGTGACCCAGCCCGGGTCGGCCGTGCACCAGTAGATGTCGTCATCCTGCAGGTCCAGAACATACTTGGCGCTGATATATTGCGAAATGAGCGAATAGTGGACATGCTGGGCGCCCTTGGGCTTGCCGGTGGTGCCTGAAGTATAGTGCAGGACCGAAGGTGTTTCGGCTAGGGCGGGAAACACCGGAAAGTTTTCAACCCGCGCTTCCTTTTCCATGTGCAGGGCGATCTCCCTTTCGCGCAACGGCTTGCTTTCGTCGTCGTCGACAACGATGATATTTCGCAGACCGGGCAGGTCCTTGAGCAGAACGCGCACTTTGGCCACGTGCTTTTTCTGGGTGATGATGGCGGCCGTGCCCGCGTCGGCCAGGCGGGTCAGCAGGGATTCGGCACCGAAAGCCGAAAACAGGGGCTGGGCGATGGCGCCCAATTTCAGGATGGCCAGAAAGCCGAAGTAGAGTTCCGGCACCTTGTCCATGAACAGGCAGATGCGTTCCCCGGGCTGCAGGCCAAGGTTCTTCAGGTACTGGGCGATGGTATTGGTCAGCAGGCGCATGTCATGGAACGTATACTGCTTTACCTGGCCGGCATGGCCTTCCCAGATAAGGGCCAGCTTGTCGCCCTGGCCCTGGGCGCAGATGCGGTCGCTGCAATAAGCGCCGATGTTGATGGTGTCCCCGGCCTTGTAGCCGAGTTCCTTTTCCGAAATGCTCCATTGGAAGTCTTTGCTCTCTTCTTCGTAACTGCGCATGTTGGTCATGTTGGCCCTCCAGGAGATTTTATTCTTCTCGTTGCTTGTCGATGCAAAACGATTTTATAAATTATATGACGCTGATTGTCAAGGGAGGGGGACGGCCAACTGAAATCGGTTTAAGGCGCAGGGTGTAAGGCGCAAGGTAAGAACATCTATTGAAATCAAGCAGGGATTACTGGTAAGGGTAATTTTACTTCTTCTCGACCTTGGACCTTAGACCTTACGCCGAGTCCTTCTTATGCCTTAGACCTTACACCGAGTACTTTTCTTATTGGTTGACAGCCCGGCGCCCCCGTTCTACAATGACGTCCATGACCGGCACGACTCCTTTTTATCGGAACATGGAGCGCTTTTTCATCCGCCTCAAGGCCGGACAAAACATGACCTTGGCCGATGCATTGCAGCTCCATTTGCGTGTTACTCCCGAACAGGCGCGGCAGTTGGTCCGGCAGGGCAGCGTCTGGGATGGTGAACGCAAAAAACGACTGAAGGACGAAACCATGGCGATAGGCGGTCAGTTGCTGCGCGTGGACCGGCCGAAATTCACCATACAGGAATATGAATTGCTGCCGGAAGATATCAAGCACGAAGATGACGATCTGATTATTGTCTTCAAAAGGGGAGGCGTGCCGGTGCAGCCCACGCCCTACAGCGACATCGACAACCTGCTGCACGGCGTGCAGAAATATTACCAGCGCCTGGCACTCCGCTACCGGGCGGCGCCTATCAACCGACTTGACCTGCCGGCCCAGGGGCTGGTCTTTTTCGCCAAGAACAAACAGAGCGAGATCGCCCTGCACCACCAGTTCCAGGAACGGAAGATCCGCAAACGTTACCTGGCCGCCACCCGGATTTTTGCCGGAGTGCAGCCTTCCTATATCATTCGCTCAGAGCTGGAATGGCAGGGAAGCAGCAAGTCGGCTTTGACCTACATCCGTTTTTGCCGGGAAAGCCGCGGCCGCTATTTTTTCCTGGTTTTTCCGCAGAGCGGGCGCACCCACCAGATCCGCCGCCATTTTCAGGAAAAGGTGGCACCCCTGGCCGGTGATGTTCGCTACGGCAATTCCCCGGCCGGCACTGATCTCTGGCTGCTCTGTTGCCATTATTCATTTCGCCATCCGTTCAGCGGCAGAAAGATCACGGTCAGTTTCCTGCCCGAAAAATGGCGGGAGGCCATGGGCCTGGCGGCGGCAGGCGAGTGAAACGGGATTCTATTCCCAGAGAAATGCTGGGTTCGGAAACGCTCACCACTACGGGCCAGACCAACAGAAGCTCGGCCGGACTAAAATGACCAACTCGCCCCGAGCAAAGACGGGGCTCAGACAGTGGTCATTTTACCCAGGGGCACGTCCGTCCTTGCTTTGTTGGTTCCCTGGCCCTGCGTTTGCGTTCGCTTTTCCCGACGCCAGCATTTCCATTCAAATAGTCGGCTACTAAAGGATTATATAAAATGAGACAGTTGACAGACACAAAAACATATGTTAATGTGTTTATATGATAAAAACGGTACGCATTCTCAGGGTCCTGGCTGACGAGAACCGCCTGCGCCTGCTGCTGCTCCTGCAGCAGCGGGAGCTTTTCGTCTGCCAGCTTATGGCCGTATTGCAACTGTCGCAGCCCCTGGTCTCGCGCAACCTGGCCCTTTTGGAGCGGGAAGGGTTGCTCGATTCAAGGCGCCAGGGCAAGCATGTATTTTACCGCCTGAAAAAAAACCTGCCGCCACTGGCCGTCTCGCTGCTGCGATCTCTGGCCAAGGAACCGGCCGGGGACGACTTGTTTGCCCGCGATCGGCAAAATATGGAATTATTCTGCCGCCGCTTCCTGCGCGGGGCTGAATGCGATATGGGCGCGATCAAGTCTTTTATTGAATACAAGAATAAAAAAAATAAACAAGGAGCCAACTATGGAAAAATTGGACAAAAAAACGTTCACTGAGAAAATCTTCGATTTTGAAAACAAGAAACAATGGGAATTCCGCGGCGAACTTCCGGCTATAGTGGATTTTTATGCCGACTGGTGCGGGCCCTGCAAAATGGTCACTCCTATCCTGGAAAAACTGGCCGTGGAATATGAGGGGAAGATCAATATATACAAGGTCGATACCGACAAGGAACAGGAACTGGCCGGATCCTTCGGCATCATGACAATTCCCAGCCTGCTCTTCATTCCCAGCAAAGGCGAACCGCAGATGGCCCGTGGTGCCCTGAGCCGCGAAGCTTTTGAAAAGGCGATCGCGGAGATCCTGGGCGTGAAGAAGGACGAACAGAAGCAATCGTAATAAGTGATGAGTGATGCGTGATGAGAAACCGCATGCACTCGAAAATTGTTATCTCGTTTTCTTTCTCATCACTCATCACTGAGACTTGGAAGTTCGTTCACTCATCACCATAGGTCGTTAGTTTACTAATCCCGCCTTTTGTGCTATTTTTCTGGCCATGGACAGCGGCAAGAACAAGCGGGTCGAGCAGGCGCTCAAGGATCTTTTCCAACTGCGCAACGATATCGAGACCGAGTTGCGTTTGATCAAGATCGATCCTTTCAGCGGCGAATTTGTCGATTTCCCCTGCCAGCTGGCCCCGGAGATTACCGCCATATATAAAAAGCGCGGCATCGAGCGCCTTTTCTCCCACCAGGCCGGGGCCCTGGAAAACATTCTGCAGGGAAGGCACACGGTGGTGGCCACGCCGACCGCTTCGGGCAAGACCCTGATCTACAACGCCGCCGCCCTGGACGCCCTGGCCCGTAACCCTCAGGCCAAGTCCCTGTACCTGTTCCCGACCAAGGCCCTGTCCCAGGACCAGCTGGCCGAACTTTTCGATCTGAACAAGGCCCTGGGCGACAAGCTGGGCCTTTACACCTATGACGGCGATACGCCGACCAGCATGCGCCAAGCCATCCGCAAGCAGGCGCAGATAGTCATCTCCAATCCTTACATGCTGCACTCGGGCATCCTGCCGCACCACACCAAGTGGGCCAGCCTTTTCGAAAACCTGAAGTATGTGGTCATCGATGAATTGCATTATTACACCGGGGTTTTCGGCTCGCATGTGGCCAATGTCATGCGCCGCTTGAAGCGCGTCTGCGCTTTTTACGGTACGCGGCCGGTTTTCATCATGAGTTCGGCCACCATCGCCAATCCGGCCGACCTGGCTTCCCGGCTGATCGAGGAAGATGTAGTCCTGATCGACAAGAATGGCGCCCCGCGCGGGACCAAATTCCTGGTTTTTTTCAATCCGCCCGTGGTCAACAGGCAGCTGGGCATCCGCCGTTCCTACGTCTCCATGACCCGCGAGATCGCCGGCATCCTGCTCAAGCACGGTTTGCAGGTGATCACTTTTGCCAACTCTCGCCTCATCACCGAGATCCTGGTCAAATACCTGAAACATGATTTTGAAAAATCCGTGTTGGACCGCGACACCATACGCGGCTATCGCGGCGGTTATTTGCCCAAGCTGCGGCGCGAGATCGAGAAAGGCCTGCGCGACGGCAAGATCAAGGCCGTGGTCTCGACCAACGCCCTGGAACTGGGCATCGATATCGGTTCGCTTGACGCCGTGATCCTGGCATCCTATCCCGGTTCGATCTCCTCGACCTGGCAGCGCATCGGCAGGGCCGGCAGGCGCAGCAGCCAGTCCTTGGGAGTCTTGGTCGCCTCTTCCATGCCCATCGACCAGTACATCGTCAGCCATCCCGAATATTTTTCCGGCCAGTCTCCGGAAATGGGGCGCATCAACGCCGACAACCTGACCGTTTTGATCGATCATATCAAGTGCGCCGCTTTCGAGTTGCCTTTCGCCAAGGGCGATAAATTCGGCAGCGAGGACCTGCAGGAAATCCTGGATTATCTGGCCGCAAACCAGGTGCTTTTGCGCAAGGACGACAAGTGGTTCTGGACCGAGGAGGGCTACCCGGCCGACGCCGTAAGCCTGAACCGCGTCACTTCCGACAACTTCGTGGTCGTCGACCGCACGGCAGGGGAGAGGGTGATCGCCGAGGTCGGTTTTTCCAATGCCCTGGAAACGCTGCACCCCAAGGCGATCTATATCATGGAAGGCGAGCAGTACGTGGTCGAGGAACTTGATTATGAGAACCGCAAGGCTTTCCTGACCCGTTCCAACGCCGACTATTATACCGATTCCATCACCTACACCAAGATCAAGGTGCTGGATATCTTTGACGAAACGCGCCTGAAGAACCACAACTTCTCCTACGGCGACGTCCATGTCTTTTCCCAGGTGGTGGGTTTCAAGAAATTGAAATTTTTCACCATGGAGAACGTTGGCGCCGGCGAACTGCAGCTGCCCCAGCAGGAAATGCACACCACCGGCTTCTGGCTGACCGTCAAAAACGACGTGCTGCAGTGCCTTGATTTTTCAAACGAGGAGAAGCTCGAGGCCGTGGCCGGTATCGCCTACCTGATGAGGCAGATCAGCCCGGTCATCCTGCTCTGCGACAGCCGCGATGTGGGCGTGGCCATCGAGGACAACCTGACCAAGGACCCGCTGCATCCCGGAGCGCTGAAGAACATGCGGCGCGGCCAGGCCGACATGACTTTTGCCGACCGCTTTGAGCCTAACATTTTTATTTTTGACAAGTACCCGGGCGGGGTCGGATTTTCCGAAACCCTCTACGAGAAAGGCGGCCTTTTGCTCGAAAAAGCGCTGGAGATCATCGAAAACTGCCCCTGTCCCGGCGGCTGCCCATCCTGCGTCAGCCCGCCCATACGCGCTGCAGGCAATCACAAGGCCGCAGCCCGCTTCATCCTGAAACTGCTCCTCGACCGGCTCGATAATTGAGGACAGCCTGGGATTTTAATTTAAAAAAATTGCGATTTAATGAGATGGCGCTTGCTTTTTTGGTATTATATTTTTAGAATCCCAAATGATTCAAGGAGGACTTATGAAAAAAGCATTGGTTCTGTTGTGCGGAATGCTGTTGGTTTCCGGAGTATATGGCGCGGGCAGCCAGATGAATTTCGGCCTGAACTTCGGTGTCATGACCGATGATGGTTTCTCATTTGACCCGCTGATCTGGAGCGCCGGGGCCGAGCTGGACTTCCAATTCGGCAAATACCTGATGCTCAGCCCCGAAGTGACCCTGTACGGCAACGGCTTCAAGTTCAAGGACTTCCTCCTGTTTCCGGGCGTGGTCCTGAATTTTACCCCCGGCAATTTTTTTGTCGGCGGCGGGCTGATCAAGGGCATCTACATCGGCAGCGGCACAACTTTCGTGGCTGACGATTTCTCCCTGAAGCTGAACGCCGGCCTGATATCCAGGACCATGAAGCTCACCGCCTACCTGATCACCTCATTCGACAGCCTGTTCGACGGCATGCTGGTGGGGGCCACCTTGGGATTCAGGTTCTAAATGCGATTGTTCATGTCTTGAATCGCTCCCGGTTGGGTCCGGGATATCGACGGGTTTTCAGCGGCCCATGATCAAGCCGATCGCCAGAAACGTTCCCTGCGATAGATTGATTTCCATGAGCAGCCTGCTTTTTGACCCCACTCGGTAGTGCAGGGATAAGGACAGGGCCGGAGCCAATATCCAGGCCGGAATTCCGTAATTTTTTCGCCTGAGCTCTTCCAGCGTGCTGTCTTCGCTTTTACGCATTTCGACCGTGCCCAGGAACGTTTGCACGCTGGCGGTCAAAGGCAGGTGCAGGTCGCCGCTGAAATGGAGCAGGGTTACGCCAAGAGCGGTATAAATGCCGGTCCGGCCAGCCTGCAGGATGCGCCAGCGCCCCTGGGCAGTCAGCATGATGGTGCGCAGATCGATCTGTCCCTGGCCGCTGGTGCTGATATGGGCGACCGGGATATCCAGGAAGAATATGTCCTGCTCTGCCGTCAGGGTGAAGGGCAGGGAAAAATTGAGGGTACTGGCCGAGATGCCCAGGGCGAACTTGTCACGATTCAGGCGGCGCCAGCAGCCGGCGGTCGCGAACCAGCCGCGCGAGCGCAAATCGATTTGCGGATCGAAGGCAAAGATCGTGAATTCGGAAAGCAGGGGTGCCAGCAAGCGGGCCGCCTCGTCGCTGACCAATTGCTGCGCCTCGCGGGCCACAGGTGATGTCCAGGGTGCCAATGTCCACGGTCCAAGGGAAAACTGCCATTCCCAGCCGGATGCCTGTTGAGCCCGCGGCCAGGCGGCCAGGAGCAGCACAAAAAGATAAATGCTCATTTTTCGCATGGACAGGGATTATAACATAATATCTGCATTGTTTTCCGGGCTGGAGCGGAAAAATGGTTGGCAAATTCAGGAATTTATTTTGATTTTTAAGAATATTAGTACTATTATTTAAGTATGAAAAAAATATTTTATGCGTTTACCGGGATCGTTATGACTTTTGCACTGGTTACGGCAGTTTCACTGTTCCTTTCCAGCCAGGAACAGGTCCATGAGCACATAGAGGTGGTCCAACAGGAAATAGTGGTGCGGGTATTCTCCGGATCCAATCCGGTCTCCGGACTCACAGCCGGGGATTTCAGCCTTTACGAGGACGGCAAGCAGGTCAAGATCGGCTACTGTCGCGAACAGCGCCGCTCCTTAACGCGGCCCGAAAGCCCGGTCGCCACCGCAGCGGCCGTTGCCGGCCAAAGGCGCCTGTTCCTGTTCATGATCTGGCTTGACGAGGAGAGCCAGGAGTGGACCAAGGCCTGGGACTATTTCCTTGGCCATGTTTACCGTGCCGGCGACCGCATCATCCTGAATGACGGCTCGCGGTCTGTCGAGGTGACCTCGCCGGAAAAGGACAGGGAGAAGATCAAGACGTTCTTCGCCGGCATGGCCGAGAACATGCGCAGGAAAAAAGCCCAGAAGGCACTCCTGGTGAAGGAGCTGGAGACCATTACCTCCAAGCTCTTCGATACAATGGTGCACAACCCCTTTGGCGATGTGGCAATGCATCCCACCCAGGAGGGGCAAAAGACGCCCGGCCTAGAGGCCGACCTGGAGAAGCCGATCATGGACCAGTTCAAGCAGCAATACGGCGCCATCGTCGACGAATACCGTCTGATGCGGCTCAAGGGCTACACAGGCTGGCTGGAGCGCCTGGCCGGCGCGCTCAAGGCGGTGGAGGCGGAAAAGTGGGTGCTGGTCTTCATGCAGAACGAGCGCCTGCCGCTGCTGAGCCGCGAAGGCCGCCTCTTCAGCGAGATGCCGATGAAGCAGAACACCATTAACGATCTTCGCCGCCTGCTGAACGAGACGGAGAAGCGCATCGAGCTCGACAACGACCTGACCGGCTATCTGCGTGATCTGCAGCCCCTGTTCATCGGGGCCAACGCTACCTACCACCTTTTCCTCTGCGACGCGGCCAGGGAGTCCCTCGCCAATGAGCACCTGCAGTGGCGGCCGGTTTTCTCCTCATGGGAGGGGGCGTTCCGTCAGATCAGCGCCGACACCGGCGGCAGGGTGAGCGATACGACCAGGCTGGGCGAGGCCATGGAAAAAGCAGCTGCCAGCGAGGACATCTACTATGTCCTCTCCTATGAACCCGCCGAAGGCAAGGATCGCCAGCGCGACCTAAGGGTCGAGATGAAGCAGCCCGGTCTGAAAGCGGTTTATTCCCGCAAGCTGACATTGGGCGATTTATTCCCGCTGAAGATAAAGGGAGTGGAGTGGCAGGACGGAACGCTCAAGGTCTCCCTCGCCGATTTCCAGAGAACCTATGGAAATGCTGGATTGAGTGGCCAACTGCGGCTTGCTGTCAGGGCCGAAATCAAGGGCGGGGTGCCCCTGGTCTCGGCGACCGACCTCCAACCCGTTGAGCAGGCCGTGGATGTGGAGATGGCATTGAAGTTCCCCGCTCCCGGCCGCTATCTGATCAAGGTCGATGTGCAAGACCGGTTGACGGGCCATCGCGCCCAGGCGGAAAAAGAGATCGAGATCCTGCCAGCGCCTGCCTCCACACCGGCGCCGGCGGTTCAAGCGGAGCCGCTTCTGCCGGAAGAGCTGGCAGGGTTGTTTGCCCTGACCTCGGACTATTGCCGGCGCTTGAAAGAGGGGGCGTTCCGCTTTTACTGCCTGGAAAAGGTAGAAGAGAAGTTTTTGCAGCGCGACCCTCAGCAGAAGCAGAAGGTAGAGACGATCGAACGGCGCTGGCAGTATGACTACCAGATCACCGGTGCCGGCGGCGAGATCCAGGAGCGCCGGCGCCTGGTGCGTGACGGCGCCCGCAAGGTCGACAAGGAGAATGCCTCCCTGGAGACGCGCTTTGCTTCGCGCTACTCGGTCTTCCTGCCGGTGACCCTGCTGGCCCCCGAGAACCGGGCCAAGTATGCCTACCGGCTCCTTGATCACGAGAAGGTGAAGAAACGGCGCTGCACGGTGGTCGAGGTGCTGCCCCACCAGGAGGGAAGCGGCGGCATCGCCCAGGGCAAGGTGTGGATCGATGAAGAGGACGGCTCGGTGCTGAAGATAGAGATAAACCCGGGGGGAGTGGCTGGAGTACAGGCGCTCGAGAAGGCGGCAAAAAGCATGTTGGCGCGCCTGCTGCTCGAGGTGAATCACCTTTACTATGTCGAGCATAACGGCCTCCGTTTTCCTTCCATGACCACATTCCGCGAGGCTTATGTTTTTGAAAAAACCGTGGTCAGTCACAAGACGGAAATTCCCTTCAGCGCCGGCGAGGGGAAAAGTCCGGGCAGCGGCTCGACCACCGTCAGTATACCGCGGCTCGAACAGGGTCGGCGCGAGGTCGAATTCTACCGCCTGCGCCAGGACTACGAAAAATACCGCTTTTTCGAGGTAAAGAGCCGGGAAGTGATCAAGGATCCGCCACTCTGAGGCCTTCTCATCTTAGCTCCGCCTGATTCCGAGCGAATAAAAAACGCAGCTGAAAAGCAGCGGTTCAGAGATTGTTTTTAAAGGAAGGCAGCAGGGGAAAGACGGGGAGGAATGAAGTAGCCGCCATTCCCCTGCCGGGGGAACAAAAAAATGAATTCAAAATGCCTTGGGGCTCTACTCAAGGTCTTCTTTCTCTGTAAGGGGGGGTAGGGACCGGCCTCCCCGTTTGCCCATTTTATCACGCATCTCGCGGCGGAATTTTTCCTTCATTTTCTCGAGTTTCCGGATCTGCTCGGGGCTCAGGGTGTCACGCACGTCAAGCAGGTAGTTCAGATGGCCGACCTGCAGGTCGGTCTTCATCTTGCCGATCTCGCGGGCCTGCTTCTCCATCTCTCGGCGGTCGATGCGGTTGCCTTTGAGCAGCGACGCGAACTTCAGCTCAAGCACCTTGATATCGGAGCCGCGGCGGATGGCGCTTTCCTCGTAGGCCAGCATCATGTTCTCGATCTTCTGTTCCTGCTGGGAGGTCAGTCCGATCTCGGTTTTCAGACGCAGGATGAAGCGGGCTTCAAACAGGTTGTTTTCCGCCATGTACAAACCGAATCTCATGCTGTTCAGCATGTTCGGCGGCAGTTTTTTTCCGGCCTGGGCCTGGGCCAGCGAACCCAGCAGCAAGAACATGATCAGCAGAAAATAGATTTTTTTATTCATGAGGTCCTCCTTTTTCGGGACGGTGATGGAAGAAAAACCAGTTGCGGCTCAAATTATAGAGCATGCTCAACCGCTGGTCGGATTCGAGGATGTCGTTGATCTTCAGCAGGGCGGCGATGAAATCGCGGTTCAACTGGTTTTCCAACTGGTTCAATTCTTCGGTCTTCCTGGCGATCTTTTCCGCATCGTAAAGCGGATTGCCGAGTTCTTCAACGATCTCCACTCGCTTGTCCAGGATATCTTCCTTGAACAGGATGGAATTGATTTTAAATTTACGGACGATCTCACGTATTTTCGTTTCCTGTTCAGCTTTCAGGCCGAAATCGCTTTTTAATTCGGAGGGCGGGACCGGCCGGTGCCGCGCGATATTCTTGAAGGTATAAGCCGCCAGGAAAGCCAGGTTCAGGGCCAGGGAAACGGTGAAAAGCAGCGTCAGTACTTTGCTTTTATTCATGATCGTTACCGTCAAAAAGGGCCAGGGTGTTGTCGTGGACCGCCAGCAGTCCGAGGTCCTGATTTTCCAGCAGCACGGCAGTGAAGGTCGCAGCCTGTGGTTGCTCGGCCCCCACCGTATTGTTGTAAGAAAGCTGCAGGAAAAAAACGCTGAGGAATATCGTGAAAAAGACCAGCGCATAGGCAATGGCCGGCAGCAGGCCGAATTTTCCGGCCCTGGCGGCCGGCAGCCCGGCCATGACCCTTGCCGGGAAATACGGATCGGATGCCGGCGGCGGCAGACATTTCAAATTGCCTACCAGTTCCTGCAGCCCTTGCCATTCGCTCCGGCAAGGGTGACAGTCCCGCAGGTGGGATTCCACTTGCCTCTCCAGGACGGGATCGAGCTCCCCGTCCTGGTAGACGCTGAGCAATCGGAAAACTTTAGTGCAATTCATTTTTTCCTCGCTGTGTAAACAATTTCCCGGCCTCTTTCTTGCAAATGGATGTTTTTTTTAAGCCTGCTTTTGGCCCGGGATATCAGTGTTTCGATCTTGGGGATCGACCAGCCGGTGATCTCCCTGATCTGCTTATAGGAAAATTCAAGGTAAACCTTCAGGATCAGCGCCAGGCGCTGTTCTTCAGGCAGCAGCCGCAAATTCCGCATGATGTTGCTGTCTCTTTCGCGTTGCTCATGATGAGAGAGCGACGGCGCTTCCTGCCGAAAAGGGGCCTTGTTGAATTCCCAGCCCAGCAGGCGTGAAAAAAGAACCGTACGTTTTTCCCGGTTGAGCCAGTTCAATGTCATGTTTTTGGCAATTTTAAAAATGAAGGCCGAGAAGTTGTTTTCTTTCCGGTAGTACGGCAAGTTCTGGAAAATTTTAAGAAACACTTCCTGGGCAATGCTCCGGGCTTCATCGCGGTCCTGGGTCATGCGGGTAATGAAATGGATGATCTTGCCTGAATAGCGTTGGACCAGTATTTCGAAATCCTGGCGGCGACCTGCCAGTACCGCGCTGACTATCTCATCGTCGTTCAATGACTGTTGATCCATATTTTTTTTAAACAGCCGGCCGCGGTTTTTCTTGCAGGCTGTTTCAATCCTGCTTGGCCGGGGGCGGGGATAAGGCCGCGATGATGCGGGCGACGTCCAGAAGGTTTTCTGCCGTGTGATCGGGAACAGGCCCGGTCTTGGGCGCGGCCTGGCTGAACCTCCCCTGGCCGCTGCCTACCAGCATGGTCAGGCAGCCGGCCCTTTTTCCGGCCTCGATGTCGTCCGCCTTGTCGCCGACCATGATGCTGCGGGCCAGGTCCAGGTCAAAATCAATGGCGGCCTGCAGCAGCATGCCCGGGGCCGGTTTGCGCCAAGGGCTGTCCAGGCGGTAGCGGGCCACTTTGCCGTCGGCCAGGAACGGGCAATAATAAAAGGCGGCGATTTCTGCGCCCCTGTCCTTGAAATGATCTTGCAGCTGCCGGTGCAATTCGATTATTTGCCTTTCGCTGCAAATGCCCCGGGCCACGGCCGATTGGTTGCTGACCACAATGACCAGATATCCGGCCCGGTTCATGGTTCGCAGCGCATCCGCGGCGAAGGGGAAAAATCCGACTTGGGAAAAATCGCAGATGTAGCCGCGGTCCTGGATCAATGTCCCGTCGCGGTCCAGAAAAATCGCTTTGTTCATTTTGATTCGGACAGAGCTTGTTGCCAGAGTTTTTTGGCCGCGGCCAGGACCTCGGCGCTGCTGACTGCGCTCATGCAGCGGTGATCGCTCGGGCATTCGCGGTGCAGGCAGGGAGCGCATTCAGCGCCATGGTGCAGCAGGATGAACGCTTTGCCGATGGGGGCCGTCTTTCCCGGTTCAGTGGGACCGAAAACAGCTACCAGGGGAACAGCCAGGGCGGCAGCGGCATGCATCAGCCCTGAATCGTTGCCAATGAATAGCCGGCAGCGTGCCAGGATAACAATGGTCTGACGCAGGGTCAGGCTTCCGCACAGGTTTGCAATCCGGCCGGGCAGGCCGTGGACAATGGCCGCTATACTGTCTTTTTCCGCAGGGCCGCCCAGGAGCAGGATGGAGCAATCCGGGTAGGTTTTCTGCCAGTCGACGATCAGCTGGCGGAAACGTTCGGGCAGCCAGGCCTTGGCGCTGCCGTAGGCTGCGGCCGGCGCTATTGCCCAATAAGGCGGGCGGGCGCCGCCGCCCTGTTCCTCCAGCCAGTCGGCAGCCCATTTGCATTCTTCCGGGGCCACGACCAGGCCGGCCGCATGACTTCGACTGAGCTTTTTGCCGGACAGGTGCTCTATCAAATTCAGATAATAATATTGATGATGATCTGAATTTTTTTTGAAAGGAATTTTGTTGCTGAGCAGCCAACTGCGTCCGTCACGATCATAACCGCTGCAGGACCTGATCCCGGCCAGGCGAAAAAACAGGGCCGAGGCAAAGGAGTTGGTGAACAGGATGCCACGGTCGAAATGCTTTGCCCTCAGTCTTTTCAGGCAGGCGAAATAGCTTGCTACCGTCCAGCGGTCCGGAATCGGGATGATTTCATCGATCTCGTTTATGTTAAGGAAAATATCGGCCAGGTAGCGCTTGGCGACAATGACCAGACGCTCATTTGGGAAATGTACTTTATAGGCCCGGATAGCCGACAAACACATGATCCCGTCGCCTATCCAGTTGGGTGAGCGGATGACGGTGCTCATTCACAGACGGCAACTCAGGGTTCTGGTTCCGGCTGGGGCGCTTCGGCTGCGGTCTCGGTTTCGACTTCGACATCCTCTTCGTCGATCATTTCCCCGGTCAGAGTGCCTTCGCCTGTCCCGGCTTCATGTTCCATGTCGATCTCACCGAACAGGGAGGGCTCTTCATTCAGCACATTGAAATCTATTTTCCCCTGCCTGAATTCTTCCATGGCTACGGTAAGCGGATTATCGGTTTTGATCTCGATCTTCCTTCTGGCCCCACCGATGAGCTGCTTGGCCCGGCGGGCCACCAATATCGCCAATCTGAACTTGCTGTCTATTCCGTTTAAATTGTACACGTACCCTCCCGAAAAAACTAATTATAGCAGATTAATGTTCCTGGCGCAACAAGGACTGCGGCCCATTGAGGAGAAAGGGATTTTAGTACGGCTGAATGCAAATGGCAATTCCTTAAAGGAAAAGTATCAGGAAATGAAAAATTGTCAGGTGGTGCTGGTGACCGTCTGAATAAAAGCCGGTTCAGAAGCTCCTGAGCACAGCCAAGCCGCAATTTTAAATGAATGAAATTAAAATTAAAGATTAAAATACTCTTAAATCGAGAAATAAAGATCAATAAGTATCTTTGCTGTTGAAACCGACAGGATTTTCGATTAAAATCTACACTGATGAATAAATCAAATTATCCGATTCTGCATGTTATTACGTTTTTTGTACTGACACTCTTTGTTTTCGGACCAGGTACCATCTATTTAACCAACTCTGTAGAGTTTACCAACGATTATCTTGACCTGCTTCTTGTTGGGATTTGTCTTTCCCTGGTTTTTGCCCTGGTGCTCTGGCTTATTTTTCTGGCTATGCGGGCTATCGGCCTTGGTTTTATGGAGAAAGGCCTAGCCCTTCTTTTTGGTGTAGCCTTTCTGATTTGGTTTCAGGGGAATTTTCTTTTGTGGAAATACGGCCCCCTGGATGGGCGCTATATCGATTGGTCCTCGATGAAACTGAATGGATATATTGATGGAGGCATCTGGATCGGGCTGCTCATGGCGGCGATCATTTTCTCGCCTTTCTTTATCAAAATCGCCAAGCGGGTTTGCCTGATCCTCATTTTTGTGCAACTGGTCTACGCTGTGGTCCTTTTCTTAAAACAACCGGAGACGCCAAGCTTTCAGCAGTATACCGTGGACACTGCGGACAAGTTTGTATTTTCGAAGAACAGGAACCTGATCATGGTGATCCTGGATGCCTTCCAGACCGATGTGTTCAATGAGATTATCCAGGAGAATCCCGGCATGTCCGAGGCCTTGAACGGGTTCACATACTACCGGAATTCTCTTGGCGGCTATCCGGCCACCGAGTTGTCGGTGGCCCTGATGCTGACAGGGAAGTATTATGACAATTCCATTCCGTTTGAACAGTGGAAAAAAAATGTATACTCAGCCGATTCCATCCCCAGTGTCCTGAAATCTGCAGGCTGGCAGGTCGATATCTACCCGGATGTGAGCTATAGCCTGTACTATTCCGAAAAAATCGCGTCAAATTTCATCAAAGGTGTGCCGCTGACTGAAAAAGTATTCAGCATTGCCCAGATTTACGACATTGCCTTTTTCCGCTGCCTGCCTCATTTCCTTAAGCCGAGCGTTTACAACGATCAGGCCTGGCTGCTCAAGGCATACATTCACGCAACTCTGAAAAAATCACGGCCGGGCAAAATCCACTCGACGCGGGTCACCCAACCGGCAACCAGGAAGAAGTTGAAAAACCGCTTCCTTTTTTCCAGAACTTCATACAAGCGCAGCCCAGTCATCCGGTTTTTTGATCAGATGCTGTCCGAGTCCACCGCAATCGACAACAAGGGGTCATTCAAGTTTTATCATATCATGATGCCCCATATCCCACTTTTACTTGACGAAAACCTCAAGTTCCAGAAAATGGAAGTGACCCGGCAGAATTACAAGACATACGCAACCGCGGCCGTCAAGCTGATGATCCTCTTTCTTGAACATCTAAAGGAGATCGGGATCTATGACGATTCGCTCGTGGTCATCCTTGGCGACCATGGCGCGGGGCATCAGGGGCAGGCTTTCGAATTAAATGCCGGGATGCCGCTGCGGGAAAATGCCACGGTAGTCTCCCATGCCTCGCGAGTCTCGGCCATGCCGTTGGTCCTGGTAAAGCTCAATTCCGCTCATGGGGCATTGCAGGTATCGGACGCGCCGGTTTCCCATGGCGATGTTCCTGCGACAGTATTCTCTGATCTTGGTTTTTCGATAAAAACGCCCGGTTTCCCAATGCAAGCGCTTGACGCTTCGGCTGAGCGCGAGCGTCGTTTCATGATGTATGCCGGGAGGAACATCTTTTCCTATTATGGCGATATGACGGAATATATCGTGTCGGGGTTTGGCTGGTATGATGAATCATGGCGGCCTTCCGGGCGGGTTTTTACCCGGAACGGCGTAGTCACCCATCAGCGCTGACGCCTCCATGAACGGCATCGACATCCTGCCGCAAGTATTCAAGAAGATCGTCGGCGGCCGCAACACAGCCCTGGTAACTGGCAGCGCCAATATCGACGGCAGCGGCCGCCCGGTTTATGAAGTAGTGCGCCACCTGGCCGGCGACAGGCTCAAAGCCATCTGGTCCTTGCAGCATGGTTTTTTCATTGACAAGCAGGACAACATGGTGCCATCGCCCTCGTTTTTCTGGAGCGCCGGGGGGGTGGAAGTTCGCAGCCTTTACGGGGAGCAACTGCTGCCGGACCAAGAGTGGCTGCAGGATATAGAACTCCTGATCGTCGATCCCTTTGACGTGGGCACCCGGGTATATACTTTCCTCAATCACCTGGTCATGGTCCTGCGCTGGCTTTCCGGGCGCGGCGTCGAGGTGGTCGTGCTGGACCGTCCCAATCCGATAAACGGCCGCGACCTCGATGGCCCGCTGCCCCGCCCCGACCATTTCAGCATCGTGGCCCAACTTCCGGTTCCCATGCGCCACGGCCTGAGCGCGGGTGAATTTCTTTCTTTTGCCTTGAGCTATTACGGATTGGATTTGTCCCTGACCGTGGTCAAGGCGCGCGGCTGGTCGCGCGGGGAATATTTTTCCGGGTTCTGGACCCTGCCCTCGCCCAACATGCCCTCCCTTTCTACGGCCCTGGTCTATCCCGGGGCCGTGCTGCTCGAGGGAACGAATATTTCCGAAGGCCGGGGCACCACCCGGCCTTTCGAACTGGCCGGCGCCCCATTTATCGATCCCTCCCGCCTGGTCGAGGCGTTGCGGGGGCTGAAGCTGCCCGGAGCAAAGTTTGTCCCCATGTTCTTCAAGCCCGAATTTTCCAAGCACGCCGGCCGGGTATGCTGCGGAGTACTGGTTCAGGTGTCGGACCGGAAAAATTTCCGCAGCTTCCGGACCTATTACGAGTTGATCCGCCTGGTGGCGGGCATGCATCCCGGAGAATTTCGCTGGCAGGAGCCGCCCTACGAATTCGAGTTCCGGCGGCCGCCCATTGACATGATCTGCGGTTCGGACCTGATCCGCAAGGCCATTGAAAAGAATATTCCCTTTGCCGGGATCAGGGATAGCATTGAGCGTGGCATCAGGACTTATGCCGAAACGGTCGGTCCGTTTCTCCTCTACCCATGATCATCATTCCTTTTGCCAATATCCTGGCCCCCGGTAATTTCAAGAACATCCTCGATTGCCTTCAGGATGACGGGGTGATCGCCTATCCGACCGACACCTTATATGGATTGGGCGGGAAATTTATCTCCGGTAAAGTGATCGCCAGGATCGACGCCATGAAGCAGCGCGGCGACCTGCCTTATTCTGTTGCTGTGGCCGGCCCGGCCATGCTGGAATCTCTTACCACAGAGATCCCGGATATTTTTCGTGACCGTCTGCAAAAATTATTGCCAGGGAAATTCACCTTTCTATTCAAGCCGCATCCAGCCATTGATCCTATTTTTTTAAAAAACAGTAATCGCATCGGCATCCGCATCCCCGGCCTGCCGCCGCTGCTGGAATTGATCTCCGCCCTCGGCTTCCCCCTGGTCAGCACCTCGGTGAACCTGAGCGGCCGCCCGCCGCTGAACGACCCGCAGCGTATCGCCCGCGAGTTCCCCGAGCTTGATCTGCTGATCGACGGGGGAGTCCTGCCCCCTTCTCTCGGCTCGACCCTGGTCGATCTCACGACCGTACCGCCTGTCATTGTTCGTCATGGAGATGATGCTGAAAGAATTGCCGAGTTGGTAAATGGGATTTGAAAATTTTACCAGGCAGTTAAGGAGAGAAATGCGCAAAGGGAAAATCGTTCTATTGGCTTTCTTGGTTTTTTTTCTGTTTTATTCTGCAATGGCCCAGACCCTGGATGATGTGCTGCACCCATTGCTGAAAAAAGGGCAGTGGGATCTGTCTCTGGATTATAAAAATTTCGGGCATGAGCATTTCGTCATCAGCCTGGACCACGATGATATATCTTCCATTGATTCGCAGGTCATCCTGTTCCCGCGGCTGGCGTTCGGTCTGGCCAGAAATCTGCAATTGATTCTCCAGGGCGCCTATCAATTTCCCATCACATATGGGGGACCGCAATTTGAAGAATGGGATTACTGGCGGGAAACCAATACGATCCGGTCGCTTTCGGCGCAGGTGCTTTTCAGGCCGGCGGCCAACATGGAACCGAACCTTTTACGGGTTTAGCAATTTCCTACAAGCTTCGGCATACTATTTGAGTGAAAATATAGAATTAAATTTGATTTTAGAAAAATATATTGCTTGTCGTCATTTTTCGTGGTAAAATGACGACAATGAATACAAAATACTTAAATCGAATTTTCCAGCCACCTGGGCAATCATTTTTTTTGTTCGGTCCAAGGGGAACCGGCAAAACCACATTCATTACGCATCAGTTTAAAAATGTTTATTCCATAAATCTTTTGGATGAGTCCCTTTATCAATCCTACCTTGCAGAGATTTCATTGTTCGCCAATGAGCTCCGCGCCTTGAATCCGGGCAGTTGGGTTTTTGTGGACGAAATACAAAGAATACCCAATTTACTCAATGAAGTCCATCGTTTCATGGAAGAAAAACAGTTCAAATTTATTTTGACCGGCTCCTCAGCCCGAAAGTTAAAAAGCAAGGGAGTGAATTTATTGGCCGGACGGGCACTACTTAAGAAGTTGTATCCATTCTTGCCCGAAGAACTTGGTTCAGCTTTCAATCTTGAAGATACATTGACATATGGGAGCATACCTCTGGTTTGGAATTCCACCGACAAAAAAGAAACGCTTAAAGCTTATGTGCAAATGTATCTGAAAGAAGAAATCAAGGGTGAGGCTATGGTTCGCAACTTGCCTGGTTTTGCGCGCTTTTTACCTGTTTCGGCAACCATGCACGGACAGTTGATCAATGTTGCCAGCGCTTCCCGGGAAGCGGGTATTGCCAGAACAACGTTTGGCGATTATCTTGAAATTCTGGAAGATACTTTATTGGCATTTAAATTACCGGCATTTGAAAATAAATTACGCTATAGAGAACGAAAACATGCTAAATTATATTGGATTGATCCTGGGTTGGTTCGGGCTGTCAACAACCGCTTCGGCGAGGTAAGTCCGGAAGAAAGGGGCGCTATTTTCGAGGGTTTTATCGCCGGATTGCTAAAAGCCTACCAGGAATATCGCAGCCTTTTCGATGAATTTTATTATTGGGCTCCGGCCGGTTCGTCAAAACTCGAAGTGGATTTCCTTTTGAAAAAGGATAAGGAATTCATTGCCCTTGAAATTAAATCAGGCAATAAAGCGCATAAGGAACATCTTAAAGGTTTAAGGGCTGTTTCAGGACTCAAAGGTCTGAAAAAACGAATTCTTGTTTATAATGGCGATAAAAAACTGCTGACAGAAGATGGCATTGATATCTGGCCTTTTTCTTTTTTCAATCAAGTTTTAACGGAAAATTCATTGTGGCTTTAGTAGAGGGAATCAAGAAAGTGTTAAAATCGAATTGATTTTGTTTGAAAAAAAACATACTAAGTCTAAGGAAAATATTTGTGAAGTTAAAGATAATTTTCAATCTGGGAATCAAACGTTTTTTTGCAAAAATACTGCTTGATAATTTTGCATTGTCTATTTATTGATATTGTTTCATTTTTTAGGAGGAAGATATGAATGTCAAAAAATTATTTTTGACTATTTTAGCTATTTCAATTATTTCTGTTTCAGGAAATGCTGTGGAACGCAAAAAATCTTTGCCTTTAAAGGAATTGCAGTATCCCAAAAGCCCTTCATATGTTCCTTTCCCCTATCCAAAAAGCCGAGATGAAATTATCGCCGACTTAAAATATGCGATAAAATTGCATCATGAACCAGGAATTGGCGATAAGAAAGATGAAAGAGATAGAATTCTATTGAAGTTGCTTGAGGAAAACTCGGGTGTCAGCATCGCTGAAATAGAAAAAGTAATGAATAGAACTAGTATCTATCCTGACGAGTTTTCATATTTTATAGCATTGAAAGACAATGATGGGAATGAAGTCGCGCGTCTTTCATTGATGGCAAGCGGCTTATATTCTGGAGGAGTGGTGACTGCTTCAAAGAAGATTAAATTTAAAGAATCGTTTAGAATCAAGAAAGAAACCTTGCGAGGCTTATCGATTTTTGTAAATCCTTCTGAAGTAAAAAAAATGGAAAGAATATTCATGGGCAATAATTTGGCTCCATATCCATTTTCACCCACATGGGAAATTGTGACTAAGGATAATTCAATATATTATTTGGATTATAATAACTATTTTTACAAATTACGAAATGAAATCAGAGATGTGAAAAAAAAGGGTTTAACTTATAAGCAGTACACCTCTTCAAAAGACGAACGTGTTGTTTATGATTCGTTAAATGACAAAATACTGTTTTTAGAAAAATTAAAAAAATTATCATTTTCTATTGAAAAAACAATACAAGATCGGAATCCATAGCGGTTCAATAGCCAGCGATTTTCAGGTCATTCCAGGCATAACTTAGGGAGATTTCGCGCCTTGACTTTGGGCAGGAAAAAGCTACAATATCAGGTATTGGAGGTCGAATCATGAAGCAACTCAAAGGCAGCCGTACGGCTGAAAATCTGCTCAAGGCCTTTGCCGGGGAATCGCAGGCGCGGATGCGCTACACTTTTTACGCCAAGACGGCCGGCAAGGAAGGATTCAAGCAGATCGAGGAACTATTCCTGGAAACCGCGGAAAACGAGCGCATGCACGCCAAACTGTTTTATAAACATCTGGTCGCCGCCCTGAACGGCGAAGCGGTCGAGATCCAGGCCGCCTATCCCGTGGCCCTGGACACCACGGTCAAGAACCTTGAATACGCCGCCAACGGCGAACAGGAAGAATGGTCCAGCCTGTACTCCGGATTTGCCTGCATTGCCGAGGAGGAAGGCTTTCCCGAAGTCGCCCGCACTTTTCGCGGCATCGCCACGGTGGAAAAAAGACACGAAACCCGCTACCGCAAACTGCTGGCCAACGTGAAGGAGCAAAAGGTTTTTCGCAAGGATAAGAAAGTTTTCTGGAAATGCCGCGTCTGCGGCCAGATCGTCGAGGACAGCGAAGCCCCGGAAAAATGTCCGGTCTGCGATCATCCCCGGGATTACTTCGAAGTATTCGTCGAGAACTATTAAGTTCCAGGAAGGCCTTGAAACGGGATGCAATTGCCAAGGGTAAATAAAAAACTGCTTTTCACCTTTTCAACAATCCTGGTACTGGTTCTGAGTTTATTGTTGGTGTTTATGCTGAAGGCGAAAAAAGGCGGCGACTCCGCTAAAACAGTGGATACAGAAATTGAAGGGGTCAATCTGACCTATCTGACCTTCAACAAGAACAACGAAAAAAAACTGGAGATCAAATGCCTGGAATCCCAGAAAAAGGGTGATGACAAGCTGTTCATGAAAAAAATCACCGCCACGATCTTCAAGGCGGACAAACTGGACAAGGATATTCACATTTCCGCCGATTCCGGCTATGCCAAGAATGATTTCAATGATTTTTACCTTCAGGGCCATGCCCTGATAGCTTCTCCAAGCTTTACCTTGAAAAGTAATAGTTTCGACTTGAAAGACCTGGATGTCCTTTCCACGAAGGATGCCGTGGATTTCAAGCTGCGGGACGTGACCGGGCGGGCCAAGAATGGATTGTTGTATTTGATTAAAAATAAATATGTAAAAATGTTCCAACCGAAAGGTGTTATGAACCGTGCCGGCAAACCTTATAATTTCCAGGCCCGGATTCTCAAGGTGCTTGAAAAAAGGAAATTGCTGCTTCTCGATCAAGACGCAAAAATGGACGGCGCCGGAGAAATCATCAAGGGTAACCGTATATCACTGCAGTTTGACCAGGATTTTGCCAACCTGGAATGGGCGGCAGCTTATGGGAATTGTTATTTCCAAACAATTGAAATTGGCGAAAACGGCCAACAGCAAAGCAAGGAAATCACCGCCAATCAGATTAAAATGGTGAATGATCCCCAGGGTCGGCTGCAGAAAATTGCAGTTCTCGGTGACGGAAAAATATCTCTTGTTGAAAGCAGTAACCGCAGCCTGATGCAGTCTGGCCACGTTGAGATTTCATTCAACAGTGAGACACAGATAATGGAGACCGTCCGGGCCCTGGCCCGGGGAAGCTTGTCCACCAGGGGCCAGGACAATCTCACTGTAAGCGCGGATTCGTTTTTGGCTGATTATTCCAGTGGGGGTGAGCTTTCCGAAATCCATGCTGAAAAAAAATGCGAATTCGTGACCGAGGATATCTCGGGCACGTCCGCCCGTCTTGACTACAATGTTGCGAATTCCCGCATTGAAATCTCAGGCAAGGACGCAGCCATCACCAGCAAGAAAAATATTTTCAACTCCGGCAAGTTTTTGATCCGGACAAAACTCAGGAGCCTGGGTACGGACCAGGGCGTCAAAGCGACTCTGATCCCTGAAAAAAAGAATGTCCTGCTGCGGGCCAAGCCGGTTTTCGTCACCGCTTCCGGCATGGAAATGAGTGAAAAGGGGGATGTCACCAAGTTCAAGGGAAAAGTCAATCTGTTCCAGGATGATATCGAATTGCAGGCCGGGGAGTTGCTTTTCGAAACGCGGAGCAACCGCATCTCCTGCCGCGGCAACGCCGACCTGAAATTTGTTTCTGACAACGAAAAGATCGTTTTGCACGGACAGACAATGGTTTTCCAAGCTGACGAACTGAAAATACTCCTTGAAGGCGACGCCCGGCTCCAGCAGGCGGAAAACACGCTGTCCGCCCGCAAGATCGAATTGGCTTTCAATCGCGATGACCAACTGGAAAAAATAACCGCTGCCGACCAGGCGGCCTTCAAGAAAAAAGACCTGTCCGGAAAAGCGCAGTTTCTCGATTGGTTTTACCCAAGAAAAATCATTTTATTCAAGAATGCAGCCGAGATAATCAAAAAAAATGCCGGGACAATCAGGGGGCAGGAATTGACGTTTGATTTAAGCACAAATGAAATCTCGGTTTCCAGCGCCGCCGACCGTTCCGAAACGGTCATCCGCCAGAAAATGCCTTGAATTGCGGTTTGCGTCGGGGAATTCACCTTGATTTTGTATTTGCTTATGATTATGATATCCTTTATCAGCTTTGTTTCGTAATAAAAGAAAGAATGAAGAAAAAGAAAATATTGGTTGTGGATGATCAAGCGAATATCCGTGAGCTGCTGGCCGATTTTTTCGCTTCCATGAAAATCGGCTGTGACGCTGTCAGCGATTCCAGGCGAGCGCTGTCCCTGTTTTCACAAAACAGCTATTTTCTGATCTTTCTCGACTACAACCTTGAAAAAGAAACAGCCCCGGATGTGGTTGGGCGCATCAGGGTCAACAGCGGCAACACCCCGGTTGTCCTGCTGACCGGGTCCCAGGATGTGGAAGCAGGAGAAATAGCAAAATTGGGCGTGGCTGATTTGATCTACAAACCTTTCAAATTCGACAGGGTAATGGCAGTTGTCAACCGTTATTTGGAGAGCAAATGAAAAGAAGCATCCTGCTGATTGTCAGTCTGGGATTTTCGTGTTGGTTGCTGGCGACCGACATCATGAAGTTGTCGGAGATCAGGACCGGAATGGAAGGCGAGGGCAAAACCATTTTTAAAGGCAGCAATATCGAAACCTTCAAATTCAAGGTACTGGGAGTCCTTGACAAGTTTGTTTCCGACAAAAACCTGGTCATCGCCGAACTTTTCGCCCCGGAATTGAATGAGGGCGGGGTCATTGCCGGCATGAGCGGCAGTCCCGTCTATATCGATGGCAAACTCATCGGTTCCGTGTCCTACGGTTTGAGCAATTTTTCAAAAAAACCGATCGCCGGCATCACGCCGATCGAGGATATTCTGAAAATTTCCGCTTACGGCGGCCCTGTCGCCAATGTGGAGATTTCCGATATCAAGATCGATTTCAGCAAGGAGAATGTCAAGCGCGTGGCTGAAGCCATTCAAAACGAACTGGTCAGCCGCATGAGTTTCTCGCCGGCGCGCAACCTGACCCCGATAAAACTTTTTGCCAGCAGCAGCGGCTTCTGTCCGCAAGCGGTCCAGGTACTGCAGGGAATATTCGTGCCGCTTCAGAATCTGGACATCGGCGCCGCAGTGGACAAAAAAAAATTAAGTCCGGAAATGTTCACCGTGCGCCCGGCCGATGCGGTCTCCATTCCCCTCATTCGCGGCGATGCCTCTTATGCAGCCACCGGCACGGTGACCCATGTCGACGGCAAGAAGGTGTATATTCTTGGTCACCCTTTTTTCAACCTGGGCACGGTGGAATTCCCCTTGCACCGGGCCGAAGTAATTTCGGTTGTTCCTTCCTATGAGAACTCCTTCAAGCTGGCCACTACGCGGAACATGGTGGGCGTCGTTCAGCAGGATCGTTTTTCCGGAGTTCTGGGCGAGCTGGGAAAAACCCCCTACATGATCCCCCTGAAGATTTTCCTGAAGAACCGCAACCGCAATTTCAATTTGGAAGTGGTCAACCACCCGCTGCTGACCCCGACCTTGACGTATATTTCGCTGCTGAATGCCCTGCTGGCCGAGTTCCAGGAATTCGGTTTCCAATCCATTGCCGTCACTGGAAAAATCTTCATTGAAAATGAAGATAATGTGGTTTTGAACGATCTGTTCAGCGGCACCACGGCTTTCGATGAATTCTCGACCCTGGTCATGGCCATAAATTATTTCCTGTTGAACAACCCGGAAAAAAGCATAAAAATCCAAAAAATGGATTTTGAGATCAGCGGTCGGGAGACCATAAAAAAAGCCCAGTTGGAAAATGTACTGATCAATGAAAATTCCTACTTGCCCGGAGAACTGATGGATATTCGCATGAAATTGAAAAATGAAAAGGGTGACAGTTTTGAGGAACAGATCACCATCAAGGCACCCAACCTGAAGCCTGGTTCTGTTTTTTATCTGCTGGTAGCGGATGCGGGTGAAGTGACCGATTTCGACAGCAAAGCCATCAAGACCGTCTATTTCCCGAACAAATTGAGCGCTCTGATCCGCGCCATAAACAATATCCGCAGGAACAACCGCATTTACCTGAAAATATTCGTTCCGGCCCAGGGAGTATTCATCAAGGGATTTGAATATTCCTACTTGCCCTCAAGCATGAACAATGTCCTGTTGTATAATTCACTTGGCAAGGATCAAGCCAATATGGCGTTGTCCACTATTGCCGAATATCAGTATGAAGTGCCGGCAGTGGTGAGCGGGAAAAAAATATTCAAGTTGATCATCAAAGAGAGGAAAAATGAATAACAAAGCGCTTGTTTTCATAGTTGCCCTTGCCCTGGTCGCCGGTCTGGAAGCGGTCAATGTCAAGCAGATCGAAAAAAAGGAACTGGCGGATTTCCAGAAAGGGAGCTTCATCAATGTCAGCATTGACAATACCGGCAGGTTGTTTTTGGGACCCAAAATGAAGACCATCCCTGGTCCGGCCGAAGAATTTTATCTGGCCGCAACCACAGCCAAAAATGGAGACCTTTACCTGGGAACCGGCCACAATGCGTCAGTATTCAGGATTGACCGCAACGGGAAGAGCGAGTTGATTTTCAAGGGTGAGCAGCTGGATGTTTATGCCCTGCTGGTGACCGGAAATGGCGATGTGATCGCCGGAACGTCCCCCAACGGCCGGGTATATCGGATTTCCAAAGAGAACAAGGCCAGTGAATTGTTCGATCCCGACGAAAAATTCATCTGGGAACTGGTCGAGGACAAGCAGGGCAACATCATATGCGCCCTGGGCAATACCGGTGCAGTTTACAGTATCAGCAAAGCCGGTACGGTGGAGAACCTCTACATGGCCGAAGATTCGCACATTGTCAGCCTGCACGTCACCCAGGACAACGCCATACTGGCCGGCAGCGGCGACCGCGGGATTCTCTATGAAATAAAAAACCGCAAGGTCAAAGTCCTGTTCGATTCCCCCCTGGAAGAGATCAAGGGCATCGCATCAGACAATGAGGGCAATATCTTTTTCGCCGCGGTCAAGAGTGTCCCGGTTTCACAGGCGACCAAGGAATTTGAAATCGGCACTGTTTTTCCAAAAAATGAAAAATCAGAAAAAGAAAAGATCAAGGAAAAAAGCATCCTTTACTGCTTGCAAGCCGATGGTACCATTGAGACCATCTGGTCGTCCCAGGAGGAATTTATTTATTCGCTGTATTTTGATGCAAACGCCAAGACGGTCATAATCGGCACCGGCAATTCGGGCCGCGTTTACCGCGTCGACAAACATGGCGACTTTTCCCAGGTCTGCGAAGCCAATTCAGCCCAGATCTTCAAAATCACCGCCAACGGCAAAGGCTATTTTTTAATCGCCAACAACACGGCAGGTATTATCCAGGTTGAAGACAGCCTGAACGCCAGCGGCACCTATTTCTCAGAAATTTTTGACGCCCGTATCCCATCCCGCTTCGGCCGTCTGACCTGGAATGCCGATCCCGGCAAACAGGCGGCGGTATCGTTCGCGGTAAGAATGGGAAATTCGGACAATCCGGACAAGTCATGGACGAGTTGGTCAGCTCCTTTCAATGATCCGGAAAATTCCAATATCAATGTCAGCGGTTACCGTTTCCTGCAGGCAAAAATAGTGCTCAGTTCCGCCAATCCCACCGAGACTCCTTACCTGCAAGGTTATCGGATCCATTACCTGGTCAACAACCTGAAGCCGGAGATAGGCCAGATCATGGTGCAAAAGCCCAGTGAAAAAAAACCGGTCGCCGATACCACGCCACCGCGAAAGTACCTGCACGTTTCCTGGGAGGCGGATGACCCCAATCAGGACCGCTTGACTTTCAAGCTTTTTTTAAAAAAACTTCCCGGCAGCGATTGGGTGTCGCTGAACAGCGATGTCAAGGAAACATGGCTGTACCTCGACAGCGAACTTTTCGCCGACGGGAAATACCTTTTAAAGGTGCAGGCTGACGATGCCCTGGATAACACGCCGGCCTGGATCAAGACCGCCAGCAGGATATCGTTTCCTTTTGTCATCGACTCCACGGCTCCACTCCTGTCTGAATTCAACTTTTCCCGCGGCACGGTCAGTTTTACGGCCAGCGATGAGTCTTCGGCGCTCCATCTGGTCAGTTATTCGTTGGACGGCAAGGACTGGTACCCGGTTTTTCCCGAAGATATGGTCACCGATTCCAAAGTGGAAAAATTTAAATTTGTCCTGAACAACCCCAAGCAGTCCAGGGTGTTGTTCATCAAGGTCGTCGACGAGTTCGCTAATTATAAAGTATTCCAACAATCCATTTAGGAGGACCCTTTGCCAGAAGCAAAAAAAATTTCAACTCCTTTGACTGATGAAGCGATCGCCCAGTTGAAGGCCGGAGACAATGTCCTCATTAACGGCACCATCTATACCGGTCGTGACGCTGCCCATAAAAAATTGGCCGATCTGATCACCGCCGGGGCCGCGCTGCCGTTCGACCTGCGCGGGCAGATCATCTTTTATGTGGGGCCCACTCCGGCCCGGCCCGGGAATCCGATCGGTTCTGCCGGTCCGACCACGAGTTACCGCATGGATGCCTATGCTGCCAAGCTGCATGAACTTGGCTTGAAGGCTTCCATCGGCAAAGGTTCGCGTAACGCTGAAGTGAAGGATTCTCTGAAAAAATTCAAAGCGGTATATATGGCTGTGACCGGTGGCGCCGCCGCCCTGGTCTCCAAAAGCATAAAGAAAGCCGAAGTGGTCGCTTATCCGGAACTCGGACCAGAAGCCATTCAAAAACTGGAGGTGGAAAATTTTCCGGCCCAGGTGATCAATGACATGTACGGTGGGGATATTTACGAGGAGGGCCGCAGGCAATACGAGAGGAACTAGGAGCGCCCCATGAAAATCCATGAGTATCAGGCCAAAGAGCTTTTTAAAAGTTGCGGCGTCCCTGTCCCCCTGGGCGAGGCGGCCGACACGGCCGAGAAAGCGCTGGCGGTTGCAGAAAAACTGGGCTATCCCTGTGTGATCAAGGCCCAGGTGCATGCCGGCGGCCGCGGCAAGGCCGGGGGCATTCAACTGGTCAGAAACCGCTCCGAAGCTGAAAAGCACATCGCCCGCATCCTGGGCATGACCCTGGTCAGTCACCAGACCGGCCCTGAGGGCAAGTTGGTCAGGAAACTGCTGGTCGAACAGGGATTGGACATAATCAAGGAGTTTTACCTGGCGATCATTATCGACCGCGAAAAGGAGATGCCGGTCATCATTGCTTCCTCCCAGGGCGGCATGGAGATCGAAACCGTGGCCCGCGATCATCCTCAGGCCATTTTTAAAATGCACGTGCATCCGGTCACCGGACTTTCCGCCTGCCATGTCCGCAACCTGGCGTTCAAACTTGATCTGAGCAGGGTCCAGCAGCAGAATTTCTCGAACCTGCTGTTTAGCCTGTATGAACTTTTTTTAAAAAATGACGCGTCCCTGGTGGAGATCAACCCGCTGATCGTCACCGCAAATGATGAAGTGATGGCCCTGGACGCCAAGATCAATTTCGACGACAACGCCCTTGGCCGTCACCCCGATATCGCTGCCTGGCGCGATGTTCACGAGGAAGAGCCTCTGGAGGTGGAAGCCTCGAAATTCGAATTGAATTACATCCGTCTGGACGGCAATATCGGCTGCATGGTCAATGGCGCCGGCCTGGCCATGGCCACCATGGATATCATCAAGTTTTACGGTGGTGAACCGGCGAATTTCCTTGATGTCGGAGGCGCCACCTCGGTGGAAAAGGTGAAGGAGGCTTTCAAGATCCTGTTGGCCGACAGAAATGTACGGGCCGTGTTCGTTAATATTTTTGGCGGCATTGTGCGTACCGACCTGGTGGCCAATGGCATCGTTTACGCCGCCAAAGGCCTGGAAATCAAGATCCCGATCGTAATCCGCCTGGTTGGGACCAATGAGGAAGAGGGCATGAGGATTTTAGGCGAATCGCAGCTGAATTTCGTCACCGAGAATGTGCTGGCCGACGCTGTGCGCCGCGTGGTCGAGCTGGCCAAAGGAGATTGAACATGTCCATTCTGATCGATCAGGATTCCCGGGTGATCGTCCAGGGATTCACAGGACGCGAAGGTACTTTTCATGCCACCCAGATGATCGAATACGGCACGCGCATCGTCGGCGGCATTACCCCGAACAAAGGCGGGCAGATCCACCTGGATAAACCAGTTTTCAATACGGTGGAGGAAGCGGTCAAGGAAACGGCGGCCGATGTATCTGTTATTTTTGTGCCGGCGCCCTTTGCCGCCGATGCCATCATCGAAGCCGCCCTGGCTGGAATCTCCCTGATCGTCTGCATCAGTGAGGGCATTCCGGTGTTGGACATGGTCAAAGTGAAGCATTTCCTCAAGACAACCTCATCGCGCCTGATCGGGCCGAACTGCCCCGGGATCATCTCTCCGGGCAAATGCAAGGTCGGGATCATGCCTTCACGGATCCACAGTCCGGGTAAGGTAGGTATTATCTCACGCTCAGGGACCTTGACCTATGTTGCGGTGGACCAGATCACGCGAGAGAACCTGGGCCAGTCCACCGGCATCGGCATCGGCGGCGATCCCATAATCGGCACTTCCTTTGTCGAAGCGCTGCAACTGTTCAAGGACGATGAACAGACCCGGGCGCTGGTCATGATCGGCGAGATCGGCGGCACGCAGGAAGAAGAGGCGGCGGCTTACATCGGCAAAAATTTCGATAAACCGGTGGTCGCTTTCATTGCCGGACAGACCGCCCCGCCCGGAAGGCGCATGGGGCATGCCGGCGCGATTATTTCCGGCGGTCAAGGCACCGCGGCTGAAAAAATGGCGGTCCTTAAAAAAAATGGCGTGCACGTGGTGGAAAATCCGGCCGAGATCGGGGCTACAATAAAAAAAATCCTGGGCTGATCAGAAAAGCGGCCCGGGAAATGATCAAGGGGGGTACAAAATGAATGGACAGCGCGGGAAAATAACTTTCATGAATCTGGTCGTGTTTTTAATCCTGGTTCTTGGCGGCTTCATGGCTTTCAAGTACATTGCCACCGGCATTGAAAAAAAGCAGATAAAAAAGGAAGTGTTCGATTCGCTGGGAGGCATGCGCGGCGGTGAAACTGATAGTGCCGAGCTGACCGCAGTCGTGGAACGCATCCTTGAAAAGAAAAAGATTGAGATCATTGAAGTTTACGCCGAATTGGACAAGAATAAAGGCATGATTTATTTTTATTATAAATACAAGATCGATACCAATTATCTTTTGTTCAGGAACAGCGAGATTATTGAAGTTGAAGATGAAATGGCCAGTTATGGAATATGAATCAAACCGCGGCTTTTTGTTTCAGAATGTTTTTTTTGCATTTATAGCTGCTGTTTTTTTTATTTATATCCTCAGGGAATTGCGCATGATCTTTATTCCGTTTTTCATCGCGCTGTTGCTTTATTTCATGTTGAAGGATAGCGTGCATAAACTGGAGGCGTGGAAAATTCCCAAACCCCTGATCATGATCGGTCTGCTGCTCGTTATTTTCATCTGCCTTTCCCTTTTCGGCCTTCTTTTATTCATCGGTGTTTCTTCCTTCATAGACAATTTTCCGGCCTACAGCGAAAACATCACCCGGCTGGTCAAGAACGTGCTGCCTTCCCTCAAGCTGCCGATCCTTGATGTGGAGCAGTACATAGCCAACCTCGATTGGGACAATATTTTCAAGCCCGGACAGATCACGGCGCTGGTTTCGGGGACCATGGGAAATTTCACGAGCTTTATCGGCAACCTGCTGCTGGTTCTCCTGCTGCTGATGTTCATGCTGGGGGAGAAGGTGTCGATGATCACCCGTATCGCCCGTTCCCTTTCCAAAGAGCGGAGGGAGGAATTGCAGCAGATCGTGGCTGCCATCGACACTAGGATCCAGCATTACCTGTTCATCAAGACCCTGTTAAGCTTGATCACTGCCATACTGGCCGCGCTGATCCTTTTTGCGGGTCGGGTCGATTTCATCATTTTTGCCGCCCTGCTGGTTTTCTTTCTGAATTACATTCCTACTTTCGGCTCGCTGCTCAGTACGATTTTTCCGGTGCTGATCACCTTTCTGCGCTATGGATTCTGCCTGCGCCTGGTTTTGATCACCGCCAGCCTGATGGTAATGCAGTTCGTCATGGGCAACGTCCTCGAACCGCAGATAATGGGCCGGAGCCTGAACCTTTCACCGATCGTCATCCTCCTCTCCCTGATCTTCTGGGGCTGGCTGTGGGGCGTGGTCGGCATGTTCCTGGCCGTGCCCATCACGTCGGCGCTGAAGATCATTTTTGAGAGCATCCCCACGCTGAAGCCGCTGGCCTCGGCCATGAGCAGCGAATGAACTTAAAAAATTCAAGCTTGATTTTTGGCTTTCATTCGTCTCTAAAAATCTGATTTTTCTGTTTGATTTATTATTTCTACTGTGCCATCATGGATTTCAGGAGGATAAATGAAATTAAATAAGATCATGTTGGTTCTCATTGTTATGATTGTGAGCTCTTCATTGCTCCTTTCGGCGGCTCCCAAGCGCGGTAAAAAATATGCGAGCCTGGATTTCGAAAAAGGCACAATGTTTCTTACTGCGCAAGTCGGCCTCTACTCCGATGCGATTCCCTTTGGCGCCAATCTCGAATATGCGATCACTGACAATATCGGCGTCGGCTGCACGCTCATGATGTGGTTCGGGAGCGGTTTCAGCGTCTTCATGCCCTCTATTGACGCCGCCTACCATTTAACCATGCTGGAAGTGGACAAACTAGATCTGTTTGCCGGGGTCGGATTGGGTTTTGCAGTTGTGAGCGGCAATGGTGTAAGCGGTTCTTCCGGATTGGCCCTTTCTCCATTTGTTGCTGGCCGCTACTGGTTCTCGGAAAAATTGGGAGTCAGCCTGCGGGTCAATATCGGCATCATTGGTGATTGGACCGGCGTAAGCAGTATGCTGGGTGTGGTCTTCAGGATATAGACCGTAAAAAATCCGGTCTTAAGCGATCCGTACTTACCTGGGAGGAGAGAATGATCTCTCCTCCTTTTTTTTAGCGAAATTCGGGAAGATAGCGGCGCGATTGCAGCGAAAATTCCCCGTGATATTCGATCTTGCTCACCATGATGCGAATAAGCGCTGCCGGAGCAAAGTTTCCGTCCCAGGTTCTGGGATCATCCGGAGCATGGGTCGCGGTCCAATGGATGTAAGTCAATTCTTCTTGCGATAGCGATTGGCGCTCATTGGTTTTACAGGCGGGACACAGCAAGCCGCGGTAGTCGCTGCGCAGCCAGGCGCGGGCAAAGTCTCGATTTGCGCAGTTCGAGCAGCGCTGGGGGTTGAACAGCAGGCCCTCGCCGCGCAGGAGCCAGACTAAAAAATAGAGCAGCAGCCAATCCATAGGCAGTTTTTTTTCACGGCTCCTCAATATGGCCGAAAGCAATTTGTATATCCTGGTGTCGTGGTGATTGAGCGGGATGGATTTTATCACGATTTCCGCCATCAGGTAGAAGTAAAAAACGTTTTCCGCCGCCGACACCACCGGGAAAAAACTTTTTATTATTTCTCCCTTGCTCAGGGTGACCAATTCTTTGTCTTCGTGCCAATAATAATTGAAATCACCTTCACTGAACAATTCCAGGAGCGAGCCAAAACGATTTTTGAGTTTTGCCGCTCCCGGCGCCACGGCTTTCAGCAGGCCGCGGTCGGCGGTCAGCAGCGTGATCAGTTTATCCTGTTCATGCAAAGGTGAACTGGACAAAACCATGGCCAATGTCTGTGCCTGGGGCATTTTTCAATGGGCCGGTCCGGGCCGATAGCTCTTCTTCGCCACGTTAATGAAGCTGGGTGTGGAAAAATAAGGCCTTGATCGCGAAATACAGGAAATAGAGACTGAAGGCGATCAGAACATAGCCAAGAACCCTGACGATTTTTGTGGTACGCTGGGGAGAGAAAAGGGATTTCATCCTGTTGGTGATGAAAATGATCAGGGTGAAATAGGAGAAAGCGCCGAGAATGACGATAAGCATGAAAAAAATCTCATAGCTGAGTTCAAGGGGGATGTATATATTCAATTTCTTCATGAATGAAAGGGCGATCATCCATGAGGCAATACCCAGCGGGTTGATCAACACCATGGTCAGGCCCTTGACGAAAGCCCAGCGCTTTCTTTTTATCTTTTGCGCCATGGCTTCCTCACGCTTTTCGATCTTTTCAAGGAAACGGGCATCTTTGAGAGTAAGCATGCCCAGGATAAATGTAATGGCCGCGGTGATCAGCAGGAAGATGCCTTCGACGCTTAAATTGTAGCCGTTGCTTAAATTATAGCTGTTTTTCAAGAAAGCAGTGATGCCGAAAAAGGCGGCCATGGCCCAGATGGCATCGCCGAGCGAAGCGCCCAAAGCGATGCTTAAGGCTTGAGCATGATGTTTTTTTATGGCGCTTTGGAAAACCTCCAGATTGACCGGGCCGATGGGGATGCAAAGAAAAAAACCAATAATAAAACATCCAATATAAAAAAGAAGAGTGGTCAACATTATAGTTATTGTAACTGATTAAGGAAAAAAAAGTCAAATCACTGAGCAAATAATTTTCTTCAATCATTTTTCGCATGCTTTTAAGGAAGAATTTATCCAATCAGCTGGGGATCAAAAATATTGTTTTTATTCAGAAAACTAAAAACAGGATCCGAAATAAATAGGCTGAAAGCGACGCCACCAGGATGCTTAAAACTGCCGAGGCTCCAGCGGTCTTCCAGCCGAATTCCCTGCCCATGACCACGAAAGTGGTAAAGCAGGGGAAATAAAGGGTCACAAAAACCAGGAAGACCACGGCCTGGCCGCTGGTCAACGGCAGCAGGGCCAGTGAAGCCGCACCCAGGGCCTGTTTGACCATGACCACTATCAATTCCTTGCGAAAAAAACCAAAGATCAATGTTGTACCCAATTGGGCTGGCAGGCCCAGGACTCCATTGAGCAATGGAGCAAAAAAACCGTCTATCTTATCACTGATGTTCAGGCTGCCCAGCCAGGACATGGCCGCGCTGCCCAGCAGCAGCAGAGGAACCACGGTGACAACGAATTCCTTCAGTTTGCGGCCGGTATTGGCCATGGCGTTGCGCAGGGAGGGAACTTTAAGATCGGGGATCTCCATGATCAGTCCGCCGGGTTTTTCCAGAAATAAAGAAATGGTTTTGCCGGTAACGGCGATCACCAGCAGTACAAAGAAATAGATTACCAAAGCCCAGACCGGACCGGCCAGTGCGGCGGTCAGGGCGAAAATAACGGCATTGCGGGCCGAACAGGGGATAAACGGCAGCAGCATGGCGCTTAGAACCCGGTCGCGCTTGTTTTCCAGTATGCGGGTAGCGTAAAGGGCCGGGGCGGTGCAGCCGAAGCCGAGGATGAATGCAGCTACCGATTTGCCGTGCAGGCCGATACGGTGCAGCAGGCCGTCGAGCAGGAAGGCGATGCGCGAAAGGTAACCGCTGTCTTCAAAAATTGCGTTCAGGAAAACAAGTGGCAAAAAATAGGGGAGCACAACGCCCAATGACCCGGCCACACCCTGCCAAAGGCCGTCGGCGCTAAGCCAGAGAAAATTAGATGTTTTTTGCAGGGGGACGAGCAGGGGCGGGACCCTGTTCAGCAGCGGCTCAAGCCAGCCACTGATGATGTTGCCCAGGAAAAAGATGGCGGCATAAAATACCAGGAAATAGGCGAGCAGGAAAAAGCGGCCTAACAATGGGTGGAGAAGAAATCGGTCCAGGCGGTCATGAAGATGAATAGTTCTACGGGGGACAAATTCGCAGATCTCCTCACTCCATTTCATGGCCAGGTGGTGTCTTTCATAAGCCACGGATTCAAAACAATCGCGCTGATGATAATCCCGGATCTGGGCGCAAGCAGCAGCGCTATCAGCAGCAAGAGCCTGGCGAATAGCCTGCGGGACCATGGCCGGATTTTCAATGGTCTTGATGGCGTAGAAGCGGTGGTTGCCGTTCTGCCCGCATGCGGGTTCGGGCATGGCCGCGGCCAATTCCTGCACAAGCTTTTCGATATGGGCAGTATAGGGGAAGACCGGAAGGGTAGGCGGCTCTTCATTCAGCAATCTTGAACAGCGCTCCATGAGATGCCGCACGCCTTTGCCGTGCAGGGCGGCAGTGGGGACAACCGGGACTCCCAGGGCTTTTTCCAGCTTTTCGTGGTCAATCTTCAAACCCCGCTTTTCGGCTTCATCCTGCATATTCAGGGCAATGGCCATGGGCAGCCCCAGTTCCAGCAGTTCACTGGTCAGTTCGAGGCTGCGTGCCAGGAGTGTGGAATCGACCACATTCACGATCAGATCGATCTTTTCTCTCAACAGGTATTCCTGGGTAATTTTTTCGGCATCATCGCTGGCATTAAGGGAATAGAGGCCGGGGAGATCCAGTAGTTGGAAAAACCGACCTTCCAGCTGGATGGAACTTTGGGTGATTTTTACGCTGGTGCCGGCAAAATTGGCGGCTGCGGCCTTGATGTCGGACAGGACATTGAATAAGGTGCTCTTGCCGGCATTGGGCTGTCCGACCAGAACGATCTTAAAGCTGGTCATCTCCGACCAGTATTTTACCGGCCAGGCCCTGGCCGATGGCGATCTTGCTGGAACGGGTGGTCACATTCCTGATCAGCACGGGGCTCCAGCGAGAATGGTTTAGTTTGATGATGGCATCTCCAACGTGAATCCCCATGGCCAAAAGCTTTTTTTTGGCTTCCAGGCCTGATTTTATTTCAACGATTTTGTACGGGATGCCGCTGGGAACCAGAATGAGGGAAATTGTTTTCATTAGATATGATAAACCATAATTGTACCCGAGTCAATGCCCGGGAATGAAAAATGTTTCGGCCCCCGGCCGGTGGTCAGGCCGGCGCCTGCCTGAACAAACTGAATTGACTTTGCTCGGGCTCTTTGTTAACATTGACGGACGCGTCCGTAAAATCCGGATGCCAACAACATGAAGCTGAGCATCATTATTCCCGTGTTCAACGAGAAGAACACCATCGCTGCTGTCATTCAGGCCGTGCGCAACAGCCCGGTCGCGGAAAAGGAGATCATCATTGTCGATGATTTCTCCAGTGACGGAACTCGCGAACTGCTGCTGGAAATGAGCGGTCAGTACGATGAGCTGATATTGCAGGAAAAGAATCTGGGTAAAGGGGCGGCCATTCGCAGCGGTTTGCTCAAAGCCAGCGGCGATGTGGTCATCATCCAGGATGCCGACCTGGAATATGATCCCAATGAATATGATATTTTATTGCAGCCGATCATCAAGGGCAAGGCTGACGTGGTGTACGGATCACGTTTCCTCGGAGCGGGAGCGCATCGGGTTTTGTATTTCTGGCACATGGTGGGCAACAAATTTTTGACCACGCTTTCCAATGTCTTCACCAACATCAACCTTACCGACATGGAAACCGGCTTCAAGATGTTTAAAAGGGAGGTCATGGAGCGGATAGCCATTGAGGAAAACCGCTTCGGTTTTGAGCCTGAAATCACTGCCAAGATCGCCAAGCTCAAGGTGCCGATCTATGAAGTCCCCATCTCATATTACGGACGCACTTACGCCGAGGGAAAAAAGATCAACTGGCGGGACGGTCTGCGGGCAATTTTTGCCATCATCAAATACAACCTGTTCCGCTGAAAAGATTTAGGCTTGTCGGGCCGGCTTTTTTGGATTACAATATCCTGGTGCTGAAATGAATCAGGGGAAAAAACATGATTGACCTGGTGACTGGAGCGGCCGGATTCCTCGGTTCGCATCTGTGCGATGCTTTGCTGGCCAAAGGGCATGAAGTGATCGGTTTGGACAATTTCTTTACCGGCAGCAAGGACAATATCCGCCATATGCTGGCCGACAGCCATTTTGAGATCATCCGTCACGATGTCATTCACCCCATATTGCTTGAAGCCGACCGGATCTATAATTTTGCCTGCCCGGCTTCTCCTCTTCACTACCAGTCCAACCCGGTAAAAACCATAAAAACATCGGTCCTGGGTGCCATCAACATGCTGGGGCTGGCCAAGCGGGTCAAGGCCCGCATCCTGCAAGCTTCGACTTCGGAAGTATACGGCGATCCCGAAGAGCATCCCCAAAAGGAATCGTATTGGGGCAGAGTGAACCCCATCGGCCCGCGTTCCTGTTACGATGAAGGGAAACGCGTGGCGGAATCGCTGCTTGTCAATTATCAGCAGCAGAACCATGTGGACATCCGCATCGTGCGGATATTCAACACCTATGGTCCGCGCATGGCCCTCAACGATGGCCGGGTGATCAGCAATTTCATCGTGCAGGCCCTGCGCGGTGAACCGATCACCATTTTCGGCCGCGGCCAGCAAACCCGTTCCTTCTGTTATGTTTCCGACCTGATCGACGGAACCATGCGCATGATGGAACAGAATGAATTCAGCGGCCCGGTCAATCTGGGCAATCCCGAGGAGATTACGGTCCTGGAGCTGGCCGAGTCGGTTTTGCAGCTTACCGATTCCAAATCAAAGATCGTATTCCAGGAGCTTCCGGTCGACGATCCGGTACGGCGCAAGCCTGATATCTCCCTGGCCCGGGAAAAGCTTGGCTGGGAGATCAAGGTGGAATTGCGGGACGGTTTGCGGGAAACCATCGAGTATTTTAGAAAGACGCTGTCGGCCGGCAAATAATTGTGGGCTTTCGGCGCTGGTACTAAAAAAAATATCAGGAGGTCCAGACCATGAAAAAAAGAATAGCCGCTGCCGGCGCTTTCCTTTTGCTCGTTTTCGCTTTTTCTGTTTTTACCGTTCCTGCGGCCGAAGAAAAGAAACCGTCGAAAAAGGTCTCAAAATTGATGACAAAAGCGCAAAAGGCCATCCAGGAGAAGCAGACCGACCAGGCCATCGACCTGTTGCGGCAGGTCATTTCCCTTGAACCGGGCAATGCCATGGTGCGCCACAACCTCGGGGTCCTGTTCCATGAAAAGGGTCAGACCGACGAGGCTATCGCCAGCTTCGAGGAAGCATTGCGGCTGCAGCCTGATTACCAAAAACCCCTCATGGCATTGCGCCAGGCGCTTTTCGAAGCCGGCAAGAATGCCAGCGAAAATAAGGATTATGAAAAGGCCAACAGCTTCCTGCTGAAGCTGGACGGCTTGCCTCGTCCGGCCGCTGAGAACCAGGGGCTGCTGGCCTCGGCCCACTATCTGCTCGGTTTCAACTTGTTCAACCTCAAGCAGTATACGAAGGCAAGCGAATATTTCGGCAAATGCCAAGCCAGCGAAGGACTGGACAAGGAAAACCCTGATCTGTACGCCAACTCCATTTATTTTCTCGGGATGATGGAATATATCCAGGGCCAATACACAGTTTCCAACGGGTATTTTCAGAAATATCTTGCCTTGTTCCCCGAAGGAACGGCCAGACCTGAATTTTTCACCCACGCCAACTATTTCATCGGCGCCAATCTTTTTCGCATCCTTGAGGCCAGGCTGGCCAAGGGCGACGTCTCCAAGCTGACCGAATCGGCCGCCGAGATCCTCCCTTACCTGAAAATGGCCGTGGAGAACAAGCTGCCCAGCGAAGATGTCTATGTCATGCTGGGCAACTGTTATGTTTACCTGAAGGAGTACGACGAGGCTGTGCGGACCTACAAACAGCTGATCGAACTTTTTCCCCAGTCGCAGCAGCTGAAAAACTACCAAGCCTTCCTGCCTGAGCTTGAGAAAATGCTGCAGCAGGCGCAAAAGCCAAAGAAAAAGCGCTGAGCGCTTCCCTTGTCTCGATCCGGTTTGTTTTTTGAAGCGATCGCCCGTGACAGCCGTTGTTCGGCCCGGACCGGGCGGGTCACCACCAAGAACGGAGCTTTCGACACACCGGCCTTCATGCCGGTGGGCACGGCCGGATCGGTCAAAGCCCTGACGCCGGCTCAGCTCGACGATGCAGGCGCCCAGATCATCCTGGCCAACACCTACCATCTGTTCCTGCGTCCGGGGACGGATGTGATAAAGCAATTCACTTCCCTGCATCGCTTCATGGCCTGGAACAAACCCATCCTGACCGACAGCGGCGGCTTCCAGATCTTTTCCCTGCAAGCTAACGCCCGGGTGAGCGAAAACGGTGTGCGCTTCAAGTCGCACCTGGACGGTTCCCTGTTCACGCTCACTCCCGAAGATGTTGTGGATATCCAAAATATCCTGGATTCCGACATCCAAATGGTTCTGGATCATTTCGCGACCCATCCGGCCAGCCGCGCCCAGGATGAAAAAGCGCTCAAACTGACCGGCCTCTGGGCAGCCCGGGCCCGCGAGCGTTTCCTGAAAACCCAACGGGGCAATTTCCAGTTCGGGATCATCCAGGGCGGTCTGCACAGTGATCTGCGCCAGCAGTCGCTTCAAGAATTGGCTGCCTTTGATTTCGATGGTTATGCCGTCGGTGGCCTGAGCGTGGGAGAAAGCAAGGGCGATTTCCAAAGGATCCTGGCGCCGCTGGCACCGAGGCTGCCGGCCGCAAAGCCCCGCTACCTGATGGGCTCGGGCACTCCGCAGGATATTCTCTTTGCCGTGGAAAACGGCATAGACATGTTCGATTGCGTAATGCCTTCACGCAACGCCCGCAATGGAACCCTGTTCACCTCGAGAGGCATAGTCAAGATCAAGAACCAAAGATACAAATGCGACCAGCAGCCCCTGGATGCAGACTGCGATTGCTACACTTGCCGGAATTTTTCCCGAGCTTATTTACGGCACCTATTCGTGTCCCGTGAGATCCTGGCCTCCATACTGAACACCATTCACAATATCCATTTCTACCTTGATTTTATGGTAAAAATAAGATATGCTATACAATCGCAGAAATTCATAGAATTTAAAGAGGATTTTTTAGCTCTTTACAAAGGAGATTAACATGAATGGCGCAACCCAGAGCAATATGCTGGTGCAACTGATTCCGTTTGTCATCATTTTTGTCATTTTTTACCTGCTGATCATCATGCCGGCCCGTAAGAAACAGAAGCAACACCAAAACATGATCAGTTCCCTGAAAGGCGGCGAGCGTATCATTACTGCCGGCGGAATTTACGGTACGGTTACGCGGGTCATGGACGACCGTTTTGAAATTCAGGTAGACGGTAATACCAAAGTGCAGATCACCAAATCCTCCATTTCCTCGGTTTTAGAAATGGGGGGCGAAAAAAGCAAGTAATTCCCGGCAAGCGGCTGCATTCGTTCTCAAATCCTGTGAAATATTTTTGCAGATGCGGCAATTAGGATAATAAGGAGGAACATGATGGACAAGTCTATGACCTGGAAAGTGGGTTTGATCATTGCCGTGATCGCCCTGTCGATCTGGCTGTTATGGCCGTTGGATAAAAAAATCAATTTGGGACTCGACCTTAAGGGCGGAATGCACCTGATCATGGAAGTCGTGACCGATGAGGCCCTGGCTATCCAGACCGACATGAGTGTCACCCAATTGAAAGGCTTGTTAAAGGACGGCAGCATCAAATATGAAAAGATCGTCCGCAAGGGCTTTAATAAAATAGAGATCACCGGTTCGCTGTACGATGATGAACGAAAGATCAAGGACATCCTGGATGACGATTTCCGCGATTGGACTTATACGGTGGGCGGCAGCCTGATCTCCCTGTCCCTGCGTCCCAATATCGAGCAGCAATTGCGTGACCAGTCCGTGGACCAGGCCCTGGAAACCATCCGCAACCGCGTCGATGAATTCGGGGTGGCCGAACCCACCATCCAGAAGGAGGGTATGGCCGGGGACAAATTACTGATCGATCTTCCCGGCGTCGATAACCCGGAACGGGTCAAGAGCCTGATAAAAAGTACGGCCATGCTGGAGTTCCGCCAGGTGGTATCCGGGCCTTTCCTGACCGAGGAAGCGGCCCTGAAGGATTACAACGGCCAGCTTCCCGATGACCTGGAGATCGTAAAAACCAATCCGCGGCGACTGGACAAGGGCTTCTATGTGTTGAAAGCGGCTACGGTTGTCCCGGGCAAAGACCTGAAGAGCGCCCGCCGGGCCCAGGACGAATACGGCGCCCCGGCCGTCGGCTTCTCTTTCAATTCCCAGGGAGCTGCCCTGTTCGAAAGGTTCACAGCCGCCAACATCGGCAAGCAGTTGTCCATTGTCCTGGATGACCGCATCGAAAGCGTGGCTTCAATCCAGGACGTCATCTCCGCTGACGGCATCATCAAGGGTCGTTTTACCATTGATGAAATAGACGATATCGTTCTGGTATTGCGCTCGGGCGCCCTGCCGGCCCCATTGAAGTACATTGAGGAAAGGACCATCGGCCCATCGCTTGGCGCCGACTCCATCCGCAAGGGATTGGCCGCCTGCCTTGGCGGTCTGCTGCTGGTGGTGCTGTTCATGCTGTTCTATTACCGGGCAGCCGGCTTCAATTCGGTCCTGGCTCTGATCTTGAACATGGTGATCCTGATGGGTATCATGGCTTATTTCAAGGCCACCCTTTCCCTGCCCGGCATCGCCGGCATCATCCTGTCCATCGGCATGGCCGTGGATGCCAACGTGCTGATCTTTGAACGCATCCGCGAGGAACTCAATATGGGCAAGTCGCCCAAATCGGCCATCGACGCTGGTTTCAAGAAGGCGTTTTGGACGATCTTCGATGCCAACCTGACCACGGTCATTTCGGCGATCTTCCTGTTCCAGTTCGGAACCGGCCCCATCAAGGGTTTCGCCGTCACCCTGATCATCGGCATCACGGCCAGCATGTTCACCGCCATTTTCGTTTCGCGGGTGATATTCGACCTGACCTACGGCCGGCAAAAGAAGCTGTCCAAGATCAGCATATAGGAGAGGAAGATGAAAATATTCAAAATAGAACCCAAGGTCAAATTCATAAATAAAAGGTATTACGCCTTCGCCCTTTCGGGACTGATCATTCTGGCCGGCCTGGTGACATTTGTATCCCGTGGTTTCAACATGGGCATCGATTTTTCCGGCGGCACCCTTATCGAGGTCAGTTTGAAAGAGAATACGTCGGTCCAGCAGCTGCGCAACACGCTGGCCAAGATCAACCTGGGCGATGCCCAGATCACGCGGATCGGCGGTGAAAACAAATTTTTCATCAAGACTTTGGCATCATTGAAAAAATTAAACCTAATCAGTACCGAACAATTGGAGGACATCGAAGAATATGAAATCGTGGCCCGGGAGATCCGCATCGGCATCATGGATGCTGCCGAAAGGGAACATACCGCGGCAGGAAAAATTGATCTGAACAATACTGCCGAGGGTGAGATCGCCCGATATTTAAGGGAAAAGGGCTTGAACGATGAAGATGCACAAGCCAGCGCCCAAATCGTTATCGACCTGCGCAAGAATGACACCGGCATTATCGGTGATTTTTCCGCCCTGGAAAAGGCCGGCGTCAAGCACCGGGTCATGGATGTTCTGCGTTCCTCGACTTTTCTGGGAAAATTCACTTTCCTGAGCGTAGAATTCGTCGGTCCGCAGGTGGGCAAGGAGCTGCGCCGCAAAGCCGCCCTGGCCTGCATCTGGGCCCTGATCGGCATGTTGATCTACATCGGTTTTCGCTTTAAATTCCTTTTTGGTTTGTCTGGCATCCTGACCCTGGCCCACGACGTCCTGATCGCCCTGTCGTTCATCCTGTTCTTCAATATTGAAATGTCGCTGCAGGTCATTGCCGCTCTGCTGACCATCGTAGGTTACTCGATCAACGACACCATCGTGCTTTTTGACCGCCTACGCGACAACCTGAAGATCATGCGCAAGGATAACCTTGAAATAATCCTTGACAAGAGCATCAACGAGACGCTGAGCCGCACCATAATCACCTCAGTGACCGTCTTTCTGACCGTACTGTCCCTATTTTTCTTTGGCGGCGAGGTGATCCACCCCTTCGCTTTTACCATGCTGGTCGGCGTCATCACCGGTACCTACTCAACCATCTACCAATCTTGCGCCTGGCTGAAAGCATGGGAAAAATATTTTGTAAAAAGAAAAAAAAGTTGAAATTAAGCTTGAATTTTACTAGTTTTTGTTATATAAGATATTTTGGAAATATTAAAAAATCTTTTTAATGGAGGCGAAGCATGTTTGGCGAATCCTTGATAATATCGGGAGAAAAACGCAAACCCACCAAAAGGTATTTGACCATGCCGATATCCTTATTGATCCACGCCTTGGCCATCGCATCTTTAGTAGTGGTTCCCCTGATGATGGCGGACTCGAATCTTCCTGAAGTCAAAGTAACCAATGTTTTTGTCATGGCCCCGCCTCCACCTCCGCCGCCTCCACCTCCTGCGGCCAAGAAAAAATCCGGTGGCGAACAGAAAGCCACGGAGACTAAAAAGATCGAAAGCAGGCCGGTCATCGCCGGACGGCTTGTAGCTCCGATCGAAGTTCCCACGATCATTCAGGAAGAAGATGTGGGCAGTTTTGGCATCGAGGGCGGTATCGAAGGCGGTGTTGAGGGCGGTGTTGAAGGTGGCGTGATCGGCGGCGTTCTGGGCGGCGTTGAGGGCGGGCAGCTGATCGATGACTCACAGCAGGCCATCCGCGTTGCCAGCGTGCAGCGGCCGAGGAAAATCAAGGAAGTCAGGCCGGTTTACCCGCAGATCGCACTGACGGCGCGCATCCAGGGCGTGGTCATCATCGAGGCCATGACCGATATTTACGGACGCGTGCGTCAGGCCAGGGTCGTTTCCGGTCACCCTTTGCTCAATGAAGCCGCGTTGAGCGCCATCAAGCAATGGGTATATGAGCCCTACATTTTGAATGGTATTCCCAAGCCGGTCATTTTCACGGCCACAGTTACCTTCACTTTGCAGAATATGTAAGTTCGTTAGTGGCATGTCCACACGGAATTTATAAAAAATCAATCTTAATTTAGGAGGTCTAATATGTCATGGGATTTAGTTGAGATGTGGCACAGTATGAGTTTTATCCCCAGAGCCGTTGTTTTTACTCTGGTGTTCATGTCGGTGTATTGCTTTGCGACCGGCATTGAAAGAGGTATCGTTTTTTCAAAGGCTAAAAGACAGTCCAGAGATCTGCTGAAGCTTATTTCCGGTCTGTGGCGTGAAGGTAAAGTGGAAGAATCCATTAAACTGGCTTCTGACAAAAGATTCAAGAACAGCCACCTTGCCAAAGTCTTGGTTGCCGGTTTGAACGAACTGCAGTTCCAGCAGGAAAGCAAGTCCAGTCAACCCGAGTTGGTTGAAGCGGCCAAGAGAGCCATTGAAAGGGCTACCATCAAAGGCGTTCAGGAATTCAAAAGAGGACTGAACGGTCTGGCGACTATCGCTACCACGGGCCCGTTCGTCGGCTTGTTTGGCACGGTTTTAGGGATCATCACCGCTTTCCAGGGCATGAAAGTTTCCGGCTCGGGCGGTATCGGTGCCGTGGCCGGCGGTATTGCTGAAGCCTTGATCACAACTGGTTTTGGTATTATCGTCGCTGTCGTTGCCGTGTGGTTTTTCAATATCCTGCTCAATCGCGTGGATGTTTTCACCGGTGAAATGGCCAATGCTTCTTCGGAGTTGATTGATCATTTTATCAAGTTAAAATCCAAGTAAGGGGATTTAAAATGAGTGTCGATATCGGCTCAAAAACTGCAAAGTCTGAGCCCAATGTAGTGCCGCTCTGCGATATTTTATTGGTGTTGCTCATCATTTTCATGATCGTGACACCGATGATCCAGAAAGGCGCCAACGTCACTCTGCCGGAAGCCAAATATACAGCCAGTCAACCCGACCCCAGCCAGATGCTTACCGTGTATATCAAAAAAAGCGGTGAAATCGCCTTAGATGACAAGGTGGTGGATGATCTGGCAAAACTGGGGCAGCTGATCCTCGACCGTATGGAGGAGATGCAGATGACTGAAAAAAAAGTCCTTTTAAAAGCTGATTTGGATGCAACCTATGGCAGGGTGGTTGATGTGATGAATGCGATCAAGGAAGCTCAGATCGAGGTGATAGGTTTGATAACGGAGCAAAAAGCAGGCACTTTGGAATAGTCTGAATTTTGTCAAGAAAAAGGGAAGAAGAGATTCTTCCCTTTTTTTTATTTTTTGAAAGCCGGGACCCGTACCTTGATTGCGGCTGGAATCACGTTGATATCATAATCAATGAGTTCATTCCCGCCGTATTCACCATCGAAATGAAAGGGGATAGGTCCATTCAGGGAACGGATATGGACCCGGTCAAACTTCAAGGTTTTATAGAATGGGTACTTGTGGATGTTGCCTGTAAAAAGACGCTGGATGTTCAGGGATGACTGGATTAGCTTTGATCTTTTTAATATGCAAAGATCCAGCAAGCGGTCGTATGGGGAGGCATGGGGGGCTATGACGGCTTTGGCGCCGTACTGGCGGAAATTGGCCAAGGCCAGGAGCATGATGTCTTCCTCAAATTCGCTTGTTGCAGTTGTGACCCGTACCTTGAACTGCGGCATTTCCAAGTAGCCTTTCAAGGCAAAATAGAAATAGGGCAGTATGCCCCTGGTTTTTGATTCCAGATTGAATTTTTTTGAGATCAGACCATCCAGGCCCATACCGGCCACATTCAAGAAAAAATTGTCGTTGATCTTTCCGGCGTCGATGGACACATCCTGTCCCGAAATCAGTGTATTCAGGGCCCGCAGCCAGGAGAGGGGAATCTTCAGGTTGCGGGCCAGACCGTTACCCGACCCGCCCGGGATGATGCCCAGTATCTTGTTGGTGTTTATCAATGAGGCCGCCACCGAGTTCACGGTGCCGTCGCCGCCGAAAGCGGTAAAAATGTCGAAATGCTTCAAACCCTGGCGGGTGACCTCGCCGGCCTGCAGGGGTGAGTTGGTATTGACCAGGGAGACGCTTGTGAAATGACGGCGCAATTTCTTTAAAATCAGAGAAACGGCGATATCCTTGGAAATAAATCCCGAGGAAGAATTTAATATCAATAATATTTTTTCTGGGCCGCGGTTCATGCAGGAGTATTATAGCATATAGGCCGCAGAACTTTCAGGGATCAGGATATTTTATGGCCGCAGTCAGGGCAGAATTTTGCGCCCTTTTTCAAGACTGATCCGCAATTGCTGCAGAATGCTTTTTTGGGAAATTCAACGCCGCAGTCGGGGCAGAATTTGGCTGACATGGAAGCTTGCTTTTGGCAAGCAGGGCACTTCTTGGTTTTACCTGTTTCGGCAGTGTTTTCCGTACTTTGTTTTTTTGAATCCTGCATGGCCTGGTTGATCATCCCAGGCATCATCATGCCCATGCCGGCGCCGAGGCCCATGCCCATGCCTGAGGAGGCTTCTCCGCCTTTTTCAGCGGCTTTTTCCATGGCTTTTGCGGCCTTGAACTGCACGAACTTGCCCATATCTCCCACGGCGCCCATACCGGCCCGCTCATCGATCATTTTTTGCACTTCTTCGGGCGGGGTGATGGAGTTGATGATGAAGTCAGCAATTTCCAGGCCATATTTAGCGAAGTCATCGGCTATTCGTCCTTTGAGCCCCGCGGCCATCTCGTCAAAATACTGCGGCAGTTCAAAAATGGTTTTGACTGTTTCGCCTAAAAAATCATTCAGGCGGCCCACCAGAAGGTCGCGCAGAAAATCCTCGATATGGTCTGTGGAATAAATGGCCTGGGTCCCGGCCACTTCGGCTATGAACAATTGGGGATTGTTTACTTTGATGGAAAAAACGCCGAAAGCGCGCAGTCGAACAAAACCAAGTTCAGAATCCTTGAAGCTCACTGGTTCTTTTGTACCCCACTTCAGATTCAGAAAAGTTTTCAGATTTACAAAATAAACCTGGGCTTGAAAAGGGGATTTGAAGCCATAGGGCAGGGATAGCAAACGGGTCAGCAGGGGAATGTTCATGGTCGACAGGACATGGCGTCCAGCCTTGAAAGTATCCAGGGCCTTGCCGTCACGGAAAAAAACTGCGGCCTGGTTTTCCTGGACGAGAAGCTGCGCCCCGAGTTTGATGTCGCTTGAGCCCTCTTCCGGGATGCGATGAGAAATTTCTTTTCCCGTCTGGTCAAAATATTTTATGATCTCCAGTTTCACTTTTACTTCCTCCTTAGTACCCTTTCAGCAGGGCTGTCCTTTGCTCGAACGCGGCATTGATCTGATCGAGGTGTTCCTGCAGCGTATCCAGTCGGGGTGATTCAAGTGGAGAGTCGACCGCGTTCTTGAACTCTTCAGTGAAGCGGATCGCCATTTCGGCGATCTTGGCGTCCCACTCGTACACCATGTCCAATTCGGCTTCCTTGATCTTGATCAGGTCAAAAAAACCGCTGTAACCCTGGTCGGCATAGCGGATCTCGCCAATACTTTTTTCGAGTGATTTTCCGAACAGATCGCAGACCTGAAGGAGTTCGAAGTTTTTCTGACGGCTGGCGTCCCGAAACAAACCGTTCAGTCCGCTTTTTACTTTGCGCAGTTGTTTGACGATGAACTCCCGCTGCAAACGGTCGGAATCACGGCGCAATTCTCTTTGGTAATAACCCTGAAAGCCGGGAATTTTATGAAGTATTTTTTCCAGCCAATTCAACTGGCTAGAGGCTTTTTCCTTGATGTCCATGCTGACCTCCCGGATGATTATAGGAAACCCCCCGTGAAAAAGCAAGTGTTTTTTAATTTTTCCCGGGCTGGCTATCCTCCGTTGCACTTGAAAATTGGCGGCGATTGTGCTAATTATTATTTCTTGGAGGTTACTAATGAGCATAAAAGTTGCCATAAATGGTTTCGGAAGGATCGGCAGGCTTTTTTTGCGGACGGCGTACTCCCATCCGGGCATTGAGATAACGGCGATCAATGATATTACCGATGCCAAGACCCTGGCCCACCTGCTGAAGTATGACTCGATCTTTGGTATTTTTTCGGAAAATGTGGCGCATGGAGACGGATTCATCCAGGTTGGCGAGAAAAAGATCAAGGTGACGGCCATTAAAAATCCCGCTGAACTGCCCTGGAAAGAGCTGGGGATCGACCTGGTCGTTGAATCCACGGGACTTTTTACCAAACGTGCGGATGCGGAGAAGCATTTGCAGGCCGGGGCAAGAAAAGTGCTGATATCAGCTCCGGCCACCGATCCCGACGTGACCATTGTTTTGGGAGTCAATGACGGTGATTATGATCCGCAAAAGCACCACATCATTTCCAACGCTTCCTGTACTACCAACTGCGTGGCGCCGCTGGCCAAAGTTTTGCACGACAATTTCAAGATCCTCAAAGGCAACATGACCACCATCCACTCCTACACCAATGACCAGCGTATTCTCGACCTGCCGCACAAAGACCTGCGCCGCTCACGGGCGGCCGGCCTGTCTATGATCCCCACCTCGACCGGGGCGGCCAAGGCCGTGGGCGTAGTCATCAAAGACCTGAAGGGAAAAATAGACGGAACATCCATCCGGGTTCCGACTCCCAATGTGTCGGTGGTCGACCTGGTGGTCCATGTGGCCAGGGACACATCTCCGGAAGAAGTGCGTCAGGTGATCGAAAAAGCCGCCAACGGGCCTTTAAAGGACATCATGGGCTTCACCTATGAACCACTTGTTTCCATCGACTTCAAGGGGAATGATCTCTCCTCTATTATCGATATGGAAAATATCCTGGTCGTGGAAAAGAATCTGATCAAAGTGCTGGCCTGGTACGACAACGAATGGGCCTATTCCTGCCGGGTCCGCGACCTGATCATTAAAATAAGCGCGAATTGAAATGGCAAAAAAAAATATTAAGGACCTTGCGGTGCGGGGCAAGATGGTGTTTGTCAGGAATGACTTCAATGTGCCTCTGAATGACAGGGGCGAGATCACGGACGATACGCGCATCCGCGCTGCCCTGCCCACTTTCTGCTACCTGATCGAAAACCAGGCCCGCATTGTCTGTGCCTCGCACCTGGGCCGGCCCAAAGGGCATGTGGACCCCAATTGCAGCCTGGCTCCGGTGGCCGGACGTTTGTCTGAGCTGTTGGGGCAGGAAGTCCTGTTCTGCGGCGAAACCATCGGCGCCAAGGCGGAAAAAGCCAGAGCTGCGTTGAAGTCCGGCCAGATCCTGTTGCTGGAAAACCTGCGTTTTCACCCCGAGGAGACCGGGAATGATCCTGCTTTCGCCAGCGAGCTGGCCAAGGGCATCGATATTTATGTCGATGACGCTTTCGGAGCCTGTCATCGCGCCCACGCCTCGATTGACGAGATTACCCGGCATGTGCCGCTGGCCGTGGCCGGTTTCCTGCTCAAAAAAGAGATCGACTATTTAAGTATGGCTGCGGAGAATCCTCCCGAGCACTACCTGGTCATACTCGGCGGCGTCAAGGTCAGCGACAAACTGCCGCTGCTGAAGCACCTGTTGGCTAGGGCGGAGGTGATACTGGTAGGCGGCGCCATGGCCTACACATTTCTGAAAGCCAAGGGCATGAATGTGGGCTCTTCCAAGGTGGAGAACGAATGCATCGAAATTTGCCTGGAGATCATGCAGCAGGCCGAGGCCAAGGGGGTGCGTTTCATCCTGCCCCAGGATCATGTCGCGGCCACTAAAATGGAAGCGAATATCACCGTCCGCATCATCCGGCCCGGAGAGGAAATCCCGGGAGAGATGATGGGGCTGGACATCGGCCCGGAAACCGTCGAGCAATACCAGGGTGAAATCCAACGTGCCGATTTGATCTTTTGGAACGGTCCGATGGGAGTGTTCGAGGTGGATACGTTTTCAGGCGGCACCATGGAGATCGCCTCGGCGCTGGCGGCTGCCAAAGCCACGACAATCATCGGCGGCGGCGATTCGGTCGCGGCCGTCAACAAAGCCGGGCTCAGCGACCGCATCAGCCATATATCGACAGGCGGGGGAGCGGCACTGGAATATCTTTCCGGCAAAAAGCTGCCGGGGATTGAAGCTTTGACGGAGGCGTGATGGGCAAGGAATACCTGATCGCGGGCAACTGGAAAATGTTCAAGACCATTGCCGAGAGCCGGGAATTTGTTCAGGAGCTGGCCAGGGAGTTTAATGCCTTCCCCGGCCTGGAAGTGGCTGTTTTTCCTCCCTTTACTGCCCTGGCTGCCACACACGGTTTGGACCCGAAGATCAAGATAGGCGCCCAGAATATGTTTTTTGAGGAAAAAGGGGCGTTCACCGGCGAGATCTCGCCCCTGATGCTCCGGGAAACAGCGGATTGTGTACTGATCGGGCATTCCGAGCGGCGGGAAATATTTGCCGAGCCAGACGAAGTCGTGAATAAAAAACTGAAAGCGGCCCTGCAATTCAATCTGCCGCCGGTCCTGTGCATTGGTGAAACCCTGCCGGAACGGGAAGCGGGGAAGACCCTGGCCAAAGTCAGGCTGCAACTGGAGAAAGCGCTGCAGGGTGTAGACGAAGCCGATATGGATAAGATTACCGTGGCCTATGAGCCGATTTGGGCCATAGGCACCGGCCGTAATGCCACTCCCGGCCAGGCCCAGGAAGTGCACCATTTTATCAGGCAAATGCTGCAGGAAATGGCGCCGGGGAAGAAAATAAAGATCCTCTACGGTGGTTCGGTCAAGCCGGAAAACAGCCTGGAACTGCTTGTCCAGGAAGATATTTCCGGAGTTTTGGTGGGCGGGGCCTCCTTGAAAGTGGATCAATTTTCTGCTATAATCCAAAATGCGTTGAAACTTCTGCGTGCATAGGAGGCAACTTGGAAGGCGTTTTACTTTTTTTTCATATAGTCGTATGTCTTTTGCTGGTTATCGTTGTTCTGTTGCAGAGCGGCAAGAGCGCCGATTTGGCCGGGGCTTTCGGAGGCTACGGCAGCCAGTCCACTTTCGGTCCCCGCGGTGCGGCCACTCTGCTTTCCAAGATCACCACCACGTTGGCGATCCTGTTCATGGTGACCTCGCTGCTGCTGCAGATCCTGGCGGCAGGCAAGAACCGTTCCGGATCGGTTCTGGGCAAGGAGAAGCAGGAGGCCAAGAGCGAAACATCGCAGCCGCTCAAGTCCGAAAGCACTGTTCCCCAGGAACAGCCAAAAAGCGAACCTGGCAAATAGGCGATCCGCTTTTCGCGGTCCATCGTAATTTTACGGAGTATTGAATTGTTGCATACAGGCCGAGGTGGTGTAATTGGTAGACACGCAAGCTTGAGGTGCTTGTGGGCATTTGCCTGTAGGGGTTCGAGTCCCCTCCTCGGCAGATATGGAGAGGTGCTGGAGTGGTCGAACAGGGCTGCCTGCTAAGCAGTTGTCCCGGGTAAACTGGGACCGTGGGTTCGAATCCCACCCTCTCCGTTTCTTTAATTTATAAAAATCGATAATCTAAAATTTATTTAAACTCATTCATTTGAAAATACCATCAGGGTGGGGTTCGAACCCACGAAATACCTGGGTTCGACCAATTTGGGCGAGTAGCACAAATTGGCACGACCGAGCGTAGCGAGGGAGCCGAAGGCGAGCGGCCCCAGCGGGCCGCGAGTAATCCCACCCTCTCCGTTTCTTTGAACTTACGATAGTGTGACCAACTTACTTTCCCCAAAACTCCCATAATTGAAACCACCCCCGAGGGTGGGAACTGCGACCGCAGGGAGCTCATCCCACCCTCTCCGTTTCTTTGAACTTTTGATAGCCCGATAATCTATAATTTTTCCAAACTCACTAATTTGAAAACATACCAAGTATTGCAGATAAAATTCGAAGGTCGTAGACTGTCCTTTTATCAGGACGAATTTGCCGCTCGATCTTGGCATGCGAATTGCATAGGGTAAGTAGCGGCCAGAACTCTGCTGGAGGATGAAATGAAAAACAGAATGAGCATTTGTTTGCTTTTTCTTAGTTCAATGCTGAATATTGTTTTGTTTGGCCAGGAACAGATCTATGAGCGGGTAGAGGTGATCAATCAGGAAATACTGGTGCGCGTGTTTTCCGGGCGCGAGCCCGTTTCAGGATTGGGAAGCGCGGATTTCACTCTGTTCGAAGACGGCCGCAAGGTCAAGATCAATTATTGCCGAGAGTTGCGGCGTTCCCTGGCCGGGAAAGAAGTTCCGGCAACATCTGCTCAAGCCGGGGCAAACCGCCAGCGCCTTTTTCTGTTCATGCTCTGGTTCAGTGAGGAGAGCAAGGAGTGGTCCAGGGCCTGGGAATATTTTGTAACCCATATTTATCGCTCTGGTGATCGTATCATTTTAAGTGACGGCACCCGGGTGCTGGAGATATTCTCTCTTGAAAATAAAAATGAAAAGCTCACGACTTTCTTTGCTGAAGTCGGTGAGGCCATGAAGCAGAAAAAAATTCACAAAGCCCGCCTGGTCAGCGAGATGGAAAATAAGGCCAACGATTTTTATGACAATCTTGTTGCCGGCCTGATCGATCCAAAATTGCTTCTTGATGATTTTAAAGTCCACTACCTTGGTGCTCTCAATGAGTACCGCCTGGCACGCTTGAAGGGCTATCCACGCTGGCTTGAGCGTCTGGCTGCTTCGCTGAAGGCCGTGGAAGCTGAGAAATGGGTGCTGATCTTCATGCAGAATGAACGATTGCCGCTGCTGAGCCGTGAGGGACGCCTGGCAACCAGAGTTCCCGGGGGGATAAAAAATGAATTCGAACGCTTCATGAAGGAAAGCGAACGGCAGATCACCTTGGGCAGCGACGTGATCGGATATTTCCGCGACCTGCAGCCGCTGTTCATCGGTGCCAACGCCACCTACCACCTGTTCCTCAGCGACGCGGCCGGCGAGACCCTTCCCGGCGAGCATTATCAATGGCAGCCTGTGTTCTCCTCATGGGAAGGGGCCTTCCGCCAGATCAGCGCCGATACCGGCGGCCGGGTAAGCAATACCACAAAGCTTGACGCTGCCTTGGAAAAAGCGGCTGCAAATGAGGATATCTATTATGTGCTCACCTACTTGCCGGCCGAAGGAAAAGATCGCAAACGCGACCTCAAGGTCGAGGTGAACCGGCCCGGGATGAAGGCGGTCTATTCTCGCAAACTTACGCTGGCCGAGATCTTTCCCCTGAAGATTCCCTGGTTGGACTGGCAGGAAGGTCTTTTGAAAATCTCACTGTCCGATTATCAGCGCCTGTATGGTGAAGCTGGCCTGGCCGGCCGCTTGCGCGTTGGCGTCCAGGCAGAAGCCAAAGGCACAAAGCCCTTTACTTTTGAAAAAGAGATCCTGCCCGTTGAAGCGGCCGTGACCGTGGAGATGGCCCTGAACTTTCCCGCTCCCGGCCACTACCGGATTAAGGTCGACGTCGAAGACCTGCTGTCGAACCACCGCGTTCGAGCCGAGAAGGAAATCGAGATCCTCCCGGCACCCCCGCCGGTAGACAAGCATGCTGAAGCAATTGCCGTGGAAACGGCCCCTGGCGCTGAGTTGTCGGCGTTGCTGGATCTGGCCGCCGGCTATTGCCGTCGTTTGAAAGAGGAGGCCTTTCATTTTTATTGCCTGGAGCGGGTTGAAGAAAAAGTATTGGAACGGAATCCCCAGAATAAGCAGGTGGAAACGGTCGAAAGACGCTGGCGTTACGACTACCAGATCGTTGGAGCTGGCGGTGAGATCAAGGAACAAAGGCGGCTTATTCAGAACGCCGGGCTGAAGATCGGCGCGCAAAGCGTCCCCCTCGAGACGCGCTTTTCCTCGCGTTACTCTGTGTTCATGCCCGTGACCCTGCTGGCGTTAGAGAACCGGATGAAATACCGCTACAAGCTGGTCGAGCGCGGCAAGTTGAAGAAGCGGCGTTGCGCGGTGGTCGAAGTGCTGCCTCGGGACCCGGAAAGCGGTGAGATCGCCCAGGGCAAGGCCTGGATCGACGAGGCTGACGGCTCGGTGCTGAAGATCGAGATGAGCCCGCGCGGCGTGGCCGGGATTCAAGCTCTGCAGGAGGCGGCCGGCAAAATGTCGGCCCGATTGGTCCTGGCCGTGACCCACTGGTACCTGGTCAGGCATCAAGGGTTGCGCTTCCCCTCCGAGACCGAATTCGTGGAGACGTATGAATTCGACAAGAGTGTCAGCCGGAGGGTGAAGTACCTGGGATTCAGCGATATCCATCACGGCAGCCAGGTGGAGATTGCCGTAAGCCAACCCTACATGGAAACCCGGCGGCGCCAGGTCGAATTTTACAACCTGCGCCAGGTCTACGAAAAATACAGATTTTTCCAGGTGCAGAGCCGCGAGGAGATCAAGGATCCGGATTGAGGCAGATCAAACTTCCTTTTGGGCATTCATTTCAGAAGAAGGATAAAAAACATTGACTTGGAAATACCATTGTGCATAAAATAGGGCATGGAAAAAATTCTCGGGCAGGCGCTGAAAAACGAGCGGGAGATGCGCGGCATTTCCCTGGCTGAAATTGCCGCCGAGACCCGCATCGGCACCAGATTCCTGCAGGCCATGGAAAACGAGGAATTCGATCTGTTCCCCGGAAACTTCTATATCCATTACTATATCAAAAATTACCTGAAGGCCTGCGGCGCAGATGATACGGCTTTTTTCAATACCTATCAGGCTTATCTCAAGGATGTCTTGAAAAAGGGCGACGCACTGCCGCCCGAGCAGTATCTGAACAAGATGGAATATGTCAAGGTCAAGAAGAGCAAAAGAATTCTGGCGGCTGTGTTAACGCTGGCAGGCCTTGGTGCTCTTTTTTACTTTCTATGGGGACCGCCCCGCCTGCTTAGAACAATCATTGCCGGCGGCAATTCGCCAGTCAGCGAATTTCCGGCTTTTTCAAATTCCTTGCTTGATCTCGAGGCAAATTATTGCCTGACCGGTCCGCCGATCGTGGCGCTCATGACTTTTGACGCTCCCTGCTGGCTGCAATTGTGGCGCGGCAGTGAAAAAGTGCAGGAAAAAATATTCCGCAAAGGTGAGATATTCTCCCTGAACGGCTATCAACTGATCATGGTCATAGCCAATCCCCAGGCGCTGAGGCTATCGCTGAACGGCCAGGAAATATCCTATTTTCGCAATTCGCCGACCCCTCTGAAGCTGACCGTCAATCCCGAGACCCTGCAGGAAATACTGCAGCGCTGATCCCGTGATTTCAAAAAATCCGCTGGTTTTAAAAATCGCCGCCGGCAACTCAAGTGATGAGCTTTTGAAGTTCTTGTTGAACAAGCAGTTGGCTTTCACTGAAGAAGAATACCTGGAAAGCCTGGTTTTTGTTCTGTCTGACCTGAGGTATCATGATCGTGTCCTGGAGATGCTGGGGCTGATTTCACAGCCGATCAAGGAAAAATATATTCAAAAAAAAGATGCCGATGCGCGGGTAGCCGATTTTATTTTGCAGGAGGCGCTTGACGCCGGCTATTTCAATATTCTGACCCTGATCATTCAGAACCAGAATTTTCCCACCGCATTTCTGCTGCGTGTCGCCAGCCAAGCCAAGGCGGCAGTACTGGAAGTTCTGCTGGAAAACCAGATCCAGCTGATCGCCTATCCCGAGATCATGGAAAAAATAGAATCCAATCCGGAATGCAGCCCGTTCATTCACGGCCGCATCAAGGAGTTGCGAGAATTTTATTTTCAGAGCCAGGTCGCTGAAGCCATCCCCGAGACTGAAGTCATGGAGGAATTGACAACTGTCATCGCCGAGGAGCAAAAAGAGGATGAGCAGTTGGACGCGGAAATGATCCAGCAGGCGGCCATGACTACCCTGCAGCGTATCAACCAAATGTCGGTTCCCGAGCGCGTGCTCCTGGCCCTGACCGGTAACAAGACGGAACGGCTGGTTCTGATCAAGGACCCCAACAAAATGGTGCAGACCGCCGTGCTGGAGAGCCCAAAAATGGCCGACGATGAAGTACTGATCCATATCCGCAACTTGAGCTTGTCCTCGGAAATCATCGGGAAAATTGCCAACAATCGCGACTGGACCAAGAATTACACAGTCGTCCTGGGGCTGGTACAGAACCCGAAAACCCCGGTCAATCGCGCCATCAGTTTTATCAAGCAGCTGCACATACGCGATCTAAGATTGCTATCCCAGGACCGGAATATCAGCCCGGTCATTCGCTCCCTGGCTCAGAACCTTCAGAAACAGAAAGAAAGGGTCAAATAGCCAGCAGTTTATACAGCAGACCCTTAACATCAAAAATAGTAAGGGATTTTCCAAATTGATCGCCGCTACTGCTGGCGAAAAAAGCGTTATCCTGTTGGTGCATGCCTGTAAAATAGCTGGTACCTGTTTCCTGATCCTTTTCCAGGCCGCCCTTCAGGTCATAACCAGGTTTGGAGAGCAGTACCAGATCGGGGGCGGCGGCCATTTGCGCGCCGCTGAACAACTCTTCCTTGAAATAGGCTTTACGGATGATCTTTTCGCCGTTTATCTCGTAGTTCTCGAACAACTGCTTCAGATCATCCCCGACTTTTTGCACATCACCTTTGGCTACTCTGCCCTTGAAATATTTGTCTTTCTGGTGAATATATATCCGCGAAGGATCCAGGGCAAAGGCCCTGGCCTGGGGGCTTATGCCGGCCAGGCTCCTGGATTCGACTTTTTCCAGACTGAAATAGCCGTGCTTTTTCAGGATCGGGTTCAGGTAAACTTCGCTTTTGATCGGGGCGAATCCGTGATCCGAGAGCGCCACGATCTCTATATCCCCCTCTTTAGCGGCACGTTGCAGAAAAGAGGCTGCGATCTGGTCGACTTCCTGATAAAAACCTTTGAACTCGCAGTTATATGGATGACGGCTGTCGCCGTATGCGTCATAGAGAAAGTGCTGGAGCCTGTCGGTTTCAGTTATGGTGAACATAAAAACATCCCAGTTTTCCTTTTCCCACAGTAAGTCGGCGACCTGCTTGCGGATCTTCAGCGCGCAGTGCAGGTCAGCCAGGAACTCGGCTTTTTTATCCCTGCCTTTGCCGGCATCCACGTCAATCTGGTAACCCATTTGCTTTAGAATAGGGATGTAGCTGGCTGGATAAACCGCTTTTTCCAGATCCAGGGCAACGAATCCCGAGATCATGACGCCAGGGATGGCCCGGGCCGGATACGTTGCCGGCAGGTTGATGATCACCGAACGCTTGTTTTTCAGTCCCAATTCATCAAAAAAAGTCGCGGCTTTCAGGTCGCTGAAATTGGGGAAACGGTACTGGTAGGTACCTGGTACCAGGTCGACAAAACCGAAAATGCCGTGGTTACCGGCCTGGGTTCCGGTCATGAAGCTGGACCAGGATACGGCTGAAATTTCCGGAATGGAGACGGACATTCTTACGGTTCGAGCAGCAAAAAATTCATTTAGAGAAGGCAGCAATGAGGGCTGGCCATTGCCGGCAAGCATTTCATGGGAAACTCCATCCAACCCGATGATCAGGAGCTTTTTGCCTTTTTTATTGAACATTGCCCTGTCCTCGAACTCAACTGCAGCAAAAGGCGATTTTTTGTGCGGCGTTTATTTGCCAGGGAGTTTTGCCGCCATAATCACTCCACAAAGGGATTTTCATGCTTGAGGATCTCTTCGGCCACTTCCTTGCGCATCATGGATTCGGGCGGTGTCTGATGGTTGACCAGTTTTTCACGGATGATCTTGCCGGCAAAATCGATATGGTCGCTCTGGGGATGGGGGCAGGTCTTGTCGTTGGCAATGGAGTTGCATTTTTTACAGAAAAAGAAACTCATGAAAAATACGGGGGTGATGCCCAGGTCGGGAAAGAACTCGAATATCTTCTGGGCGGCAAAAGGATGGTAATAGTTGCCCACACCGGCATGGTCGCGCCCGACAATGAAATGAGAGCAGCCGAAATTTTTGCGGACGATTGCGTGAAAAACGGCCTCTTTTGGACCGGCGTAGCGCATTTCGGTCTGCAGGATGGACATGACCGTACGCTCCTTGACGTAATACTCGTCGATCAGGGCCTTGTAGGAGTCAAGAATCACCTGGTCGGTGAAATCGCCGGGTTTTTTCTTGCCGATCACCGGGTTGATGAACAGGCCGTCCACAATCGATTGCGCAGATTTCTGCACATACTCGTGGCCGAGGTGGGAAACATTACGGGTCTGAAAACCGACTACAGTATCCCACTTTTTTTCCTTGAAAAGCACGCGGGTTTCGCGCGGGGTCAAGTAGTAGGCGGGGAAATTGGAAATTGAATTGCCCAGGAAATTGATGCTGCCGCCAATAAAGTATTCACCTGAGGTTTTCAGCTGCTGAACGCCGGGATGCTTCTCGTCGGTGGTCCCATATACATTCTTGGCGTATTCTTCAAAGTTCCAGGTGTAAATGTCTTCCACCTGCATGGAAGCGATCACGCCTTCCCTGGCTTTCAGGATGATGGTGTCATTCTTGGCAAATTTATTCGTACTCTCCTTGCCCACGGACAAAACGATGGGCAGGGTCCAGGCGTGGCCGTTGGCCAGCCGGTTGCGCTGGACGACTTCACGGAAGTCATCCTGGGTCATGAATCCCTGCAGCGGAGAAAAGACTCCGGTGGCGATGTTTTGGACTTCGATGGCTTTTTCCTCATCGATCTCCAGGTTGAAGAATTTGTCCTGATAGGACAGGATGGCTTCTCTTTCTTTTTCGGACAGCATGCGGTTGATCAGTGTGCCTCCGTGCGGTTTGACGATCATGATTGTCTCCTTAACTTAAATAGCCGAGTTTTTTCAGCTTTTCTCTGGCCGCGTCTTCATCAGCCTTGGAAATTTCGCCCTGGCCGCTGTTCTGCGACACGAACTGGCTGAGTATATGGATGACGAAAGTGGGCAGATCGGGGAAATTCTGGTTGGCCAGGTTTTTAATCAGGTCCTGGCGCAGGTAATCGGGGATAAAAACATCTTTACCGGCAGTTGGCAGGTAGCCAAGTTCTTCCATTTTTTTCAGGATCTTGTCCAGGGATTCTTCCTCGCTCTCCAGGTCTGTTTCAACAATCAGCTCCGGATTTTCCGGTTCTTCGAAAGGATCGGATATGCCGGTGAAGTTTTTGATCTCACCGGCGATGGCTTTCTTGTACATGCCCTTGACGTCGCGTTCGATGCACTTGTCCAGCGAGCATTTAACGTACACTTCGATGAAATTGCCGATCATCTCGCGGATCTCGGCGCGGATGCTGCGGTAGGGTGAGACGAAAGCCGCGGTGGTCACGGCGCCGTGCCGGGTCAGCAGAGAACAGACAAAACCTACCCGGCGGATATTCTCATCGCGGTCCTCCTTGGAAAAACCCAGCCCTTTGCTTAAATATTTGCGGGTGATGTCGCCATCCAGATCTTCGGCCAGGACGCCCCGTTTTTTGAGTTCGGCGCTCAATTTCAAAGCCAGCGTGGTTTTCCCTGAACAGGGAAGTCCGGTAAACCAAACAGTAACTCCTTTCATGGTACACTCCTTATATGATTGATTTGTTTTCATTTATTGGTGAACGACCAGGTATTTTTTCGGCAGGATGAGTTTGCTGGAAAACTTGATGTTGGTCAGCAGGATGATGGCCCTTTCCCGGTCGGGGAGTTCCTCCTGGAAAATGCCCTCCCAGCCCTCGAAATCGCCTTCATCGATCAGTATCTTGTCTCCCTTGCTGAAACTCTCCTCCCTTTTGCGCAGGACGACCAGGCCATTGTTCTCGCGGGACTGGATGTCGCGGATCTTTTCATCGGCGATGGTCCACAGGTATTCATTGTAACCCAGGATTGTTTTCACTCCCTTGGTGTATTTAACCTTCTGGTAAAAATCGTGGATATCGAATCGGGCAAAAAGGTAGCCGCTGAAAAGAGGGGCGACACGATCGATCTTGGTCTTGTTTTTTTTGATCTTTTTGTTGTAGACCGGCAAGTAGACATTGATGGCCAGGGTGCGCAGATTTCTTTCCGCGTCAAACTCCTGTTTGGGTTTGCAGTTGACAATGAACCAATCGCCGGCGGTCTCTTTCATCTGGAGATTTTAGTACAAATCGTCTTGAATGTCAATCGCCACAGTCCCTGCCCATGGGACCGGAAAAACCGTTTTATCGGGTGCGCCTGTACGGAGCTGCATTTTGTGGTATAATCTGCGGGTAAGGAAGGCAAATGAATGAAGACAAGCACAATCCGGACCCGTTGATCACGCCCGCTGTTACGCAGGGGAAAGAGATCCTGCAGAATTTCCAGAAAAAATTCTGGCAGAATTCTAAATTCTGGCTGGCAGTGGCATCGCTGCTGATCCTGGCGGCCTTTGCCCTGATATACAAGACCACCGTGATCAATACGGCCATTTCTTCAGCCGAGTTGAAGGCGGCGCTGGAATTGTTCGATATTTCCAGCCAGTGGGTGGTCAACGAAAATGTCATTGAGGATGACTTCAAGGGTATCATCCTGGTTCCCGAGGTATCGTTCCGTATCCGCAATGTCGGGAAAAGGGACTTGAGTTATGTGTTCTTGCTGGGAGTGTTCCGCTTTATGGACAGCGGCAGGGTGATCGGCGAAGGCTACCAGATGGTTCTGCGCCGGGCCTTGCCCCCGAACGGGGAAAGCGAAAAATTCACCCTGACCGCCGGATTTGGCTACCGCGCCAGTTCAGCGGCCGCTTTTGAAAAATACAAGAAAGACTGGCGGAATTCTTTTTGCGAAATTTTTGTCAAGTCGCACAATTCTGGATTGGCGCCGCTGAAGACTTTTTACATCAGTCGCAAGATCGCCGGCCAGGATATTGAAATAAAAATAGAATAAAGCTGACTTATTTAATCAATGAAGCGATCTTGTCTTTTAGTTCATCGCCCCGCAGCTGGCGGGCTTCGATATTCCCCTTGCGGCCGATGATAAAGGTCGAGGGAATATACTCGACCTGGTAGAGGGTCGCGATCTCGCGGCCGGCCTCCATGTCGATGATGTGCACCCAGTCCATCTCCTTGTCCTTGACGAACTTGCGGGCCGCCTGAAGATCACGGTCGAGGCTGACGCTGATCAATACGAAATCCCTGTTTTTAAATTGCCGGAATATGCCGAGCAGGTTGGGGATCTCCACCCGGCAGGGCGGGCACCAGGTGGCCCAGAAATCGAGCAGCACGACCTTGCCTTTGAGTTCGGACAATTTTACGGCTTTGCCGGCAATATCCTTGGTTTCAAAATCCGGAGATTGGTACTCGGCCGCTGGCAGCGGGCAGTATCCAGCCAATCCCAGGATGATTGTGGCTATCAATATACTTGATTTGATTGTTTTCATGCCTACATTTTACCATAAAAAGACGAATCTCTGAAATCACTAAGACCGTGCCATGTTCATCCTGCGTTCCTTGCCCTCTGCATTCGCAGTGATTGGAAAATTGAAATAAATGTATTTTTATAATATAGTTAATTTTGAATCTGATTGGTTTCAATTAGGTTTTACGGGGAACAAAATCAGCGAGAGGTGCAAACATGTCATATTTACTGAGTGCGAAGGAAATTTTGGAATTTGCGGTTTATATCGAAGAAAGAGGTTATGAGTTCTATATCGGGGCCATAAAGAAGTTCAGCGAAGCCAGTATCACCAAGCTTTTCCAATACCTGGCCGACGAGGAATTCAAGCATGAGAAAGTTTTCAAGAAACTGCTGAAGCACAGCGGCGAGATCAAGGGCGGCAAACGTGACCAGGAATACCAGGCCTATATGCGGGAATTCTGCAAAACGCATACGCTGGGCGACGCAGAGGCGGTCAATGCCAAGCTTGCCAAGGTTTCCGGCCTGGAGGAAGTTTTGGACATGGCCATGGACTTTGAAAAAGACTCGGTCATTTTCTTTTCCCAATTGAAGGAAATGTATGCCAGGGGAAATTCTGCAGCCGTAGACAAGATCATTCATGAAGAAATGGGGCATTTGCGCAAACTCTTTCAGATAAAAAGAAAAATGGTCAAAAAATAAGCCAATTTCGGGGAATTTTTTGAATAAAGCGAATATTTCATTCATGGAGAAAAAATGGAGTTAATGAAGACCATCGACATACGTCGCGCCTACCGTTCGTTGGGACCGGTAAAGATCGATGAAAGCCTGGTCCGCGAACTGGCCACGGCTGCATCCCTATCGGCTTCCTGCTTCAACAAGCAACCCTGGCGATATGTGTTCGTTTTTGATAAAAAGGTCATGGAACGGCTGCAGGGAGCCATGAACAAGGGTAATGAATGGACCAAGGCCGCCTCCCTGATCATCGCCGTAGTCAGCCGTAAGGACCTGGATTGCATAGTCAAGGAAAGGGAATATTATCTCTTTGACACCGGGATGGCCACTGCCTTTCTGATCCTGCGCGCCAGCGAGCTCGGGCTGGTCGCCCATCCCATCGCCGGTTTTGACGAGGACAAGGCCAAGGAAATTCTGGAAATTCCCACTGATATGCGCCTGATTACCCTGGTCAATGTCGGCAAGCATCTTCTGCCGGTCAATTCCCTTCTGAACGAACAGCAGGCTGCAATCGAGCAAACCAGGCCTGAACGCCTGCCTTTGAGCGAAATAATGAGGATCAATAAATTCTAGAAGGCCGGCATTGAAGTGGATCGCTATATAAGCTTGCGAATGGCCTCTTTGGCCAATTTGTCGGCGCGTTCATTCAAAGCGATATTGCTGTGAGCGGCCACCTTTTGAAACGTGATGCGGGGCAAGCTGTCTTTCAGTGCCAGCAGCCGCAGCCATAAATCTTTGTTTTCCACCGGTTTTTTGTTGGCCGTCAGCCAGCCGTTCTTTTGCCAGCGCTGGTACCATTTTTGGGTAAGGCAGTTGTGCAGGTAAGCGCTGTCGGTGAACACCGAAATAGGCAGGGCGGGATTCTTGATCGCTTCCAGGGCCATGATGCAGGCCAGAAGTTCCATGCGGTTGTTGGTGGTGTTTCTTTCAGCTCCGGAAATTTCCCTGGCCTTGCCCTGGTATTGCAGGATGGCTCCCCAGCCGCCGCGGTTTTGAGCCAACTGGTTGTTGCTGCAGGCTCCGTCGCAATAAATAATGATTCTATCCATTGAATCCCTTTCGGTTTTGCAAAAGGCATTATAATGCGTCAGCTTGGAAAAAAGCAACCATTTAAACATTATTTTGTATTTTTGACTTGATTTTTTTATTTATGCTATAATGATTCACCGGATTTTTGGAGAGAGAGGCAAGGGGCAATATGGGTAAGAAAATATTGATCGTTGATGATGATCTGGTCATTCAGGATTCCCTGCAGGAACTTTTCACCGATGCGGGTTACGTTGTCCATTTGGCCGCCGACGGCATCAATGCTTTCGATCTGATCAGCAGGGAAAAGCCCGATTTAATCGTGGCCGATATCCTTCTGCCCAGGATGCACGGGATCGCTCTTTGCGAAAAGATTCGCGATAGCGATGAGTTGCGGAATATCCCAATTATTTTAATGACCGGGGTCTACAAGGATGTCAACCTGCGTATGTACGTGCATAAGGGACTAGCCAATGATTTTATTGAAAAACCATTCCGCGAAGCTGAATTACTGAGCAAGATCGAGCATTTTCTCGGTCCAAGCACGGATAAAATAGATTCCCAGCCTGCTGCCGGGCAAGCTCCTCTGCTTGGGCGAAATCCCAAAGGTCAGAATGGCAAGTCCGTTGACCAGGACCTTGATGAACTGATCACCTGGGCGCGCAACAAGAATAACAAATAGGCTTTCAGGAGCAGGAAGTTTCGTGCCCACCACCGCCGATCATGTCGCGACCGTGCAGCATGATGCCGGCAAGTAAAGTGGCGCAGAATTCGGCGCCGCGCAGCGATCCGGGAAAATTGACGATGAGCGTGCGGCCCTTCATGCCGCTGTAAGCACGGGAGAAGACGGCGTAGGGAGTTTCCCGAGCCGATTCCCGGCGCAGCCATTCACTGATACCCGGAATATCGCGGTCGCAGAGACGGGCGCAGATTTCGGGAGTGATGTCCCGGGGCGAAAGTCCGGTACCGCCACTGGTCAGTATGTAATCCCGATCCAGGTTACCTTTCAGGGCCATGGAGATCGCCTGAGCTTCGTCGGGGACCACGGTCAGAGAAATGTCGGCCCCGGGCAGCTGCTGTTCCAGGACCTCGCGGATGCGCGGCCCTGAGAGATCAGCGTATTCACCCCGAGCCGCCCTATCGGATATGGTAATAACCGCTACTTTGAGCATGGATCCTTCCTCCCTTGAGCACTTTGGTGAAAATTCCCTGGCTGGGCATGATGCATTCGCCGGCCTTATAATAAATGGCGCAGGGGCTGTGGCATTCCTTGCCGATCTGGGTGATCTGCAGTTCCACTGCGCCGATGGTGATTGTTTTTCCGACCTGGGCCCGGCTCCAATCCACCCCACGGGTGACGATGTTTTCGCCAAAAGCGCCAGGAACCAGATCAAGGCCTTTGGCTTTCATGGCGTCCACGGCTTCCCCGGCCAGCAGGGAAATCTGGCGGTGCCAGTCGCCGGCATGGGCGTCGCCCTCGATGCCGAAATTTTCGCGGCAGACGATCTCGGGCACTTCGTGCTTTTGCACGCCCTTGGCCGCGGCGATATTTACCGACTCAACCTTGAATTTCACGCTTGCTTTTCTCCAGCAGGGCGATGGCGCCGATGATCATGTTTTTGTCTACCGCCTTGCACATGTCATAGATGGTCAGGGCGGCAATGCTCACCGCGGTCAACGCTTCCATCTCTATGCCGGTTTTTCCTTCACTGACGGCTTTGACGGTTATCTCGATGCCGTCGGCCACGATCCGGAACTGCACGTCCAGTTGGCTGATGGCCAGCGGGTGGCAGAGGGGGATCAGTTCCGCTGTCTTTTTGCCGCCCTGGATGGCGGCAATACGGGCCACGGCCAGTACATCGCCCTTTTGCAAAAGATTTTTTTTCAGCAGATCCAGGGTCGCGGCGGACAGGATGATCTTGCCCGCAGCAACGGCCTCACGATGCATGGGCGTTTTGCCGCTGATATCGATCATCTGCGCCTTTCCTGAACCGTCGACATGACTCAGTTTCATTTATCCTCCTATCTGCCAATTTTCGCGGTTGCGGCAGGCAATCCCATGCCTGGGTTTGGCTTGCACGGCTTTTTCCAGACTGGCCGGGATATCTGAAAAATCGACAGCAAATTCCCGATCGGAGAAAAGGCAGGGTTTCAATTTGCCGTCCGCGGTTAAACGCAGCCGGTTGCAAGCGTGGCATGAGAGCGGCCTTTCGGCTGCCAATTTTTTTTGAACGGTTTTATGGTCGTGCAGGGAGTAATGATGGATGCGCTGCAGAAGCAAGTCGTTTTCCCAACAGAACTTTTTCATGGTTTCCACTTCATTGTCATTGACTCCCGGGATCAGCACCATATTGACTTTTATTGCTTTGAAACCCGCCCGGCGAGCGGCGGCCATTCCGGCAAAAACTTTTTCTATTTCACCGTTGCGGGTGAGCTGGCGGTATTTTTCTGCATCAAGGGTATCCAATGAAATGTTCAAACGGTCAAGCCCGGCCTGCTTTAGTTCAGCTGCCAGCAGATCGAGGAGTGTGCCGTTGCTGGTCATGCTTATTTCGCTGATGCCGGGGACAGCTTTCAGTTCGCGGACCAGAAAGGCGATGTTTCTCCGCAATAGCGGCTCGCCACCGGTCAGGCGGATCTTGTGTATCCCCATTTTGACCGCAGCAGCCACGATGCCGACGATCTTTTCATAGGAAAGGATATCGGCATGACTTTTCATCTCGATGCCGGCCTCGGGCATGCAGTAAAGGCAGCGCAGGTTGCAGCGGTCGGTTACCGAAACGCGCAGGTAGCTTATATTGCGGTTATAGGTATCGAACATTGACGGTGCTCCCAGCCGGGATACTGAGCTGACCCACGGCAACTTGCATCAGGGCATTGGCCTGGCTTAAGGAATGAAGATGGGCCGAACCATGGTAGGCAAGCACGGTCGCCCGGCCCTGTAAACAGCGGACGGGAACGTAAGAAGTGCGCGTTCCGTTTGAACGGCTATAGGTTCCGGTTAAAAGGGCCGGTACGACCAGGGGTTGTTCACTTTGCCCCAGCATTCGCTTGATCAGTGGTTTGATGAATATTTCGAAGATCACGAAGGTCGAAACCGGATTACCGGGAAGACCGAAAATGATTTTTTCTCCGCGGCTGCCGAAAACCGTGGGCATGCCGGGCTGCACGGCGATTTTTTCAAAATGCAGGGTGAGCCCGGCTTTTTTCATGGCTGAGGGTACGTAATCGAAATCTCCGGCCGAGACCCCGCCGGAAAGGATCAGGACTTGGCACTTTTCCAGGCAGGAATCGATGGCCTCAACAGTGGCCTGGGCGTTGTCGTCAACCCGACCCAAGGCCAGGGGAGCGGCGCCCAGGGCGCGCAGTTGGGCGGCCAGTGAATAGTAATTGCTGTTAAATATCTGACCGGGCCCCAGGGAATTGCCGGGCTCAACCAACTCCGAGCCGGTGGTGATGATACCGACCTGTGGCGGGCGGGCCGTGGGCACCTCGGCAAGTCCCAGCGAAGCGAGAAGGGCGATCTGGGCTGGCTGAATGATCCCGCCTTTTGCCATGACAGCCTGCCCGGCCTTGAGGTCTTCGCCCTTATAGCGGATGTTGCGGTTATTGTCTTGGCAATTGATCTTCATGAAGCCGTTTTCTTCGCTGGTACATTCACGCTTGACCACGCGATTGGCGCCGCTGGGAAGCATGGCGCCGGTCATGATCCTGGCGCAGTGTCCGGGGGTGACGGCCAGGCGGGGCGGTGTGCCGGCGGCGATGGTTTCGATGATTTCAAAAGCAGGGGATTGGTCTTCTGAGATATATGCGTAGCCATCCATGGCCGATTTATCGAATTCGGGAATGGCCAATGGCGAGTGAATGTCAGAGGCGAGTATGCGATTTTGCGCGGCCAGCAGCGGCACGGTTTCACTGAGGACTGCGATCGGGAAGGCGGCGATGATCTTTTCCGCTGCTTCGACGCTGATCAGGGGTTTTTCACTCATGGGGCCGGTTGCGGACCTTTATAATTAAGTATAATGTTTTTAGCATGGTTTTCTCCTTTCCAATCGGGGAGGCCGAACCGTTTCCGACTCGGCCCTCACGGTTCAAAAGGCCTGGCGTTTCGGCTTTAGCTTATTGAACTCGGAGATATTTTATCTTAGCAAAAAAAACACTCATGGTCAAATGCCCGGTTGGGCGTTACAGTCATGTCCTCCTCCGGCCGCCGTTGTCGGCATTTTGTTCTCATTTTTTTCAGGCTTGCGACGGCTTGACAAAGTTTGCGTCATGGCTTATATTCTCCCCACATCCCTTTGTTGTGACACAGCTGCAGGGACAGCGCCACTTTCCGGTCGGTGTGAGCTAGGGGTATTCCCGGTCTCATGGAGGGACCAAAAGCCGTTATGAGTGCCAAAACCATCCAATCCTTGGTGCAAAGTTGGGAAACGGTCCGTTTCGAGCTTCTGAACAGCCGCATCTCCGACCTGAACCTCAGCCTGGCCGGATCTCCCGTCGAGCCCCTGGTCCGCCGTCTATACCGGGAGATGGAGGCCAAGGGCTTTCGTTTCAAACCCACAGTGTACCTGACCGACAGCTGGGGTTGTCCTGACCGGTTCCCGGTCATCGGCATCCCATTTTACCTGGCCGACCACCGCCTGGCCCGGATCGAGGAGGAGCAGACCGGGGAAATTGAAGACAGCAAAAGGATCATGGCTCTTTTGCGTCACGAGGCCGGCCACGCAATTAATTATGCTTTCCGGCTATGGCGCCGGCCTGGATGGGAGGAAACGTTCGGGCGTTTCACCCGTCCTTACCGGGATGTCTTCCGACCCGACCTGCTTAGCCGTGAGTATGTCAAGCACCTCTCCTCTTTCCCATACGGCCGCACTTATGCCCAGAAGCATCCCGATGAAGATTTCGCCGAAACATTTGCCGTATGGCTGACGCCGCGCTCAGGCTGGCGGGACCGCTACCGGAACTGGCCGGTTATGAGGAAGCTGCAGTACTTGGCCGGGCTCATGAAGGAGATTTGCCGCCAAAGCCCCGAAAATTCCCGGGTGCGCCTGCTTCGTCCCGTTGATTCCATGACTATCCTGCTCGCCGATAATTACGGGAAAAAGGCGGAGCGTTACCGGCGGGCAGCGCGGGGCTATGTGGATGACCGGTTGCGGGAGGTTTTTCCGCCGGTTCGCGGCCTGCTGCTGCGCCCGGCTTCGCTGCTTTTCCGTAAGCTCCACTCACGCCTGCTCGAGCGTGTCGTTCTCTGGTCAAAATTGAGCGAGCGTGAGGCCGCAGCCATCCTGCGCAAACTGGAAATCCGTTCCGACGCCCTGAAGCTCTTCTACCGGCCCGGACAGGAAGGAGAACGGATACTGGATGTGGTTTCTCTGGCCGTTGCCCTGGCACTGGATTACGCCTATACAGGCCGCCTGACCGGGTGAGGCCTGGGCGAGGAGCCCCTCGACGGGAAATTGGTTTCATGTTGTCGATTGGCAGGAACGTGTCGTTCGGTCCTGCTTCGAAAATAGCCGATATTTAATTCTCCGCAAGGACTTGAATACCTTCTTAAAAATGTGTATTCTTGCTTTTTATTTAATTATCTCCAGAGGAAAAAACCTGTGCATAAAAATGCCAATCTAGCGTTCCCAATCGTTTTGGTTTTGCTGGCCTTTTTTGCTTTTGCCGCGTACCACCACCAGGGTGAGCGCGACAGTGCAAATTTTCTGAAAGTCCACCCGGCCAAGGCCGGGGGCAAGCTGGACCGCTGTGCCCTGTGCCACAGCGGCGGCCAGATGGACCAAGGTGGATCAAAGGTCGTCCTCGGCAGCTGCCAATGGTGCCATTTCAAGTACGGGTACAACAGGAAAGGGCCATTGGCCGAAACGTTGAACGCTTACGGGACGGATTACCTCAAGTACGGACGTGATCATGCCGCCGTCACAGCCATCGCCGGGCTCGATTCCGATGGCGACGGCTTCAGCAACGGTAGTGAGATCACCGCCGACCGTTTTCCCGGCAATGCGAACGATGATCCCAAAAAAACCGCGGCGCCGTTCCGGGTTTACACGCGGGAGCAACTGGAGGCCCTGCCCCAACACAGCCAGTTTTTACTGCAGAATGCTGCCAAGAGCGGTGATGAATATGCGGAATTTTCAGGAGTAACCATGGAAGCGCTCCTGGCAGATGCCGGCATTCTTGAGTCGGCCACAGGCATTACCGTGTTCGCTCCCGACGGTTGGTCACAGTATCACCCGTTGCGCCAGCTTGCTGACCCGGCCATGTATCCGGTTTTCGGCACCTATCCCGAGGCCGAATATCACTTTTCCCCCAAGGCTACCTCCTGGTGTGATTATGGCGCTCCCTCCTGCACGGGCCGCAAAGCCGGTGAAACCATCCAGGTGCCCGGAGGACTGCGCATGTTGCTGGCTCTCAGTAAGGAAGGCGTTCCGTTGGCGCCGGCGGCCTTGTCCAGAGACAACAAACTGGACGGTGAAGGCCCCTACCGGGTGATCGTGCCGCAAAAGGTGCCGTCGCCGCCCGACCAGTCCAGCAAGGCCAAGGATCAAGGTGTACTTTGGCCCTATAGGGCTGATTGGGATCATAATACAGGATCGTCGACCCGTTCGGTCACCATGATCCGGGTCGAACCGCTGCCTGCGGGCACCACTGACATCGATAGCCTGGAAGCTGGCTGGATTTACATAGACGAGGGAAAGATCGTCATTTACGGCGCCATCGCCCCCATCATTCGTAGCGCAGGGCTTCGATAGGGTTGAGGGCGGCGGCCTTGCGGGCCGGGTAGTAGCCGAAGAAAACGCCCACGGCGCCTGCAAAGCCGAAAGAAAGGAACACATTTACAGGGGCGATTACCGTGTTCCAGCCAGTGGTTAAGTGTACAATCCAGGTGGCCCCGAATCCGATCATAACGCCGATCAGGCCCCCGGAAAGGCTGAGCACGATGGCCTCGATGAGGAATTGCACCAGGATATCGCGGCTGCGGGCGCCGATAGCCATGCGGATGCCGATCTCATGGGTGCGTTCGGTGACCGAGACCAGCATGATGTTCATGATGCCGATGCCACCGACCAGCAGCGAAATGCTGGCGATGGATGCCAACAGGATGGTCAGGACCTGGGTGGTCTCCTGGGCGGTAGAAGCGATATCGGTCTGATTGCGCACCGTAAAGTCATCGTCCTCACCCTCGGGCAGCTTGTGTGACTCACGCAGGATCGCGGTGATCTCCGCCTGAGCCTGGCTCATTTGTTCCAGGGATGAGGCGCGGGCGAGGATCTGGTTGATGTGCACGTGGCCGCTCAAGCGGTAGAGGACGGTCGAATATGGCGCGATGATCACATCGTCCTGGTCCATGCCGAAAGCGTTCTGGCCCCTTTCCTTCAATACGCCGATGACTTTGAATGGGACGTTGCGCAGGCGCAGCTGCTGGCCGACCGGGTCTTCGTTAGGGAACAGATTCTTGACGATGGTCTGGCCGAGGATACAGATTTTATTTTGGGCGCGGATGTCGTTAGCGGTAAAATTATCTCCTGAAGTCAACTGCCAGTCGCGGATTTCCAGGTATTGCTCGGAGCCGCCGTAAACGCTTGTATTCCAGTTACCGCTGCCGCCGATGACCTGGACGCCGGCTCGGACCACCGGTGAAACGGCGTCGACCAGAGTGGAGTTCTTTTTAAGTCTGTCGACATCGTCAAGGGACAAGCGCACTCCTGAATCGGGGCCCATGCGTACGCCGCGCGACTGCATCGAGCCGGGATATATCATGATCAGGTTGGTACCCATGCTGGCGATTTGGTCCTGGATTCGTTTCTCGGCGCCCTTGCCGATGGCCACCATGACGATCACGGCGGCGACGCCGATGATAATGCCCAGCATGGTCAGCAGGGTGCGCATCTTGTTCTTGACGATCGACTTGAAGGCAACTTTGATCAAATTCTTCCATTTCATGAGCGCGCTCCCAGACCTGAGGTCTGAAGTTGGCCGTTTTCCAGGTCCCGGCTCGCATTGCGGGGTTGGGCCACTTGCTGATCGCGGATGATGTGACCGTCACGGAACTCTATGATGCGCTTGCAATAATCGGCGATATCGTGCTCATGGGTAACCAGGATGATGGTGATGCCCTGGCGGTTCAGCTCCTGGAAAGTGGCCATAAGCTCGATGCTGGTGCGGGTATCCAGGTTGCCGGTGGGTTCGTCGGCCAGCACGATGGCCGGCCGGTTGACCAGGGCGCGGGCGATGGCCACCCGTTGCTGTTGGCCTCCTGAAAGCTGGTTGGGAAAATGGTGGGCGCGATCGGCCAGTCCAACCTGTTCCAGCGCCTGATTGGTCAATTGGGCGATATCATGACCGGGGGCATTACGCATGTATAAAAGCGGCAGTTCAACGTTTTCATAGGCGCTGGTCCTGGCCAGGAGATTGAAGCCTTGAAAAACGAAGCCAATTTTTTTGTTGCGGATATCGGCCAACTGGTCGCGGTCCAACTTGTTGATGTGGATGCCGTCGAGGTGATATTCGCCGCCGCTGGGGTAGTCCAGACAGCCGAGGATGTTCAGCATGGTCGATTTTCCCGACCCGGACGCGCCCATGATAGCCACCAATTCACCGGGGATAATAGCCAGGTCTATCCCTCTCAAGGCTTCGACCTGTATCTCACCGCTGTCGTATATTTTGGTCACTCTTTCAGTGTGGATGACAGCTTCCTTGTTGTTCATGTTTCTTTCCTGGAGCTGATCATAGTATCCTCATGCGCGGTCGTCTCTGCGCAGCAGCTTGCTCGGCGGCCGAAAGGGTAATGGACTTGATTACTTCCATACCTTCCTTGATCTCCGTAGAGCGAACCTCGGTCATCTGACCGTCACTGATCCCGATCTTGACCCGGAGGGGCTTTGGATTGCCGTTACTATCAAGAATCCAGAGCAGGCCCACATCCTTGGGTCTTTCTCGGGTGCTGTTTGCAGAGGCTCCCGGGAATCCGCCGCCATTGGCGGCAGACGGACCGGCCGACATGGCGCCCGGAGCCCGGCCCGTTCTGGCCGCGAACTGTTTCATCAGTTCCTGCACCATTTCCTGGCTGGGTTTTAAACGCAGGGCGGCATTGGCCACGCGCAGGACATTTTTGGCCTGGCCGATCAGGAAATCGATGGTCGCGGTCATGCCCGGCAGCAGCAGCCCTTCGTTGTTGGCCACGTTGATGACCACGATATAACTGACCACGTTCTGAATCGTGGTCGGCTCCAGGCGGATCTGGCTGACAACGCCTGAAAACTTTTTATCGACCTGTGCCTGCACCGTGAATCGGACTTCCTGGCCTTCCTTGATCTGGCCGATATCGCTTTCATCGACATTGGCCAGGATCTGCATCTTGGAAAGGTCGTTGGCGATCAGGAACAGGGTAGGAGAAGAAAAACTGGCGGCTACGGTCTGGCCGACATCGATATTGCGGGCGATGACGATACCGTCGATGGGGGCGTAAATTGAAGCATAGCTGAGGTTGATCCGTGCCCGTTCCAGGCTCGATTGCGAGGATTTAAGCGTGGCTTGCGCCAATTCAAAATTGACCTGGGCCTGCTCCAGGTCATTCTTGGTTTTGATGTTTTCCTTGAACAGGTATTGCATGCGCTCCAGGTCCTGCTTGCTTTGCTTCAGTTGGGCCTTGCTGCGGTCGTAGGAGGACTCGGCTTCCGACACGGCCATGAGCAGGGAGGAGGTGTCGAGCATGGCGAGCAGTTCGCCTTTTTCTACGGTTTGGTTGAAGTCAGCATAGAGCTTGGCAATGCGCCCTGAAACCTGTGTTCCTACCTGGACTGTGGTAACGGCGCTGAGTGTGCCGGTGCTGGAGACAATAGCCTCCAGGTCGCCGCGGTCGATTTGGACCATTGTGTATTTTTCTTCGGTCTCTTTGCCATTGCGGGTGAAAAACCAGATCAGCGCTGCGATCAGCAGCACGACCATTATGCCAATGATGAATTTCTTCTTGGAACTCTTCATATCCATTGCTTTCCTCCTGGGTCAGTTTCATTATAACCTTTTCATGTGCGTAAGTCGCTGTTACGTTGCCCGGGCAAAAAATGTTTTTACATTGGCGCTAACAAATTTAATGTCTTTTTCTTGCATTTTAATGATTGATTTATTTTTTTTTTTGCGGATACCATTCCCCAGGAGATCAATATGAAAACTATTGACTGGAAATACGAAGGTGCAAACCTGATCTGCCGGGTGGATGCTTTGGATCTGTTCAGGTTTTTTGTCCTTTTTTTCATGATCCAGGGGCATTTGTTCCGCGCCTACCTGCTGCCGGCCATTCGCCAGGAGCATTGGTACAGGATTCACGAGGTGTTTCACGGTTTTGTTGCCCCCGGTTTCCTGTTTGCCGCCGGTTTTGCCGCCTTCCTGTCCTTTCACAACAAGCGGCAGAACTACATCCATTTTGACAGTGCTTTTTTCAAACGCCTGCGCCGCATCCTGTTCGTTATCGCTGTCGGTTACTGGATCCACTTGCCGTTCTTTTCGCTGCGCAAAACACTGCGATTTTTGCTAATAGGTAAAGCCGATGACTTTCTCCGGGTGGACATCCTGCAATGCATCGGCGTCGCGCTTTTATTCTTCACGCTGCTGGCCGTGCTGCTGAAAAGTGAAAGGATCGTCGTCCTGTTTTCGGCCCTGGCCGGAGCACTTTTCTTCCTGTTGCCCGAAACGATGAAAGGGATCCGCCTGCATCCGGCTGTCGATCCGTATTTCAATTCCAATGTCTCCCTGTTTCCAATCTTCCCCTGGGCCGGATTCCTGTGCATCGGCATCTTTACGGCTTATATTTACTCCCTGTTAAAAAAGGAAGTTTTTTTCAAGTTGCTACTGCTGTCGGGTATTTTGATGTTTCCCTGGTTTTTTATCTTGTCCGGCAATTTACATTTCAAAACCGTTATCTCACTGATCAGCAACCTGAACAAGACGGGAGGCATCTTCCTGCTGCTGTGGATTTCCTACTGGCTGCTGCGGCGCTTTGACGGCCGGTTTTTACAGTTATTGAAAAGGGCAGGGACCGAATCTCTATTCGTATACGTGCTGCATCTTTTCATTATCTTCAATTCCTTTTTTCGTCAGGGACTGAAAGCGCTTTTTCAAAATTCCTTGAATGTGTCGGAGGCGCTGTATTTGTTTTTTTTCGTGCAGTTGGTGGTCTTTGCCGCTTCCCTTTTATACAATCACCTGAAGGAAAAGCACCCTTTCTGGTGGCGGCTTGGATTCAGCGCCTTCTGGCTGATTTTCTTCGTAATTTTTGCGATCAGACCATATTGATTTCACCCGAGCAGCATGCCGGAACCCGCAGTAATTGTCTGGCAACACTTTAATTTCATTTTTTTTAGTGATATAATATTCAATTCAGGAGGTCATAATGAAGAAAGTGCTGGTCGTCGTGGCGGCGGTAATTTTTTTGTCTGTTTCTCTTTTTGCCCAGTCCGGTGTGTCCGGCAAAGGAAAAATCAAGGGCATCGTGTTTGACGAAAGCGGCAAGCCATTGGATGGCGTAACCATAAAACTTTTTTCGCTCAGAGCCCAAGCATTTTTCATGCCTTATCCCAAGACCGACAATGAAGGCAAATGGAAAGCCATTTTTCTGCGCGGCGGCTCATGGAACATCGATTTTGAAAAAACGGGCTATGAAACCAAGAAGATCAGTTACCGCGTGGATGAAAGGCCCGGGTCCAAGCAGCCGGAAATCGAGGTCAAGCTGACAAAAATCGAAGGCATTGCCCTGACCGATTCCATTGTCAGTGAACTGGAAAAAGGAAATTTGCTGTTCTCGGCAAAAAAGTTCCAGGAAGCAATGCTGGTCTACGAAGATATTCTGAAGAAAAATCCTGATGTATTCATAATTTATAAAAATATCGGCAACTGTTATTTTGCCTTGGAAAAGTATGATCGGGCAGTGGAGTTTTATCTAAAACTATTTGAAAAGCAGCCCAAGAGTGTCGAGATCATGAACTTGATCGGAAATTCCTATGTCAATGCCAAAAACATGGAAAAGGCCATGGAATGGTACGGGAAGATCCCTTTTGAAGATATCAAGGATGCCGATACTCTTTATAATATCGGTGCCAATCTGACCAACAACAACAAGAACGATCAGGCCGTGAAATATTTTCAAAGGGCGGTGGAAGTGGATACTGATTTTGCCGAAGGCTATTATCAGCTTGGCATGACCTTCACTGCGTTGAACCGGATACCCGAGGCCCTGGAAGCATTGAAGAAATTTATGGAATTGGCGCCCGACTCTCCCAATCTTGGAACGGCCAAGGCCATTGTCGACGCTTTTTCGAAGGTGAAATAAGGGTTTGCGTCGAGACGGATCCATAATGGTGCGCATGCCCTGGCGGTCGAATTTATTATTGCTGGCCCTTTTTGCTTCCTTGACAACCTTACTTTTTCCTGCTCAGGAAAAAAGCCGCCAACAGGATTTCAATGTGCTGCTGATCACCGTCGATACGCTGCGTTTCGACCGGGTCGGTATTCTGGATCCCCGCCATGTCAAAACTCCGAATATGGATGGCCTGGCAAAAAAATCCCTGATATTCAGCCGGGCTTTCGCCCATAATCCGGTCACGCTTCCTTCGCACGCCAATATCCTTACCGGGACAACCCCATTGTTCCATGGAATCAGCGACAACACCGGTTTTATACTTGACAAAAAATTTCTGACCATCCCGAAATACCTGCAGCGCCAGGGCTACCGCACCGCCGCTTTTGTCGGCGCCTTTCCCCTGGATTCCCGTTTTGGTTTGGATCAGGGTTTTGACCTATATGACGATTACTACGGCACCCATAACGATCTTGAATTATTCTTCGTGGAAAGACCGGCGGAAAAAGTGATCGCCCCGGCCATGGCCTGGATCGGCAAGGATTCTCAGAAATGGTTCAGTTGGATTCACCTGTTCGATCCCCATCAGCCCTATCTGCCTCCTTCACCGTTCAAGGAAAAATACGCGGCTGATCTTTATTCGGGAGAAGTGGCCTATGTGGATGCCCAATTGGGCGTGCTGTTCGATTTTTTACAAAAAAAATGCCTGTTGGAAAAAACCGTGATCATCCTGACCGCAGATCATGGGGAGGCATTGGGTGAAAAGGGTGAGGAAACGCACTCCTATTTTGCTTATAACAATACCATTCATGTTCCCCTTTTTGTCCATATCCCCGGTCGCAAACCTGATACCTTCGCCAAGAATGTCTGTCACGCGGATATTTTTCCGACCGTCTGCTCAGTACTGGGCTTAAAAACCCCGCCCGGCTTGCAGGGCGAGTCGCTGCTTGATATCATGGCCGCCGGAGACCGGAAAAGCCCGGAAATCTATTTCGAATCTCTGACTGCATATCTGAACCGCGATTGGGCGCCTTTGCGGGGAGTGATTTCCGGAAACAGCAAATTCATCGACCTGCCGATCAAGGAAGTATATGACCTGAAAAATGATTTCGGTGAAATGAACAATTTGGCCGGCAAAAGTAAAATAGGACAATTGAAGGATTCATTGAACCGGCTGATCAGAAGATTGAAGAACCGGCTTGCACCCGGTCGGGAAAACCGCTTGGATCCGGAGGTACAAAAACGTCTGAAATCGCTTGGTTACATTTCCGAAAGCCGGTCCGAACAGCGAAAAAAGGTATATAGCGAACAGGATGATCTGAAAACCATGCTGCCGCTGCAGAACAAGCTGCTCTTGGGCCTGGCCAGATTCCAGGCCGGAGATCTTCCCGGCGCGGAAAAGATGATTCTCGAAGTGATTGCCTCCAGCCCGAGTTTCATCCTGGCTTACAATCACTTGGCTTCCATGTATAGTGAAACAGGGAAAACGGCATTGGCCACGGCTATATTGGAACGGGGATTGGAAAAAAATCCCGGTGATATACGCTTGTTGTCCAAGCTGGGAATTATACTGGCCGATAGCGGCAAATGGCAAAGGGCCGTCTCCATTCTTGAACTGTGCATCCGCCAGGAGGATTTCGATCCGGAAAATTTCAATTTTCTCGGCATTGCCTATTATAAGGGGGGCGATTTCACCAAGGCGCTGCAAAACTACGACCGCGCTCTGGAGTTGGACCACAACAATGCTTCCGTATACAACAACATCGGCAGCGTGCATCTGCAGATTTTTCTGCGCGGCCGCGACCGGCAGGCCTTCGCCCGGGCCGAGATGAATTTCAAGAAAGCATTGGCGATCGACAGCAAAATGTTCGCTGCTTGCAACGGCTTGGGCGCTGCCTACAAGAAAGTCGGCCGCAATGCCGAGGCCATCGCCTACTGGCGGCAGGCCCTGGCCATCAAGCCTGATTACGACTTGCCGCTGGTCAACCTGGGTATAACCCTGTTGGAGGAAGGCCGCGCCGGTGAGGCACTTGATTGTTTTTTAAATTACCGAAAAAAGTTTTTTCATAAAATTCCCCAGGCTGAGAGAGCTCGTGTTGATCGCCTGATAGGTGAGGCCAGGGCCAACCTCGAGCCTACAGGGTAGAAAAATAACTTTTTTTAAGGTATAATTACCCTTAAAAATATTAGGAGGCGTTATGCGAAAATTCATATTGGTTGCGGCTTGGGTGTCGATGATATTTATCCTGGGTCTGACCTTGTTCGCTCAAGAAGCAATGAAAAATCCCATTCCGGAAAGTGTGAAAAACAGTCTTGACGGACTGCAGAAAACCAGGATGGCCAATGGCGTATTCAATATTCAATACAAAAACGCCTATTTTTGGGCTTTGGAAAAAGCCGTTTACGTGAACTTGGTGTTCAGCGCCGACCTGGAAGGCGACATGGCTGAATTGAAGAGCCAGCTGAAAAAACAATACGACGAAAAAGTCGCCGTGGAAGTAAAAAAACTTGATGAAATCAACAAAAAAATAAAGAAAGAGGAAGACAAGAAGAAATGGGAACCGCCGGCCCTGATTTATCCGGAAGCATTCCATAACCTGTACATGCGGGTGCTCATGGACAGCCAGGTCGTTCAGGAATACCGCGCCCAGGTCCCGGTTGGCGGTGAAGCGGCGTTGTATTATTCGTTCGGCACCATTTTGGCACCGGGTGAGTACGACGTGCTTTTAAATATCAACCGTTTCGACAATACCAGGGACGGCACCCAGATCATTAAATTGAAGGTACCGGAACTGACGCTTGCTGAGATCACCAAACCCAGGAAGGACCTGCAGATTTCCACGCCGGTATTTTTCACGGAAGTGAAGCGCTTGCTGCAGCCGGAAACAAGATTCACCGTGGTCAAGAACAAGTACGAGAACGGCCCCGCCCAACTCGATTTTTATCCCTGCTCCAATTCCTTCAAAGCCAGCGACAAGCCTACCCTGGCTTTTTTCATTTTGGGCGCAGTGGCGGTGCAAAGCGCCGAACCATGGGATATATCGGCCAATATCGAGATCCGCAGCGGCAAGGAACGAGTGGCCAAATTCGAGGAACTCAAACTGAGCAATCCTTATTTTTATCAGCCCGTTGAATTCATAAAAAAAAGCAAGGATGTGACCGGCCCCCTGGCAGTAGGAGATTACACACTGGTTGTGGAACTGAAGGATAAAAACCAGGGTGATCAGGCCAAAGGAGAATTCGAGATCGCTTTTAAAATAGTCGAATAGTTTGCATAGTCTCAAGCCCAGGTGATCCTTGAGTGATATAGGTCCTGCGGTTGCGCCCGGAATGGCGGAGCAGTTAAGACTGCCCTGAAAAAATGAAACGCAAAGAGATTGTCCTGATCAAAGAGACCAAGCAGAACGAGTTCGTCAAAAAGATCATGGACGCCATCGCGCCGTTTTTGGCGATTCGTCAGAGCGACCGGGTGGCCATCAAGATCAACCTTTCGGGTTCCAAGGAGATCTACGCCAATACCCACTATGAAACCGTGGAATCCCTAATACATTACCTGCGGGAAAAATATGGCATTACTCAGGTCACCGTGGTCGAAGGTTCCGATGGAGCTTATTTTTCTGCCAAGACCACCTGGGACATTTTTTACAAATTCAAATACAAGGAAGTCGAACGGCACGGCGCGCAGTTGTGTGATCTGGATGAGCTGCCCCACGATCAAGTTCTCCAGGTCGAGACCATCAGTGGGCTCCAGGAAGTGAATTTCTGCCGCTTCCCGGCGGACTACCTTATCTCGGTGGTCCCGCCCAAGACACACAACATTTTTCCGGTTTCACTTTCCATTCCCAACCTGATCGGGTTCGTCAAGCCGGAACAGCGGGTGCTCATGTTCGGGGCTTCGGCCCAGGAGATGAAACGCATCAATTTTTTTCAAAGCGAAAAGTACTTTCAACTGCTGCATCTGGCCAACCGTAATTTTGTAGCCTTGCTGAAGCAGATCCCGCCCTCTCTCGTGCTCATCGACGGCCTGTACGGCATGGAGGGCAAGGGGCCAATCAAGGGCAGCCCGGTATTTCACGGCTTCGCCATCGCTTCCGAGGACGCGGTGGTGGCCGACGCCCTGGCCACTCACATCATGGGTTTCAACCCCGATGATTTGCCCTACCTGGATCTGGCCTTTCATGAAGGGCTGGGCAACAACCGCTGGCAGAACATTATCGGCATGGATCCCCAACAGGTGAAATTCCCCTACCGACCGCATCCGCTGTTCCAAAGGCAGCGCAAGTGGCGCGAGGCGCAAAGCCGAGTCCAGGGTCAGGGAGAGCACCACCAGAAAAAACAATCGCCAAGCCATGAAGAAAATCATCCTGCAAAAGATTAAGGATTTTAAAATCGGGAAGCTATCCGAAAAGGAATTGTTCCTTTTTTTGCAAAATTTCCCCTTCAGCAACGATCCGCACCTCAAGCTCGATTTCCATCGCAAGCTGCGCCGGGGTATCCCCGAGGTCATTTTCGGCCAGGGCAAGAGCATCGAACAATTGCGCCGCATCGTTAGGAAATTCACCGAGGTCGGCGAGGAAATGCTGATTACCCGCGTCGACGCCGAGCGCTACGCAGCGCTGAAAAATGATTTCTCCAATCTGAAGTATCATGCCGCGGCCCGCATCATCACCGCGGACCGCCAGGCCAAGACCTTGAACAGGGGGAAAATACTGGTCCTGTCGGCCGGTGCCTCAGACGAAAAGGTAGCCGAGGAGGCATATATCTCTTCCCTTTACCTGGGCAATAAAACTGAAAAGGAATACGATGTGGGTGTCGCCTGCCTGGCCCGGGTCCTGAGCCTGCAGAAAAAATTCAACGGCTACTCGGTGATCATCGCCGTGGCCGGCATGGAGGGTGCCCTGCCCTCGGTCGTGGCCGGGCTGACCTCCACGCCGATCATCGCCGTCCCGACCTCGGTCGGCTATGGCAGCAACTTCGGCGGCCTGTCGGCCCTGCTTTCCATGCTGAATTCCTGCGCCGGCGGCATTTCGGTGGTCAACATCGACAACGGCTTCGGCGCCGCCTACCAGGCCACCCTGATCAACCAGAAACTTTCCTGATATTTTCGAGAAACTTGGATATTTTCCCCAGATGGGTTCCTTGCCAGTAGGTTTTTTGGCAACTTCGGCAACGTTGGAAAGAACTCTGGGTACGGAAAACGTAGGGCGGAACCAAGTCCCGTATCAGCTTCTTTTCAATCACCGCCAGCTCGCCGTTGCACAGCGAACAACGGGGCGGGAGAATAATGCGGTCAAGGCGAAAAACCAAAACGAGTTCCTCGAGCTGCTGGCGGGGATAGACGGCCTCAACCAGGCGGCTGGTCCCGACTGGCATGGATTCATGCAGCGCCGCGTCCTTGGTCAGCAGGATGCGCTTTTCCCCGAGGCATAGCGTTTTGAGATCGGCATCTCCGGCCCGGTTGTCATAGAAGGTGTCGAAGCCGAGCATGCGCAGCCACCTGGCCGTACGGCCCAGCATGACGTCGCAGGCGAAGAGGGGAGGAGAGCTCATGGAGCTAGAAGGACTTGGGTACTCGGTGTACGGCATACGGTAGACGGTGTACGGCAACCGCAATTAGCCGAAGCTTCGTGATGATTGCTGTTCTCTTCACCGTACGCCGTTAGCCGAACTCGGTCTTTTCAATATTCCTTATCCGAAGAAGCGCGCACAGCGCGGTTGTGGGCCCAGCTCCTGACCTTCTTGATCTGTTCTTCCATGGTGGTGGCCAGTGGCACCGAATTGCCGAAAATGACGAAAAGATCGTCTTCGTTCAGCTTGCGGTTTTCGGCGAAGGCTTCGTACATGCCCGAGATGATCACCTGCTCAATTTCCGATCCCGACCAGTTCTTGGTGATCTGGGCCAGTTGCGGGATATTGTATTGACTCAAATCGTTGTCTCTCTTGGTCAGGTGGATGGTAAAAATTTCCTCCCTTTCCTTGCGTGTGGGCAGGTCGATAAAAAAGATCTGGTCGAAGCGGCCGCGGCGCAGCAGTTCGGCCGGCAGCAGGTCGATGCGATTGGCCGTAGCGGCGATGAATATTTCCGAGGTGTGTTCCTGCATCCAGGTGAGAAAATACCCCAGGATGCGCGAGGATGAACCGTCTGTTTGCTTGTCGCTGATGCCGCTTTCGATCTCGTCGATCCAGAGCACGGCCGGGGCCACTGAATCCATGGTTTTGAGCGAGCGGGCGAATACTTCTTCCGGTGCGCCGGCGATGCCGGAATAGACCAGGTTCATGTCCATGCGGAACAGGGGCAGGTTCCATAGCGTGGCGATGATCTTGGAAGCCAGGCTCTTGCCGCAGCCGGTGACGCCCATGGTCAGGATGCCCTTGGGCTTGTCCAGGCCGAATTCACGCGCTTCTTTGGAAAAAGCCTTTTTTCTTTTCATCAGCCAATCCTTCAGCTTGTCCAGCCCGCCCATGTCGGCCAGGGTCAGGGACGGGGATAAAAATTCCAGCACGTTTTCCTTCAGGATCAGCTGTTTTTTCTCCAAATGGATCTTTTCGATCAAACCGATGTGAATGCGTTGTTGTCCCTGGAACGACTTCATATAGGCCTTGTAGGCTTCATCCAACGTCAAACCCTGGACAGCGGTGACGAAGTTTCTTTTTTCTTCGCCACTGAGCTGGACCTGGATTCCGGCTTTTTCCATGGATTCGAGGAATTTTGCGCAGAGATTTTCCAATTCTTCGTAATCGGGGAGTTCAAAATGAATTATGTCGATTTCTTTTTTCAGTGTGGTCGGCAGGTAATCGTCGGGCGAGAGCAGGAAAAGGAATTTTTTGCTGTTCTTGAAATGCAGGTAGCATTCACGGATCTTGCGTATGAGGTCGGGGGAGTGGCGCAGCCGGGAGTTCAGGTCCTTGAAGACAAAGAACGCCGCTTCATTTGCGGCAAGGGCAAGATCCAATGCCGCTGCCGGATCTTTGCTGTCCGGGATCATGGAATCGCTGCGGCTGAGGCCGTTGTGGCTCTCCCATGTATAGATGTTCAGGCTTTTCAGGGTCTGCTGGCAAAGTTTTTTTAAAAAGCCTTCTATCCGTTTTTCTTCAAAAGAAACGATTTGCACGATCGGCTGCCCGGCGAGCAGTGAATCTTTGATCTGGTTAATGGACTGGTTCATCGGCAACCTCCAAAGCGGCAAAACATTTTATTTTCCAGAATTTCATAATGCTCTGAATTTTAGATCCTGAAATTCAATGCCCTTTCGATAATGGAAAATTCTGCGGGCAGTTTTTCCCCCATTTCGCCGTCATATTCGATGTGCACTTCGTCAGGAGATTCAACCTTAATTTTGCGTGCTTTCAAGATGTGAACCTTGGGATTCTTGGCGATGGTTCCGGAATACAGGAGACGGGAATTTGTCACAATTTCCAACTTTTTCATGGATTCGATGAGCACAAGGTCGAAATAACCATCATCGGGTTCCGCCTGCGGGGCAATGATCATGCCGCCGCCGAAGATCCGCCCGTTGGCCACGGCGCCGATCAGGTATTCCCCCTGCAGCTGTTCCTTGCCGTCAATGGTCAGCTTGACGTTTTTGCTGCTGTATTTCATTATGGTGGACAGCAGGCCGCGGTAATAAGTGAAGGCGCCGCGGCGGCTGGACTTGATTTTGGAAATATTGCGGATCACTTCCGCCCCCAGGCCGAAATCGGCCACATTGATAAAATACTGTGACCTGCTTTTATCAAAAGAGTTGCTGTAGGTTATTTTTCCGATATCGATTTTTTTATTCAGGGAATTCTTGATGCGTGCGGCCGATCTTTCGAATTCCCTGGGTACTTTCATGAAACGGATGAAATCCGATCCGGTTCCGGAAGGGATGATACCTACGGCCGCGTCGTCATTGATGACCCGGTCGGATTGGGCGTTGAAAAAACCGCTGCTGATCTCATTTAAAGTACCGTCACCACCGACGCCTATGAGCAGGTCGAATCCCTGCTGGAGCAGTTCACGGGCGATCTCCGTGGCCTGGCGGGGCTTTTCGGTAAAAATATACTTGAACTCCCGAAAATGCGAACGGATGGCATGTTTTATCGCTTCCCATCTTTTTTCAGTCTGGCCGCGGGCGGAAAACGGATTGACAATGACATGTACTTTATTCATGGGTGCTCCCGGAAGGATGGTGAAATAATTTCCTGGCGATCAGGCCGGCTATGGCCCCGGCGATGATGGCGGCCAGAACGAAGAAAACGACCCCGATGATCATCATGGTTCTGAATTGGCTACTGGCCATGGTGGAAAGTGAGTCATCCCGCAAAAATGGTGCCAGCGACCTCGCTTTTTCGATCATCTGCTCAAGCCGTTCCTGGTTGATGCCTAAAATGTTCACCAGGCTGAGAATGGCGAAGATGCCGCCACCGGTCAATCCGCTCAATGCCCCGGCCAGCATTGAATCGCTTCTTCTGAGCAGTTGGTTATCCCTGCCGAGCAGGTAGATCGTCAATCCGGCACCCACTGCGATCCAGAGCATGAAAAACAGGTTGAGCAGGTTCAGGCCCGGGAATATGGACATTATCCCGGACGCTCCGCCTCCCAGAATGACACTTTTGCCCAGGCCCTTTAATGGTTTGGAGTTGCTTGCAGACAAATTATGTACCTAATTGATGATCTCTATTGTTCCAGTGATCTGGGAAGGCAACGTGTCGGTGATGATGGTTCTGCCTGTCGGGGAGGTGTATTTGTAGATTTTAGTTTTGGGCCGGGACAGAGATGAAAATGTGGAGCTCATGCCCATCAAGGACATGACGCGGCGAATATACTGCTTGGTCTCTTTGTAGGGCGGGACTCCATTGTATTTGCTGACGGCCTCCTCTCCGGCGTTGTAGGCGGCCAGCGTCAGGGGAATGTTGCCCCTATATTTTTCGTAAAGGTATTTCAGGTGCCTCACCCCGGCTTCCATGTTTTCATTGGCGTTATAGCGGTTGATCACGCCATATTGCCGGGCCGTCCCCTTCATCAACTGCATGATCCCCACGGCGCCTTTAGGGGAAACGGCCAGGGGATTGAAACCTGATTCGGCTTTGGCTACGGCGAACACCAAATCCTCGCGCAACTGGTGTTTCTTGGTTAAAGATTGAATTTTTTCCTTATAATGCAGGGGAACGACATGGCTGCGGGCTGCAGGCAGGAAGGTGATGCTGCCTTTTTTTCCATCAACCTTGTCCAGAGTGTTGGTAAGGACGATATGCCCGTTCTTGTCCTGGCGGACGACCAGACCGGCGAATAGGCAGACGCCGATGAGCCAGGTTCCGCAAAAAACCGCTATTTTAAGCTTCATTGTGGTCAGTTAGAACTCGGTCGATCTTTTTCCTAAGCCCCTCCGGGTCGGCGATCGGTTCACCGCCTGCTTGGGCAAAATCGCTTCTGCCACCACCTTTTCCGTTGATCATTGGGGCTACCTTGCCAATGATTATATTCGCATTGAATTTCTCTGTCAAGTCCTTGAAAACCGAAACCACGATATGGGACTTGCCGTTGCTATTGGTATACAGGACGGCAATGCCCCTGATCCTGTTCTTGATTTCATCGGCCAGGTCGCTGAGTTGCTGGCGGTCGGTGCAATCCAGGGAAGCGATCACGACCTGGACTTTATCGATCGATCGGGTGTTTTTGAGCAAGTCTTCAATATCCATTTCCGGGGCGGACCTGCCTTTTTTCAGCAGTTTTTCGTTTTCCTTGGCGCGTGCTTCCAGACTCTTCAGGAAAGCCAGAACGCCATCGGCTTTCTGGTTGAAATGACCAAGCACTTGATCCAAAACGGAGAAGCTTTTTTGGATATGGAGATAAGCGGCTTCTCCGGCCAGGGCTTCGATCCTGCGGATTCCTGAAGATATCGAGCTTTCAGCAATTATTTTTAAGATACCAATCTCGCCGCTGGCTTGCAGATGGGTACCGCCGCACAATTCGTGGGAAAAGTTACCCATGGATATAACGCGTACGGTATCGCCGTATTTTTCTTCGAAAATGGCAATCGCCCCGGTAGCGATGGCCTCTTCATAGCTTTGCGTTTGCCGGGAAATGGAGATATTTTCCCTGATTTTATCGTTTATGACCTGTTCGATTTTTTCCAACTCGTCGCCGCTCAAGGCGTTGAAGTGGGTAAAGTCGAAACGCAGCTTATCCGGTCCCACCCGCGACCCGGACTGCTTGACATGCAAGCCCAACACTTCACGTAGGGCGGCGTGCAGCATGTGGGTGGCGGAATGGTGGATGGCGATCTGCTGGCGGCGGGCCCGGTCCACTTCCAACCAGGCACGGTCATTGACTTGCAGGCAGCCTTTTTGTACCTGCACCTCGTGCAGGATGGCCCCTGAAGGTGCTTTCCTCGTATCGACCACCGAGAAAAAAACTTCATTGTTTTTTCCGCAGCCGCTGTCACCTACCTGGCCGCCGCTTTCAGCATAGAACGGTGTGCGGTCGAATACCAGGATACCTTTTTCATTTTCGCCTATTCGGGCGGCTTCCTTGCCATCCATATAGATCGCTTGCAATTGGGCCTCGACCTGTAACTCTTCATATCCCACGAATTCGCTTTGCCAGCGGCTGATATTCTTTAAAACATTGATCTCTTTGCGTTTTTCCTGAAAGCTGACGCGGGAACGTTCCTTCTGGTTCTTCAATTCGCGCTGGAAGGTGTCGAAGTCGATGCCTATGCCTTTTTCCATGGCCAGATCGCGGGCGAAATCCAGTGGGAAACCGTAGGTGTCCGCAAGCCGGAACAGGTCCTTGCCGGCGAGCAGCGGCTGTTTTTTTGCGATTGCGTCCTGCAGCAGATCGTCAAAAATTTTCAGGCCATTGACCAGAGTACGGTTGAAGCGGTCTTCTTCCACGGCGATCACCTTGCTGATGAAAGCCCGGTTCTGTTCGAGTTCCGGATAAACCGGTTTCATCACTTCGCAGACCTGGCTGCTGAGTTTATGCAAAAAACTGTCCTGCAGGTTCAGTGATTTCCCATGCTTGACCGCCCGGCGCAGGAGGCGGCGCAGGACGTAGCCGCGGCCGTCGTTGGCAGGCATGATGCCGTCGGCGATGAGAAATGTCAAAGCGCGGATATGATCAGCCACAACATGCAGATCCACTTGCCGGGCCGGATCCCGGCGGTCGATCCCGGCCAGCTCGGCCGTGCGTTCGATGATCGGCAGGAAAAGATCTGTCTGGTAGTTGTTTGCCGCTCCCTGCAGGATGGCGGTCAGCCGTTCCATGCCCATGCCAGTGTCGATGGACGGGGCAGGCAGGGGCTGCAAACTGCCGCTGGCGTCGCGGTTGTACTGCATGAAGACCAAATTCCATATCTCGACAAAACGGCGGTTGCCGTCAAAAAATTCCCCGGGGCCGAATTCCGGGCCGCGGTCATAATGGATCTCAGAACAGGGACCGCAGGGGCCGGTTTCGCCCATCTGCCAGAAATTGTCTTTTTCACCAAGCTGATGGATCTTTTGTGAAGGCACGCCGATCTCTTCCTGCCAGATGCGCAAAGCCTCTTCATCATCCTGAAAAACGGTCACCCAAAGCCGTTCAGGCGGCAAATGGAAATTCACTGTCAGCAATTCCCAGGCGTAGGCGATGGCTTTTTCCTTGAAATAGTCTCCAAAGGAAAAATTGCCGAGCATTTCAAAAAAAGTATGGTGGAAATCTGTTTTTCCGACTTCATCGAAGTCGTTGTGCTTGCCCGATACTCGCATGCATTTCTGGATGCTGACCGCTCGACGGTATTCTCTTTGTTCTTCCTGAAGAAAAACACCCTTGAACTGGTTCATGCCGGCGTTGGTGAACAGCAGGCTGGGATCCCTGGCGGGGATCAGCGGTGAGGACAAGACCCTTTGATGTTCTTTTTTTGTGAAAAAATCGTAAAAAACTCGGCGGATTTCAATATTGCTGAACTTCATTCGATTTCCAGCAGGTTGTGATCCGGGTTCAGATCTTCCGGAAACTTTTCCGGATGGTCGCTGCCGCCGATCTCGGACATCCGTTTTTCCATTTCCTCCATGGACATGTCCTTGGCGCTCTGGACGCCGATCTTTTTCAGTTTGAACTCATCGGGATTGCTGGCCCATTTCAGAGCTTCGTCAAAGGAGATGAAGTTTTTCGTATATAGGGAATACAGCGACTGGTCAAAAGTCTGCATGCCATACTGGGAGATGCCCTGGGCAATGGCTTCCTTGATCAGCTTAGTTTTTTCCTGGGTTACGATGCAGTCCTGGATGAAGGGTGTGGTGATGAGGATTTCCACGGCCGGCACCCGGCCCTTATCGTCAGAACGGGGCAGCAGCCTCATGGAGATGATGGCTTTGAGCACCGAGGCCAGTTGGATGCGGATCTGTTTTTGGTGATGGGGCGGGAACATGGAAATAATGCGGTTGACCGTTTCCGGCGCGTCAAGGGTGTGGAGGGTGGAAAGGACCAGGTGGCCGGTTTCCGCAGCCAATAAGGCTGTTTCGATGGTTTCCAGGTCGCGCATTTCACCGACCAGGATCACGTCGGGGTCCTGGCGCAGGGCGCTGCGCAAGGCTTTGGCGAAATCATTGGTGTCTGAGCCGACTTCACGCTGGTTGATGATGCTCTTTTTGTCGCGGTGCAGGTACTCGATCGGGTCCTCGATGGTGACGATGTGCTCGATGCGGTGGATGTTGATGTAATCGATCATGGCGGCCAGGGATGTGGATTTGCCGCTGCCGGTTGTTCCGGTAACCAGGACCAGGCCGCGCATTTCCTGGGAGACCCTTTCCAGGACCAAAGGCAGGTTCAGGTCGGCAATACTCTTGATCTGGGTGGGAATGACCCTCAACACCATGCCCACTGCCCCTCTTTGATAAAAGACGTTGCAGCGGAAACGCCCCAGGCCGGGGATGCTGTAGGCCATATCGATCTCATGGTCGCGTTTGAATTTTTCTTTTTGTTCGCTGTTCATCATGGCAAATGCCATGGCTATCGTGTCCTCGGGCATCAAGCGTTTCAACTCGACCAACGGGTGCAGGGTGCCGTTGATCCTGACCACCGGATGGTTGCCGACCTTGAGATGCAGATCGGAAGCGTACCTTTCCACGCTTATTTTTAATAGATCATCAATGCTCATATTTTTCTCTCCTTTTCAGAGAATATTATACAACAATGATGAAAAAACACAAAGGCGGGCTGGGACCGTTCAAGTTCTTTTTATTGCTTTTCCTATCTGTTATAATCCCTATTATATGAAAAAATTGTTGCGCGTGGCAGCATACGCCCTGTTGCTTGTTCTTTCCGCCTGCAGCGCAAAAACCGGCATGCGCAGCCAGCCGGAGTTTGGCCCCCCGGCAGTTGCCCGGGACAGCCTCAGGGTGTTTCAGACCGGGATCGCTTCCTGGTACGGGGATGATTTCAACGGCAAAACCACGGCCAACGGTGAGATCTATGACATGAACAAACTTACTGCAGCTCACCAGAATTTGCCTTTCCACACGCTGGTGGAAGTGGAAAACCTGATAAACAAAAAAAAAGTTCTGGTACGGGTTAATGACCGGGGCCCATTTTTGAAGAACCGGATCATCGATCTTTCCTTGCAGGCGGCACAGCGGCTGGGAATGGCCGAACAGGGGACTGCGGAAGTCATACTCCGCGTGCTGCACTGGGGAGGAGCAACCATTGATGGAGTGACCCCGACGAACGGCAGCTTGAAATGCTTTGTGCAGGCCGGAGCGTTTTCAGTCAGGGAAAATGCCGATGACATGCTCCTGACCCTGGGGGAAATCTTTCCTGACCTTTGTTTCAGGATCGCGCTCGAAGACGGCATGTTCAAGATCATTTCCGCGAAATTGACCTCTGCCCAGGATTGCCGGGAGGTCATAAAAAAACTGGCCGCTTTCCACCTGCAGGGTTTTATCCGCGATACCGATATTTTTCCTGAAAAATAATTCCCTTTTAAAAAAATATTTATCTGGCCGCTTGAATTTTAATTTTTTTTGAATTAATATTCTTGTAAGGACTGAGGAGAGCATGATTCATTTGTCGCGAACGAGAGTTTTTAGCAGAAGGCAAGAGCGGATTCAATAATGCTTGAAGAGCAAAAAACTGACTTGCCGGTCGATGATGTCGATGCGATGGGCGAGAGCTCTCATGCCAAGAAAATTCTGATCGTTGATGACGACACCACGGTGCGGGAATCTCTGAATGATTTTTTGGAGTTTCATGGTTTTGCGGTCACGGCGGTCGATAGTGCCGCCAAGGCCCTGGAAGCTCTGGCGAAATCTGATGTTGACCTGATCATATCCGATCTGGTCATGCCAAAAATGGACGGGATCTCACTGATCAAGGCCATACGTGAAGCTGGCAAGGATATCCCTTTCCTGGTTATGACCGGTTTTGCTTCCATTGAGTATGCCGTGGAATCCATGAAGGCCGGAGCTGCCGATTTCATCACCAAACCCCTGAAATTCGACCATGTCATGCTGATAGTAAACCGTACCCTGGAAACCTGCAACCTGCGCGAAATGGCAAGAGAAAGGGAATATTACAAGGATCTTTCCAATAGCGACGGTTTGACCCGGATCAGCAATTATCGCCATTTCAGCCAAGTGCTGCAGCTCGAGATCGACCGCCAGCGCCGCTACCACAGACCGCTAACGCTGCTGATGGTTGATATTGATGATTTTAAAAAAACCAATGATCGTTACGGCCATCTGATCGGCGACCAGGTCCTGATCAAGATCGCTGCCTTGTTGACCGCCGAGATCCGCGGTTTTGATTTTGTTGCCCGTTACGGCGGCGATGAGTTCACCGTGATCCTGCCCGAAGTCACCGAAAAGGAAGCGCTGGCCGTGGGCCGCAGGATCATGAGATCCATCGGGCAATATGAATTCAAATCACCTGAAAACGAAGCGATCGGCATGCTGAGCGTCACCATTGGCATTGCTTCTTTTCCAAAGGATGCCACGGCCGGACAGGATCTGATCTCCCGGGCCGACCAGGCAATGTATGCCGGTAAAAGTGCCGGAAAAAACTGCATGTGTATTTTTGGAGATGAAAAGAATGTCATTCGCCTGCGCAAACCCACTCCGCAGAACGTGCAGATAAAAAAATAAGAGCCAGGCAAGACCGACTATTTCCCGAGCGTGGCCACCATTACCGCTTTAATTGTGTGAACACGATTTTCGGCCTGGTTGAAAACCTGTGATTGCCGGCTTTCGAATATTTCTTCACTGACCTCGCAGATGTCAGGATACTGCTTGGCCAGCGCTGTTTCTGTGTTGTGAAAGGCGGGGAGACAATGCAAGAAAGTGCATTCGGGATTATCGGTCATATCGAACAATTTGCGATTGATCTGGTAGGGCTTGAGCAGCCAGATTCTTTTGAGGATCTGATCTTCTTCCCCCATGGATGCCCAGACGTCAGTATATACGATGTCGGCGTTCTTTACCCCGTTGCAATAGTCGTCGGTTATGGTGATCTTGGCTCCTCGTTCCTGAGCGAATTCCCGGCATTCCTTGACCAGTTCCTTGGCCGGGAACAGGGACTTGGGAGCGACAATGCGAAAATCCATGCCCATTTTGGCGGCGCCGATCATCAGCGAATTGGCCATGTTGTTGCGACCGTCTCCCACATAAGCGAAGTTGATACCCTTCAGTCGTCCCTTGACTTCAAGAACGGTCATGAAGTCGGCCAGAACCTGAGTTGGATGGTAGAGATCGGTCAAACCGTTCCAGACCGGGACCCCGGCATATTGGGCCAGCCCTTCCACGGTTTCGTGCTTGAAACCGCGGAACTGGATGCCGTCGAACATGCGGCCCAATACGCGTGCCGTGTCCTTGACCGTTTCCTTTTTTCCCAGTTGGATGTCGTCCTTGCCCAGGTATTCGGGGTGGGCGCCTTCATCGACGCAAGCCACAACAAAGGCGCAGCGGGTGCGTGTGGAAGGTTTTTCGAATATCAGGGCGATATTTTTCCCTTGCAGATTTTTTCCGCGCAGGCCGGCGTACTTGTCCTGTTTCAGCTTTATGGAAAGCTGCAGGAGAAAATCGATCTCTTCCGGCGTGTTGTCTTTCATTGACAGGAAATGTCTTCCTTTCAGATTGAATGGCATGGGGCAACCTCCATAAAATCAAATTGAATACTATCCCAAAAAACAAGTTTTCGCAAGGGCCCGGCCCAAGTCAGGGATTTTCTTGACAGCCGCTGCCCTATCTGCTACTCTATCTGCAATGCACCGATAGAACCAGATGAATCCTGACGAAATTGAGATAAAAGTAATTACCAGCGCTGATCGCCAAGCCGTCAAGAACCTTTATCAGCAGGCCGGTTGGTGGGAAGAAAACGATGAGAGCCCGGACGGCTGCGCCTGGATCGACACTCTGGTCCGCAAATCATTCTGCTTTGTAGGCGCTTTCAGTGGCGGCGAAATGATCGGCATGGGCCGCGCCGTATCAGACAGCGTCAGCGATGCCTATATTCAGGATGTCGTGGTTTTAAAAAAATTCCGCGGTCGGGGCATCGGCGCCGCCATCATCCAAAAAATCATCTGTTGTTTAAAAACCAGCCGCATAGGATGGATCGGCTTGATCGCCGAGCCCGGTACGCAGGCGTTCTACCAGCGGCTGGGATTCGCACTCCTGGAAGGGTATACGCCCATGCTGCTGAAAAGAAAAGAGGATTGAGCAATGTTGGAATTCGCATTGAAGGATTTTTCACCGATCACGCTTGACGACAGAAAGATCATCCAGCCGCTGTTGTTGGACAGCGATGTTTTTTTCTGCGATTACAGTTTTGCAAACCTCTTCATGTGGGGCGATATTTTCAGGACCAGCTGGTTTTTTCATGATGAACGTCTTTGGCTCTACAACGGCTACGATGACCTGATGCTGATGCCGATCGGAAAAGCTCTTAGCCTGTCTGAACTGGTTGCGGTTTCGGACATGCTGCGCCAGGAAGGAAAAAACGGTAATTTTGTTCTGGTCGATCCGGATTTTGTCAAAGCCCATGCCGATCTAACCGATTTTTTTAACGTGGAGATCGATCTGGATAATGGCGATTATATTTATTCCAGCCGGAAGCTTGTCGATCTGCCGGGCAACAAGTTGCACAAAAAACGCAACCTGATCAACCAGTTCCTGACGTTGTATCCTGATCATGTCAGCCAGCCTCTGCAGGCTTCCGACCTGGATGCCTGCCTGGAACTTGCTGAAAAATGGTGCCGGCAGCGCACCTGTCTGGAGTTGGACTTCGACCATGAAACGTCGGCTTTGAAAAAGGCCTTGCGCTATTTCGATGAATTGGAATTGCAGGGTTTGAAGATTTCTCACCGCGGTGAACTGTTCGCGTTTTCAATCTTCTCCCGTCTGAGCAGCAACATGGCCGACGTGCATTTTGAAAAATTCGATCCCGGCATCAAGGGCAGCGGCCAGGTGATCAACTGGGAAACCGCGAAAAGCCTGTCGGCGAAATACAAATACATCAACCGCGAACAGGACCTGGGCATCGAGGGATTGCGCCGGGCCAAAAATTCGTACAGCCCGGAATATATAGTCAGCGCCTATTTCCTGGAGAGAAAACCCTGAAATTTTTCTGATCGTCGCTTCGGATCGCAGCCAAGACTACTGCTCGGGTTCGCGCGCGATGACCCCTTTTTCGATCAGCAGGTCCACCTGTTTGTTGACCATGTCGGCGAAGCGCAGGAAATGGGGAATGGTCAGGTGGGCGTAGGTATGGATATTGACTCTGGCGGGATCCTTGACGTCGCGGATGCCCAACCCCAGACAAATTTCCTCGGGATTGACGTTAAAAGAGATCAGGTTGGCATAAACGTGGTGAGAATGAAGATCGTTTATTTCAATTTTTTCTTCCTTTTTTTCCATTTGCTTCTCCTTGATGCCGCCGGTATTTCATGGCGCTGGCAACTTGACCTTCCGTTTCAGCGGCAGCTGTTTTTCTCCAGTTTTTGCAAGACCTTGTACAGTCTCTGTTCGTCTGCCGTCAACACGATGCGGCTGTTTTTCTGCGTTTGCTCCTCTTTGCGGATCACGCTCATGTCCACATTGAAGCCGAGCTTTTTAAAGGCCTTTTTGAGTCCAGGGCGGCCCTGGATCAAGGCTTCATAACTGATGACAATGCTTTTCGGCATATTTTCATGAGCGGCGACCAGGGCATTATTGTTATCGAACCAGCTGAGTTTGAACTGCGATATGCCGCGCTTGAACATGCTGGACTTGACGTCGGCCGGGTTCCTGAAAATAAAGACTACGCGGATTTTTTTATCTTTGGCGATGTGGCGGAAAAAGAACAGCGCCGGCATGTGGACGATCTTCAGTCCGTTCAATCCCGGAGCGTTATTCAGACGGTCGACGATCTTGTTCATTTCCACAACGTTTTCTTCGGTCATGGCCTTGTCTATCAACTTTTTTTCCAGTTCCTTGCCCAATTCCAACTCGAAGTACCCCGACTTGTTGTATTCGTCGCCGCCGAAATCGCTGGGGAATGCGACCCCGGCACTTTGCAGCAGTTGACAGGCCAAAGAGGTGCCGCTGCGGGGATGGCCGACGACAAAAATACCGTTCTTCAATACTTTCGGCCTGATCTCGATTTTGTCAGTGGCTGGCGAATTTTCCATGTTTTGTACCTCGGTTTCTGCTGAATTAATGAAAAGCCATTATACCACAGGCCGGTATCTTTTGGAAAAGGCGGGAAGATAGATGGTAGATAAGGGAAGAGAGAGGGAAGAATAAGGGAAGAATGAGGGAAGAAAGAGTAAGAGAATAAAATAGCAAGCATCTGCCTCTTGCAACTATTTCTTCCCTCTGCCTTCCCTTATCTTCGGCTTTGCTTTTCAGCCGCTATTCTTATAAAATGAAAACATATGGAAAAATTCAGGACGCAGTTGGTCGAAGACAGCCAATCCGTGCAATTCTCCCTGGATAACAGGGGGGTCCGCGAATTTTCCTTAAAAAAAAAATCGGGGTTCCTGAACCGCAGTTTTGACGGCAGCTGGAAGAGCCGGGCTGAAGAAACCGGCAGCAGGGAGGGGTCGGCCAAAGCCCTGTCAGGGAAAAGCCCGGCAAACCGACTGCCGGAGCTGCCCCCTCTGCTTATGGATACGGGGGCGATCCTGGCCGATAACAGCTTTTTGACCGATTTTCTGGACCGGCTTGCCCTTGGCGAATGGAAATTGCAATTCCGTGCCCGGCGTTGCCTGCGTGCCATTCAGAATTCGCAGCGCCAGAAACTGAAAACGGTTTTCAGCCATTTCAGCATTTCCATTACGTTCAAGATTCCCAACCAGACCGAGGAACTGGAAGTCAGCGAAGGGAGCAGCGAAGCGCTGAAATTCAACCTGAATGGCCTGACCCGGCGTATCAATGAAACGGTTGAAAATCAAAAGAACCGTTACAGGACCGCTTTGAATTGCGAAATCCCGGTCGTGCTTCAGGCAGGCGAAGGAGCTATTCTTTTTCATGAAATTCTCGGCCATTCCCTGGAAGCGGATTACGTGTGCCAGGGAGTTTCTCCTTTCACCCTGGCGGATTTAAACAAGTTGATCGTTCCGCCCCAGATTACCATTTACTGCCGCGATGACCGGGACACATTTTTTAAAAATGCCGGAGTGGATGACGAAGGCGATGTTTGTCCCTCGCCGCTGTTGGTCGAAAATGGCGTTCTGCGCCGTTTTATCAGTGATTATGCCTACCAGAGAATATTGCAGCTTGCCGATCGCGGCCATGCCCGTCTGGAGGATTTCAGCCGCATTCCCCAGCCGCGCATGTTTGCCACCTACGTCCAACCCGGAAGTTTCCCCGCAGCCGAGATCATTGCCTCGACCCCCTACGGTATCTATGCCCGGGAGTTCGGAGACGGCGGCCTTGATTTCCAATCGGGGCGGTTCTATTTCAACATCCGCCAGTCCTATCTGATCGAAAAAGGGCGCTTGACTGCCCCCATCGGCAACTTGACCGTCAGCGGCCTGGTCAGAGACATTTTCAATGATATTGGCATGATCGGCGATGATTTCAAGTATGATCGCGGCGTAAGTTACTGCCAGAAAAACGGGCAAGTACTGCCGGTGCGTGTGGGGCAACCTACCATCAAGATCAACAAGCTGCGGGTCAATGGAGGCCAGAGTGCTTGAAACGATTTTGAAAACCGGCCGCGATGCCGGTTTTTCGACCGTTGAAGCCTTTGCTGAAAAGATCCTGCGCCAGGACTGCGAAGGGACCGAACAGCCCCTGTCGCTTCATGAAGTTCATGGCAACCGGGTTCGGGTCAGGGCTTTCCGTGACAGGGGCGATCCGCTCGGATTCAGCCTTTCCAATCCGGATTCCCGGCTGGTCAAGCGTTGCTTTGCCGAGCTCGCCCATGGTTCCGGGTTGGATGGAAAAAAAAGCTTTGCCCAGCTGTTGCCCAAAAACGTGGCGAAAAGCAAACTGGATATTTATGACCCGAGCATCGAGAACTGGGATAACGATCAGGCCGGTGAATTGCGGGAAAGGATCAGGGAAAGCCTGGTGACTTTTCCGGGGTTGAAGCTGAAGAAATTCAATTTCTCCCGTGTGCTGAAAAAAGTCTACCTGGCCAACAGCCGCGGTTTCCTTGCCAAATACAAAAAAACTCAATTTCAGGTTTCGCTGACCTTCCTGTTCAAGAACCACGCCCTCGAACTCAACGAAAGTCGTATATATTGCAGTGATTTCGATCCCCAGCGCCTGGTGGCCAGGGCAGGGAATCTCCTGGGCGCCCTTGGCGCCGACCAGGTGATCATGGCTGCCGGAGCAGAATTTGTCATCATGTCGCCAGAGGCTTCGGTCCAGGTGTTGAGGGAATTTTCTCGCAACTTGAAACTCGACCATGCGGCCGCCTCCGGGCGCGGCATCGTCGCTTCACCAAGGGTGAGCGTCCTGGACAATCCCGTTATGGATAGGCAGTCTGGTTCGGCTCCGTTCGATGATGAAGGGTTGGCCTCGACTGAAAAATATCTGATCAACAAGGGCGTTTTCGTAAGATATATCGCTGATATTCGCACCAGTTTCACCAGGGGAGGGAGCTCCACGGGGAACGGGTTCCGTGAAGAGAGCGCTATTTTTCCCCAGGTCCGGTTTTCCAACCTTTATTTCAAGCCTTCGACCATATCGCTTGCCCATATGCTGCGCCAGGCTCAAAAAGGCATTCTGGTTTACCTGGTCAAGCTGAAAGGTTACGGCCGCCAGCCCGGCGAATACGTGTTCTCGGCATATGGCTATTTTTTTGCTGATGAAGAAATCTCCCGTCCCGTCCACTTTTATTTTTTGACTTCAATGCGTTCCTATCTGCTGCATATCAACGAAATCTCCAGGGAACTGCGTTTCTTTCAGGCCCGTGTCAACATTGGTTCGCCATATTTGCTGCTTCAAGGGCGCTGCGATGCAGGAAATAAAATCAACATTTAAAATGAGATTTTTTGAAAGGTGTTATATTTAATAAGAAAACAAGCGAGGTCAGACATGAAAAAGATGTTTTACGCAATAATGGTTTTTTGGCTGAGTTTCATGCTGCATGGAGACGGCATTGTCATCACCAGTTCCGGGCAGATCTTTGTGGGCAGCGAAGTCCATTTCCGCTTTGATCCCGATCAAGGCGCCGGACCCGGATATCATTGGGAATTCGGCGACGGACGTTCCGAAAACACGGCCAATAACCAAAGCCATCATGCCTTCAACGAACCGGGAAACTATCATGTGACCTGCGCGTTTTTGGGAGTCGCGAGTGCCATGTCAATTGGTGAGATCACAGTCACTGTCACAGACAACCGCCGCATCTCCCCCCAGGGGAGCAATTTTCGCAGCGGTCGGCGGGTGAATTTTCAATCGGAGAATTTTGTCGAAAACAACCTGCGCTGGGATTTCGGGGACGGGACGATCGAGAACGGTCCGCGCAACCACGGCCACATGTATCCGAACCCTGGAAATTTCACGGTCCGCGCCTTTGATCGCGGGGGCAGCAGTCCGACGGCCATCACCTGTCAGGTGTTGATTGAAGCGGACAACCGCCAAGTAAGTGCCGCCCCGAACGCGCCGCGCGCCAATCAGAGCGTCGCTTTCTCTGCCCAGAATTTTCCCGGCGGCGGTCTCAGGTGGGATTTCGGCGATGGAACCGTGGAGAATGGCGGCCAATCCATGAACCATATATTCAGCCAGGCGGGAAATTATCAGGTGCGGGTCTGGGAAAACTCGGAATCTGCTGATACAGCGCTCAGTTTCTCTCTGCCGGTAGCTCCCGATAACCGCCAATTGCAGGTGACACCGCTTCCGGCCCGCGCCAACCAGCCAGTCAATTTCAACGCCGTCAACTTTGCCGGATCCGATTTGAAGTGGAATTACGGGGACGGCAAGATCGAAAACGGCGGCCCTGCCGTTTCCCATGTATACACGAACCCGGGGAATTTCCAGGTCCAGGTCTGGGAAGCAAATATGGCAACCGAGAGCGCCCTGAAAACAACGGTCGCGGTCCAGCCCGATATGCGCCAGGTCAACATCAGTAACCCTCCGGAGCTGTTTCAGGGAGCCGAGGTCGTTTTTGAAGGCCGTAATTTCAGCAGCGCTCATTTGAAATGGGATTTCGGCGACGGCACGATCGAACGCGGCGGGGCCAGGCAAACCCACCGCTTTCAGCGCAGTGGAAATTTCTTGCTGAAAGTCGTGGAAGCTGATGAGTCGAACGCCCTGCCTCTGGAAAAAAAGATCCAGGTGCTGAACGACAACCGCGATCTGGTCGTGAAAACGGGCATGATTTTCGCCGACAGCGAATTTGAAGTGGAAGCAAAGAATTTCCGGAGTTCAGCAGTAAAGTGGGATTTCGGCGAAGGCCAGGTTGAGAATGGTCCGCGGTTGATGAAGCACCGCTACAACCGCACCGGCCAGTTCCGCATCCGGGCTGTCGATTTCGCCGGGCGTGACGGGAAATTCATTGAAAAGATCGTCATGGTTGAAAAGGACAGCCGCCTCATCAGCCTGCCCGACGAAATCATCGCCGGTGAAGCAATCGACATGCAGTTGAAAAACGCGGCTCCCGGTAATTTTATCTGGAAATTTTCAGACGGTGAGACCCGCAGCGGACAGGATTTGCATGGCAAGGCCTTTCGCTACGCCGGGCCGCAAAAGATCACTGTAGCCGATTCGAGCGGACAATACCCGCCTTTGGAAAAAACGATACGCGTGCTCCCCGATACCCGTGTTTTGAAAAGTTCTGCCGGATTTACCTTGCCCAAAGAGGAAGTGGCTTTCACCGCCATGAATTTCAAGGGACCAGGCATCCACTGGGATTTTGGCGACGGCACGATCAAGGAAAACGGCCAGGCCAGGGAAACGCACCATTATAGCACCTTGGGCCGCTTCAAGGTCAAAGCCGTGGATTTCAACGGCCGCAGCAGCAAGGTTTTCAGCACTGATGTGGTGGTGGCCGAAATGACTCCCGGCTTTCAAATCAATGCTCTGGAATTTGTTTTCGGCAACGGCAAGTACTACCGGGTCATCGCCAGGAACAGTCCCGGACCCAATTATCAACTTCGTGTGAAAACCAAGGGTCGGGGAGTGCTCAGCGGCCAGTTCATTCTGGACAATATGCCCATAGGTCTTTTCCAGATCATCGTCCAGGAAAATCAGACAGGCCTGTTGTCCAAGAGCCAGATGGTAGCCCTGCCAACCCTGGATCCGGGTTTGCATGAACTGACAGTGAAATTCAACAATTACACATTTAACAAAAAAATTCCCATCATCAAATATTTCGTGTCCACGGCCGGGATGATCCAGATCGTTGCCCCGCCAATCGACAGCAAAGTTCCGCTTGAAGAAAAAATTGAACTGCGTTGGACCATCGCGAACAAAAATCCGCTTTTTGAGATAGCTGTTTCCACTATCCCGTTCCAATTTCTGAATGACAAGCAGGTCGAATGGCAGCCGGTGGCAGGCAGCAGCTTCGCATTCATTCCTGATTCTTCTAAGGCGGGGAGCTGGATCTATTGGCAGGTACGTTTGCTGAACGTTAACAAGCAGGTGCAAACCACCTCCGAGATTGCCACTTTCAAATTGAGCGAATAAATCCTTCTCAGTTATTGTGCTGGAAGGATTGTCTGAAAGCTGGGCAAGTTGTAAAAACTTATTGAATTTGCTATAAAACATTCATGGAAAATGTGAAAATACTGGTTGTCGATGATGAAAAAAACATTCTGGAATCGGTAAAAATGGTCTTGAACTATGAGCAATACAACGTTCAGGTCGCCAAGGATGGGATCGAAGCGATCGATGTTTTCAAGAAATTCCTGCCTGACATTGTTCTGCTGGATGTAAAAATGCCGGGATTGGACGGCCTGAAAGTGCTGAAATCCTTCAAGACCGTGAACCCGGTTGCCGAAGTCATCATGATCTCCGGTCATTCGGGAATCGAGGAAGCTGTGGAGGCTTCGCGTCTGGGTGCTTTCGATTTTCTTGAAAAGCCGATTTCCCGGGACAAGCTTGTCTTGACGGTACGAAACGCCGCCGAGAAAATTTCCCTGCTCAAGGAAAATTTCAATTTACGGAATTTAACCGCGAAAAAGTATGAACTTGTAGGGCAATCAGCCGTCATGAAAGCCCTGCAGGAAACCATTCACCGCGTGGCCCGCAGTGATTCCACTGTTTTGATCTCCGGCGACAGCGGCACCGGCAAGGAACTGATCGCGCGCCTTATTCACCAGAAGTCGGTGCGCAGCCAGAGCCGTTTCGTCCAGGTGAACTGCGCCGCCATACCTGACGAGCTGATCGAAAGCGAACTTTTCGGACATGAAAAGGGATCGTTCACCGGAGCTTATGAGAAAAAGATCGGCAAGTTCGAAAGCGCCCACCGCGGCAGCATTTTTCTTGATGAGATCGGGGATTTGAGCATGAAAGCCCAGGCCAAGGTCTTGCGCGTGCTCGAAGAGGGCGAGGTGCAGCCGGTGGGTTCACCCGAGATCAAGAAAGTCAATGTCCGTGTCATTGCGGCCACCAACAAGAACCTGGATGAAGAGATTAAAAAAGGCAATTTTCGCGAGGACCTGTACTTCCGTCTGCACGTGGTGCCCATCCATTCTCCTTCCCTGCGCGACAGGAAGGAGGACATCCCGCTGCTGATCGACCATTTCATCTCATTTTTCTCGGAAGAAAACAATTACCGCAAAAAATCATTTTCAGCCGATGCGCTGGCCCTGCTGCTGGATTACCAGTGGAAGGGGAATGTCCGTGAATTGCGCAACCTTGTGGAAAGGATGCTGATCATGTGCCGTAAGGACCAGATTTCAATCCTCGACCTGCCCGATTACATCAACCTGCGCAGCGAGACCGGGCAATTGTCCCTGCTGCAGATTAGCAACTGGAAGGAGTTCAAGGCCCGATCGGAGAAAATGTTTTTGGAACAGAAATTAAAGGAATTCGGATACAATGTGGCCAAAACCGCCCGGGAGATCGCCTTGCCGCGCAGCAACCTCTATCAAAAAATCGAATCTCTTGGTATAATGTCAGGGCATCAGCAGGATGCGGATGAAGAATCGCCTCTCCCTTGATCGGGAGGGGAGGAAAGTCCGGACTCCGCAGGGAAGGATGATCCCCAACAGGGATTTTCTCCCGCTCAGCCGGGGGAACAGGACAGTGTCACAGAGAACAGACCGCCCCGCTGCCGGCAACGGCGGCGGAGCAAGGGTGAAAAGGTGAGGTAAGAGCTCACCGTCCCGACCGGCGACGGCAGGGACTGAGACAAACCCCATCCGGAGCAAAGCTAAACAGAGGGCGCTTGAGGCTTTCCCGGCCGAAGCCCTTGGGTTAGCTGCTGGATGCCGGCGGCAACGCCGGTACCAGATAAATGGTTCTTCGCGACAGAATCCGGCTTACAGTCCGCATCCTGCCGGTGCCTCTTCGGCTTTCCTGTGCTCCAATAATCTTCCCAGTCAAGAAATGGTTCCCTGATTGCCTGATACTCGTCACGCGTAACGCGTAACGCGTCACGATATTTCGTTTTAATTCTAAAAAGCCTCGGCGAAGGTCAGGTAAAAGGCGGGCGCGCCAGCGGAGCCGGCAAAACCGGCGTCCAGACGGATGTTCAGGTTTTCGCGGCGGTTGAACTTGTAGCGCAGGCCCAGGCCCCAGGCCATGTGAAATTCCCCGAGCGCCAGGCGCGAGACCCTGTCCTGCACCTGCGCTGCCCCGGCAAAGCCGCAGAGCCCGAATCGCCCCCATAACGGGCGACGGTATTCGGCCTGTACGGCCAGCATGTTTTTATCGCGGTAGCGGCCTTCATAAAAGCCGCGCATAAGGTTCAGGCCGCCGAATCTGGGCAGGGTCTGCAAAGGGCAATCTCCCCAGACCGATTTCAAAACGCACTGTACGGCCAGCACCTGGGCTGCACCCAGGGGGAAATATTTCCTGGCATCAAGTATCATCTGGGCGAAAGTGAAATCACTGCCCAGCACCGGGGTAAATAAATTCAAAAAAAAGGCGCAGTAGCTGCCCCTGGCCGCGGAAAAAGTGTTGTCGCGACTGTCCCATTTGCCGAACAGTCCCAGAGCTGACAGTGTTCCGCCGCGGCTGCCCGGGATATCTCCAGTGGCCAGCCGGCCACCGCTTTCAGTCTCAACCATGTTCAGAGAATAAAAATCCAGATGCAGTCCGGCGAACAGGTTCCCGCCCCAGCGTTTTTGCATGTTCATTTGCAGGTGCCAGTTGCGGGAGCTGAAGTCTTCCCGGTCAGCTTCGGAATTGCGGTTGCCGATGCCGTAGAAGCGATCGGGAAAAAGCGAGTACTTGGCCGTACCGTCGAAAAGGAACTTGCCGCCGGCCAGGTACAGTTCATAATCGACTTGCGCGATCGATTGCTTGTTCTGGGTGCGGATAAAATTAAAACGATAATGGGAAAGCCGGGACTTGGGATCGGGACGGCCCAGGCGAAAATAATGGATGCCGACGATGCCGAAGGCGATCCGTGTTTCTGGAGTATAGTATACCACAGGTGTGATCACGAAACCGCCCCGGGCCGGGGCGGTTGGCCCTGCGGTTTTCTCCTGGCAGTACATAGTGACGGCCCTGAGTGAAAGCATGAAAATGATCGTGGCGATTATTCTCAAGCTGGCGCGGCAGCGGCCATTGTCCTCAAAGATCATGTCAGCGCCGCCCGGCTGGATTCTTTGTCTTTTTTTTCATAAGGATCTTTTTCAGCGCGTTCTTGCCCAGGCCGAAGCGCCGGCTGAAAAAATCGTACAGATCGTCGATGTCGTCAAATTGCGGTGCCGGTTCCGATTTCAGCGACTCTGAACAGCCGGCGATAACCACCACCATTTCTCCCAGGATAATCTCCTGTTCCAGCAGCGCCGGCCATTGTTCCAGGCTGGAACGAATGATCTTCTCGTGCTTCTTGCTCATTTCCTTGGCCAGGGCGAAAATGCGGTCGCCCAGGACCGCGGACGCGGTTTTAAGGAAAACTCCCAGGCGCCGCGGTGATTCGTAAAAGACCAAAGTGTGGGGCAGGGGGGCCAGGTCTTCCAAAAAATGCTGCAAATCGTTGCGGCGGCGCGGCGGGAAGCCGAGAAAAAGAAAGCGCTGCGGATCCAGGCCCGAAGCGACCAGAGCCGGGACGAAAGCCGTGGGTCCAGGCAGGGAAATGACCGGGATATCCAGGGCAATGGCTTTGCGGATAAGGATGAAACCGGGATCGGAGATGGCCGGCGTGCCCGAATCGGTGATCAGGGCGCCGTCCTGCCTGGCCAGCAGGGCGACGATCTTTTCGGCCTGGGTTTCCTCTTTGGGGCGGTAATGGCTGATGATCTTTTTTTTGATCTGCAGGTGGTTCAGCAATTTTTGCGAATAGCGGCTGTCTTCGGCGATGATGAAATCGACCCGGCCCAGCACCTCGATGGCCCGCCGCGTTATGTCTCCGAGGTTGCCGATGGGAGTGGGAACAATATAAAGAGCCATTAATTCACTCTTACCGGACTCAAATTCCAAATCACAAGTTCCAAATTCCAAATAAATTCCAAGTTCCAAATTCCAATATTCAAAACAAACGCCTTGGGGATTTTTTTCTGAAGGGAACACAGATCTGCGCTTTCTGCCCAAGAGAGAACTTTTAAAATCAGGCTTTTTGTTTTCTTCGTTTTGATCATTCGGTCATTGGTGCTTATTTGTGATTTGGTGCTTGGAATTTGGAATTTTATTCCAACATCGAACATCGAACGTCGAACATTGAATTTCGTTTCTTTCTTCCCGTCCGCCGTCCGCCGTATGCCGTGCGCCATTCTTCTACTTGTTCCAGTCTCTCAGATATCGGAAGTCGATACCCACGGTGCGGGCATGGAGTTTGACGACCGGCGGCATGGTGCGTTTGAATTGTGAATTGACGATCATTTTTTTGATGCGGCGGATGAGCGGCAGCCGGTAGCCGCGTTCGACGATCTCCCCTTCGTCCCAACGCTTGTCGATCATCAGGTGCAGAATGATGTCGAGGTCTTTGTAGGTGATGCCGAACTCGCCCTCGTCGGTCTGCCCGGGCCACAGGTCGGCCGAGGGCATTTTGTCGATGATCGCTTCGGGGACGCCCAGGTGGCGGGCCAGTTCGAATACCTGGGTCTTGTAGAGATCGCCGATTGGCAGGAAAGCGGCGGCGGAATCGCCGAACAGTGTGGAGTAGCCGACCAGGAGCTCGCTCTTGTTCGAAGTGCCCACCACCAGCGCCTTCCTGCGCACCGAGAAATCATAAAGAACGGACATCCGTTCCCGGGCGCACTTGTTGCCGATCTGCATGCGGTTCTCGGCCGGGAAGCGGTCGAAATAGGCGTCCACGGCAGGGGAGATATCGATGATTTCGCAGGCTACTTTTAATTTAGCGCAGACCATTTTCCCGTGCTCCAGGCTTGCGGGCGAAGATATGCGGTAGGGGAGAAGCAGGGCGAAGGTGTGGCTGGAGCCCAGGGCTTTTTGGCAAAGCGCCGCGACCACGGCCGAATCCAGGCCGCCGGAAACACCGATGATCGCGTTTTTGAAGCCGTTTTTGCGGATGCTGTCCCGGATGGCAGTGACCAGGATCTTTTCTACCAGGTCGCAGCGGATCTTAAGCATTGATGATCCTCTGTAATTCCCTGAGCACCAGCTGCGGCTGTTCATCGCGCAGGTAGTTGGAGCTCAAGCGGGCGCGGCGCACGTCGGCCGGCCGGATCTCGGCGTCGAGCACGTCTTCATCGACAACCTTGGCTTTCTGGCAGATGCCCTGGCCGGCGCGGGCGAAAAAAGAGCCGCCGCCGAAACCGATGCCGTCCTCGAAACCGACGCGGTTGACGAACAGGTAATTCTGGTGATAAAACTGCGAAAACACGTAGCCCATGGTTTCCCAGAGCTGAAAGGACGAGATGCCGTCCTTGCCGATGCCGCGCTGCGGGCTGTTGGAAATGCCGATCAAAAGGTCGGTTTTTTGAATGAAATACAGGTAGGCCAGCATGGGAAACAGTATTTCCCGGCAGATGAGAATCCCGGCGGTCATGGTGCCGATCTTGAATGTCCGGAATTCGTCTCCAGGCTTGAAGATCATCCTTTCTTCGAACATGCCGTAGTTGGGCAACTGCACCTTGCGGTGGGTATGCCGCCACTTGCCCCGGGAAAAAAAGAGGGCGGTGTTGCAAATGATGCCTGCATCCTCTTCCAGCGGGGCGCCGATAATTATGTCGATTTTTTTGCTTAATTTTTCGAATTCCCGCCATTGGCTGCCGTCTTTTTTCAGTGCGATTTCGCAGGCGATATCCTTTAAATGGTAACCGCTGATGCTCAACTCGGGAAAAACGATCATTTCGCGGCCGTCAGCGATGGCCCGGGAAATATGGCTGACATGCAATCCCATGTTTTTTTCGATGCTGCCCAGGGCCGGGCTGAACTGGATGGCTCTGACCTTCATGACAGAAATATACCACAGCGTCAAGCTGGAAACAATCCCGCGCCGGGCCAGCGCCGATCTGCAATCGACAAGCAGGCCGCGGAGGAAAACTCGGCTGACCGCCGGGCAGTGGTTTGCTGTTTGAAGTCATATGAAACAATTGACAGCTGCCCGGGATTATGCTATTTTTCTGCTTTTGAAACGCTCTTAGGACAAGGAATCCCGGTGAAGAATAAAAAACTCCAGTTCCTGTTGATATTTTTTATGGTTTTCGGACTATGGGCAGCTGAAAACAAGGCGGATATCCAGAGCAAGGAAGAGGCCAAGCCGGCAAAGAAGGTCGGTCGGGCCTTCATTGAAATGGGCATCAACATGGCAGTATCCACACTCAATTATTGGGATAAATACGCCAAGTTCATCGAGGATTGGCAGTTCACCCTGACCTGGAAGGACCAGAAGCGCAAGTTCTTCACCTCCGAGGGGCTGCGCCTGGATTCGAACAACCTGCGTCTCAACTGGACCCATGCCTGGTCCGGAGCATTGTATTACAACTGGGCGCGCAGCAACCAGCTCAGCCCCCTGGCGTCTTCGCTTTTTGCTTTTGGCGGATCGCTCATTTGGGAGTACTTCGCTGAGTTTCGTGAGGTCGCCTCGATCAATGACACCATTTTTACAGCAATAGGCGGCCCGGCCATCGGCGAGCCCCTGTTCCAGATCGCCGACCATTTCCGCAGCCGCCCCGGCCTGGCCAACCGAGTCGCCTGCCTGCTCATCGACCCGGTGTTGGGCATCAATGATTTTATAGATGGAAACAACCGTGGTCCGCGCCTTCCCACCCGGGAATGGCGCGATTTCCGCTTCAGCCTAGGCGGCAAGCGGGGCCCTGCTTCCCCGGCCGACAACAATTCCGGCCACGCGGCATTGGATCTCGACCTGCGCCTGGTCACCCTGCCCGGCTATGGACACGCCGGCTCCGGATCTGGATATTCCCGGCAGCCTATCGATAATGAATACCGGATCTCCTGCAGTTTCAATGGGCGCCTGTTCGAAGAGCTATCGGCGCGCACCCGCTGCGCCTTAAGCGGCTGGTGGTGGAAAGATGTCCGTGCTGATGAGAGGGGAGAACTGCATGGCGCCGAATTCTGGCTGGGGCCGGTCATGGGCTGGGATTTCTTCCAGAAGAAACCCATCGTGCCCTATGACGGCAACGATCTGGGCATGATCGATCCCTGGTTGGAGCGCGAACAGCCGACGCGCTACACCGACAAGCACTCCACGGTCAACCTTATCGGCCCGGCCTTCAACCTGACCCGCTACGCGGGGCGGCTGACGGCGCGCTTCGACCTTGAGGCCACCCTGGACTTCGGTATGGTCAATTCCCTGGCCTACAACGACTATTCGGCCGATCATGATGTCTGGGGCGTGAAGACCACCCTGCACAACTGGGGCTATTACTATTCTTTGGGCTACAGCCTGGGCGGCAGGTTCGATCTGCGCTACCGGGGGCTGCGGGCCGAGGCCGGGATCCAATACCAGCGTTTCGCTTCCATCCAGGGGCTCGACCGCTTCCAGGACGACCTGCTCGACGATTCCCGCTTGAGCGATTCGCGCTTGGTCTACAACGCCGGCCTGTCGGTCGCCATCCCGCGCACGCCGCTTTTTCTCTCCCTGAACCTGGAGGGCATCGACCGCCGCGGCCGATTCCACGAGGTCAGCGTCAAAAACCACGAACTGCGTTTCTTTTACCAGCTGGGGATAATTTTCTAAAAGATCACCACCCGGTTTAATTGAATTAACTTTTTTATCTCGTTGACAACAGCTTCAATCAGGCATATATTTTTAAACTGTTCATCATTCCGGGCTGAATATATAGTTTGCAGGCAGCCTTGGGAGGATAAATGAAGAAGATCGGCATCATTATTTGCAGCCGTTACCAGAGTTGCGGCGGCGGCAAGTGTTTCCGGGCCTTGCGCGAGCGGGCCGGGGCCTTCGCGGCCTACTCCGGAGACGAGACCGTCGAGGTCGTCGGCTTCGCCAATTGCGGCGGCTGCCCTGGCGGCAACATCGAGTACGTTCCCGCGGAAATGAAGAAAAACGGCGCTCAGGCCATCCATCTGGCCACCTGCTTCGTGGTCGGTTATCCTCCCTGTCAGAATATCCGCCAGTTCAAGGAATTCATCGAGACCGCCTACGGGCTGCCGGTGGTGATCGGCAGCCATCCCATCCCCCTTAAATATCTCGCAAACCATGAAAAACTGCCGTTCTGGAAGCAAAGCAAAATGGAGGAAATCGCCGGCGAATTGCTGTCCGAAAACCGCCGGGTCATGGAAGATTACAATTGAAGCAGGAGCACATATGAATCAAGGCCCAGTTCACGGGAAGAGCGATCATGTAGTTGTTCTGGCCGATCCCCATGATATTTCTCCTTACTTCGCCAAGGACAGAAAAACCGTCATTTTATTCGAAATGACCCTTTGCCCTTTCTGCCGGATGTTCCAGTCGCGCTTCCTCGATTTTGCCGCAGCCTGCTCCCGGGATCACGATTTCCTGCGGGTCAAGCTCGATGATCATGGCAATCCCCTGTGGGAGCGTTATCAGATCGAGACCGTGCCCACGGTCATGGTTTTCAGCAATGGCCAAATCCAATCCCGCCTTGACTCCATACCTCTTCGGGGCATCTCCAGAAAAAAATGGGGGGAGTTTCAAGAAAAAATCCAGTTGCCTGGATCGATTGGCTAAGAAATTGATGCTCGTTCGCTGAAATATAGTTGTTTTCTTTGTTGACAAACACCATTTTTTGGTATATTCAAAAATTTGAATTATTTGAAAAATAAATATCAAACTTGGGGGCGGCATGACTAAAAGCAAAAAGATATTCCTGGCCATGGCAATTTTCATCTTCGCCGCGGTGCAGATCTTCGCCGGGGGGCCTGTAAAGAAAAAACTCATCAATCCAAATAACCCCGCCAAACCGTATGCGGATGGTGAAGTGCTGGTCAAATTCAAGAAAGGCCTTGATTTGGCCGCGGTCAACAATTTTGCTGCCGTGCAATCCTTGAAGGTAAAAAAGCGTTTCAAGGTCTTGTCCAAGGCAAAAAGGCAGCAATATGCCCTTCTTTCCTCTCCCGGCAAGGTCGATGCTTTGGTCCTGGTCAAGGCTTTGAAAAACTCTCCACAGGTAGAATTTATATCTCCGAATTACCGTCGTGAGCTCGCTGAGACTCACCCCAATGACACTCGCTATAGTGAGCTCTGGGGCATGCGCAACACCGGCCAGACAGGCGGCTCGAACGATGCCGACATCGACGCCCCCGAGGCCTGGGACATCAGCACAGGCTCCTCGAGCGTTATCGTCGCCATAATCGACAGCGGCATCGACTATAATCATCCGGACCTGGCGGCCAATGTCTGGAGGAACATGGCCGAGTTCAACGGCACAGCCGGCGTCGACGACGACGGCAACGGCTATATCGACGACATCTACGGCATCGACCCGGCCGGAGCGGACGGCTCAGGATCCAGCCCCGATAGCGATCCCATGGACGGCATCGGCCATGGCTCCCACTGCGCCGGTTCCATCGGTGCCGTGGGCAACAATTCGCGCGGCGTGGTCGGTGTCAACTGGAACGTCAAGCTCATGGGGCTGAAGTTCTTCGGCGACTACGACGGCGGCGGCTGGGATTCCGACGCCATCGAGTGCATGGAGTATGCCGTCTACCAGAAGGATCACGGCCAGAACGTCGTGGCCATCAACGCCTCCTGGGGCAGTTACGCCAGCAGTGAATCTTTTGATGCGCTAAGGGATTCCATTGAAATGGTATGCAACAACGGGATCGTTTTCTGCGCGGCGGCCGGCAACGGCGACGGCGATGGCGACGCGGCCGGCGACGACAACGACAGCGAAATTCACCATTATCCCTCGGATTATACCCTGGACGGCATCATCTCCGTCGCTGCCACCGACCACAATGACGCCCTCGGTTCCTTTTCCAATTACGGCTCCACCTCGGTCGACCTGGGCGCGCCTGGTGTTGCCATCCTGAGCACCGTGCCGGGCAGATACATTCCGCAATCGGGAGATATCTTTTTTGACAACATGGAAAGCGGAACCGGCAGCTGGTTAACGGGCGGCACAAATAATACTTGGGCCATTTCCACCAATCAGGAGATCTTCGCCAATCCAAGTTTTCCCGTACCCAGCCCACCCAATTTCTGGAGCGACAGCCCCGGTGCCAATTATCAGAATAACACGGACTCATGGCTGGCGTATAACAGCAATATCGATCTTTCCGGATATGTGGGCCAGGATGTTTATTTTGGCATTGGCTCCGCAATGTATATACAGGCAACCCGAGACCATGCCTACGTGCAATTTTCCAATAACGGCGGTTCTACCTGGACCTCAATTTTTGATTTCTCGGGGTATGCATTTTATTGGCAATACTATGTATGGTTGATCCCTGATTCGTACAAAACGACCCAGTTCCGCATGCGATTCCGTCTGACTTCCAATCAAAACACAACGTATCCCGGCTGGTTGATCGATAACATCGGGATTGGAACGGCGTTGACCTATGCTTACGAATCCTGGAACGGTACGTCCATGGCCACGCCGCACGTGGCCGGCGCCGTGGCGCTGATGGCTTCCCAGTTCGGCAGCGAGACGGTCGCCCAGAGAAAGGCCAGGATCCTGGACTGGGGCGATACCAAAGCTTCCCTGGTCGGCAGGACCGTCACCGGCAAACGCCTTAACCTGTTCAATTCGATCTCCTATATTCCGCCAACGATCACCGTCACATCCCCCGACGGCGGCGAGAGCTGGATGGTGGGCACGGCCCACGATATCACCTGGACGTCCACCGGGACCGTGGGCAACGTCGACATTGATTATTCCCTGAACAACGGTTCGAGCTGGGCCTCGGTGGCCGCCGACACGGCCAACGACGGGCTATATGAGTGGACCGTTCCCTCGGTAACCCCGTCCACGACCTGCCTGGTGCGGGTGCAGGAGACCGACGGCAGCCCGAGCGACCAGAGCGACGCGGTCTTCTCCATCATCGCCTACGCGGCCGAGACCGTTTCGCTGCCTGACGCGCCCAGCGGGCCGGCCTCGGGCAATGTGGGCACCATTTACACCTATTCCACGGGCGGCTCGACCTCGAACTGGGGCGATGCTGTGCAGTACTTTTTCGACTGGGATGATGGCAGCGACTCGGGCTGGCTGGCGGTGGGGACGACCAGTGCCTCGCACGGCTGGTCGACGGGCGGCACCTTCAACGTGCGGGCCAGGGCCCGCTGCTCCATCCATACCGGCGTTGAGTCGGTCTCGTCGACATCCTTGCCTGTAACGCTGGACGATGACCCCACCTGGGTGGCGGTTACCCGTTTCGCGGCCTGCGCATCCGCGAGCCAGCCCACGCTCGAATGGCACACTGGGACCGAAGTGGGCGCGGTGGGTTTCAACCTGTGGCGCCAGGACCGCGAGACCAGGGAGTACACGCTGGTCAACCCGTCGTTCCTGCCGGCGCTGGCCAACGCGCCGCAGGGCGGCATCTACCGCCTGGCCGACCCCGGGGCGTTTTCTGGGGAGCCTGTGGTCTATCGCCTCGACGAGATGGACTCCCAGGGGCGGGCACGGAGCTATGGACCGTTCACCGTGACCTTTGGGGGCGTATCATGGGACCGTCCCGATGAAGAGATCAAAAAAATCGGCCGGGAAGAGCCGACCGATATCTACGGCTACCAGCGTTTCGAGCGGGCCCGCACTCCAGTTGAGCTGGAGCGGTCGAAGGCCCGACGCCAGGAACAGCGGCGCAGCGAGCCGCTGGCCGCGGCCAGCAAGGAGCGGGCCCGGATCACGGTCAAGGGACGCGGGCTGTTCTATGTCACGGCGGCGCAGGTGGCCAAAAGCCTGGGCATGTCCGCGACCGGGGCGGCAGGGCTCATCAGCGGCTACAAACTGGAGTTGACCGGCATGGGCCAGGAGATCGCCTGGCTGGCCGATGGCAACGGCGCCGGGCTCTTTTTCTACAATGAAGGTGTGGAGACCGTCTTTTCCAGCCGCAATGTCTATTGGCTGGAACGGGGCAGCGGCCGGGCCATGGAGACGATCAACGCCGGCAATGCCGGCCCGGCCGACCCGGGCCAGTCTTACCAGGAGACCCTGCATTTTGAGGAGAACCACTGGGCGCTGACCTCCCTGTTCAGCAGCACGAGTGATGACATCTGGCTCTGGGACTACGTGGTCGGCGGCGGCAGTGCCAAGTCCTTTGCCATCGATGTTCCGGGAGTGGCCGGCACGGGGAAAGCGACGCTGACCGTGGCCCTGCAGGGCACGACCGATAGCGTTGCGGCCAACGACCACCATGCTGTAGTGAAGCTGAACGGCACGGAGATCGGCGACGCCTTCTGGGACGGGACCAGGGCGCACACTTTCGAGATCAGGTTCGATGCTTCCCTGCTTCATGACGGGGCCAACACCATCGCGGTCTCCGGTCTCCTGGACATGGGCGCTCCCAACAGCATGTTCTACGTGGAGTCGTTCGATCTCATCTACCAGCGCCTGTACAAGGCGGTGGACAATGCGCTGCTGTGCCGGGGCGATGGCAACCGGGTGGTCACGGTCAGCGGCCTCAGCGAGGCGCAGGTTGTGGTCCTGGACGTCAGCAAAGCGGCCAGGCCAAAGATGCTGAGCGGAGTTGCAGCGGACCTGGTCGGCCGCGTCACCTTCGAGCCCCGCTCCGGGGAGGCCCTGCACCTGGTGAGCGGACTGAACGCCGCCTTGCGGCCGCTCTCCGTGGTCGGCGACCGGCCGGCGCAGCTGAAAGGGGCGAGCCATGCGGCCGAGTACATCGTGATCGCTCCCGGGGAGTTCAAGGCCACCGCCCAGAAGCTGGCCGACTACCGTCATAAAAAGGGCCTCAAATCCCTGGTGGTCACCCTGGAAGACATCTATGAAGTGTTCAACTACGGCATGCCGAGCCCCTACGCCATCCGCGACTTTCTGGCCCACGCCTATAAAAATTGGGGAGGCAAAAAGGTGAAGTACGCGGTGCTGGCCGGCAAGGGGACCTACGACTACCAGGACCACCTGGGGCATGGCGACAACCTGGTGCCGGTGCTCCTGGGCAGGAGTGATTATGGGCTTTTTGCCGCCGACAAGACGTTCGGCGACGTGACCGGAAAGAACGGACTGCCCGAGATCGCCGTCGGCCGCCTGCCGGCAGTGACTAACGCCGAGCTGCAGGCCATGATCGACAAGATCAAGGCTTACGAGAGCGGCCAGGGCGCCTGGACAGGCAAGGCGCTGATGATCGCCGACAACGCCGACGGCGGCGGTGATTTTGCCCAGAGCTGCAACGAACTGGCCGCTCTGGCTGCGGGCTTCCAGCCGGAAAAAGTATATTTCAACGGCTTGGTCCAGGAGACGCGCGCCAGGATCATGGCTGCCTGGAACGCCGGGGCGGGCATGGTCGGCTACTGCGGCCACGCCGGCCTCAACCAGCTGGCTCAGGAGAACATATTCGATGTCGCCGATGCCGCGGCCCTGCATAACGGCGGCCAGCTGCCGCTGGCGGTGATGCTGACCTGCGTGGCCGGCAGGTTCGAGCTTCCGGGGTACACTTGCCTGGGTGAGGCGCTGATGCTGAACAAGAACGGCGGCATGGCCGCCGGGCTGATGCCCAGCGGCCTGGAGATGAACGAGCAGTCGCTGCGACTGGGCGGGGAGTTCGTCAGGACGGCCACGCGCGGCGTGACGACCGTGGGCCAGGCCCTGCTCGCGGCCATGAAGAGCTACCTGCAGCTGGGCGGCAATGCCTCCCTGTTCAATGTCTACAACTGGCTCGGCGACCCGGCCCTGGCGTTCAAATGAACCTGGGCAGCCGTTTCCGCAGGAACGAGCGCAGCGCCTGCGGGTCTTTGTGAGGAGGATCAGTGAATAAGGATACGAAAAAGGCGAGCAAAAAAAAGCCGTATGAAAAGCCCCGGCTGCGGACTGTGAACATAAAAAAGGGCGTCCAGACCCTGGGCATCGGCTGCAAGCTTGCCGATGACGCCGGCGATCCTGCCATGGCTTCCCCTTTTTGCGGCATCACCAATGGCTGCGTCACCATGGGCAGCTGACATGATATAGCCGCGAAAGCAGAGTGTTTAATTTGAACCCTGTTGCAGATATCGATAGCCTCCACGACAAATTGAAATTCCGCATCGCCGGCGTCCTGCTCTCGGTTTCAGGGGCCCGGGCCCTTCGCCTGCGCATCGGCAATCCCCTGTACCGCTCTTTCCTCAGCCGCCACCTCCAGGATGCCGGAGGCCGGGAGATCGACATCCGCTTGCATACCGGACAGTTTCCCCCTGCGGAAAAAATGGAAAAAATATTCGATACGCGCGAATCGTGGTCCCTGTTCCGTGAGAAGAATGATCTCCGCATCCTGTTCCGCTCGCCACGACTGGCCGAGCCGCTTTGGGCCGCCCGCTTCGATCGCCGCGCCAGCCGGGTAGAGTACTATTGCCCCCCCCTGCAGCCGCTGCCGGGGAAAAGAACAATCGAGATGTTGTGCCCCCTGGCCTATCCACTCGACCAGCTGCTGCTGATGTACTATTTCGCCCGGCGCCGGGGAATTCTCATCCATGCAGCGGGAATGGTGCACCGCGGCCAGGCCTTCATTTTCAGCGGCGCTTCCGGGGCGGGCAAGAGCACCTTTTCCGAGCTGCTGGTCACGGCCGGAACCGGGAAAGTACTGAGCGACGAGCGCATGATCGTCCGCGAGATCGACGGCGTGATGCAGGCCTTCGGCACGCCCTGGGCCGGGACGGCCGGCATCGGCCGCAGCGGCAGCGCGCCTCTGGCCGGTATCTTTTTCCTGAAGCACGGGAAAGGCAATTGCATAGAAAGGCTCGATGGCGCCGCGGCCGCCGACCGCCTGCTGCCGCTTTCCTCGATCCCCTGGTACGATCCCGACACGGCGGCCCCGATTATCGCCTTCGCCAAGCGAATCTTTACCGCTGTCCCGGCCTATGAGTTCCGCTTCACACCCGACCGTTCGGCGATCGATTTTTTCTGGAAATTTATAAAGAAAACATCCTGATTGCTTTGAACCGTCAAAAAACCACTTTAGTACTACAGTAAATGCTGCAATAATTCTCTATCGATATTTGGAAACCATTGTGGGTACTAGCCGATGGTCAGAGTCGAACTGACGACCTATTGATTACGAACAGTTATAATTATGGCTGCTTGATCTCCACACTGCTGTCGACCTCGAAGAAACGGTACTTTCCGTAGTCCTGCCGCAGTCGGTAGAACTCGATCTCGCGCCTTCTCCCCTCGAGTTGGGGCAAGGTAATGATCATCCCACTCCCATTAAGATCCCCGCCGACCATCTCATGGCTCTTCTCCGTCACCACCTTTTCCAGGACGTAGGCCTCGCGGAACATGGTCATAGAGGGGAAGCGCAGGCCGCCGCGGACCACGAAGTATTGGTGGGTCACCTCGAGCAGCATCCGGGCCTGCGACGCCTTGGCCGCCTTCTCCAACTCCTCCGCGCCGACCACCCCGCGCGGGTTCATCTCGATCTTGAGCACCGAGCCGTCCCACTCATCGATCCACGCCCTGCCCTGGGCGATGCCCACTCCCCCGGCCCGGAGCGGCGTCACCTCGACGACGACGCAGCGGCTCCTGCCGATGCGGTCGCGCCCGGAAAGGCGGTAGGTATACGACTCCCGGTTCTCCATCGCCAGCAGGGTCACGGGCATGAATACCGAGTAGTGGGAGGAGAAGCGGGTCTCCAGAGTAGCGTTCGCCTTGTCCATTTTCCGCGTCCCCTCGCGGACCAATCGCCGGTGTTCGCTGATCGTGCCGCCGGCGCCGATGATCTGGTAGTCGTACTCCCAGCGCCGCTCCACCGGCTCCGTCCGCTTCGTAAGCGGATTGCGCTCCAGCACCCGCTCCTCTACCTTCTCCAGGCAGTAGAAGCGGAACGCCGCCTCCTTAAGCCGCCGGCAATAGTCCGCAGCCCTGGCCATGACCGGTTCCAACTCCTCGGGCAGGGGCGGCGCATCGACCTCCGGCTCTGGAACGGGAGCCGAAACCGGGGGCGGCAGCACGGCGATCTCCTTTTCAGCGGTGGCCCGGTTGCCGGTCAGCAGGTCCTGCACCTCGACGTGGACCTGGTAGCTCCCCGGCTCGGGGAAATGGAGGGCCATCTCGACATCGACGGCGGGTTCGCCCGCTAGGATCTCCTTCTCGACGGCCAGGGGATCGCCGCCGCGCACATGGGCGCGGACGCCGACCCGCAGCCGGCCTTTCAGCCCTGCATCGCCATACGTTCTCTGGTAATCGGCCAGCGACACGGTCAGCTTCCCCTCCCGCCACTCCAACGCCTGGATCTTGAGCGGGAACACCTCGCCCAATTCCAGCTTGCGCGAGAAGACCGCCTTCAGCCCCGGGCGCTTCATCTCTATCTGCAGCCAGCGCCGGCGGTCTTCTCCCGGCCCCGGCTCGAAGGTCAGGACGTAATAGATGTCCTCCTTCTCGGCCGCCTGTCGCAGCGCCTCGCCCAGCCGGGTGGTGTTGCTTACCCGGCCGCCGGTGTCGGCGCTGATCTGGCGGAACGCCCCCTCCCATGAGGAAAATACCGGCTGCCATTGAAGATCCTCATTGGACCGCATCTCACCGGCGGCGTCGCTTAAGAAGACGTGGTAGGTGGTGTTGGCGCCAACGAACAGCGGCCGCAGGTCGCGCAGGTAGCTCGTCACGTCGCTGCCTAGCTTGACCTGTCTCTCGGTCTCATCCATGAATCGCTTGAGTTTCGTGATCGTATCCTGCGACATGGGCGCATCGCGCAGCAGCCGTGAGTCGCGGTGCAGCAGCGGCAACCGTTCGTTCTGCAGGAACAGCAACGCCCACTTCTCGGCCTCCACCGCCTTGAGCGCCGCGGCCAGCCGCTCCAGCCAGGCCGGGTCTCCCTTCAGCCGCTCCAAGCGGTATTCGTTGAGGGCGCCGAGATAGCTCGCTTTGAACCGCTCCAGGAGAGGGTCCTCCGGTGGCGGGGCCTTCATGCCATTGTAGGCGACGAGGTCGTCGTAGAATTCGCTGGCGCTCCGCTGAAGATCGCTCACCAGCCTGTTCTTGCTGAGTTGCTTTTGCTCCAGGTCTTCGGCCAGGTCGACGAAGAAGGCATCGACCTTTTCCTTCTCCCCCTCAAGGGAGCGGACCTCCACGGCCCGGCTGGCGTCGCTGAGCACGATTCGGTCCCCGGGACGATAGATCTCCCTGGCGAAATAGTCCCAGGCCTTGGGCCATTCGCGGCTCTCCTCGTTTAGCCAGAACATGAACAGGAACAGACGCGGCTTGGGCTTGGCCGCCGTGATACCGGCATCGACCTCGGGACGGGCCAGCGAGCGCCGCAGCTCGCGGCAGTAGGCGACCTTTACCGGCCGGCCCTCCTCGTGCAGGACAAAATCCTCGTTCCGGAGCCCGGGCACCGGCTTGCCGCCCTCGAACACCCGCACCAGGATCTCCTGGTAGATCACCTCAACCCGCTCATGAACATGCACCTGGCCAGCCAGCAGGGCGAACAGGGCCAACAGCGCCGCGAGTAAAATGACCCACTGATGGCTTGGCTTTATTCTCTTTCTCATCTTGAATATTTTATTTCCTGCAGGAAGGAAAAAGCAATAGCCCTGAAGACAGTGCCAGTGTCAGCAGGAGGCTCAACAATGGCGCCACTACTTATAGTGTCAATGCCAAAATTAGTGTGGAATGCAATTCTCGCAATAGTCAGATCTCGTTCTTCTAAAGGTATACCCGTCATGACACATTTTCCCGACAAGTATTATACATTTGTCACCACTACAGGAATTACTAATCGACCAGACTTCTGCACACCCAATATGTCCGTACGCGGTGCAGTAGTTGTCACAAACGGTAAATGCCGCGTCATAATTGAAGCACATAAACGCGCAATCTGTGGGTATCGCCGACAACAACAGCGGCAGACAACAGAGCACAACAACTATAATGCATGCGAGCACTGCGATTGATTTTTTCATTTTTCCTCCTTGAAAACTTTGATGTTTTTATTTTCTATCCCATAATAGAAGTCATTGTTCTTACAGAAGAACCTGACAAAATTGCCGCTATTTGAGTTTTTTACATAAAGGACTTTAATAAGTTTTCCAAATAAATCGAACTCATATATGCAGTTAACCCCATTTTCTATATTCTTGCCATACTGTAAATAAAATGTTTCGTTTTCGCTTTTGTCAATAAAAATGACAAAAAACATCTCTTTGAAGCCCTGATCGTCAATTTTTTTCAATTGTTTTTCATATGCGCGCAAAGCATCCCTTGGCCTCAATTTCATTCCACTTTTAAAGCCGGGTTTGGCTAAGTTGTATATCCCTAAAGTGGCGGACGGCTTGAAGACAATGACAAGTTTGTCATCCAGGGTGTTTTCATGCATCATCTCTTCAAGCAGCAAGCTGGATTTGAAATTATCCTTGATGCCCGCCAAATATCCGGGGGTTTTAAAAAGATAATGATAATATTCTTCGTTCGCCCTGAATCTGCCTACCAACTGCTTCTTCTCGTTTATTATTGAAGCTTCGTCATTCGCCACCCTCAAAAAGAGCAGCTCACCTTTATTATTGACTATAGGTCTGCAATGTGCCTTTACTTGCCAATCTCCATATTTGATCGTTCTTTTGTGGTTTCCCTTTTTGTCAAATACCAAGACTTTTTGCGCAACCGAATCATTCGCATAGATAAGATCGTTTTTTACCTGTAGATAAATAGGCTCCCCGTATCCATATCCTGATAATTCCCCTTCCGCATTCCCTCTTTTTCCAAAAGATCTTATTAATCTCAATTCTTTGTCCAGAATGAATATTTTTGACGAAAGCCTGTCAATTCCCACCAAATCCCCATTGCTGTCAACGCAGAGGGACCAAGGATCGAAGATGAATTCGTTGCCAAAATTGCCGTTGCAGCTCATTGCTTCTGTAAGCTGAATATACTCCTTTTCAATGCAATTGAATTTCGGGGATGTTTCGGATCCTAGGGTCCATGGCTTTTCGCATTGAATGAACATGGGATTAAGGATGAAAATCAATAATGCAATGTTGCGCGGAATAAAATATGTCAAGCCCTTATAGTTATTCATGTTTGTTAATGGAATTGATCAATTTGGTGGTTTCATTCCCGTCTAAATCGCCAATTTTCGAGTACAATATTTTTGTATCATAAAGAATTGTTTGGGGCATATTAAGCATTATCCTGTTCCTCTTGACAAACGTATCAATGCTTTCGGGAACATATACATCAAACTTCAATCGATTTTTGTAATCGTTGTAAAAATTGTACGCTCCGGCAAATGAATCAATTACAATTCCATAGCAGGCGGTCTTGTCCCCGACTATTTCAGATATTTTATTCCAAAAAACAATATTCCTGTTGCAGATGCTACACGGTCTGGCAAAGATGAAAACCATCTTTTTCCCCTTTTCATTCAATGCATCGGAATTCACTTTCTTGCCAGACATATCGAGCAAATTAAAGCAATTTATATTTTCTCCAGTCCTCAAAAAGGGAATGCTATCCAAAAGCTTAGTATTTACGAGAATCAAATAGATATTTAATAGTATACTGGCAATTAAAAAAGTAAGCAGAACATATTGAACTACTTTTTTTTTCAACAACACAGCGCCTCTTTTAGTTTATAAAATCTATGCTGAAATCTATACTTCTTAATGATAATTATTTACAGATTGCGGGAAACATAGTCAATAATGAAAAATGTATAATATTAGGCTTTAAAAACATTGATATATAAAGGTTTGCTGAGGAATAAGGAATTTTGTGATATTTTAGCATTTTAATTTTAATAAATTAATAATTTGTGCACTTTGTTATTGTCCCCTTGATCAAAATCCGCCTTAAAATCGCTCCAGGATCGATAGTGAAGCGACTTCTCACAGATAACTACTGATTATTTGCTCCCTGATGGATAGAGCAGCTTCCGAATATTCATGCTATCCTCCTGGCAAAATATTAACAGCAGGGGTATGTCAAATGATGACATGGAGGAGGTCTAAGTTATTTTTGCTTCTCTCTTTTTGATTTTATTGCTTTAAAATAATCTATGATGGATATGATCAGTAGAAGAAACCACTTATGATGGTCATTCATAGGAATACTGTCCAGTGATCTGCGTGAAAGTTAAGAATCCAAGCAGAAACAGAAAATATCTTAGCAAAGATCCAGAGGATAAAAAGTATTACATTTATCAGAGAATCAGTTATAGGAAAAAATACTGGTTGGATAAACAACCTTAAAATAACTCAACATTTTTATTAAGTAGGGGAGATTATAAGGGACATTCTTTTAAAAACCAATGCCAAAGCCAGAGCTATAATTTTGGCAAGAGAAAAAATGGTCGTTGGCAATGACCGAGGCTGAGTATTCGATTTAAAGTGTGGTTTTAGAATTGCACCGTCAATATATGTTGAATTAACCAAGTTCTACGTCAGTTTTCGGTATTTTAATTATTGATAAAGTTAAAAACGGTTTTTAACTGAGACGAAATTGTGACATTTTATTTTCAACTTCGGGGTGTTTTTGGCATTTCCGGTAAATTCCGGTCATGGAGAGCGAAAACCTTGAAATCATTGATAATAAAGGGAAAGCAAGGTGGGATCGGAAAGCCGATGGTCAGAGTCGAACTGACGACCTATTGATTACGAATCAAAATGCTAAACACCAGAGATCCTTTATCGACGGCAATTACGAGGAGGCACTAGCGGCGACTTTGATAAAACTTTGATAGAAGAGGCGGGGCGTGGTAGTGGGCGGAGCGGTTATGCCGATCGACTGGGCAAAGGATCTTATATATAACATTTATTAACTTTCTTTCGTTTTTTTTAGTAGTATCGCAGTAAATCGAATAAAATCTGTTGACATCGAAGGGAAATTATACTATTCTTCCATCGAAGACTTATCGTCGCCGCCGATCTCTAACCGCGACACGGTGCTTACGGCGCGTGATGACAACCGACGTCAGGTCGTTGACGTTGACAACCGCGCCGGTCTGGCGAACCGGAGCTCGCGACCCCGCTAATTCACCTCAAGAGGTGTACGCATGGTCGCGAATGAAAATGCTGTCAACGAATTTCTGACCGCCCGAGAGGCGGCTGCCTTACTTCGAGTCACTTTGGCGACGGTCTACAACCTTACCTACCGCCGCCGAATCCCATTTTTCAAGCCGGGCGGGAAAACTGTACTTTTCCGGCGGGCGGATCTCCTCGCCTTCATAGAGAACGGCCGCGTCCCAGTCAAGGGGGGCTGACCATGCAAGGGGGCGATCGCGGGCTGTGGACCCTGGAGGATCTCTGTCTCTACTTAAAGATCCCGGAGGCGACGGCGCGGAAGTGGGTCCGGCGGAAGTCGCAGAAACTGCCGGTCATCCGCTGCGGGCGGCTCCTCCGCTTCAGGCCGGCGGCGATCGAGTCCTGGCTCGCCGATAATACGACTTCACCTCGTAGAGAACAGCGACGGGTGAGATGAACAGGAACAGTTGGGTTAAGTTTCTGCGATCGGATAGTAGCGCAGATCTGATCGAGAAGCACCCGAGTTCCTTCCTTCTGCTGGCGCTGATAGCGATGAGGGCACGTCGGACGGGATCCAGGATTACGGGACTTGAACCAGGAGAGGCCCTGGTTGGCGACTATAAGAAGGCAGGGCTGACTAGGCCTAAATATAGGACCGCACTAGAAGTGTTAAGTGCGCTCGGTTTTTTAACCATCAAGACAACCAACAAGGGAACCATCGTAAAGTTAATTGACATGAGCATTTTTGACATAAACCGCGAAGACGATAACCAACAAGATAACCAGCAAATGACCACCAAACAACCAACAGATAGCCATCAAATAACCACTAACAAGAAAGAAAAGAAAGAAAAGAATGGAAAAAAAAAAGAAGGGGAGAGGCCCTCCCTCGATGAACTAAAGGCGTACATCTCCGAAAAGGGATACAACGTGAGTGCCGAGAGGTTCTATAACCACTATGAGGCAAACGGTTGGATGGTAGGAAAGAACAGGATGAAATCTTGGACGGCCTTGGTCGCATCATGGCACCATTCTGAAAGACGCCAATTACCGTTCGGTGGAAAAGGAAGACAATCATCATTAAGTAATGTCGGCGAGCATCGCCCGGAATACGAAGAGCAGCCAGAATTTGAGAAGACGCCGGAGCAGGAGCGCGAGGAAACGATCGCCGACCTGAAGCAGCGTATAGCGAACATGGAGATCTTCATAGCCAATCCGACAGCAAAAAATAAGGATAAGGAAACAGTCAGAAAGAACCTGGAGGAACGCAAGAGAGAACTGGAGGAGATCGAGGCGCAGGTCAGCCTTGTAGAGGGGGCAGTGATATGAGAGCATCTCACACCCGCCCGCACCCCCTTTCGATGCTTTTCATGGATGCCTTTTCGGTCGACTATCAAATTTTAATCAAAGTGAAGAGTCTTGAAAAGCTTATAGGCTCGCCGGCAGAGGCTATCAGGGAGGCGACCAATTGATAATGTATCAAGTGGCTACATCAAGTCGCGGTATAAATATCCGTTCGATACTGCCTATTTTACAGGGGAAAACGCCTATTTATGGAGGATAAAATGGACGAAAAACAAACTGAACTTATGCTCGCCCGGTTCGGTCCGATCGATGCCCTGATGGATGACCTGGTAAAGAGCGGCACGGTGAAGGACCTGGTCGCGCTGCCGGAGCCGGTCTTCAATGTAGCGATGGAGCGGATCCGCCGGGCTCACCTGGAGCGCATAGGCGTCCGCTTCCTGGATCCCGACAACCCCGCGACGTGCGAGACGTGCGAGGGCTGACATGAGCGGCAAGGGCGCCCCAGTTAAGCATGGCGCGCTGAAGTTCTGGCAAAAGGGCATCCTGCCGCCTTATAGGCGCGCCCTTGCAGATCATGCTGACCAGGTCATCCAGGCGATCATCGACGACCTGGGCGGAGATCCCACGGCAGCCCAGGGGGTCATGTTGGGCCAGCTTCGCAAGCTACTGATATTCCAGGCGCTGATTGATAAATGGCTATCGAAGCAGAAGGACATCATCAATAGGGCCGGGAACCTTCCGCCGGCGCTGAATAACTTTTACCTGGCGGCGCTCAATCAAAGCTGCCGGATCGTCAAGGATCTGGGCCTTGAGCGCGTGACCATCGCGGACAACCTGGAGGACTACCTCAAGAAAAAGGCCCAGGCGGCCCAGGAGGCGCAAATAACCCCGGCAACGTCTCCCAGGCAGGGGAAGGAGAAAAAGCCCATTTGCGCGCGCATTAAAAGCGATCCCGAGGCCCAGGGCGGCGAGTCATGAAGGCGATCACGTTCATCGAGGCGCTCGACGATCCGAAGCTGCTGAAGCCCTGGACGGCGAAGCTCGACCTCTCGGCCTGGCGGATCTTCCATGCAGCGGTCGACGGTCTGGAGATCGACTCGGCGAACCGGCTCCTGTTCATGAAGTCGACCAGGCGGACGACCTTCCCGACGTCGAGGGCGGTCGAGGCCTATGCTGCCGTCGGCCGTCGCGGAGGGAAGTCAGCGAACGCCGCGCTCCGGGCCGTCTATGAGTGCGCGATCCGTACGAGCTGGCGGGAGCATCTCGCCCCGGGACAGGTCGCGATCTTCCCGATCATCAGCGTCGACCGTCAGTCGAGCCAGGAGGTCTTCCGCTACGTCTCCGGGATCCTCCATAGCTCCCCGCTGCTGCGCGGCATGATCGAGAGCGAGTCGAAGGAGGAGATCGCGATGAAGAACCGGAGCGTCATCCAGGTCCGGGTCGCGTCCTTCCGTTCCGTTCGCGGTCCGAGCTACATCGGGGCGGTACTGGACGAGCTTGCCTTCTTCCGCGACTTGGACACATCGTCGAACCCGACGGCCGAGATCATCGCTGCTCTGACCCCTGGCATTCTACCAGGTGGGCTGCTGCTCGGGATCTCTTCGGTCTTCGCCCGGCAGGGCTACCTCTGGCAGATGAGCGAGCGGCACTTCGGGAAGGACGGCGACGTGCTCTTCTGGCGGGCGCCGACGCTGACGATGAACCCAGGCTTCGACAAGCAGAAGATCGCGAGGGAGCGGGCGAAGGATGCGGCTCGGGCTTCGTCCGAGTACGACTCCGAGTGGAGAGAGGATCTGATGGGCCTGTACTCGTCCGAGGCGGTAGACCAGGCGTTGGCTCCGCATGGCGACTTGCCCTTCGTTCCTGGCGTCAAGTACTTTGCCTTCGTCGATCCATCGGGCGGCCGGCGCGACTCTGCGGCGCTCGGGATCGCTCACCTGGAGAAGGACGGCCGGATCGTCGTCGACATGGCAACGGAGAGGAAGGCCCCGCACGATCCGCACGCGGTCGTCAAGGAGTTCGCCGTGCTGCTGAAGGCGTATCACTTGGACAAAGTGACCGGGGACCGCTATGGGGGCGAGTGGCCCGTCCAGGCGTTCAAGAAGCAGGGGATCACCTACAATCTGGCCGAGAAGACGGCGTCCGAGCTCTACCTGGCCGCGCTCCCGCTCTTCAGTGGAGGGATCCTCGAGTTCCCGGGATCGGACCGGCTACGCGGGCAGCTCTGCTCGCTGCTGCGGCGGACAACGGCCAGTGGTCGGGACTCTGTCATCGCCGGACAGAGCGACCGCTCGCACGCGGACCTCGCGAACGCTGCGATCGGCGCGGCCGTACTTGCCTCGTCGACGAAGAAAGGTGGCGCGTTCGGTGCCTTTACCGAATTCGACTTCTATGGTGAGGAGGGTTGGGGGATCAATCACGACCGCTTGTTGAGTGAGTTGAATGACCATTGAAAAGCAGGGGGCGGCGGTGGTAGCGTCCATCTGGGCGCGCCTCACCAGGCATGAGGTGCCTTCTCCATCGTCGCCCCCTTTAATGAGGTGAACATGAACGGACACGAACTTCTGAACCGGATCATCCGGGCGAGCGAAAAACTCTCGGCCTCGGAGCTTGAGATGCTGATGAACGTGGCGAGGCGAATGAAGGAGACGGCGACGGCTTCGGACCCCGGGCTCTGCATCAAGGACTCGAACGATCCGGAGAACTACGACGGGCTTTTAATCGAAGACAACGAATAAATCACCTGGAGGTGAAGATGGAAGAACAGAGAAAAATGGACACTCTCGGAGCGGAGGCGGCAGAGGCGCTCGCGTCCATGATGGACGAGAAGGCCTTCAAGCGGCAGCTCGAAGTCATAGCTCGGGAGCGCGAAGGACTGGAGGACAAGGCGGAGAAGCTCGGGGCGAAGGTCGCCCAGGAGCAGGTCGAACTCGACAAGCAGAAGACCGTCCTCTTCGCGGGCATACGGGAGCATGAGACAAAGCTCCGGTCGGACGCGCAGAAGACGCTGACAACGCCGCCGGCGCCCGGGAAAAAGCCGGTCCACTATCCCGACGGCTACTTGGACGAGACAATCGTCAAAGCCCTGGAGCCCAGGGCGCAGAAGATCGACGGCCTCCGCAAGCGGGCTTTGGAACTGGAGCGGATGAAGCGCGACCTGGCGAAGCTCCGCATGGAGATCAGCATGAAGGCGGAGGAGACCTTCAGGTTGAGGCGAGATCCGGCCAGGCGCTTTTTCCTGTCCCTGCTGCATGTCGCCGGCGTGGCCGTGAAGTACGAGATCCAGGACTCCTCTTTGTCGGAGACGCTGCGATGGAGCGACGCGCTGACGAAGTTGAACGAGCGCATCGCGATCGCGGAGGGAGAGGCGAAGAGCTTCTGGCCGCTGCACTACCAGGCGAGCTCTGCCGATGACTGCCTGACAATGGCGCTGATGGTCCCGGAGGCCGACGTCAAGCAAGTGCTCCATGCCTGGCGAGTGGTCAAGATCGCCGGCGGCAAGAGTGCGACCCTGACCTTCGACGGTCGGCGGGTCCTTCGGTGGCGGTACAAAAAGACCCGGACAGAGAGTGAGAAGATCGCGATCAAGAGCTCGGATTACTCCGGCGGCTCCACCGATCGCGCGAGGGCTTGAATGAGGCCCAGGAAAAAAAAGCGCCGGCAGCTCGAGAAGCTGCAGCTCGAGATGGAAAAGGCGGGGGAAAGGTTCGGGCTCGATCCGTCCTTCGCCCCGCGACTTATGCCGCGGGAGATCCCGGATCAGGTGTTGGACCGCCCAAAGGAGGACGTGGCAAATTTGAAATAATCGTGAACCCTGTTCCTGGGCTGCCGTCGCTGCCCCTCAGCGGAAGGCCTGATTTTAGCGATTAAGTGCCTCTATGCTTAAGGGATCATGCATAACTTTCCTGGCCTAACCAAAACCAATTGGGGAATCAGGTACTTATTTAAAGTGCTTGCTTTAAATCAATTCCCTTTATTCCCTCAGGTTATCACAGCCCTCCTGTAGGTTAGTCAGATCCTGTTTGGTAGTAGATACTCCAGGGATACCCGAGGGGCATTTTTTAGGGGTAATCTGGAGATAAAGGGCGTGGAGCTTTACTGTTTTAAAAAACCTAAAAAAGCATGATGTGAAATATATATTAAATCCCCCCTTACCTTTAGTAAGTGCCAATAATTCAGCATGAACTACCCTGATTGCATAAGCCAGGATATTTTAAAGGGTTATCCTTTAATTGGAGTATTACTCCTATAAAATATCTTCAAATTCAAGCACTTCTTTAATACCTTGAAGATTAAGCCAAGAGATACTAATATTTATTTTGGCAACACCTGTCCAAGAATTTAATTTAAAAAAATATGCTTTGAATATTGCAGAATCTCCAGGATTGATTGTTGCGAGATCTGCAGGAAATCCTTGTGCTGTATCAATTATCGTATTAGATGAATTGTAGGCTGTAAAAGTTATCCCCATATTATATACACCTTTTTCACCTACATTTTTTACTGTCCCATCGATATAGGGGATTTTCAAAAAATTATCAAATTTTTTATACCATGACACTATGAGTACTCGAACTTCAATTTTTAATTGCTTCGTTGTACCACCATCGGTGTTTGTAGCGGTTAAAGTATAAATCGTAGTAGCTCTAGGAACGATGGTAACAGTTCCACTTGAAGCAACTTGACCTATCCCATTATCAATTTCACAAGTAACTGCATTACTTACACTCCAAGTAAGAACAACAGGAAAACCTGATGCTGTAATGGCGTTATCCGCAGTAAATGAATTAATAACAGGTTTGCGAAGTACAATTGGCGGAGTTGCTTCATCAGATGTTTTACATGATTGGAGCGTAACGAGTAAAATTAAAAAACTCACAAGCAAAATAATTGTTTTTTTCATAAATCCCTCCCTCTCTTAAATCAATTGAACAAATTTTAAAATAAAAGAAAAATAAAAGCAAATTATTTGAAATAAATTATTATTAAATTGGCCTGGGGGCGGGATGCCCTTTACTTGCCTTTCCCTTTCAGGACTAACTTGCATGCCTTACACAATTTATCATATAAGTCAGCAAATTCCTTTTCTTCCTCGGGAGTGACTTTTTCATCGATAAAATAATGGACCCCAGCTGGGAAATAAAATATAGCTTCATCAAGATTTTTATACTTCAAAAGAAATCTTTCATTCTGTTCAAACTCGTTGAGCAAAGGGAGTATAGTTTCTTCTTTATATTCCTTGGAAGTATTATATCTGACTTCCTTATACATTTTCCCAGCCAAGTCAAGAATCCTTTGGACCCTTTTGAGATCGTGCTCCCAAACCCTATCCCGTCGTCCACGGCGTGAGGCAAGCCATGAGGTTAATAGAGTAGTCAATATCGAAGTAACTACAGAGACAACGATGGAGATAATCGCCACTTTTTGTGTTGTCGTCATCCCACCCCAGAAATTAGAGAGTACTTTTAATATATTCATCGTCCGCCTTTCCATTGTAGAAACAGACGCAGATCGAGTACTTGTCGCCTTCGCCCCGGTTATTGCATCCCTCCCTGATCGGGATCGGCATCGTCTTCTCGGCCTCCTCGATCGTCATAACCTTCCCGTCGAGCTCCCTGCACGCATCACAGTTACCTTGAGAGAGTATGTAGACCTTCTTGAACTTCTCCAGCTTCAGCGCTGCAAGCCGGGTGAGGGCGGCCGATTTCTGGAGGCCGAAGGAGTCCTTGCCCATTCGATCCAAAGTCTGGGCAGCTTCCATATAAAGTCGCTCCAGCTCTCGCATATCTCCCGTCTTCATCACCGTCAATGTTTTCTCGTTGAACAAGCTCATAAACACGGATGCCCGGGAGGTCTTCATCCCTGACGTCCCCACCATCTTCTGCTCTCTCTGTTGCATCATCTCTTCCGTGAAGCCGAAGTCAATGGGCGCTCTGTTCTGGTAGCGCTTGGAATAGAACTCGTCCTTAACACGACGGCTCTTCTCCGGTGTATAGAGTCGCCCGTTGAAGTAGTGGACCCAATTCTTGCAGAGAGGACATTTGCTTCTTTTCGAGTACTTCTCGATGAGCTGCTTGCAGGACGGGCACTCGAGCTTCTCTCCCGAGGTGATCGGCTTCGGATCATCGGGCGCTGTCTCCTTCTGGGCCGCCGCTGCCTTTTTCTCAAGCATCCTTTTCGTCGCCTCGATATTGATCTCAGGCTTCGCCGGCTCGGGATTGTCGGTCTTCTTCTTGAAAGGCCACATCTAACACCTCCTTCTCGTTGAACCTAAAATAGCACCGGGATCTCCTTTATTCAAGACGACCAATTGATTTTTCAGATGACCTATTGACTTTTCATCAAATGGGGTATTTAATAGAGGCGTGACGACGGCGTCACAAGGGGGGGGCAAAATGGGCATCTATCGCACAAAGTACAAGGTCGAGGACAAGAACTCGGGGAAGGTCACCATCAAAAAGAGTCCGTACTGGTCAATAAGCTGGACCGACAAGAAGGGAAAGCAGCACCGCGAGACCACCCGCTGCGCGTCGAAGGATGAAGCGCGGGAGGTCCTGGTCGAGAAGCTCCGGGCGGTGAAGAAGACGATCCACCCGTTCCTGAAGGACGACCAGAAGATCTCCTTCGCCAAGTTTGCCGAGAAGTTCATCGCGGAGTACCAGGGGAACCGGGGCGACCTCACCGAGTCGAGCCGGACCCTGTACCTGATCCTGTTGAAGAAGCTGAAGGAGCACTTCGGCGAGCTGAACCTGGGAGACATCAACGAGACCGATGTCGACGCGTACGTGGCGAAGCGCAAACAGGACACCGTGCGCGGCCTGGGCAAGAAGAAGATCTCCCACTTCACCATCAACAGGGAGCTGGCCATCTTGCGCCTGATGCTGAACTGGGCGGCCGAGAAGGGCATCATCGTCGATAACCCCGTGAAGAAGAGAATAGCGCGGAAGAAGATCTTCAAGGAAGAGCCCCGCTCGGTCATCTTCACCGAGGACGAGCTCCGGGCGATCCTCGCGGCGGCGGGCGAACCGTGGAAGAGCTTCCTTCTCGTGGGCATTCACACCGGCTGCAGGGTCTCGGAGATCCAGGGGCTCCGATGGGACGAGTTGGACCTTAAAAACAAGTGCATCATGCTGCCGAAGGAGAGGACGAAGGGCGGGAAGCCCCGCGAGGTCGAGCTGAACAAGACGATGGTCAAGTTCTTCTCCGAGCTGAAGCTTCATCGCCAGGGCGGCGAGTTCGTCTTCCCGAGTCCGGTCACCGACCGGCCATATAGCAATTCCTTCAGCAACACCTGGAAGCGCCTCCTGAAGCGCGCCGGGATCAAGAAGCCGGTCCACTTCCACGACCTCCGTCGGACGTTCATCACGATCGCGATCGGGAGGGGAGCGGGGGTCAAGGACGTCCAGGAACAGGTCGGGCACCAGGACGCTATGACGACATTGAAGAACTACGCCCAGGCGACGAAGGCGGGAAAAAAGCGCGTCGTGGACCTCATGGACGTTCGGGAGCCCTCCGGCGAGCTCGTGGAGCTCACCAAAAAGCGGGGCTGACTTTGATAAAAATTTGATATATTTGCTAAAACTTTGATAAAAATGCACAAATTGAGACTCATTGAGGCCGGAGTGGACCCATCGGGACCAAGCGGGTGATAACCGTGAAACCATTGATAATAAAGGGAAAGACAGGTGGGATCAGCAAGCCGATGGTCAGAGTCGAACTGACGACCTATTGATTACGAATCAATTGCTCTACCAACTGAGCTACATCGGCTCGAGGGATTTCTGAAACGATATTTTAATATATTTCGCCCTGACCGTCAACTGGACTGATTGTCACGAAGAACGCTTCCTTCTTTACAAATCTGCTGCATGGGGGTACAATTCCGCCATGACACTGGAAAAAAGACAGGCCGGTTTTACTCAATACAGCCAACGCCAAAACGACCTGGTCGCCTTCCTGAACCGCTTCAGCGGTTTGTGATTTTTCTCCGGACTACATTCAATTCAATCAAAAAAATCATTCATGAGGAGAAAAAAATGAAGACCTTAAAAATAATCGTCCTGGGCTCCGGCCTGGTCGGCGCCCCCATGGCCTTGGACCTGGCCGGGGATCCGCAGTTTGTTGTCACCGTGGCTGACATCAGTTCCGCAGCCCTGCAAAAGCTGGAAGGGCACAAGAACATCAGGACCGTCCAGGCCGACCTGGCCGATGTGGACAGGGTCAAGGAGCTGGTCAGCGGCCAGGACCTGGCGGTCAACGCCGTGCCCGGTTTTCTGGGCTTCCAGACCCTGCGCGCCGTGATCGAGTCGCGCAAGGATGTGATCGATATCGCTTTCTTTCCCGAGGATCCTTTCCTTCTGGATGAGCTGGCCAAGAAAAACGGCGTCACCGCCATTGTGGACTGCGGGGTGGCCCCGGGCATGAGCAACGTGCTGGTCGGCCATGTCCACCACCTGCTCGACCGCACCCATTCCGTTTTGATCTACGTGGGCGGCCTGCCGGAGATCCGCGTTTGGCCCTACGAATACAAGGCGGTCTTTTCACCCCTGGACGTGATCGAAGAGTACATCCGCCCGGCCCGCTATGTTGAGAACGGCAAAATGGTGGTGCGCCCGGCTTTGTCTGACGCCGAATACCTGAATTTTCCCAATATCTCCACTCTGGAGGCCTTCAACAGTGACGGTCTGCGCACCCTGGCCCGCACCCTTGACATCCCCAACATGAAGGAAAAGACCCTGCGCTATCCCGGCCATATCGAAAAGATCGCGGTGCTGCGCGAGACCGGCTTTTTCAGCCAGGAACCACTGGAGATCAACGGCATGCGCATCCGCCCCCTGGACTTCACAGCCAAGCTGCTTTTTCCCAAATGGAAGCTGCAGCCTGGTGAGATCGACATCACCGTGATGCAGGTCGTGGTCGAAGGAGAAAAGGATGGTGACCGGGTACGCTATGTCTACGACCTGTTTGACCGCTTCGACAATGCCAGCAACATCCATTCCATGGCCCGCACCACCGGCTATACGGCCACTGCCGCCGTGAGAATGGTCGGCCGCGGCCTGTATGCCCGCCAGGGGATCATCGCCCCGGAATTAATCGGCGAGCAGCCCGAATGCGTGGAGTTCCTGCTCAGGGAGCTGGCGGAGCGCGGCGTGATATATAAGCAGCGGATAGAGAAGGTCTAGGGAGAAACCGAAAATTCATGCTTGGTGTACGGCGGACGGCACACGGCGTACGGAAGAGAAAAAAGCCCTTTGTCCTTATTTAATGGTTGTTCGACTTTAAAAAGGAGGAAGTGCATTTTGCTTCAGTGCATTTTGCCGTCAACCGTCTGCCGTATGCCGTAAGCCGAGTATGGAGTTATGCCCAGAAATCTCTATGCGTATTCCGAAAGGCTCTCCCACTTCTCGTCCTCAGCGTTTTTTTCCTGGCCATCGGGTTTTTTCGACAGATTTTCCTTGAATTCCCTGGTGCGCAGATTTTTCAAAAAGGTGCCGGCCACGGCGGGGAAAAGCTCCAGCAGCAGCTCTTCTTTTTCTCCCTTGGCCAGGTGCACGCCGCCCAGTTCGGCCAGGACCGGGTTGTCCTGCCTGCGGTGCTGGCTGGTGTCGTAGGGCGTTTCTTCGCGCGTGCCGGCGATCTTTTCGCGGAAAGCCGGATCGATCGGCACCGGGGTTTTGCCGTAGCTGCCCTTTACCAGGTTGATGAACTGCGTGGACTTGGAGGTGTAAAAGGGCTTGCCGTTGGCCTGGTCGATGACGCAATTGACGGCCTGCACGCCTACGATCTGGCTGGTCGGCGTGACCAGCGGCGGGCAGCCGGCATCCAGGCGCACGCGCGGCACGGTTTGCAGCACTTTGCCCAGCAGATGCTCAAGCTTGGCCTGCTGCAGTTGGGCCAGCATGTTGCTGTACATGCCGCCGGGGATCTGGGCGACGCGCACGATGTCGTCGGGGGCGGGGAAATTGAAATATTTTTCAATGGCCTGGGTGTTCTGCAGGAGCTCGCTGATGCGTTCGGCCTTGGCTGCGGCCATGGCCTGGTCAAAAAGCAGGTCGATCTCTGCGGGCAGCTTGTCAGCAGCGAGATCAAAGGGGCGGGGAAACATCTTGTACTGATCGAACTGGGCCAATTCAGCGCGAATTTCCAGCAGGAGTTTGTTGATGGCGGCAACCGAGCGGCGGTCGACGCCGGTTTCGAGCCCGAGCTTGTCGGCGAAGATCTGGACCAGTTCAAATGCCGGTGCGGCCGGGCCTCCCGAGAAATTCAGGATCACGGTGTCGACGATATCCACGCCGTTGAGCATGGCCATCAGCACCGAGGCCAGGCCGAAACCGGGCGTGCAGTGGGTATGGAGATTGATGGGGAGGGCCAAGTTTTTTTTCAGGGAGCGGATCAGTTTGCCGGTAGTGGCCGGATCGATAAGCCCGGCCATGTCCTTGATGGTGATCATATCGGCGCCCAGGCCGGCCAGTTGCTCGGCCTTGGTCACGAAATAGTCGACCGTGAAAATCCTGCCTGGGGCCGGCTTACCCGCCAGCAGCGCCCTGACCCTGTCCAGCCAGGTGAATTTCGGGTCCACGGTGTAGCAAACGGCGCAGTCGGCGCTGCCCCGGTTCTGCTTGACGTAGCGGATGGTCGATTTCATGTTGTCGATGTCGTTCAGGGCGTCAAAGATGCGCATAATGTCGATGCCGGATTGGACGGCGTTGCGGCAGAAGCCCTCGATGACCTCGTCGGGATAGGGATTGTAGCCGAACAGGTTGCGGCCGCGCGACAGGGCGGTGAGCTTGGAACTTGATCCGATGGCGTTCTTGATCTTTTCCAGGCGCTGCCAGGGATTTTCGTCCAGGTAGCGCATGATCGAGTCGGGAACGGCGCCGCCCCAGACTTCCATGGCGTAGAAGCCGGCTGCACGGTAAAGGGGCAGCAGGCGGTCGACCTGCTCCTGGTTCATGCGTGTGGCCAACTGCGATTGCTGCCCGTCGCGCAGGGTCAGGTCACGGATCAATATTTTTTCAGCCATTGATGTTTCCCCTGGGAATTCTTTCCGGTGAAAGTTTGAATTGCTGCTTTAACGTTTATTATATATCAAAAATGGCGATAACAAAAGTCCCTGTCACGTCCGTTCTTTCAGGAGAATACTCCGGGGATGACGGTTTGGCACGAGCGGCAGTGGTTGCCCTGCATGCCCTGGTTGCTGACGCTGTACATCAGGCGGCGCAGGAGCAGCTTGGCGCAGGTCGGGCAATAAGTGTGCTCGGCATCCGAGATCAGGTTGCCTATATAGCAGAACTTGATGCCGGCGTCCAGGGCAATGCGCCGCGCTTGGTGCAGCACGGCCGGGGGCGTGGGCGGGATGTTCTTCATCATATAAGTGGGGGCGAAGCGGGAAAAATGGAGCGGCACGTTGTCGCCCAATTCCCGCGCCAGCCAGCGGCACATTTTCTCGATCTCCTCCCGGTTGTCGTTGAGGCCCGGAACAAGCAGAACCACGATCTCGAACCAGATCCCTTCCTCGCGCAGGGTCAGCAGGGTGTCCAGGACCGGCTTCAGGGTGCCGCCGCACTGCTCACGGTAGAATTTTTCCGTGAAAGCCTTGAGATCGATCTTGACCGCTCCCAGCAGGCGGCAAAGCTCACGCAGGGGTTTTTTCTGAATGTAGCCGTTGCTGATCATGACATTGGGGATGCCTTTTTCCTTGCCCAGGGCGGCGCAGTCGCGCATGTATTCATAAAAAACCACGGGTTCGCTGTAGGTGTGGGCGATGAGCAGACAATCGCGGCCGCGGGCCTGACGGACGACCTCTGCGGGCAGCAGCTTGAGCGCTGGCACCTGCTCGGGCCGGCGCTGGGAGATCTCCCAGTTCTGGCAGAAGCGGCAGTTGAAGTTGCAGCCGGCCGTGCCCAGAGAATAGGCCCGGCTGCCGGGGTGATAATGGAAAAGCGGTTTTTTTTCGATGGGATCGACGTGGACGGCGCTGGGTTGGCCGTAGACCAAAGTGTAATAAGTGCCGTCGCGGTTTTCGCGCACGCCGCAGCTGCCCCGTTCGAGATCGGCCACCTGGCATTGGTGGGGGCAGAGCCGGCAGATGATTTTTTTGTCGGCCAGTTTATCGTAATGCGCGGCCTCGCGCGCCTGCGGCGCGGGCACGGCCGCTCCCGGACCGGCTTTCGGGCTGAACAACAGCGGTGCGGCCAGGGCGGCGCGTCCGGCGTTGCGGATGAAGGCGCGGCGGCTGTGCGGGGAGGCCAAGAAGCTTTCCTTTGATCTCATAGGATGATCCTTCGGATGCGGGATTCCTGGTCATGTCCAAGGCCCAGAGCGGCGGCGCTGCGGATATAGGATGGCTCCCTTCCCGCTGCGGCGAGTGACGGCAGTCCGGCCTCGCGGCGCAGCGATTCGATGATGCCCCAGCCACAGAAATCCAGGGCCACGGGATCGCGGCTGACCAGCAGTCCGCCGTACTCATTGGCGTAGCCTGGGAAAAAAGCAGGTCCGTTGTGGAATTGCGCCCGCGAGGCGTCGCAGATGGCCAGGCGCAACTTGCCTCTGACCAGGGGGTGGCTGCAAAGGTCGGCAACGTACGGGTCGCAGCGGTTGGCGTGAAATTTGTTGGGATTGAATATGGCCCCGTACATGTTTTTCATGGCCAGGGAAACACCGGCCAGGTCGTGGTCCTTGAGCACCGGCACGCTGATCAGGGCGTCTATGCTCTCCATGATGGCGCTGAAAATCGTGCCCACGCTGCCGGCCACGGCGATGCGGTTGCCGTAACCACGGCCGGGAAGTTCGTCGCTGCCCATGGTTTTGAGGCCGCTGCGTGAAATTTTATAGCCGGCGTTTTCCAGCTCGCGGCTGCTGCGTTCCCAGATGATGATGTTCTTTCTATTCAGGCCGGCCGCCTGCAGGCCGGAGACGATCGCCGCCACCAGCCCCGGGCTGGATGACAGCATGCGGCCTGGCAGACAGCTGAGCTTGATGCCCACGGTCTCATGACGGGCGAATAGTGTTCCCCAGGCCGCGGCCGGGTCTGCTTTGCCGGTGATGGCCTGCAGGGAACGGTCAAGAAATTCGCCGGCAGCGACCCGGGGGATGTCGTGGTTCTGGCGCCGCAGACGCGGCGATACGGCCTGGACCACAATGCTCATTTCCGCTGCCGCCCCGGGCAGCAGTCCGGGGAAACGGGGAGCCGCAGCCAGGGCGGTTCCGGAAAGCAGCAGGGTTTTGGCGAAGCGGCGCCGGGAAATACTCATTTTTGTGAATCCCTTTCAGCGAAGACCTGGGCCTGGAACACATGGAACTGAATGGTCTTCGAACGGCGGTAGGCGTCGCGATCCAGCCCGGCCTTCAGGCAGAGGTTGGCCAGGAACTGCTCAAGGGGCCAAGCGGTTTCAGTGGCCACCTGCGGCAAAAAAACGGCCTGGGCGCGCCCGTCGCGGATGACCACGCCGTCTGTCCCCAGGCGGATGGACCGATAATCCTGAATCGGGCGCAGCGGGGTCATGACCGAGATCTCGATTTCCACGCTCGCCAGTTCCTTTTCCTTGAGCGGCGGGAAGCGCGGGTCGTCGATGGCGGCGTGGACAGCGTTGGCTTTCACGCCCCGGTACAGGGGTTCCGCGCCGATTATACTGCCGATGCAGCCGCGCAGCGCGCCTTTTTTCCTCAAGGTGACAAATACTCCCAGGTTTTTCCCGAGATTGGGGAAGGCTGAGAATTGGTTTTCTGTTTGGGGCGGGACCTGGATGTTTTTAAAATAGGATTGCAATGCGGAGCGGGCCAGTTCGAGCAACAGTTTCTGTTCCGTGAGCCTCAGGCCTATGGGATCCTTCGCGGCATTGTCTGGGGCGCTGAAGACCAGAGAGGCGTAGCTGACGCTGGTCGAATAATCGCCGTTCAGATCCCCGGATTTGCAGTAATCAGCCAGGAAGGAACGAAAATTCTTTTTTTCGAACAGGCGGATCAGGACACCGATGGGCACGAAACCGCAAACGGTGATGCCCGTCTTTTCATGGTAGTCGAAGCAGCGGTCGAAATCGAACCGCAGAACAGGCGCGATGAATCCCTGGTCGAGGCGGGTCAGATTTTCGGCCAGGTCGCTTCGGAAGGGAGTATAGGAGAAGTTCTCACCGTAATGGGTCAGGTCGCTGCTGGCAATCACCAGGGTGTTGTCATCGATGAAGGGGGCGAAAGCTGCGGCCATGACCGCGAAATCCTTTTTTTTCAGGGCGCCAAAAATGATGGGAACGATCCTGTATTCGCTGCCGGCAAGCGCTTTTTGCAGGAAAGGCAGCTGGTTTTCCAAAGAGTGCTCAAGGCGCATGATGTCGCGGTCGTTTTTAAAAAGCTTTTTTTTTGCCAGAGCCCGGCATATCTTTGTGTCCACCGCCACCCGGCCGAGCGGGGTGGCATAGGACGTGTAATCGGCCAGGCAGGCTCCGTAAAAACCGGAACGGTGGGAAGACCCAAGCAGGATGACGCGGCGGATGCCTTGAGCCGGCGACAGCGAACCGTAGGCGCGGGCGGCGCAGCGCCCTGAATACTGAAAACCGGCATGGGGGGCGATGATGCCCCGTACCGGTCCTGTTTTTTCAGGTACAGGGATTGTTTTGAAAAAACCGTCGAGCATCTGGTTGAGCTTGACCGGATCGGACGGATACCAGGGACCGGTGTTCAGGTAGGGGCGGGTGTCGTCGGAATCGCTTGCTTTTCCCGGAGAAGGTATGAGCAAGGCCGTGAGCAGGCAAAATAAAAAAAATGTTTTTCTCTTCATATGTGCCCTTGATTTATTCTAGGCCAAACCTGTGCCATAGTCAATCAAGGCAAAAGGGAAGAGATAGGGAAGAATGAGGGAAGAAAGAGGGAATACAGAACAAAGAATATTAGAAAAAAAGTGGGAATCTAAAAAATTGCCTGTTTTTGTTCTTACTCCTTCTTCACTTTCTCTTCCCTTTCTCTTCCCTCTGTCTTCCCTTGTATTTTTTTATACTCTTCGATCGCTCCTTCCCCGGCCTGGCGAAAGGCGCGGGATACTCCGCCCACGCCGAGCTTGACGCCGCCGAAAACCCGTGACACCAACAGCCCGCCTTCCATCTCCTCCCGGCGCAGCAGTTCAAGGAGCACCCGGCCCGGATGGCCCACTTCGCCGTCATCGCGTGATTTTTCGATGCGCTGGCCCGTTTCATCCTGGCCGCGGAAAGCCCAGCAGTGGTGGTTGGCCTTGCGGTGTTCTCCTTTTTTCAGGCGCACCATGTTCAGCACCTCGCTTTCCCCGGCAGCCGGGAAAAGCACGGCGAAAAAGCGCGAACGTTCGACCAAGTGCTTGATTCCAACCGTGCGCTCAATTTTCATGAATGCGATCTCCTCGGAAGAAAGGATAAGCTCAAAACTCCCGAACTGTCAAGGGGAGAACAAGGGAAGAATGAGGGAAGAGAAAGGGAAGAGAGAGGGAAGAAAAATTGATCTTCTTCTAAAGCTGTTTATGATAGAATAAAAACATGAAGATAAATTTTATCACCATTCACACTCTGGACATGGATCGGTCTGTTGATTTTTACCGCCGGGTGCTGGGCATGCAGGTCAGCCGCCGCTTTTCCCCGCGGCCGGGTCTGGAGATCGTTTTCATGGACGGCAGCGGCCTGCAGGTTGAGTTTATCCACGATGGCAAGACACCCTTTTCCGGTTCAGGAGTTTCTTTGGGATTTTACGTGGATAACATGGAAAAGACGGCGGCCCATCTCAGGGAACAGCAGGTTGAGATTCTTTCCGGTCCCAGCACCATGAAGAACGGCGTCAAATTGCTTCAGGCCCGCGATTGCAACGGTATGGGACTCGGCTTCGTTCAGCAGCTGTAATATGATTTTTTTTGCATGTTGTTGCGCTTGAACCAATTGATGTGTTTTACGGATTGTTTTAATTTTCCTGCTTTTTCAAACTTGACAAAAGGTTTCATTGTATTTAAAGTTAGCTGTTAAATAACAACAATTCATCCGTCCAACCGTCTGCGGTTGGACTTGGAGCAAAAAAATGATCCTGCATCAACAATTTGTGCGTGTTGCCAAAAAAAATGAAAAAAAACTGGCTGTCATCGACCGCACCCTTGACCGGCGCATCAGCTACAAGCGCCTGCTCATCGGCTCGCTGCTGCTGGTCAAGAAATTTGAAAAATACGAGCCCGGTTTTTTGGGCATCATGATGCCCAATTCGGCCGGATCGGTGCTGGCCATCCTGGCGGCATTGATGGGCGGCCGCGTGCCGGTGATGATCAACTATTCGACCGGAGCGGCGGCCAACTGCGTTTATGCCCAAAAAAAATGCGCTTTCAAAACCATCATCACCTCCAGGGCCCTCTGCCAGAAGATAAATTGCCAGCATGTCGAAGGCATGATCTATCTTGAAGACATCATGGCCACGGTCTCGGTTTTCGACAAACTAAAGGCCGCCCTGAAGGCGGGCCTTTCTGTCGAGCGGTTGCTTAAAGCCATCCATGGGGGCGACGAGAACGACACCCTGCTCATTTTGTTCACCAGCGGCAGCGAAAAAGATCCCAAGGGCGTGCAGTTGACCCATCGCAACATCAGCGCCAACTATGAAAGCCTGAAAAAAGCCTATGATTTTACCGGCGACGATATTTTCCTGGCCAACCTCCCTTATTTCCACGTTTTCGGGCAAACCGCCAACCTGTGGGTGCCGCTGATGGAGGGGATGACCCTGGTCACCTATGCCAATCCGCTGGATTTCAAGGCCATCAGCGATATTGTGCGTGAGGAAAAAGTGACGCTCATGGCCGGCACGCCGACTTTTTTCTGGGGCTATCTACGCAATTCCAAACCCGGTGATTTTGCCAGCGCCCGCATCATGCTCAGCGGCGCCGACAAATGTCCGGAGGCTCTGCGTGCCGGATTTTTAAAAAAGCACGGCAAGACATTGCTCGAAGCGTATGGGACCACGGAAACCAGTCCGGGCATCACGGTCAACACCTTGCAACACAACCGTCCCGGCAGCACAGGCCGGCCGCTGGATGGTGTGCAGGTAAGGGTGGAAAACTATGAAAGTGGCGAGGGCTGCGCAGTTGGGGAGATCGGCAAGATCCTGGTCAAAGGCGACAATGTCATGAAAGGTTATTTCGATGATTTTGAACAGACATCAATGAACATCCGCCGCGGCTGGTACGATACCGGCGATATGGGCTTCTTGGACGAAGACGGCTACCTGTGGCACGTGGGCCGCTTGAAACGCTTCCTGAAGATCGGCGGCGAAATGGTGTCGCTGGTCAAGGTCGAAGACGTCATGGAGAAGCTGCTTCCCCCTGACGTGGAATGCTGCGTGGTCGAGATCCCTGACCCGCTGCGCGGGGCCAGGATCGTGGCCGCGGTCACCCAGCAGGTGGATGAAAAAGCCATCCTCAAAGAAATGGCCGAACAGTTGCCCAAGATCGCCATGCCCAGCCGCTTCGTGGTAATTGCCGAAATGCCCAAGACTGGCAGCGGCAAGATCGATTTCCGCACCATCACCGAGATGGCGCGGGAGATCGTCCTGGGCAAGTAGCCCTTTGGTACCGCTAAAAAAAACACTCCGTTTTCATTGACATCACTCCAGGAACTGATTAGAATCTTAGTGGAATAAATCTCCAAGGAGGACAGGCATGGGGAAAAAAATACTATTGGCGACCGAAAAGCCTTTCGCCAAAAGCGCGGTGACGGGGATCAGCGAAATCTTCAAGAAAGCTGGCTACGACATGATCCCGCTGGAATCCTATAAGGCCAAGGAAGACCTGCTTAACGCCGTATCCGAAGTGGACGGCATGATCATCCGCAGCGATATTGTCGACGAGGCGGTGCTCGGCGCCGCCAAGAACCTGCGCATCGTGGTCCGCGCCGGCGCCGGTTACGACAACATCGATTTGAAAGTGGCAAGCGAGCGCAACGTTGTGGCCATGAACACGCCCGGGCAGAACTCCAACGCCGTGGCCGAACTGGTGTTCGCCCTGATGATCTACCTGGCGCGCGGCGCCTTTTCCGGCAAGTCGGGAAGTGAACTGCGCGGCAAGAAAATAGGTCTGCAGGCCTATGGCGCCGTGGGCCGCTGCGTCACCCCCATCGCCAAAGGCTTTGGCATGGAAATCTGCGCTTTCGATCCCTACGTTGCGGCCGATGCCATGCAAAAGGACGGCGTTGTTCCGGTCACATCCCTGGAAGAATTGTATAAAACCTGCGATTATGTCTCGATCCACATTCCCAAAACCAAGGAGACGCTCAACTCCATCAATTTTGCCCTGCTCAGCCTGATGAAAAAAGGGGCAGCCCTGATCAACACCGCCCGGGCCGAAGTGATAGATGAAGCTTCCCTTTTAAAAATGTTCGCCGAACGTCCCGATTTCAAGTACGGCGCCGACGTGGCGCCGGCCTGTGCCGCCGAGATCGCGGAAAAATTCACAGGCCGCTTTGTCTTCACGGCCAAAAAAATGGGAGCGCAGACCGAAGAGGCCAACGTCAACGCCGGGCTGGCCGCCGCCAATCAGATAGTGGCTTTCTTTGAAAAAGGCGACAAAACCTTCCAGGTCAACAAGTAGTTGAACGCCGGCGCTTGTTTTTTTGCCTTACCTGCGTTTCCCTGATGAAAAAAAATATCGTGGCCCTGACCGTCGCCGGTTCTGACAGCGGCGGCGGTGCCGGTATCCAGGCCGATATCAAGACCTTTTCCGCTTGCGAGGTGTATGCCGCCAGCGTCATCACTGCCATCACTGCCCAGAATCTCGAGGGGGTGCGCGCCATCCAGGCTGTGAAGCCCGCGGTGGTGGCCGGGCAATTGCAGGCGGTGCTGGAAGGGTTTCCGGTCAAGGCCGTCAAGACGGGGATGCTCTTCAGCCATGAGATCATTGAAATCACGGCCGACATTCTGCGCTTTTATCCCTGCATCCCCCTGGTCGTCGATCCCGTGTTCGCCGCCACTTCGGGCAGCCGGCTCATCAAGCCCAGGGCCATCCGCGTCCTCTGTGACCGCCTCTTCCCCATGGCCGCCCTGGTCACCCCCAACCTGCCCGAGGCCGAATATTTATGCGCCGGGAAACTGCGCTCCCTGGATGAGCTGCGCCGGGCCGGCGAAATGCTTTTCAAGCGTTACGGCGTGCCGTTCCTGATGAAGGGCGGCCACCTTGCGGGCGCGGCCGCTGACCTGCTGGTGGATGACCGGGGCGAAAAAATCTACAGCACTGAATTTATCCGCGGCGTCAACAGCCATGGTTCGGGCTGCACCTTTTCGGCGGCCATCGCCGCCTTCCTGGCACGCGGTTCGAACTTGCGCGGAGCCATAGCCAAGGCCAAGGCCTTCATAACCGCCAGCCTGCTCCAGGCGCATGCACTGCTCCCGGGAACGCGGGTGATCAACCATTTCTTCACTGTAGGCTGAAGATGGACACATGGCCGAAACAACCAAGGTAACCGTGATCGGCGGCGGCGCTTCGGGGCTGATGGCCGCAATCAGCGCCGCCCGCGCTGGAGCCGAAGTCGTTCTGCTGGAGCGCCTGGACCGCGTCGGCAGGAAGCTGCTGGCCACCGGCAACGGCCGCTGCAACCTGAGCAACGTTGATTGCTCGCTTTCCCGTTTCCATGGCGGCGATCCAGCTTTTATTGCGGCTGTCCTTTCGCGCTTCCCGGTCGCGCCGACCATGGATTTTTTCGAAGAGCTGGGCATTGCCTGCAAGACCGAGGATCAAGGCAAGATCTACCCGCAATCCGACCAGGCCTCGGCGGTCCTGGACGTCCTGCGCTGGGAATTGGAGCGGCTGCATGTCGAGGTGCGCACCGGCTGCGAGGTCACCAGGATAGCCTCGGGGCGGCAGGACTTGGTCCTGTCCCTGGCCGGGGAGAAGGAGCTGAGTGCGGGCCGCGTGATCCTGGCTGCCGGCGGCCGCGCCGGCCCCCAGTTCGGAAGCGACGGTTCGGGCTTGCGCCTGGCCCAAAGGCTTGGGCACCATTTGATCGAGCCCCTGGCGGCGATCGTGGCCCTGCGCCTGGGCACCGCTTTCCTGCGGAGGCTGAAGGGTGTGAAATTCGTCGGCCGGGTCGAGGTCCGCTGCGGTGCCGATGTCCTGCGCCGGGAGGCAGGGGAGATCCTTTTCACCGACAACGGCGTGTCCGGCCCGCCGGTGCTGCAGTTGAGCCGGGTGGCCGTCGTTTCCCTGCAAAAAAAATTGGAGCCGCACCTCGTGCTGGACATGTTCCCGCAATCGAGCCTGGATGAGTTGGACGCCGCCCTGGCCAACCGCTTCCGCCTTCAGGAGCACAAATCGCTGGCCATGGGGCTGGTGGGGCTGCTGAACAAGCGCCTGATCCCCGTCGTCCTGGCTGAAGCAGGCATCACCGATACATCTCTCCCTTGCGGCGCCTTGCCGGTCCAGGAGCGGCAGCGGCTGGCCGCCCTGCTGAAAGGCTGGTCTTTCCCGGTCGTGGGCACCCAGCCCTGGCCCCAGGCCCAGGTCACGGCCGGGGGCATCGCCCTGGATGAAGTGGATGCCGCCACCCTGGAATCGCGCCTGGTTCCCGGTCTCCATTTCTGCGGCGAGATCCTCGATGTCGACGGCGACTGCGGCGGCTTCAACCTGCAGTGGGCCTGGTCGTCAGGCTACCTGGCCGGCCGTTCTGCCGCTGGTGAATCACTCGCCAACAATGTGAAAATAATTCGATAGCGAATACTTAGCTTACTGGTTGACAGTTTGCGGTTGTTCGGGTGTTGCCGCCTGCTCTTTTTTCAGCAGAAAGAAAAGAGAACCCTTCTGCTTCATGTTGCCGGCAACGAGTTCGCTGAGTTCGCCGTGGCCGGTGAACAGGTCGGCGCGGTCGGGGCCGCGGATGGCGCCGCCGGTGTCCTGGTTGAGGACGAAGCGGCCGAACTTCTCCCAGCCGATGATGCGCTGCTTGGAGTCTAAGAGCGGCTTCTCGCATTCGATCCAGGCCAGGGCCCCCAGCGGGAAGAGACGCTGGTCGCTGGCGATGCTGCGCCAGGGTGTCAGGCGGGTGCCGAACGTGCCCATGGCGCTCTGCTTGTTTATCTGGAAAAAAATGTAGCTGGGATTGGCAGCCAGGGCCGCGGGAATGGCCTCGGGGTGTTCCTTCAGAAAGGCCTTCATTCCCTGCATGGAGAGTTGACCGCGGCCGATAAGCTGTTTCTCGAGCAGGAACTTGCCGAGGGAGCGGAAGGGGTGTCCGTTCTGGTCGGCATAGCCCACGAAAATGCGGCTGCCGTCCTCGAGCTGGACGATGCCCGAGCCCTGGATATGCAGAAAAAAGATGTCGACCAGGCTGTCGACCCAGGCGATCTCCAGGCCGCGGCCGGTCAGCTTGCTCTTGAAATCTATTTCTTCGCGGCTGAAATAGGGGACGAGTCGTTGGCCGGCATCCACCCGGCCCTTGATCTGGGCCATGTTGGGCTGTTCCTTGTAGAAATAGAATTGCGGCAGGTCGACGGTCACCAGGTCGCCGGGGGGGGCGTACAGAGGGTAGGGGTACTGCGGCGACTCGCGCAGCGAGCCCTGCAGCAGCGGCTCGTAGTAGCCGGTGAAAGTGACTTGCGGGGCGGCGCTGGAATAAAACACATAGTTTTCACGGAGGTAGGAGAAGAATTCCTCGCTCAATCCCATGGTGGCCAGCTTGTCGCGGAAATCCTTCAGGCTTTCCAGGCAGCGCGAGACCGGCACGGACTCGGCGCCGAAACGCAGCACCCTGGAGCTGTCAATGGCGGCGAATTTTTCCACGCTGAGGTTGACGGCGTCGATCAGCGATTGTGCCGGCTGGTCGTCGCGCAATGTCGGCATGGAATCGGCCTGCCTAAGGGAGTTCTCCACCGTCCAAACCATTTGCGGCTGTTCAGGCAGCGGCGTGACTGTCGGGGGAGGAGGCTTGACGGGCGGGACCGTCGGCGCCACGTAGATCTTTTTTTTCTGCGCGCAGGAAATGGAAAAAATGGCCAGAGCGAGCACCAGGCCGACAAGTAAATGTTTCTTGAATCCCATTATTCAAACTATAACATAAGATCACTTGACTGCGAAATTTTCTTCCGTAGGGGCGGGTTTCAAACCCGTCCGTGCATCAAGAAGGGCAGGCACGGGGGCCTGCCCCTACGTCTGAAATCCTCTTTTCTTCCCTTTTGCCTCTAGCCTATTGCCTATCGCCTTGTTCTTAAACTGCGAACATCGATCCTCGAACCTCTTTCGAATCACGAATCACTTATTACTATTTACTAATTTCGGCTCGGGTGATGGATCAGCAACGCCACTGGAATTCCTCCGTTATGGAACAGGATCTTCTGTTCGTGCGGCAGGGAAAGGATTTTCTCCAGCTCCAGGCCCGGGACGATGATGGCGTAACCGCAACCGGAATAATCGCGGCGGATCTTGTCGCCGATGCGGCGGTAGAGGGCGGCGATGTCGGCGCCCGGCTCTTGTCGCGTGCCGTAGGGAGGGTTCATCACCAACAGGACATGGGCCGGGTCGCAGACGGGCGGGTGGAGATGGAAGAAGTCGGCCGGGTCGACATCAACCAGCAGGACAAAGCCGGCCTGCTCCAGGTTATGCCTGGCCGTGGCAGTTGCCTTGGGATCGATGTCCGAGCAATAGACCTTGTGAGCGCCCGCGGGAGCCTTCTCCTTGAACTCGCGCTCCAGCCCGTCTTTTACGTACCGGAAACGCGCTGCTTTGAAGGAAGGCCAGTCCTGGAAAGCAAAGGAACGGTCGAGATTGACCGGCTGTCCGGAAAAAATGGCGCCGGCCTCGAGGGCGAAGGTCCCGGAGCCGCAAAAGGGATCGATCAGGATAGGGTAGCGCTCGACCACAGCCGCGCGCAGTATGCCGCAGGCCAGGGTTTCGCGCAGGGGCGCTCCCTCCACGAACTTCCCATGGCCGCGACGGTAGAGGAGCTCGCCGCTCGAGTCCAGGCTGGCCTGGCAGCGGTTCTCTTCCAGGCGCAAAAACACGGTTTGCCGCCCTGTTGCAACGGCATCCGTCTTGGCGCTGAACCTTGCTCTGCGGCCATAAACGGCCAGGCGCTCCGCGATCGCCCGCTCCGCCTCTTTTTCCAGCTTGCCCTCGTGCCACAGCCGCGAACGGCCCGCGTGAATGGAAAAAACTACCCGGGCATCGTCGGCGAGATGCAGTTCCCAGGGAAAAGCGGCGAGCTTGGAGCGGAATTCGCTAAAACCCGTGGCCTTGAACTCGCAAAGACGCATGAGCACGCGGCTGATCGTTCCCGCCCCCAGGTTCACCCGGAAGGCATCATCGAGTTTGCCGTGGAATTCGATGCCGCCGCCGGCGCCGGACTTGATTTCGGCAATGCCCAGCCCGCGCAGTTCCCGCTTGGCAGTCTCCTCGAAACCTGGATGGACCACTGCGAAAAATTCGTGGCATTTACCCTGTACATGATCCTTGACGCGCCGGGCCAACGCCTTTTCGTTGATTTTATTCCCTGGTCCTGCCATTATTTGATCTTCCAGCCCTTGCCGCGGAAAATATTTTCCATGGCGTTTTTACTGAATCTAGTCCTGCATTCAGCCCATTGTTTTTCAATGGAGCGATAATAAGTTTGGGCCTGTTCGAGGTTGTGAAAATGGATAAGGAAAACTTTACCGTCTTCGAAAGCCGGGGCCGAATAGAATTCAAAGCGGCTGTTGTCCTTGCCGTTGCCGCCCTGGAAGGCCAGGGGAAAAGGGATGTCCTGGATATCCCCGACCTGGACGCTTTTTTTCTCATGGCGCCACTTGCGTTCGAATATTTCTTCTTTCAAGCGGGCATTGAAGTGTTTTGCTGCAGCGGCCCAATCCGGGAATGACTCACCCTGGAGGAGAAATCCCGGCGCTTCACCGCTGGGCAGGCGGACCTCAGCGGCTTCGATGCGGTGAAATTGCCCCTGATCCAGAGCCAGATAAGGTTTGCCATTGATATATTCCAGAGGGATATCCATATCCTTGATCTGCAGCTGTTTGGGCCAGCGGGCCGATTTCAGTTTTTTTAGCCAGCGATGGGGGAGCAGGTGGTGGAGATCAATGCGCTGCAGGGCGGGATGGAACTGGAAAAAGAAGCGCAGGTCGTCGATCTTCAGGCTGCGGCGCAGCTGGCGGTACAAATAATCGCGCAGGCAGAGCTCAAAGGGCGGCAGTTTTTCGTTCAAGGCTGCTGAAGCTTCAATGAACCAGGCCCGGTTCCTCTCGATTTCAGCGCGGCAGGGCAAATGCTCAAAGTTTTTTTCAAACCACTCCAGGGCCAGTGTCAATATGGCGTGCTTTTCATCGGTGCGGGTCCAGTCGGGCTCGACCGCCATGGTTTTGATCAGCCGGCCCCCAAAAAAAATTTCTTCGCTGACGCTGAGCTTGTCGTCCTGCAAAAGGATGCGCCGCCGTTTTTCATAACTGAAGGGTTTGAGCTCTGCCAGCTGCAGGAAAGAAAGTTCCGAGCAGAAAGTGAGCAGAGGCAGATACTTTTCCTCCTTGTTGCCGGTTTTCTGGTCTTCACGGTTGATGATCAGGTCGAAGGGCAGTCCGGCCACCATTTCCGGTTTGGTTTGGTTCAGGATCGAAGTGCGTTCGATCTGCCTTTCCTCGCCTTCGCGCCAGTAGACGCCGTCGCCCTTGAAATACACGCCGTCGCAAAAGCCCGACAGGATGGCCCTGAAAAGATGTTTTTGCTCTGCCGCAGTGAGCGGACCCTTGACCGGCAGCACGCCCAGCCGTTTTTTGAGTTCGCCGTAGATCTCCCGGGCCAGGGCGGCTTTCTTGGCCGAGAGCAAACGGGAGTTGTGCTTCTGGTCTTCCCAAAGGTCGAGCTGGTTGAGCAGGTCGGATTTGAACGGGGAATTGGCATAGAATTCCCCGGCAAATTCTTTGCTGACGACGCCGCGGGTCTCGAAAATGGCGATGATTTTCAAGGCCCGGTCCGTGACCCGCCGGCCCCCTTTTTCTGCTTCCAGCAGCAGTCGGGCGCTGCGCAATGACAGTGGAAGTTCGGCCATGCGGCGTCCGTCTGCGGTCACCATGTTTTCCTGGGTCAGGGCCCCGAAAATTTTCAGGTTCTGGATGGCTTTCAGGATCAGGCTGCGGTTGGGACGGTGAAAAAAGCTGAATTCCAGGGGCGAGAGTCCCCACTTGCACATGCGCAGCACCACGCTTTCCAGGTTAAGGCGGCGGATCTCCGGTTCCGGGTAATCCAGGCGGTCGTCCATACCCCGCTCCGAGCAGAGGATATAAAGCCCCTTTTTTACACGGCCGGCCCGGCCGGCGCGTTGCCGGCATTCCGAAGTGGAGATCTCGGTGGGATAGAGACCCTCGATACCGCTGACCAGGCGCACTTCCTTTTTGACACCGCTGTCGATGACCGCGTCGATGTCGTCGATGGTCAGACTGGTCTGGGCGATGTCCGTGGCCACCACCGCTTTGGGCAGGGGATAATTCCTGAAAACCTTGGACTGCTCTGTAATGGAGAGCTCAGCATGCAGGGGCAGGATGATCGCTTTCTGGTTGTCATGATCCAGCAGTTCCTTCAGATTGCGGATGGTCTCGTCGATCTCCTGTTTCCCGGGCTGGAAAAGCAGGACATTGTGCCCCGCTTCGAGCAGGTTGGCTGCGTCGGGAAGCAGGAAACAAGGGTGGCGCCGCTGGCAATCGACCGGGAAGCCGCGGCCGGGGACGGTAATCACCGGAGCCTGGTTTAAAAAAGTCGAAATCTGCCTGGCCTTAAGCGTGGCGCTCATGATGACCGCGCGCTTGCCGCTCAGCTTGAAAAAACCGCTGTCCAGGTTTTTCCTGACCAGGCCGATGAGCACTTCCTGGTTAAGATTCCATTCGTGTATCTCGTCCAGGATCAGCACGTCATAATCGCGGTTGCCCTGTATCTCGCGGACCATCTGCACGCCGTCGGTCAGGTATAGCAGTGAGGTCGCGGCGGAGCGGTTGCCGTCCAGGCCGGTCTGGTAGCCGATCTCCCGTCCCCAGGGCACCCTGCAGGCGCGGGCCACATAATTGGAAAGGGCGCGGGCGGCGATGCGCCGCGGCTGGGTGACGTGGACCTTCTTGCCCGCTTGCCACAGCCACCAGGGGACGCGGGTGGATTTGCCGGCCCCGGTTTCGGCGGTCAGGATCACGACCGGGTTGGCGGCGATGGCGCTCATGATCTCGTCGCGGTAGCCGTCAACGGGTAATTTGTCCAGAAACTGCATGAATAATTATAGCATAGATTTTCGCGGCTGATCCCGGTCGGAACAGATGGCCGGCCCGGAAGAAAAAAATTATTAGTAATGCAATTTTTTATGTTATAATGTGCGCGAATCAAATTTAGGAGAAAAACAATATGGAAGTAAAAGGCTTGAACAAACCGGTGAAATTGAAGGCTGATCTGGCGGCGTTTGTAGGCAAAAGTGAACTGCCGCGCCTGGAGATCACGAAAAAACTCTGGGACCACATCAAAGCGAACAAACTGCAAGCGAAAACCGTCAACGGCAGGCCGGAAGGCGCCGGGAAATTCATTGTTGCCGATGAAAAGCTTTTGAAGCTGTTCAGGAATACCAAAGTTACCTCCAAATCCACTGGCAAGGTGACCGATTTCACAGGCTTGCAAAGCGGACAAACCATCGACATGATGCAGCTCGCCCAAGTGGTTAGTGCCAATATCGAGTAAATAGAAAAAAATTTTTCGCAGCAAGCCAGCAAAATCCGCTCCTATCTCACCGAATTTCAGAGATGTGGCTTTGCTCTGCTTGTCTTTGGGCGAAAAGCGGGTTACAATCATATATTGTTCTTAAGGAAGACCCATGAAAATCAAAATGCTTCTGATCCTGCTGCTGTCGTTGCTGTTTTCCGGGGCCCTGCAGCCCGCCGCCGACGGCCAGGAAAAGGAAAAGGTTCTGAGTCAACTGATCGGCAACTGGCTGACCAACTGGCATTACAGCGGTAAAAAAATTGATGATGATTTTTCGGCGAAAAGTTTCGCCCAATATGCCAAGTATTTGGACAATGGCAAGAGTTTCCTGATCCAGGCCGATCTGGAAACCCTCAAAGCCTACACCTTCAAGATAGACGATGAATTGCGCAGCGGGGATTTCTCCCTGCCAAGATTGGGCAAACAGCTTTTGCGTCAGCGCGTGCTGCAGGTCCGTGATATCTGCCTGGAGATATTGAGCAAGCCTTTTGATTTTTCCATGGATGATTGGATCGAGCTCGATGCCGACAAAAGGGAGACCAGCCGCGACCTTGCCCAACTGCGGGAATGGTGGGAAAAGTGGTTGAAATACCTCACGCTGACCCAGTATCTAAATCTGCAAAAAACCGAGGCCAGACAAAAGAATGGCAGCGCAAAAGCAAACAGTCCCTTTGTCGCGGCCCTGGAAATCCGGGCGCGGCAAGCTGTGCAAAAGAGCGTGCTGCGACTTTTCAACCGCCTGCTCCAGGAAAGGTCGGATGATATGCAGTCGCTTTTCTTCAATTCTCTGATCGCCATATTTGATCCGCACAGTCAGTATTTTCCGCCCCGGGCCAAGGAAGATTTTGATATCGAGATGTCGGGCACCCTGGAGGGCATCGGGGCCCTGCTGGGCGAAGACGACGGTTTCATCAAGATTTTCGATGTCATTCCCGGCAGTCCTGCCTGGATCCAGAACCTGCTCAAGGTTGAAGACCTCATCCTCAAGGTCGGCCAGGGCGACGAGGAGCCCGTCGATATCGTGGGCATGAGCGTCAGTGATGCCGCCAGGTTGGTGCGCGGCAAAAAGGGCAGTCTGGTGCGCCTGACGGTCAAAAAAACCGACGGCCGCATCATGCAGATCTCCCTGGTGCGAAATGTGGTCGAGATCCAGGAGACCTATGCCCGTTCCGCCGTTCTGACCAACGACAAACTGAAAAAATCATTCGGCTATATTTACCTGCCCAAGTTCTACCACGATTTCAACCGTTCTTCCGGGCGCAACGCCAGCGACGACGTAAAAAAGGAACTGCAGGAACTGGGCGCCCTTGGCGTGGACGGCATGATCCTGGACCTGCGCAGCAATGGCGGCGGGGCCTTGGATGACGCCGTGAAATTATCCGGACTTTTTATTGAAAAAGGTCCGGTGGTGCAGGTGAAAGACAGGCATTCGGCGCCCCAGATATATGAAGACCGCGACGGTGAAATCAGCTATAGCGGGCCGCTGGTTATCCTGGTCAACTCTCTCAGCGCCTCGGCTTCGGAGATCGTGGCGGCTGCCTTGCAGGATTACCGCCGGGCCGTGGTCATCGGCGGCGAGCATACTTTCGGCAAAGGCACGGTGCAGGTCATGCTCGACCTGGACCGTTTTCTTGCCAGCGACATGAAGCATTTGCGGCCGCTGGGAGCCATCGCCTTGACCGTGCAGAAATATTATCGGATAACCGGCGCTTCAACCCAGTATCAGGGAGTGGTTCCGGATATCGTCCTGCCCGATCTGTATACCTATCTCGGCGTTGGTGAAAAAAACCAGAAATACTCCCTGCCCTGGGACACGGTTTCCCAGCTTTCCTTTTCACCATGGGCTCTTGATCCGGACAAATTGACGGAGTTGAAGAGCCGCAGTCAAAAAAGGCGGGAGGCCAGCGCCCGTTTCCAGCAGATCGCCGAAAATATCGTCCGCTTGAAAAAGCAGCGTGAAACGACCCTGGTGACACTGAACCTGCAAAATTTCCAAGCCGAGCAGGAAAAGTTTTTTCAAGAGGCCGAAAAGTTCAACCGGCAACAGGTCGAGATCCCCCATATTCAGGCAAGTGTTAATGAAGCAAAAACCGTTGGCGGCGAAGCAGCCGCTACCGATCCCATAAGCGAGAAAAGAAAACAATGGCTCTCCGATCTGCGCAAGGATCCGATCCTGGAAGAAGCTATCCAGGTACTGAATGATTGGCAGGGATTGGTTTCGGGCCATTAGATTTCAGCAAATCACTCGCACCCTTGGTTTTATCCCGCCGCGGCATTTGTCTTTTCCTGTTTGCAGGTTGGCCGCGGCCCGGATCGGGCCGCCAGAAGCAGGAGCGCGGCTGAACCCAGCGACAGCAGGGAGATCAGCAGCAAGCTGTTGCCTGTGCCCAGAAGCGGCAGGAAAAATGCAGCCATCACCAGTGAACCGATAGCCCCGCCCAGATAATCACCGGCATTCAGCAGCCCGGCGCTCAGTCCGGCCGGCAGGCGCCTCATAGCGCGCATACCCAGAGGCAGTATTGCTCCGACCAGCAGTCCCATGCCTCCAAGCCAGGCAGCCAGGAGGAATTGTCCCGGCCAAGCCAATCTGAAATTGATCCTTAGCAGCGGCAGGCAGCCCAGGTTCAGGACGGCAATGAGCATCTGAATCCCGGCAAGCCGACGCGCGGCTTGTTCGGCCGTTGGGAGTTTTTTTTCAATGTTGCGGTTGGCCAGCGCGGCTCCGGCACCCAGGCCCAGCATGAACAGGGCGATCAGCAAGCCAATTGCCTGGTAGACAAATCCCCAAGTGTTCTGGAAAATAAAAATTGCCGTGATTTCAAAGGAGAGTCCGGCAAAGCCGCCGCTGGCGGCGGCTGGCAGGATCTGCGCAAGGCCGACTTGTTTTTTGCGCCTGAATAAAGTGAGCAGCAAGACCGGCAGCAGCAGCAGCCCCATGATCATGAGCACGGTTGTGAATTTCACTTTCCCGAGCAGGCGAAACAGGCCCGTCAGTGGGCTGCCGCTGCTCCAGCCCAGCATACGGCCGCCTAAAAAATAGGCAATGGGACGCTGGTCGCGGTTCAATTCCCGGGCCTTGTGTTTTTGCAGGGCGGCGCTGATTGCAGCGGTTTTTTCCAGCGGGTACAATGAAGTGAATATCCGCTCCAGCCCGGCCGGCGCCAGGACCTGGGCGCGGTAGCGTTCAGCCAGGACTTGGCTTTCAGTAGTGACGATCGCCTCTTTTGCAGAGGCAAAAAAAAGGCTGGTTGGTCCCGGAGAAACCGCAATGAAGGGGAATACACTTTTCAGGGTTTGAAAAATAACCGAGGTGTAAGGATTAATGATATCCGAAGCGTAGTTTTCCGAAGCGGAAAGGCGCAGTGCCACAACTCCGCCCGGAGTCAGGATCTTTTTAAGATCATTGAAAAATTCCTGTGTATAATAGCGGTTGAGTTGCGCGGTCAAAGCGTCGGGCTGGTTGATGAATGCCAGATCGAAGCGTTGCGACTCGGACCCGGCCCCGGAGGCAAGCTTGACAAAACGGCGTCCGTCCATAATCAGCATGCGCAGGTGCGGGTCGCGCAGGGCGGAGCGGTCGGCGGCGTCAAGGTGCTCGCTAATCAGGTTTGAAAACTCGGCGTCGATCTCCACGGTGGTGAGCCGGGCGATCTTGAAGCGCAGCAGATGCTTGGACAGGCCGCTGTTGGCGCTGCCGATGACCAAAATGTTCCTGGGATGGGGATGCTGGCTGATGAGCTGGGCGGCCAGGATCCTTTGCGGGTCGTCATCGGGAAACACGGCTGCCAGTTGGCCGTTGATATACAGGCTGTATTGTCCATGCCGCAATCCCAATTGCAGGTTCTGATATTTGGAGTCACGATTGGCGATCAGATCGGAACTTGATATTCCCAGCCATCTTTGCTGCACCAGCCAGGAATCGATCCGGCCGGCTCCGCCGCTGAAGATAGCGGCAAGGATCAGTGTCGCAGCCAGCAGGTGCAGGGCCAGTTTTTTTTTGTCCCTTGCAGGGACCAGGGCCACCAATCCCGATCCGATCAGCAGCGGCAGGGTGAACAGAAATATGATTAAAAGCGGATCGTATTTTTCAACCAGCCAGAAAGTGTAGGCCATGCCTCCGGCCAGGGCGCCCAGGCATTCCCAGACATATGCTCCGACAAGCAAGCGGGGTCGATTTTCCTCGGACAGTGGTCTGAGCTTGGCGGCCAGCGGAAAAGCAAAGCCGCTCATGAAACTGAAGGGCATGGTCAGCAAGGGGATAAGATAAAAAGTTTTGGCCAGCGGCAGCAGTGTGCCCTGGGATATAACGCCCAGCAAATGCAGGCAGCGGACCGTGGCCAGCAGGAGTGGTGCTGAGGCAGCCAGGGCCAGGGCTGTCCAGGAAAAAGCGGTTGCGGTCCGCGAGCGGCGGGCGCTGAAAAAAGCCCCGAATATGGATCCGGCCCCGACTCCGAGCAGCCAGCCGCCCATGGCGATGCCGAAAGATATCTCGTTGCCGGCTGCTACCACGAAAAATTCCCGCAGCAGGATGGTTTGCATGACCATGCTGAAAGCGCCTAATGCGGAATAGGCAAGCGGAATGATGAAGAGCATGAGAAGATTATAAAGTGACAAGTGACAAGTAACAAGTGACGAGGGAAGAAAAAATTCAGGGCGCGGTTATTGCACCCATGAATCCAAATCACGCATAAGTTCCAAACATCTATGAGCAAAGGACCCACGCAAAGAGAGGGGATGGGGGTGAGTTCAAGGATAGTGATAATGTTGGCTCTCCTGTCTTCCCCTAAACCCTGTCCCCTGTACCCTGTCCCCTTTCCTTAAGAGGGGGATGGAGGTGAGTTGAAGGAGAGTGATAATGTTGGCTCTCCTGTCTTCCCCTAAACCCTGTCCCCTGTACCCTGTCCCCTTCTTTAGAAAGGCCCCCAGTTCATAAGCACCGGCGGGATGAGCAACAGCATGCTCAGGGCCATCAGGATAAGCATCAAGGGCAGGAACCAGCGCGCCCACTTCTCCCAGGGGATACGGGCCATGCCCAGCACGCCCATGGTCACCGCCGAAGTGGGCAGGATGGGGTTGACGAACTCGCAAAGCTGGAAAGCGAAGACCGTGGTCTGGCGCGTGATGTGCACGAGGTCGCTCAAGGGGGCCATGATGGGCATGGTCAATGCCGCCTGCGCCGTGCCCGAGTGCACGAAAAAATTGATCACGCTTTGAGTCAGGAACATCATCTGGGCGGCGATGATGCGCGGGAACATGGAAATGAAATTTGATGCATAGAAGAGGAGCGTGTCCAGGATCTTGCCGTCCTGGGCAACGATCAGGATGGCCCGGCCGCAGGCGATGACAAAAGCCACGCCGACGAAGTCACGGGCGCCGGCAACGAAGTTGCGCGCGACCCGGCTCGGCCCCTGGCCGGCCATGAAACCGGCGACCAGTCCCATGGCCAGGAACAGCCCGGCGATCTCCTCGATGTACCAGTGCTTGATCAGGATGCCCAGGACCAGAATGATGATGCCGGCAGCGAAGACCGCCAGGACCGCTTTGTGACGCCAGTTCCAGTCGGAGAGGTCGGCGCCGCCGGCCGGGGCGGCCTGCGCCCGCTCCCGATCCAGGTCATAGACCGGGCTTTTTTGCGGGTTCTTCTTGATCTTGGCGGCGTAGGCCATGACAAACGCTATCGTAATGGCCGTGCCGATTACCCAGACCAGCAGGCGGTATTTCAAGCCCGAGTACAAGGGCAGGTTGGAAAGGCCCTGGGCCACGCCCACGGTGAAAGGATTGAAAAAAGCGGCGGCGAAGCCGGCCGCGGCCCCGAGAAACGGGATGGCCACGCCGACGATGGAGTCGTAGCCCAGCGACATGGCCAAGGGAATGAATATCAGGATGAAGGGGATGGTCTCCTCGCACATGCCGAACACCGACCCGGCAAGTGAAAAGACCAGCATCAGCGCCGGGATAATGAACTTGTGCAGCCTTGGGTGGCGGGAGAAGGCAGCGGCCATCTTTTGGATCGCCAGGTTGATGGCGCCGCTCTCGTTGATCACGTTAAAGGCGCCGCCGATTATGAAGAGAAAAACGATGATCAGCATGCCGTCCTGGAAACCGCGGATCGGTGCCAGCAAGAGCGCTTCCAAACCGGCCGGGCTCTGCTCGACACGGTGGAAGGTGCCGGGCACGGTGACCAGGCGGCTGCTGCCGCCTACCTTGGTCTCCACGCGCTGGAACTCGCCGGAGGGGACGATCCAGGTCAGGACGACCATCATGATCACCAGGACGTAGATCAGCACGATAGGGTGGGGCATGGCGAACTTGGCTTTCTTGGCTGGGTTTGTCATGGAGCGATTATATGACAAAAATATAAGATAATTCAACGACCGGGGAAAGAAATCGGATTACGGTGTAAGGTGTAAGGTGTACGGTGAAGAGAATTTAAAATTCAAATCACAAATTTCAAATAAATTCCAAGTTCCTAAACGCAGAAGGGAAAAAAACACGTAGGGGTTTGATTAGTCAAACCCCTCCAAGATCAAAGACCTTGGAATCATTTAGCTCTTTCGTTTTGGTCATTTGGACATTGGTGCTTGAGATTTGAAATTTTTCTTCAATTTTGATTTTTCTTCCACCGTGTACCGTATACCGTCCACCGTACACCGATTGCCGACTTCAATTCTTATACCTGCCAATAGGCAGCATAATCCCTGGCGTCGGGAATTTTGATCTTCAAGGGATCGCGGGCCGGGATGGTCTGGAAGGGCTGGCCGTTGAACGACCAGTGCAGCTGCAGCTGGAACTCACCGCCTTCATTAAGCTTCAGGGTGTTGAAGGGGATCTTCAGTTCTATGATCTTGCCTGCCGCTCCGCAAACACCGTCCGAAAAATTATCCAAAACCAGTTCGCGCCCCTGGTGACGTATGGCGCCCTGCCAGCGCTGTGGATCGTTTTGCAGCAAAAACCGCAGTGAAAACCCGTTTTCAAAATAGGTGCGGGCGTTTTTCTTGGTGTCGATCCTTAGAAAAATATGGTCATGGCTGAAACCGAAAAAAAGAGTTTTGACCAGCGGGTTGGCGATGTTCATGGCGCCGCCGTAGGAAAGAATATCAACACGCCCGGAGTCCAACCATTCGAAGTAATCGCTGTTCTCGCCGTCGATGCGCGCTTCCAGGAAATCCTGAGGCTGGACCACTGCCAGGCGGTTGGCCGGCGTTGACCGGGGAATGGGAGTGAGCAGGTTCTCCGGGACTGGATCGCCCATGATCTGGAATATTTTTTGCAGGTTGCAGCGGAACAAGTTATCGAAAATATCAATGTCGGGGGTGTAATTCTCCTTGCCGTACCACCAGAACCAGTCGCTGCCCTGGGCTGTGTGCAGGAGTTCCTCGATTTTGCCGACCTGTTCCGGCTTAAGCCGGCCTTTTGCGGCCATGAAGGAATCCCGGGCGCCTTTCAACAGTTCCCAGGCCAGCTGGTCGTCACGATCGCCGATCCAAATGTCAAAATTGCCGTTGATCCATGAGCCGCTTTTCAATTTCTGCAGTTCGCAGGCCGGGCGCTCAAGGGCGGTTGAAAAAGTTACCGTTTCGATCTCGGGGTCGCGGGTGACCAGGCGGTAGAATTCACGCAGGAAATCACGGCCGCTGTGAACATAGAATTCCCAGGCGTTCTCGCCATCCAGGATGACGGGGATGGTTAAGCCCTCGGGTCCGGCCTGGGCAATAGCCTTGATGCGGTTGAACAGGTCGGCTGCCGCGTCCGCAGCGGGGAATCTCTGGTAATAGAATCCTATCAGGTCGGAAAGCAGGTGGTCGCGGAAAAAGATCTTCAGTGAGCTGCCGGCCATGGAATATGAAGTATAAAGAGCTTTCGGGTCGTTGACCATGAATCCGGCATCACGTGTCAGGGGGAGAGGCAGCGATCGGCTCAGGACCTCCTCATCGGAAGCGGTCCAGGCGATAGCGGATTTTTCAAGCAGATGCAGCACCGCTTCCGATAGGCCTCCTTCAGGTGGCCAAATGCCGAGCGGCCGGGTGCCGAATGTTTTTTGCATCAATTCCAGAGCAGCCCGCAGTTGTGCCCGGGCATCCTCTTCCCAGTTGAAATCAAGATCGTAAAGGGCCAGGCTCGGGTTGGCTTTCTTCCCGGCCTGCGGGTCCAGCAGAAGCGGCAGGATAGGATGATAAAAAGGACTGGTACTTAGCTCAATTTGGCCATGGTCCTTGAATTTTCGGTATTCAGGAATTATGCGTCCCAGTATTTCGTCTGCCACGGCGCCAACCGTTTGCTTGTCGCTTTCAGAAAACTGCTGGCCCTTGCGTATCAGGGCTTCGATCCGGGAGTCTCCGTTTTTATAAAATTCGTCGATATGGGTCAGTTGAAACCATACCTGCAGGTCGCGGAGTTCGGCTGTCGTGAAAACACGCCGCCAATCGGGATCGGCCTGTTGGTCCAGGCGCTTCATTTTTTTTTGGTAAAGCTCATCATAGCGCCGGTAGGGTTTGATATGGTTTTCATAGTGGATGGAAAAAAAATGGCGGACCAGGAACTGGATCTCTTCCGGGTTCAGGTCGGCGGCGGTTTTCCGAAACACATCGAGGAATTCATCGCTGACGCCGTTTTCATAAAGTTGCAGTCCGGCCAGAAGCGATGGCACCAGGTTGAAGGTCAGGCGCAGAGAGGGAAATTCCTCCAGTATATGAACCATGCCGAAATAGTCTTTCAATGCATGCAGGCGCAGCCAGGGCAGGTCGAATTTTTTGCTGTGGGGATTTTGGTAGTTGGGTTGGTGCATGTGCCAAAGAATGGCCAGCCTGGTTTTTTGACTCATGCTATTTCTGTTTCAGTTCGTACAATACTCCGGAAAAACTTTTGGGGTGGGTGAAGGCGATCTGGGCGTTGTGCGCGCCGGTTTTCGGCTCGCTGTCAAGCATCTGCACGTTTTTTTCCTGCAAGCGCTTGATGGTGGCCTTGATGTCGTCCACTTCCAAAGCAAGGTGGTGCAGGCCGCCGCCTTTTTTTTCTATGAAGGCGCTGATAGGGGAATCCGCTCCAATGGGTTCGAGGAGTTCGATGAGCACATCGTTGATCCTGAAAAAGGCTACCGTCACCTTTTGTTCGGCGACCACTTCCGAACCCAGGTACTCGAGGCCGAGCACATCGCGGTAGCGGCTGATTTCCGCGGACAGATCCTTAACCGCGATGGCAATATGGTCAATTTTTTTTATCATTGCTGTCTCCTGCTTTTATTTTCTGAAAGATCATTTCGGCCAGCTGCAGAGGGTTGGCCGTGGCCGCGGTCTTGAGCATGTCCTCTATTGCTGAATTGAGGCGCATCTCTTCCCGCAAGCGTTCGGCCACGATCTTTTCCACGTAGTTTCTTTTTATGTTGGCCCTTTTTTCTTCGATGCGGCAGCTTTCATCATGCTGGAATTGACGGATCGCGGCCAGCAGCTCGGGAATTCCCCAGTCTTCCTTGATCGAAGTGGGGAAGATCAGCGGGCTCCTGGCGGCAGTGGCGAAATAGTTCCTGATTTCGCTTATCTTGTTGTCGCTGCCACCCAGATCGGCCTTGTTTATGACGAATATATCGGCGATCTCGATGATGCCTGCCTTGAAGATCTGTATTTCGTCGCCGCTGTCGGGATTCAGCACCATAAGCACCATATCGGCGACATTTACAATGTCAACTTCGGACTGGCCGACGCCCACGGTCTCGATAAGGATGATCTCCTTGCCGGCCGCAATGAGCAAATCGACGATTTCATGGGTGGAAAGGCTCAATCCTCCCAATTGGCCCCGGTTGGCGATGCTGCGGATGAAAACGTTGGCATCATTGCTGTGCTGGATCATGCGCAGGCGATCGCCGAGCAGCGCCCCGCCCGTGAATGGGGACGACGGGTCAACTGCCAGGACCGCAAGGGGCACCCCCTGGACCTTCAATATGGCGATCATTTTCTCGATAAGCGAGCTCTTGCCGCTGCCGGGAGCTCCGGTGATGCCGATCTTCAAGGCTTTGCCGGGCAATGGATATATGCCCGCCAACAAGCTTTTATAATCTTTTTTGCGGTTTTCCACCATGGTGATGGCTTTGGCCAAAGCCAGGTGATCGCCCTGGCGGACGCGGATGAGCAAGTCGGCTGTTTTCATTTTAAAACTATGATAGCCCAATGGCGCCTGAAAATCAATAGGCGGCAATCCATTAAAATTGATAGATAGACACTAAAATAAATATAATATAAAAACAATAAGATATGTTGACAAAATTGAAAAATTATTCTATATTTCTGGTGGAAAGAAAATAAAGGAGGTTAAAATGAGAATAACAAAATGGCAACCCTATTCTGATCTGGCCAACATGTACGACCGTTGGAACAGGATTTTTGGGGAAGATTTCTATGATGAATCTTCAAAGAACGGATTGACGCCAAGTGCCTGGCGACCCATGACTGATATTTTTGAGTCCAAGGAGGCCTATGTCTTCAAAATTGAGCTTCCGGGTTTCAAAAAAGAAGATGTCAAGGTAGAATTCTCCGGCGATACGCTCACCCTGCGTGGCGAAAGAAAACAGGAAGAGGAAACCAAGAATGAAAGCTGCCATCGCCTGGAGAGGAGTTACGGGATTTTCGAACGCTCGTTCACCATTCCCAAGAATGTAGACACTAAAAAGATCGATGCCTCGCTGCAGGACGGCATCCTCATACTCACCATTCCCAAGATCGAGGAAGCCAGGACCAAAGCGATTCCCATCACTGTAAAGTAACAAGTCTGAAAAAAAGGGCGGCTTTCCCAGGCCGCCCTTTTTTTTTATGACAAATTGCAAAAAATAAGAGAATCGCGAATAATAGTATGCTATTTGGCGGTTACTTAGCACTTGCGACTTGTCACTTGCAACTGAATTCGTTATAATTTCAACATGAAGAGGGAAATATTCGTCGGCCGGGTCGGCATCGGCGGGGCCCATCCCGTTTCAATCCAGTCCATGACCAATACCGCGACCGAAGACGTTGAATCCACGCTGAAACAGATCCGGCAGCTGAAAGGCGCCGGCTGTGACATCGTGCGCGTGTCCGTCCCGGCTAAATCGGCGCTGGCTGCTTTCGGCAAGATCACGGCGCGATCGCCCCTGCCCGTGATCGCCGATATTCATTTTGACGCTACCCTGGCACTGGGGGCCATGGATAATGGCGCCCAATGCATCCGCATCAATCCCGGAAACATCGGCGGCAATGAGAAGCTCAAAGCCGTCGTCCGTCTGGCCGCCCAGAAAAAGATTCCCATCCGCATCGGCGTGAACGCCGGTTCGCTGGAAAAAAAGTATTGCCGGGCCGGGCTGTCCGTGGCCGAGGCCATGGTCAGCTCCCTGCTGGACAAGATAAAATACATTGAGGATCAACATTTTTTTGATATGAAGATCTCGTTGAAGTCGCACGACGTCAGGGAAACGGTAGCCGCCAACCGTCTGGCCGACCGCCAATGCTCTTATCCGCTGCACCTGGGTGTAACCGAAGCGGGAACCTTTTATTCCGGCAGCATCCGTTCGGCCCTGGGCATCGGCAGTCTGCTGCTCGACGGCATCGGCAACACTATCCGCGTCTCGCTGACCGCGAATCCGGTCCGTGAGATCAAAGTGGCCAGGCAGATCCTGATGGCCGCCGGACTTGCCCGCAACGATGTCGAGATTATTTCCTGCCCGACCTGTGCCCGAACTTCCGTGGACCTTATCGCCCTGGTGAAAGAATTTGAAAAAAAGATCGGCCGTTTCCGTTTCCCTTGTCCTGTGCGCGTGGCCATCATGGGTTGCGAAGTCAATGGCCCGGGTGAAGCCAAGGACGCTGATATCGGCCTGGCTTTTTCAAAGCGTCACGGCCTGCTGTTTAAAAAGGGAAGGGTCGTCGGAAAAACCGACATGGTCGAAGGCCTGGACAGGCTGGTTGACATGATCAGTGAGCTGCAAGTGGAGAAAAAACATGGCTGAAATAATCCGTTGTCCGGCTTGCGGCGTTTCCAACCGTGTCCGTGACGATTACCGTGGCGTGCCCTTATGCGGCAAATGCAAGAAACCGCTGCCGTTCAAGGATGTGCCCCGCTTGCGGATACTGACAACTGACAGTTTTGAATCCTCGATCCGCCTTAATCCCCAACCCGTGCTGGTGGATTTCTGGGCTGCCTGGTGCCAGCCCTGCCGCCAGATGGCCAAGGCTTTGGAAAAATTCGCAGCCGCCCAGCCAGGGATTACCGTGGCCAAGGTCGACACCGACGCCGAGCCCGGCCTGGCTTCCCAGTTCCAGATCTTCAGCATTCCCACCCTGATCATGTTTGTAAAGGGCCGCGAAGTGCATCGCGTCAGCGGCGCCATGAACGAGAGCGAACTGGATAAAGCTTTCCGGCCCTGGCTGCAAAAAAAAGATGTGAAATGATTCATCGGCAAACGCCGACGGCTAAAAGTTCTGGAAGCAGCGGCAGTTTTGTTTTGCGGGTATTAGTTGGGGGATTGTATAAAATTTTCTTTTCATGGGTTGAAAAACTTGTTCGTGAAATATGGATTTCGCTTATTTTGGGTTCATCTGCAGATCAAAGGGAGCCCCGGTGACGTGATACCCGCTTACCGCATGAGTATCCGTATATCCAGATGATCCTGGGAATTTTGCCTGATAGGTAAAAGAGGTTGTACTGGATTTTTCCACGGGCACGGAAGCCTTGAAAATGTAGCTTGTCCCGGCGGTCACGTTGAACTCCCTGGAGGCGCTTTTGTCTCCGGCGCCGATGGTCATGCTGATCTTGCCGCTGCCCCCGGTATTCTTCACATAACTGAAGAAACGAATGCCGGTCACATTACCGATATTTTCTTCCAACGGGCAGCCCGAGCAGGTGTCTTTGATGAAATTCGGAGTTTTTGTCTCGTTATTGTCTTCGTCTGCTTCGCTGCTGGTGATGCAGGAAAAAGACGCCAGGCATACCATTACCAGCACTATGCCAAGATGCTTTAGTTTCATTTTTGCCCTCCATGATGTTGTGAAAAAAATTCCTTCGACCGCTCGGTTTTCTCATATGTGAATTTTGCTGGAAAATATTTACAATGTCAAACTGCGGTTTTGGATTTCTAATGAAACTTCGCGAGAGCAAATGTTATTGGTATCAAGCCGGTCCACATAATTTGTGCTCAGGATTGTTTTCAGCTGAGGTATGCGGGAAAAGATATCTTCCTGAACAGGTTCAGGGCGTAGTTGTCGGTCATACCGGCAATGAAGTCGATGATCCGGACCGCGACCGGATCATTTTCAGGGTAGGGATTGACGTAGGACTGCGGTTCGCGGCCGACATGGGCATGGATGGCCAGGAGGATCTCCCTGGTCTTCTCCTTTTCGCTCATCCTCTCAAGGCGGAAATAGACGTTTTTAAAAAGAAAATCCCGCAATCTGAGCAATTCGGCAAAGACCGGTGCGGATGTCGTGATGATCTCCAGATCGTTTTTCAGGGTTTCGTTGATGACGTCGATGACGATGGTGTCGATGCGTTTGGCATACTTGCTGCCCAGGAGCTTTTTGCTCGATTCGGGGATATCACCGTCAGAAATGATCCCGGCCCGCTTGGCATCGTCGATGTCGTGGTTGACGTAGGTGATGATGTCAGCCAGACGCACGATCTGGCCTTCCAGGGTGAGGGGGCGCAGCTCACGTTTTTTGGGGATGACTTCCCCCTGGCCCTTGGAGTGTTTAATAATGCCGTCGCGTACCTCCGCGGTCAGGTTCAGTCCCAACCCCTTGTTCTCCAGCTTGTCGACCACCCTCAGGCTCTGTTCGTAATGGCGGAAACCGCCGGGGCAGAGTTCATCAAGGACCGCTTCGCCGATGTGCCCGAAAGGGGTATGGCCCAGATCGTGGCCCAGGGCGATGGCCTCGGTCAGGTCCTCGTTCAGGTTCAGGGCCCGGGCAATGGTCCGGGCGATCAGGCTCAATTCCAGGGTGTGGGTCAAGCGGGTGCGGAAATGATCGCCTTCCGGGGAGATGAATACCTGGGTCTTGTGTTTCAGGCGGCGAAACGCTTTGGAGTGCAGGATGCGGTCGCGGTCGCGCTGGAATTCGGTGCGCACCGGCGATGGCTTCTCCGGTCGCAGGCGATCACTGTTGCTGCTGCGCGCCGCCCGCGGGTGCAGGACATTGTTTTCCCGTGCTTCCAGTTCGGCGCGGATATTTTTCACGGATTGCTCAAAAGGTCAGGGCAGCAGAATGAATCCTCGCTGATTTGCAGCGGGCAGCCGGCCCCGCAGGTGGAAAGCCATTCGCATTCCCGGCATTTGTCCATGGCCCAGTCGCGGCGGCGCAGGGAAACCAGAAAATCGTGCTGGTAGATTTTTTCAAAAGGATCATTAAGGATATTGCCCAGGGGCCGGAAAAAACTCTGGCAGGGGATGACCGTGCCGTCGGGCTCGACGGCCAGGTTATATTTGCCGGCCGTGCACTGCTTGACGCCCAGGTCGAGTTCCACCGGGTTCAGCCGGCAATACTGCGTCGGCGTGTACCAGGTGAACCTCATCCCTTCCTGTGCTGCCTTCTGCTGAAGTTGTTTGATCACCGGCAAGAGTTCTTTTTCGCTCAACCCGGGATCATGGTGGCGCGATTTTCCGGCCTTGATGATGGAGTTGACAGCAAAGGATCTGACTCCCAAGTTTTTCAGAAAGGGTACGATCTCTTCGATCAGGTCGCTGTTGGCATTGGTGATCGTGCTGTTGGTCAGCACATAAATGCCCTGTTCGACGGCGTTGCGGATCCCCTGCACGGTATGGCGGAATGAGTCGCTGCCAACCATCTGGTTGTGGACCTCCTCCAGGTGTGATTCCAGGGTGATTTGCATATAATCAAGGCCGGCTTGCTGAAGCTGCCTGACGTATGCGGCATCGGCCAGGCGCACGCCGTTGGTCAGCAGTCCGGTGATGAGGCCCAGGTCCTCGGCGTAGGTGATCAGTTCGACCAGATCCTGGCGCAGGGTCGGCTCACCGCCGGTGAAGTCGATGTGGGGGATGCCCTGGTCCCAAAGAATTCTAATTATATTTTTCCATTCGGCAGTGGTCAACTCGGCGGATTCGCGGCGCTGGTTGTAACAGTGTGAGCAGTTGATGTTGCAGCGGTAGGTCAGAACCATGTCCATGCGGTAGGGGGCCGAAACAGGCGTCTGGAAAGCTTCGATCTTGTCGATGTCGAAAAAAGTCACCGGGCAGATGTCGCTGCGGTTTATGAGCAGGTCGATCTTTTCCAGCACCTCGCGATAGTCGCGTTCGGCTTTGGCCTGGCTGATATTGAAGGCAGCGGCCAAGCGGCGGCGGCTTTCGCGCTGCGGGGTGTCGTCGAGAAAATACTTGATCATGGCCGCTGCCGTGATGTTGAGATGAACAACGCGGTAGGCGTCGACCATCAGGATGGCCGTCCTGTCCTTTTCCACGCGCAGGTGAATGCGCTTGGCGCCGAATTTTTCACTGTTGAAGTAGTGATAAAGGCCGGGAGCCGGGAATTCAGGAAAACGCGTGCGGGCGTAGGCACGCAGCAGCAGCGGTGTCAACAGAACCATAACCGCCAGGAAAACGAACAAGGCCGGAAACCAGCCGCCGGCTTTTTCGTAACGGGAAACACCCAGGCGCAGGGCCAGGAAACGTCCGCTGCTGAAGAGTTGGGCTGCGGCCGCGGCGGCAAAAGCGGCGGCGGCCAGGGCAACCAGCAGGGCGGTTACAGCTTTTTTTCCAGAATAAGTTTTCATCGGCCGCCTCCGGCGCAAGCGCAGGCGCAGCCGGCACAGGCGCAGGCGCAAGCGCAGCTGCTGCCTCCATGGCCGCCTGAACCCGATGATTGGGCAACCGGCGGCGGATTGGTCACCCTGGTAATGGCCGCGGTAAACGCAGCGTTTTCGCCGATCAGGGCGCTTGAAAAAACCTGAAGGGATTGGACGAAGCGATTGGCCGCGCCGCTGACGGTCTGGCCATAGCCCTTGCCCGGGACCGTTCTGGCGCCCGTTCCCGTGGTTCGCTGCGGGAAATGGCGGTACCAGTAATCACGGTTTCCCGGTGTGAACAGCGCGTCTTCGGTATAAGGCCCTAATTTGTTTTCATATTCAGGATCTAGGGCCAGCCATTCCAGGGAGGCGGCCAGCTCTTCGGGAAGCTTGTCGCGGGGAGAGTTTTTTATCTGCTCCCAGGCCTTGTTCATGATCGACAGGTAGTAGATGTTGGTTTCACGCCGGGAATAGCCGGCCATTTTTTTCTGCAAAGAGCTGATCATGTCGGTGAACATCTTGCGCAATGCTGTCTTGTTAAGACGGTTCTCGCCGTCAATCGCAGTGATGAAGGAGGTTTCATATTCCTGGAGTTCCAGTCCTTCCTGCTTCTGTTCATGAAAGCGAAAATCCTTGGCTGATTTCTCCTTGATGGCTATTTTTCCTTTTTTCAGCAGTCCGAAAACGATGAGCAGGATCACCTGGGAGAGGGGCAGTTCCTGGAGCAATGCCGCTTCCGGCGGGGTCAGGCCTCGTTTGATGCCTCCGGTTTCGATGCCGAGGCGCGGCGGCAGGTATTGCTTCATGCGCTTGCGGCTGGAGCGCACGGCGACAAAAATGATCAAAACGATGATCCATATGGGAGTCAGGGCGAAGACGAAGCCGAAAAAGGCCAGGAATGCTGTGAACAGCGCCTTGAGTACAGAAGGACGGGGCGGGGAATAGACGCTGGCCACAAGATTCCTGGAAAAGGAAGCCCCGGCCGCGTAAGGGACCGATGCCGGCTGGCCTTTCCAGCGCCAGATGTAGGTCACACGGTTATTTTCATAGGATGTTTCGCTGGGCTGATAATCGGAACGGCCGAAGCCATGATATTTTACTTGCTCGGGAGTGCTGCCCGGCGGCAGATTGAATTGGATTTCCAGCAGTTCGGCATTGCCGGAAACATATTTACGATCGAACCAGGTTGTCTTGAACTGCAGGGAGGCGAAGCGGCTGTCGTCACGGTCGGGATAGACCATCTGCCCGACTTTGATGGCAAATTCTACGGTCCCGGTCTGCCCCGGACGGATATTCCTGCCGCCAAGATGGATTTCCACACCAGGTTTGACGTATTGCGATTTCCTGATATCGTTCAGTGCGCTCCCGGCTATGGCAGCCCTGGCTGTACGGATATCGTAATTTTCATGGGGCATGCCGATATCCACGATGTCGATGGGGTGGCTGCCTGCTTCGGGGCTGAAGGTGATGGCGTAGCGGATTTCAACCGAGCTGTCCGGCTGAACCGTGAGCACGGCTTTCAGGGTATCGACCCTGAAATAGTAGTCGGCTGCCGCGGCCGGCAAGGAAAATGCCAACGCCAGCATCAGCAAGACGGCAGACAATTTGCTTTGTTTCACCATTTTGGTTCTTCCTCGAGCTGGTATTGGCTGTCGCAGTAGGGGCAGGCGATAAAAACCGCACCTAGTTTCATTTCCATGGCTTCCTTATTCAATTCGGCACCGCAGTTCTTGCACTTTAGTATCCGCGAGTTGATTTCGCCGCCGATATCGATTTTCTGTTCGATGATCACGGTTTCTTTTTTCCGGAAGGCCAGGAAAACAATAAACAGGGAAACCGCCAGCAGCAGGAGGCCTAGGGCAATGCGGCCGGTGATCAAAAAGGCCAGCCCGATGACAAACACGACAAAAGAAAAACCTAAAGCCAGAACTTTTTCCATGGAATGAACATAGCAAATCGAAGTTCATATTGCAATCTTTACTTTTAATAAAGGTCATGATAAGGTTAATCGTCATGAATACAAAACGAATTTTGCTGATATTCACGTTGTTTTTTATTTTTTTCATCTGCGGTCCTGCCTGGAAAAGTGAATCCGGACTGGCAACAGGGGCGCAGTCCCTACTGGCTGCCGACCAGGCTAAGAATGATGCGCCCAGGGTCAGGGTAATTGTCCGCTTTGCCAAGATCCGCAGCCTTCCCAATGCCGGCGCCAAGATCATCAAGGAGATCGGTTTCGGTACCATACTCCTGGTCATGGGAGAAAACGGCGAATATTTCCGGGTTGCCGACTTGAACATATCGGCCAAGCCCCAGGCGCAGGCCTGGTATGTCCTGCGCAATGAAGTGGAAACCGCTCCTGCGGCTGCCGTACAGGCACTGACCGAAAACAGGCGGGTCACCTACTCACCGTCCGCCCCGGTTGTCGGACAGCCGCTGCTATTCACTGCCAGCAATTTTCGCACGCCTAATCTGCTGAAATGGGATATGGGGGACGGCACCATATTGACAAGCGGCGGCAAAGCAGTACCGGGACAGGAAGTCACCATGGCCTACGCCTATGCCGCAGCCGGCCAATTCCAGGTCAGGGTTTATGATGACAACGGCAACAGGGGATCGACCCCGGTCCTGGCCCAGGTGACTGTCAGCGCCCAAACCCGCGTTTTGCATATAACTCCGGAACGGCCTCTAGCCAATCACCCTATGGTCATCACCGCCCAACATTTCCGTACTCCGGGAAAAATCGCCTGGGACCTGGGGGACGGTACTGAGATCAATCCAGGTCCTGGACCGGGCGTGGTCAAGGCCACTTTCCAGGTGAGCCATGTTTATAAAGCTCCCGGCACCTATACGGTCAAGGCCTATGATTCCGGGGGAGATAAAAACCAGCCGCCGCTGACGGCTGAGTTGGTGGTCGCCGCCGATCCGCGCCAGGTTCGCATGGAACCGGCCAAGGCTATTGCCGGGCTGCCCATGCAATTCAGTGCTTCCAATTTCAATTCCCCGGATCACCTGCGTTGGGACATGGGCGACGGCACTATCCTGCCTGGTGAAAAAGAAAAGAACGTCAAGGTTGGATCGTCGGTAAATTACTGTTATAAAAAACCCGGCAATTACCTGGTCAAAATATATGATTGGCAGGGTGACCTCGGGCGTCAACCCGTCCAGTTTGTGGTTGTGGTCGCCGCTGCTCCGGATGTGATTGCGGTCGCTGAGCCTGCGGTCCCAACTCCCGGCAGAATTCAGACGCTGGGTGTTGCCGCAGCGGTCCCGCCGGCGCCTAAGAAATTCATGTTATTCAAGGTTGGCCCCTATGCCGGATATTTTCTGCCCAAAAGCATTCAACTCAAGGAGATCTATGGAAAGGGCGATGTGCTTTATGGCGGCAGGCTGGGGGTTCATATCTGGCAGGGCTTGTATTTCTGGTTTTCCGCTTCCCAGTATAAAGTTATTTCCCAAACCACTTTCACTGAGGACAAGACAACCTTGACATTGCTTCCGGTCCATGCCTTCCTGCGCTATGGTTTCGCTTTGGGTTTTTTCAACCCATACCTCGGCGTCGGCTTCAATTACCTGAGTTTCAAGGAAGAATCCTTGATCGGCAATGTCAAGGGGAGCGGCAGCAATTTGTCACTGGAAGCCGGATTTGAATTAAAAGTGAACCGCCATTTTTCCTTTGATTTCGGCGCCCGTTTCGACCAGATCAAGATCAAGCCCGAGAATATCGATGCGGAAGTTGACTTGGGAGGCCTGCAGGCAGGCATCTGTTTGTTGATTTCTTTTTAAAAAAGCGGTTTTTTGTTGACAGAAAGTGAAAAATAGCGCAATATAATAAATAATATAGTTTTTTTTAATGGATTCAAAAGATCAAATAAAAGAGCATATCTCTATTGTCGATGTCGTTTCGCTTTATGTGAGTCTGAAACCGGCAGGCAAAAATTTTAAAGCGCTGTGCCCTTTCCATACTGAAAAAACGCCTTCTTTTTTTGTTATGCCCGATAAAAACAGTTTCAGTTGTTTTGGTTGCAACCGTTTTGGAGATATTTTTACCATGGTGCAGGAAATGGAAAATATTTCTTTTGTCGAAGCCATGCATTTCCTGGCCGAAAAATTCAATATTCCCTTGGAAAAAAGCCGTTTCAAATCTGTTAAAAAAGATGACTATCTGTTTATCAATGAACTTGCCTGTGAATTTTTTAAAGAAAACCTTTTCAGCGGCAATGAGGGGAAAGCGGCATTGGCTTATTTGAAAAACCGCGGCATAAATAGAGAAACCATCGAAAAATTTACCATGGGTTACGCACCCAATTCCTGGGAAGGCTTAAGCGGGTATTTGCGAAAAAAAGGGGCAGTATTGGAGAAAGCGCTTGAGCTGGGCCTGCTGGTTAAAAAAGAAAAAAACAGGACCTACGACCGTTTCCGGGGCCGGATCATGTTCCCCATATTTTCAGAAACCGGAGCCATACTTGCTTTCGGAGGCCGCACCATCTTTGATGATGCGGTCAGCGCTCCAGGCGCGACCCCTGTTGGGGCCAAGTATTTGAATTCTCCCGATTCTCCGATCTATAAAAAAGGCAACCATCTCTTCGGCTTCCACCTTAGCAAGCATTACATGAAAGAGGAAAAAAGCGGACTGTTGGTCGAAGGTTACCTGGATATGATCAGCCTCTTCCAGGCCGGCTTTCGCCATGTGGCGGCCTCGTTGGGCACCGCCCTGACCGAAAAGCAGGTCCATTTGCTCAAGAGGTTCTGCAATGTCATCAATATTTTTTATGATCGTGATGCCGCCGGTGAGGCGGCCACGGTTCGCAATATTGAGAAAATGTTCGAACAGAACGTCAATCCCGGCATCGTCGTGTTCGAGGGGGCGAAGGATCCCGATGAATTTGTCCGCACCCAGGGCACGCAAGCCCTGCGCGAGGCCTTGCTTAGAACCGAAGACGGGTTTAATTTTTTGCTGAACAAAGCCGCCCGTGAATTCGATCTTTCCATTCCTGACCAGAAAAGAAAGGGCCTGGACCTGGTCATGGCTGCGACCGGGAAAATGTCAGATCCGGTGATCCGTGAAGATTACATTCACAGGATGGCCGCTTTTTTTAAAACTTCAGCCGATCTTTTAAAACTTGGGCTCCAGCCGGGCCAGCAAAAAGAGAATTCCGAACAGCCTCTGAAAATAACCCTGATGGAAGAAAAGGTCCTGGAAGCGCTTCTGCGCGCCCCGGAAGTGATCCCGGAGATCAGGGAGTTTTTCAGCAATGAACTTCTGGCGGGACTGGCCAGTCGCAATATTATTCGCCTGCTTTTTCTCAGTTATGAAAAACATGGCGAGATTCGTTTTGCCGAGATCACAAAAGCGCTTAGCGCCTCCGAAAAAGCCAGGCTCAATGATATTTTTTCACAAAAAATGCAGATGAAAAAGGACCGTGCGGAAATCGAAAAGGATATCATCACCAGTATCGGCAATTTTCAAAAAAAAATGGCTTTGAACAGGAACAAGCTTTTAAACCAGGATATTGCCGTGGCGGAAAGAGAAAAAAATTTCAAGAAAGTCGAACAGTTGATGAAGCAGAAGAACGCTTTGATTAAAACCAGAGCCGGATGTTTCCGGGAGGAACATATTGAAAAAGAAACCTGAGAGAAAGGCGGCAAGTTCACCCACGATCCCGAAAAAACAACCTCTCAAACCATCCGCCAGGGTAAAAAAGAAGTCTTTCCCAAGGGCGGCTAAAACCGTCGCTAAACTGAAAAAGAAAGCTTCGGCGCCATCGGCCAGGGGGAAAAAGCAGTTGTCCCTGGAAGCGGATAAGCCAATCGCCAAATTGAGAAAACAAGCGCCCATACCGTCCGCTAGGGTGAAGAAGCAGTCGTCGCGGGGAGTGAAAAAGACAATCATCAAACTGAAAAAACATGCGGCCCAGCCGTCCGCCAGAGTAAAAAAACAACAGTCCAGGTCTGCTGTTGATGTGGCCCAAAGTGCGGTTTCTTCGGTTATCATTAAGGAGTTGATCGAAGCTGCCAAGGTCAATGATGCCAAGATCAAGCATGATGATTTTATGGTTTTTTTGAATGAGAACAACCTGCTCAAGAAAAAAAAGGAGATTACCTCCCATTTGGCTTCATTGAATATCAAGATCATGAAGAAAAAATCGGTCTTGAACCAGGAAAAGCTCAACGAATACAATGATTTTCTGAATAATTTCCGCAAAGAACTCAAGGCCATTTTAAAAAGGGTCAAGAAGGGTTTCGGCATCATTGAAACATCGGCCATAACCTATATTTTCGGCAGCGATGATGCGGTCAAGAAAAATCAAAAGCACATCAAGTATTTTCTAAAGGAAAACGAGATCAAGCCGTCCAAAAAACCGGCAAAAAAAGCCTCCAAGTCGGGCGGGGAAAGAGCCGAGATAGTCGGCGACCCGGTGCGACAATATCTGCGGGAAATGGGCAGCGTTAACCTGCTGTCCCGTAATGAAGAGATCAATATTGCCCGCAAGATCGAGCGCGGTGAAAAAAAAGTGATCAAGGCCCTGTCTAAAACCAACATTGTCCTGAACCTGGTGATCAAGCTGGGCCAGGATGTGCTGGAAGGACATAAAAAAATCGACGAGGTCATTGATGTCAGTGAAGACATATACGACGAATCAAAAAAGCAGGAACTGCGCGACAATTTCCTCAAGCAATTCGAAGAACTCAACCGCTTGAAGCGGGAATTCAAAAATCTGAAAAAATCGAAATCATCCAATTTTGTGCGTGCCAAGAAATTGGTGGAAATCACCCACCTGATCCAGGACATGTCCATTCTCTACGAGCACCGCCGCGAATTCATGAAGAAGATCAAGGATCTGAAGGAAATCTACGACCATGTGCTCGAGCGGGTAAAAAAACTGAAGAGCCAGATGTCCAGATGTTCTTCCCGTTCAGCCGAGCGCAAGCGCATCGGTGGAGAAATTGAAGAGCTGAACCGTCGACTCGAAAAAAATAATGAAAAATATGAAACCAATGTCGATGATCTTTTCAAGACCTGCACTGATATCGAGGAAGGCCTTCACCTGATCGAGCTTTCCAAAAATGACCTGGTGGAGTCCAACCTGCGCCTGGTTGTTTCCATCGCCAAGAAATACATCAACCGCGGCCTGCAGTTTTCCGACCTGATACAGGAAGGCAATATCGGACTGATGAAAGCGGTCGAAAAATTCGAATACCAGAGGGGATACAAATTTTCCACCTACGCTACCTGGTGGATCCGCCAGGCCATCACCCGGGCCATTGCCGACCAGGCCCGGACCATCCGCATTCCGGTGCACATGATTGAAACGATCCACAAGATCAATCGCACTCAGAGAAGGTTGGTCCAGGAATTGGGGCGTGAACCTACTGAAGATGAAATCGCCAAAGAAAGCGCTTTTTCTTCGGAAAAAATCAGGAAGATCCTGAAAATTGCCCAGGAGCCGATTTCCCTGGAGACTCCGGTCGGTGACGATGACTCGCACCTGGGAGATTTCCTTGAGGATGAAAAAACCGTTTCCCCTCCGGAGATCGTTTCGCAAATGAATTTGAAGGAACAGCTGGAAATGATCCTGTCGACACTGACCGAACGCGAGGCGCGGGTGATCCAGATGCGTTTCGGACTGAACGACGGCAACGAACATACCCTGGAAGAGGTTGGCCAGGAATTCCAGGTCACGCGTGAAAGAATTCGCCAGATTGAGGCCAAGGCCTTGCGCAAGTTGAAGAAGAAATCAAGGAAACTTGTGAATTTTCTTGACAAGCCTGAGAACTTTCGCTGAAGCCCTAATGGGTAACCGTAATTCGTAAAGCGTAATTCGCAATTCGAAACAGAGAAATATCGGTCTGTTTTCGCTTTTCTTCCGATTCACTAATCACTTGCAGTACGCAATTGACAGTGATTTTGCATTCGGCTATAATTACATGCAATGGAACATGATAGGGTAACCCTGAAGATACCGCGTCCGCTCTATAATAAATTGCAGGTCGTGATTAAAGGCAGTGGTTTTCGCAGTGTCAATGAATTCGTGGTTTACGTGCTGCGTGACCTTATTGCCATGAAGCAAGGGGATCCAGACAAGGATTTATCTAAAGGCGAGATCGAGGCCATAAAGCAACGCCTTAAAAATCTCGGATATTTTTAAAATCCTCAAAAAAAATAAAAAAAATCATTGCTATCTGATTACAATCGTAGTACAATTGGAGTATGAGACGCTTGAAAGCAGCCATTTCTGCTAGACGGGTGAAAGACATTCTGGCCAGCAAGATCATGCTGATGCTCACCTTGGCGGCGCTGGCGATCATTTTTTTTATGGTAGCCGGACTCTATTTCAAATCCAGGCCTATTCTGGCCAGCCAATCCCTGAGCGAATTGTTTTTTTCCAGTCGCTGGCGTCCTTTTCGCGGTGAATTCGGGTTCCTGTCGTTCATTATGGGCACGGTTTGGGTCACCGGTGTGGCGGTGCTGATAGCGGTCCCCCTGTGCCTGTTGACATCCATTTACCTTTCTGAATACGCCAATGCCAAGGTCAGGGAATGGGTCAAGCCCCTGATCGACATCCTGGCCGGCATCCCTTCCGTGGTATTCGGGGTCTGGGGCATGCTGGTCGTTGTTCCTTTTATCAAGGATGTTGTAGCCCCTTTTGCCGGAGTTTTTTCCACCGGCTACAGCATTCTGGCCGGTGGCATAGTCCTGGCCATCATGATCTTTCCGGTCATCATCCACGTTTCGTTGGAAATTTTCCGGGCCGTACCCCAGGAGGTCCGGGAAGCTTCCCTGGCTGTCGGCGCCACTTGTTGGCAGACCATCAAGCATGTGGTCATGCGCAAAGCTCTTCCCGGCGTGGCTGCGGCCGTGGTCCTCGGCATTTCCAGGGCTTTCGGCGAGACCATGGCAGTCTTGATGGTTGTGGGCAACGTGGCGAAAATTCCCCATTCCGTGCTGGACCCGGCGTACCCGCTGCCGGCGCTGATCGCCAATAATTACGGCGAGATGCTGTCTATCCCGCTGTATGATTCGGCGCTGATGCTGGCGGCGTTGATCCTGTTGCTGGTGATCCTGGTTTTCAATACCCTGTCCAAGATAATATTGATCCGGGTGCAAAGGAGCATTCGCTGACATGGAACGCCGGAACATCGAAGAAAAAATCTTCAAAGGCCTGATGCTCCTTTCCACAGTGGTGATCCTCTCCAGCCTGGTGTTGATCCTGCTCACCGTTCTGGTCAAGGGGCTTCCGTACCTCAGCTGGGCCATGGTCACCCAGGTACCGCAGGGGGGGTATTACCTGGGCAAGGGCGGCGGCATCCTCAACGCAATTGCCGGTTCCCTGTATCTTGCCGGCGGCGCCACCATCCTGGCCATCCTGCTCAGCCTGCCCGTGGCGCTGTACCTGAACGTCTATTCCAAGTCTGATTCAAAATTCGCGGCCGCCTGCCGCTTCACCTTTGACGTGCTGTGCGGCGTGCCTTCCATCGTCTATGGGGCTTTCGGATTCACCATCATGATCTTTTTCGGCATGCGGGCGTCGTTGCTGGGCGGGATCATCGCCATCGCCCTGCTTATCATGCCCATGTTGATCCGTTCCATGGATGAAGTGATCCGCCTGGTGCCGCGCGAACTCATGGATGCCTCCTACGCCCTTGGCGCCAATCGCTGGGAAACCGCCTTGAAGGTGGTTGCCCGCCAGTCGCTGCCCGGCATCCTGACCGCAATTCTTATCGCTTTCGGACGCGGCATCGGCGACGCGGCGGCCGTGATCTTTACCGCCGGTTTCACCGACGCCATCCCCACTTCACTGCTGCGCCCGGTGGCCACTCTGCCCCTGGCCATTTTTTTCCAGCTCGGCGTGCCGATTCCTGAAGTCCAGGGGCGGGCCTACGCCTCGGCGCTGATCCTGACCATCCTGATTCTGATCATCAGCCTGGCTGCCCGGCTGCTCTCCAAAAAACTGACCCGCCATGTCGTAAAATAGGAGCAAGCATGGATTATCAAACCCATATCAGCGTGCAAAACCTGAATGTGCACTATGGCAACCAGCAGGTCCTGAAAAACATCACCCTGAACATTCCGGACCGCAAGATCACAGCCATCATAGGGCCTTCCGGCTGCGGCAAGACCACTCTGCTTAAATCGTTCAACCGGCTCATCGATTCGGTCGAGAGGGTGAAGATCTCCGGCCGGATCCTGGTCGATGACGAGAACATACTGGACCCCGGTACCGAAGTGACGCACATCAGAAAAAAAATGGGATTGCTCCTGCAAAAGCCCTATCCTCTGCCCATGTCGATCTACGACAATGTGGCATATGGCCCCCGCATTCACGGCATCAAAAACAAAAAGCAACTGGATGAGATAGTGGAACGCTTTCTGAAGAAAGCCAGTCTCTGGGATGAAGTCAGGGAAAGGCTCAACCAACCGGCCTCCATGCTTTCCGTGGGACAGCAGCAGCGCCTGTGCCTGGCCCGCGGCCTGGCCGTGGAGCCTGAGATCATCCTCGGCGATGAGCCGACCTCGGCCCTGGACCCCCAATCCAGCCAGAGAATCGAACAGACGTTCGTGGAATTGAAGCAGGATTATACAATCGTTATTGTCACCCACATCCTGCGCCAGGCCAGGCGCATGGCCGATTACGTGGTTTTTCTCTACCTGGGCGAGTTGATCGAACATGGTCCGGCATGGGATATCTTCAATAATCCCAAGCAAGCCATTACCAGGGAATACATCAAGGGATTAATAAGCTGAGATAAGAACTCGGTAGACGGTTGACGGCATACGGTTGACGGTAAGAAAATAAAACGAGATATGATCGAGTTCGCTTATGGTTGTTGCCGTCTACCGTATACCCTACACCGTAAACCGATCGGTCGTGGACTCAGCACAAGAAACATGATAGAATTGGCCACGACCGATCAATGCGCCTGTAGCTCAACGGATAGAGCGTTGGCCTCCGGAGCCAAAGGCTATGGGTTCGAATCCCGTCAGGCGCGTTTTTCTAATGGAGGAGACATGAGCTTTTTAAACAAAAAGATCAAGAATGACCTTAATGAAGCGTTCAAGAACCTGAAACAGAATGTAATACTGAAATTTTTCACTCAGGACATGGAGTGCCGTTTCTGCAAGGAGACACGGGAACTGCTTGAGGAACTGCAAGCTGTTTCAGACAAGGTCAAAGTCGAAATCCATGATTTTGTCAAGGACGCCGCTCTGGCCAAGGAGCTCGGTGTCAGCCGCATCCCGGCCATCGCCGTCATGGGTGAAAAAGACTATGGCATCCGCTTTTATGGCATCCCCTCCGGGTACGAATTCGCCTCATTGGTCGAAGCCATCCGCCTGGTCGCCAACTCCGACGTAAAACTGTCGCCGGAAAGCAGGGCCTTCCTGGACGGCCTGACCTCCGACGTTCACCTGCAGGTATTTGTTACCCCAACCTGTCCCTACTGTCCGCCGGCCGTGATCCTGGCTCATCAGATGGCCTTTTACAGTCCCAGGGTCAAATCCGATATGATCGAAGCGACCGAATTCCCGCAATTGGCTCAAAAATATAATGTCTATGGAGTGCCGCGCACCATGATCAACGAAAGTGAATTCATCGAAGGCGCGGTTCCGGAAAAACAGCTTATCGAAAAGATAAGCTCGGTTCTGAAAAAATAAGCGACTCTATTCGGGCTATTTCTCCACAGTAATGGGCGCGGATAATGGCTCGCGCCTGCCCTCTCCCGAGCAGAATTTCCCGCCGCTGATGCTGCTGGCTTGTTTCTTGAAGGTGTCGATCTGCCAGAAATAGTTCTCCCAAAGCGCGAAACGGACCTGATATAGGTAGGATTCCCTTCTGCAGACCCACCAGAAGGGCATGTGAAAGATCGGTTTGTCGAATGCCGATAAGGTTAATTTTTTGCTGCCGGGCTCGAAACGCAATTGGCTTGAGCTCAATTTAAGCGTGAAACGGGATGGAGGGATCAGAAGGGAACCGCCTTCGACATTGACCTTTATGCCCAGTTCACGGCTTTTTCCTCCTTTCCTGCAAAAATCGACTCCCTTGATTTCCCATACCGCTTTTTCATATGTGTCGATTTCCCAGAAAAAATCGCTCCAGGAGGCATGCTTGATCTGATAGATGTTGGGCTTCATTTTGCACAGTTTCCAGTCCTTGCCGTCAGAAAGGATTGCTTCGTGGGCAACGATCCTGAATCCGTAATTAGCCGGTTCGAAGTGCAGAACGGTTTCCGGCAGGGCCATGACGAATGCTTTGGGTTCAGGAACCGTGATCATGATAAAGCCGCTGTGGATATTATTCTCCTTGCTAAGCTCAACGATACGGCCATCCGCATCGGCCACGACGGCAAGGTATTGTTTTCCCGGCATCGTGTCGTCAGGAATTTTTAGATCGCCGCTGAATTGGACAGTGATCCGCTGCCCGGCCTCCAGCATGGGAATCGTCTCCCGGCCGATTCCCTGTGGAACGTCGCCGCTGGTCGTTGCGGCGCCACTAAACTGGAAATGACTGTCGCGGCAGAGGATGATGTCCAGTTGGATAGCACTGGCGGCGATGCTGCCCCTGTTTTCCAATTCCACGGTCACCTCCCGGCCCAGGGACTGTCCGGGTTCAGCGTTGACCGGGTAATTCAGCTGCACAACCAGGTCGGCCATATCCCAGAACACGACCGGGATGCTTTGGATGACCGTTTTCATCTTGGGGTCAAGGGCGGCCAGTTGAAAACCCGGCATGGCATCTCGGCTGCGAATGCCAGAGGCAAGCTGGGAGTATTCAGCGGCCGCAAAGTTCACGGCAAGGAATTTGGCGCGGACGATTTTTTGGGCCCATTTGCACTTACCCTTGCGTATGCTGCCGAAATTGGCCAGGATCCGGTCTTGACGATCGAGAAGCGCGATGTCGGCCGCCGGGACAGCCGCGGCCAACTCGGAGCTCAGTTCCTGGAGTTGCCCCAGATTGACCCACAATATGTTCTTCGCGGATTCCTCATCGCCAGGGATTTCCATTGCCAGAACCCTGCTGATCTCGTCAGCGGCCGGCAGTCCGGCAAGGATGAGCAGTAAAACCATGACCATAATAATCGTTTTTTTCATTTTTCCCCCTGGGTTTTCCTTTTGACCCGATTATAGAACGCTGCGAATTAATTTAAAAGTCCAGAGGTAAATGACGGGTTCAATTGCTTTATGGAGCAAGGGAGTGTAAAATAGCGGAAAATGGCTGAAAAAGTAGCGATCATTCATGACTGGCTGAACGGCATGCGCGGCGGTGAAAAAGTTCTGGAAGAAATATTGGCCTTGTATCCCCAGGCCGATATTTTTACCCTGTTTTATGACCCCGATGAGGTGTCGCCTCAGATCCGCTCAAAAAAAGTGCAGGCTTCACAATTGAACCGCAACCTGTGGATCAGAAAACACTACCAGTATTTCCTGCCTTTGTTTCCGCGCCATATCGAGGCTTTTGATCTAAACGATTATTCCCTGGTGATCAGCAGTTCGCACTGCGTGGCCAAGGGGGCCATTCCCGCCCCCGATGCCCTGCATGTCAGTTACGTGCATTCACCCATGCGCTACGCCTGGGATCGCTACCATTCCTATTTTTCGCAATCCGGTTTTTGGCGCCGCAAGATCATCCAGAGGGAAATTTCCCTTTTGCGAACTTGGGATGTCAGCAGTTCGGCCCGGGTGGATCACTTCGTGGCCAATTCCTCTTATGTCCGCCGGCGGATTGAAAAATATTACCGGCGCCAGGCAACTGTCATCCACCCGCCTGTGGACACTGATTTTTTTCAGCCGGGGGCCCGGCCCAGCCGTGATTATTTCCTGCTGGTTTCGGCCCTGGTGCCTTATAAAAACGTCGAAATGGTCGTGGAGGCATTTCGGGGGTCCGTTGAAAAGCTTGTGGTTGTGGGGCAGGGGATCGAACTGAAAAGACTGCTCAAGCGGGCCGGACCGGGAATCGAATTTTTAGCGTCTGTCAGGGCTGAAAAGCTCCGTGAATTGTATCAGAATGCCCGGGCGCTAGTTTTTGCGGGCATAGAAGATTTCGGTATCGCTTTCGCCGAAAGCCAGGCCTGCGCCACGCCGGTGATCGCTTTGGACCGGGGCGGAGTGCGCGACATCGTTGTCGATCGGGTCAGCGGAGTTCTTTTTTCCGAAGCGACAGTGACCGGCCTGAAAAAAGCCGTTGCCGATTTTTCTCATCTGGATCTTTCGGCCGCTGCCATCAGGGAAAACAGCCTGCGTTTCTCATCAGCACGCTTCCGGGCGGAATTTCAACAATTCATCAACTCCAGGAACCCATGATCAGAAAGCAGAGAGAACATTTGGCCCGGCTGTTCGTTTCCAGCGATGTCCTGGCAATCATGATCAGTTTTCTCCTTTCGTTCTGGCTGCGCTTTGCTTCCGGGCTGCTGGGCGTGCCCAAGGGCATCCCGCGTTTCTCCAGCTATTTGTTCATCGTCCCTTTCCTGTTGGCCGTTCATTTAATTTACTTTTCCTATCAGGGGTTTTATCGATTCAAGCTGCGCCGCAACCGCCTGGACGACATGTTTCTGGTCATCCTCAACAGCGCCGCTTCCGCTTTTACCCTTTTACTGCTATTCAGTTATTTGAAAAGTTACGATTTCATCAGCTTCGAGATCTCTCATGTATTTTTGCTTGTCTATGCTCCAGTTTCGATCCTGTTGATTTTCATTTGCCGGGCCCTGATGTTCATACTGTTCCGCCGTCTGGCCTTGACCCGCAACGGTGTTTCCAAGGTACTGATCGCCGGCCGTGGAGACCTGGCCAAGATGACGGCAGCCAATCTAGCCAAGTATGGTCATTTCGGGCTGGAGGTCAGCGGTTTTTTGGCACCGGAGCCCGGGGCCCGCGTCCTGGGAAATTATGCCGAGCTTGAGCGAGTTGTGAAAAAACACGGCATTACCGATCTTTTCGTGGCCCTGCCGCTTAGTGAATACGGCACCATCATGAAATTGATCGAAAACGCCAACAACCTGCTCCTTGACATACGCTTGGTGCCGGATATCCTGCAGCTTGTTTCACTGAAATCCGGATTGGAGCATATCGAGGGCTTGCCGATAATAAACCTGGGCGACATCCCCCTTGAGGGCTGGCCGGCCCTGAGCAAGCGCTTGTTCGACCTGCTGGTCGCGCTGGGCGGACTGGTTTTTTTTCTGCCCGTTTTCGCCCTGACCGCCCTGCTGCTGAAGCTTGATTCGCCGGGCCCGGTGTTTTACCGCCAGACCCGCCTCGGTCTTGACGGGCGCATATTCAAAATGATCAAATTCCGTACCATGGTCTTCAACGCCGAGAAGGAAACCGGCCCGATCTGGTCGCCGCAGAATGATACGCGCGTGACCCGGGTGGGGAAGTACCTGCGTAAACTCTCCATGGATGAACTGCCGCAACTGATCAATGTCCTGGCCGGGGACATGAGCCTGGTCGGGCCGCGTCCTGAGCGTCCCGAACTGGTCCAAAAATTCAAGCAAAGCATACCGCGCTACATGCTCCGCCACCGGGTGAAGGCAGGCATGACCGGCTGGGCCCAAGTTCACGGTTTGCGCGGCAACACTCCCCTGGACAAGCGTATTGAATTTGATATATATTATATACAGAACTGGACCTTCCGTCTTGACCTGGAGATCATTTTTCGTACCGTTCTGAAATTCCGTTTCATCGACAGGAGCATTTGATATGAAGTGCGTTCAAAAACAACCAGGTCGGTCCATCTTTGGTCTTTGAACCCATGAGCCCTAAACTGGAGCAGTTGGACATCTCCCCGGAATTTCACACTTACATCAGCAATTTGAGCGACCTGGCCGGGAGCAAGGAGCGCATGCCTTTCATGGGCCGCAAAAAGGAACTGGAAGCCCTGATGGAAACGCTGTTGCGCAAACTGAAAAAAAATATCATTCTGGTCGGCAGGCCCGGCGTGGGCAAGACGGCCCTGATCACCGAGCTGGCCAACCGCATCAACCGCGGCCGGGTCCCGGCCAACCTGCGGGGCAAGGTCATCCTCGAACTTTCGCTGAACCAGTTTTATTATTCCCGGGAATCCCTCGACCTGCTGGCCAAGGATTTTGAAAAACTGATTGCCGAGATCAGGAAGAACCGGGAGCGCATCATCCTTTTCCTGGATGAAATGAACGGCCAGTCGCTGGGCGGCGGTGCTCAGCCGGGACGCGGCAGCCAGATCCAGGGATTGCTGAAAACCCATATTGCCAGCCGGGAATTGCTGATCATCGCCGCGTCCACTCCCGAGGACTACTACAAATACATCAAAAGCGACGAGGTCATGTCCGCCAATTTTTCGGCCATTTTGCTCAGTGAGCCTGAAAAAGACGAAATGCTGAAGATCCTGGCCGGGGTGAAAGGTTATTTTGAAAAATATTACGATTTGCGCATCCCCGCCGGCTTGTTCGCACGCATATTCACCCTGGCGCAGCGATTCATTCCCACCCGCGCCTTTCCAGACAAGGCGATTGAATTGCTGGACATTGCCTGCTCCAAGGCATCCTTGAAAAAGATCAGGACCCTGAGCATCCAGCACATTTATCAGAGCATCAGCAGCATTTCCAAGCTTCCCATTGAAATTGTCGCTCTCGACACCCATGAGCATTACCGCGGCATGCTGGCCTACCTGCAGAAAGCGGCAGTCAACCAAACCAGTGCCCTTGAGGAAATATCGCGGATCATTAAACTGGCCAAACTGGAAACAAGGCCAAACGCACTGAAGCCGGAAGGTATTTTCCTGTTCCTGGGGCCGACCGGCGTTGGCAAGAGTTTTGTCGCCGCTCAAATCGCGGCCTACCTGTTCGGCAGCCCCGAAAAACTGCGCATAATAGATCTGGGCCGATTAAAAAAAGCCGAGGACTCCGAAAAGTTGATGCATGGTGATGAAGAGGGCAGTTCCGGGATGCTCATCCGCGAAATCGAAAATCATCCTTTTTCGGTGATCCTGTTTGAAAATATCGAGACAGCGCATGCGTCGGTTCTGTATTTCCTGGGCAAGGTGCTGAGTAAAGGTGAAGTCGTCGACAGTGCCGGCAAAAAACACTATCTGGCCAACATCATTTTCATTTTAAGCCTTACCGGCATCGGCGAAACGAAAAAAGGTTCGGCCATCGGTTTTGTCAAGGACGATCCACGCTCCGGAAAGATCGTAATTTCCCCCAAGATCATGAACGTGCTGGACTGGGTTGATGAGATCATCCAGTTCACCCCCCTGAATATCGAGCACCTGAAAAAGATTGCCGCCATCCAACTGGAGAAACTGCGCCGGGAAATGCAGGTTCGCTATCACTGCCAATTCAATATTGACAAGGATTTAATCGATTCACTGGCTGGAGAAGCTGAACGATCGGGCCGGTTCGCCCACGCCGTGAGTGATTTCATTGAGCGCGAAATCCGTTTGCCTGCTGTGGACATTGTTACCAAAACCGACAAGGAACTCAAATTACGAGTCACCCTGGAAAAAAAACGGGTACGCGTTGTACTTGTTCCATAGGGGGTAATATGCCGAAAAATTTGAAAATTGAACACTTGCTATCCATTAAAAACTACTCCCGGGATATAGAGATCAATTTTTCCTATTCCAACATGGAGTTCCTTCTGGCTGAAGACGAATTGCCCTTCCAGCGTGAATCAATCAAATTGAATGCTTTTCCAGGCGACGCCTTGGTCGGCAGCCGGCACCTGCTCGACACCCTGAGCCGCAAGGCCATGGTGCCGCAGGAAAACATTTTTCTGTCGCTGGGGACCAGCATGGCCAATTTCATCATCTGGGCGGCTTTGCTCAGGCGCGGTGACGAGGTTCTCATCGAATTCCCGGCCTATGAACCCATGTTCAAGGTGCCGGCTTACCTGGGTGCCAGGATTCGCTTCTTCAAGCGTGATCCCCTTGATTTTTCCCTGACGGCAGCGTCAATAGCCGAGAGCATATCTGAAAAGACCAAAATGATCATCCTGACCGATTCGCACAACCCGTCGGGAAACCAGATTTCCGGCGAAGTCCTGCAGTATCTGAAAACACTCAACCAGGAACGGAATATCACCATCTTCATCGATGAGGTCTACGGCAAATTTTATCGGGACAAGTCACTTTTTGTCGATTACCCTGAATTCATTGTCACCGCTTCGCTTTCCAAGTTCTACGGCTTGGGTTCCATGCGCATCGGCTGGGCATTCGCTCCGGCTGACATTATTGAAAAAGCTCGTAATTTCAGTGATTACCTGACGCCGGAGATTCCGTTTACGCCTCTGTACCTGGCCCACATCCTGCTCGAACACCCATTGCTTGCCGAACTGGAACAGCGTGTACGCCAGCGCATCAAGACCAACCGCGAGCTCATCAGTGCCTATTTTGACAGGACCGAGTTCCTTTCCTGTTACATTCCCAGGAACGGCCTGCTTTTCTTCCCAGAAGTTAAAAGCGCAGTGGATATTAAAAAATTCTACGCCCTGCTATATAAAAAATATCACATGGTGGTTACCGAGGGCCGGTACTTCCAAATGCCGCGGCATTTCCGCATATCCGCTGTTGGTGATCCCGAAACCGTGACCAAGGGATTGCAACGGCTGGAAGAAGCGCTGAAGGATGCTCGGGTCTGAACAGCCGGGCTTTTTCAAAAACCGGTTTATTTCAGAAATTCCGTTAGCGCTTGCCGTTGGGCAAGGCTGATCTCCCTGAATACGACGCCTACTCCAGGCAGGGAGAGGAAATCGTTGCCCCAGGGCTTGCTCCATCTGATCTCAGCCGCAATGGGTGTTTTATCGTGCAGGTCGTTGATGGTAAGCCAGATTGGGGTGCCGCACGGCTGTTCATGGATGGAAATGACAAAACAACCGTTCTGGGAAATATTCTTGGTGTTGGTCTTGAATGGTTTTTCCTGACCGTCTAATTGGGCATGAGTGTTAAAGAAAAGATCCTTGCGCGTGCCCGTGCGGATACCGCGCGGCTTCATTTCCCGGCATTGGTTCTGGATGAAATCTTCCAGGATTTTGATCTCATGCTGGCGCGCCATCAGCCAGCCCCCGCCCGGGTGCAACTCGGACGGCTTCTGGTCATTGTCGCCGATATAAAGAATGGGGAATATTTTATCAAGGGTATAAATGAACTCTTTGTCGGCATTGGCAGAAGCGATGTGTGTCCACATATCCACGATTAATCCCGCATAAGGTTTTTCCCGGCAGCCTCGCTTCAGCTCATCAGTTCCGGCATAGGTTTCCAATATGATGTTTTCACGTCTGGAAAGCAGATCCTTATAAAAGCCGCAGGTGTTTTCATGCTGGGAAATCAGGGCGATGCGCAACAGCGGTATGATCATGTTCGCTTCCTCATTTTGGCTGTGGGAATGGCGCCGGGAATATGAGTGCGTCGCAGGGCGACAAGTGAATAATACGGAAAAGCGGAACTTTTGTTTTCAATACAGCACCTGAGGTCAAGTATAACCCACATTTGAAAAAAAAGTCATTAGACTAAAAATCAAGTTGCCGGGAAACTATCCTGGGCTTGCCCCCGGTTCCAGCTCACACAGATGAATTTTAACCGGGAGTGGTTTTTATGAAGCGGCGCAGGGAGATGAAAGATGAGAACAAGCCGATGGCCGAACCGGTAATGACCATTTCCCAGAAGATCCTAAGCGGCAGCTGTCTGAAATCGATCAGCTGCTTGACGATATTGAAGATAAATTTGGCATAGACAGGAAAAACCCTGATGGTGACCAGCAGCAGGCCGCCGGCCAGCAGCCCGCCCAGAAATCCCAGGATCAGGCCTTCGAGTAGAAAGGGAGTTTTTATATACCAGTCAGTGGCACCGACCAGCCTCAGGATATTAATCTCGTCCCTTCGATAAAAAATATTGATCTTTACTACATTGAAAATGATGAAAATAGATACGATGAGCAGGATGGAACTCAGGAAAAAACCGGCAAAAGAAGCAAATTTCTTGATCATAGCGATCTTTCTGGCCCAGTCCAGATTGAGCTGAACGCTTTCGATGATGCTGCTTTTTTCGATATCACGGATGAATGATTCGATCTGTACCACGTTGCGAGCGTCTGTACTGAACTTGACATTGATGGACGCCGGGAAGGGAGAATCACTGAATTCGGCCAGAATATACTGCAATTCGGGGAATTCCTGGGTGAATTTCAATTGGGCCCTGTCCTTGGAAGTAAATCCCACCTCTTTAACCAGAAGGTTGCCCTGGATCCGTTGCAGCATCTTTTCGATATCCGCACTGTTGCCGCCATCCCTGAGGTAAAAGATCGCTTCGATGTTTTCGCTCAGTCTGCTGATGTATCTGTCCAGATTGAAGGAAATATAATTGAATATCCCCGGAACCAGCAATGTAAAAGCGATGATGCCCAGGCACAGGAAATTGACCGTTTTGTTGCGCAGTATGTTGTTCAGGGCCTGCTGAACCGCACGTGCCATGAATTTCATTAAACGGCCTCGCTGGCTTTATCCAAAACCAGTTGTCCCTTGTCCAATTTGATGATGCGTTTGGGAAAGAGGTTGATCAGGTTCATATCGTGAGTGGCTATGATAGTGGTGATGCCGCTGGCATTGATCTTTTCCAATATGCGGATGATCTCGATGGACAACTCGGTGTCCAGGTTGCCTGTCGGTTCGTCGGCGATCAGGATCTTGGGGTTGCCGATCACAGCACGGGCGATGGCCACCCGCTGCTGTTCGCCGCCCGAAATGTGGGATGTCAGGTAGCGCTTGCGGTGGCTCAGGCCTACCAGGGCCAGGGTGCTGTTCACTTTCTTTTCCACCGCAGCCTTTTTATCTCCCCTGACCAGCAGGGGGATGGCCACGTTCTCATGCACGGTCCGGTTCATCATCAGCTTGAAATCCTGGAACACAATTCCGATCTGTCTGCGCAGCTTGTAGAGTTTTGCGGGCGGGACAAGGGTGCTGTTGATCGAATCGATCAGGATCTGCCCCTTGCTGGGTTCCTCTTCCTTGTATATCAGTTTGAGCAGTGTGGATTTTCCGGCCCCCGATGCACCGGTGAGGAAAATGAATTCCCCCCGTTCAACGGAAAGGTTGATGTCGCTCAAGGCTTCATTGCTGCGGAAATACTGCTTGTAGACATGGAAAAACTGGATCATGGCCGGGATTGCATTTCTTTGCCGGCGCCGGCCATGTCAGCGGCTGTCAGCTTGAAATGCACGTACACGTCTTCCGGCGTGCCGAAACGGCCGATCATCTGGATGATACTGATCCTGATCTGGCGCGCGATCTCGTTTAAGTCCGCTAATTCCTGCTTATTCATCCCGGGATTCTCCCCAAGAGAAATAGAATTATTCTTCACCCGCACCAACAATTTTTTTGAACAAAATCCGGCCGCAGCTTTCACAGATCAGCACATCGCTGGAGATGATCATTTCACTCAGGACCTGTGGACGGATCTTGATATTGCAGACGCCGCAGAAATCGGTCAGCACGTAGGATACGACTTTCCCGGCTTTTTTAACATAAAGGTTGTCATAGGCTTTCAGAAGCTTGGCATCCACCCGGGTGCGCAACTCCATTTTGTTTTTGGTTTCCTCGGCCAGCTTGTTTTTGTGGTATTCCAGGTTGCTGTGCATATCCTTTATCTGCTGGTTGTATGTTTCGGCTATTTTATTGAATTCGTTTTCGGCGTCGCGGATCAAGCCCATGATCTCGTCCGATTCGACCATTTTTTCAATTATTTTTTCTTCCACGGTAGTAATAATGTTTTCTTCGAATTTGATCTCATTGCTGAAACCCTGGTATTCCTTGTTGGTGGTCACTTTTTTCATCTGTTCTTTGTACTTGGCGATCTTGTCCTTGATGGCCGAGATATCCCGTTCGAGTTTTTTTCTTTCTTCGCTGTTTTGTTGAAGTTTTTTCTTGGTTTTTTCGATCATGTCGGAGCGTGAGTCTCGTTCGTCTTCCAGTTCCTTGATCCTGAGGGGGATTTCCTTGATTGTATTTTCGATTTCTTTCAGTTGGTCATCTTTTTGCTGCAACACGTATAAAACATCGAGTCCTTCTTTCAAGTGAACTCCTTAATTGAACGCATTTACTGGGCCTACCAGGATTCGAACCTGGAACCAACCGGTTATGAGCCGGTAGCTCTAGCCGTTGAGCTATAGACCCCCGACAAGTTCAAGAGTAACAAAAATGCGCTTGCGTGTCAAGCCTGTTTTACTGCTTTTTTCCAGCTGATTTGCGTTATGGAGGGCTTGGCAGTTGACAAATTTTGTTATTTCGATATATTGAAAGAAAAATGAAAAAAATATTCTTTCTGTTCATGATCTTCGGTCTTTTTCTTCCCGGCCATTCCTTTTTTCCTTATTTTTACGGCGCACGTTCTCTGGCGCTCGGTTATTCCTCCCTGGCTTTCAATTATGATTACAATGCAATTTACATCAACCCGGCCCTGCTGAATTCTCTGCGGGCATCCCTGGGCGGATTCCAGTATCAAAGCAGTTTTCTGGATTTCCAGGATGCGGCAGGCCAGTGGGCCGGGATCAGTGCTTACGATCTTAAAAATTTCCAGGACCTGAATGCGGAAACCAAGTCGCTTCTGATCGGCAAACTTGACTCTATCTTCGCGGCCAAGAACGGTATCAGTGGTTTTCAATTCAACAATCCCGGATATGCCGGCAAGGGTTATGCTCTGTCCTTGGCCAAGGTCGACGCGGCAGTGATCTTCCCCGAGGCCAATTCCATTCTGGCCAAACCGCCCGGCGCCATAACCAATGATGATATCATTTCGCTGCAAATGCGCTTCATCGGCTTTCAATACAGCGATTACTCGCTGGCCATCGCCATTCCACTTGGGCAAGGCCTGGCCATGGGAGCTACGGCCCACTACCTGAAAGGGCGCAACGCCGAATTCAAAGCTTCAATCACTGAAACTCCGTTCCTGCCAGGTGCCAATACCAAGGATTTTCTGCACTTCGCCTGGTCGGGCGCTGAAAAAAAATTTTCCAAGCTGAACTTCGATGTCGGGATCAGTGCCGACCTGGGTCAGTATTTCAAAGCCGGGATCATGGTAAAAAATGTTTCCAATCCGGTCATCTCCACGGCTTTCAGTGAACTGCGCCTGGCCCGGCGGCTGGTCGGCGGCCTGGCCCTGCGGCCGGACAGCCAGCTGGGGATTTACCTGGATATCGACGTGGCCAAAGGCGATCTTTATCACAATGGCCAGGATGCGCAGCCGGTGTCCCTGGGTGTTGAAAAAGGCCTTTTTCAAAACAAGCTGTTTTTACGCGCCGGTTTCCTGAGCGATCTGTGCGACAAGTATATTTTGGGCAGCAAGGCCAATGTCCTGTATGGTTTGGGATTCGGTTTCAATCTGGGAAATTTCCTGGTTGATTTCGCCCTGGGCCTTGACCATATGGGCTATATGAAAAACCTGGCGATATCCGGTTTTTATTTGCTCAAATGAAAAAATTGACAATTGATTTTTATTTCAATACAATATAGCCAATGGCAATGCGTTTAGGAGATTTTTTACTTAAGGAAAAAAAAATAACGGAAGAGAAGCTTCAGCACGCGCTGGAGGTGCAAAAAAAGGAACCGGGAAAGCTCGGCAGTGTTTTGATCCGCCTCGGGCATGTGACCGAAGAGGACATCGCCCAGGTGCTGAGCAAGCAATTCGGCTACCCTTCTATCAACCTGACCAAGTTCGAGATTGACGATAAAGTAATCGAATTGATAAAGCCCGACATTGCCCGCAAGCACGTGGTCATCCCCATTCACCGAATCGGATCCAACCTGACCCTGGCCATGGCCGATCCCTCCAACCTTTTTGTCCAGGAGGAGATCCGCTTCACCACCAACCTGCGCATCCAGGCGGTCATCGCCCCCGAATCATCGATCCTGGAGGCCATCGACAAATATTACGGTTCTTCCACCGGCATCGAAGCCCAGAAGTTCCTTGACGAGATCGAACTGAGCGAGGACTCCACCGTCGAGGTCATGGAGACCACTGAAGATGACGGCGCCTTTGATGGGGACTTTGACGAGGATGCCCCGGCCATCAAGCTGGTCAACCTGATCTTCAACGATGCCATCATCAAGGGCGCTTCGGATATCCATTTCGAGCCCTACGAAAAAGAGTTCCGCGTCCGCCTGCGCATCGACGGGATATTGCACGAGTACATGAAACCGCCCATGAACCTGAAAAACAAGGTTTCCTCGCGGCTGAAGATCATATCGGGAATGGACATCGCCGAACGGCGCCTGCCCCAGGACGGTCGCATCAAAACCAAGATCGACACCAATACGGTAAAAAAAGTGGTGGACATGCGTGTTTCCTCGCTGCCCACAATCCACGGCGAGAAGATCGTCATCCGCATCCTGGACAAGGACCAGCTGAAGCTCGACCTGACCCAGCTCGGTTTCGAACCCCTATCCCTGCAGAAATTCGAAAAAAATATCAAGGAGCCCTGGGGCATCATCCTGGTCACCGGCCCCACCGGTTCGGGAAAGACCAACACCCTTTATTCGGCCGTGGCCAAGCTGAACGATGAGGAAGTCAACATTCTGACCGCGGAAAACCCGGTGGAATTCAATATATTCGGCATTAACCAGGTCAATATCAAGGAGCAGATCGGCCTGACCTTCCCGGCCGCATTGCGCACCTTCCTGCGCCAGGATCCCAACATCATCCTGGTGGGCGAGATTCGTGATTTTGAAACCGCAGACATCGCCATCAAGGCCGCCCTGACCGGCCATCTTGTCCTATCAACCCTGCATACCAACGATGCGCCGTCCACTCTGGCCCGTCTGATCAATATGGGTATTGAACCTTTCCTGGTGGCCAGTGCACTGCGCCTGGTCCAGGCCCAGAGATTGATCCGCCGGCTCTGCAGCAGCTGCAAGTCCGTCGGCAAGATCCCGGCCCAAACCCTGATCGAGATCGGCTTTACTCCCGAAGAAGCTAAGGCCATCCAGATATTCGAGCCCAAAGGCTGTGACAAATGCAGCAACACCGGTTACAAAGGCCGGGTTGGGCTGTTTGAAGTCATGGAACTTGATGACGAGATACGTGAAATGATCATGATCGGGGCTTCGACTTCGGAGTTGCGGCAGAAAGCCAAGGAAAAGGGGATGCTGACCCTGCGCCAGAGCGGGCTGGAAAAGATCAAGCAGGGGATCACCTCCATCGAAGAAGTTTTGAGGGAAACGACGAGACTGTAAGGAGAGAAGCATGGCATTGCCACTTCCACAATTGCTGAAGATCATGGTGGATGAAGGCGGAACCGACCTGCACATCACTACCAATTCCCAACCTCTGATCCGTATCCATGGCCTCTTGAAGAGAATTGAGCACCCGGTGCTTTCTCCGGCCGAAACCAAGCAAATGATATACAGCATTCTCAATGACAACCAGAAATACAAATTTGAAGAGAACTGGGAACTCGATTTTTCCTTCGGCATCAAGGGCTTGGCCCGTTTCCGAGCCAATGTCTTCATGCAGCGCGGCGCCGTGGCCGGGGCTTTTCGCCGCATACCCTACGAGATTTGGTCATTTGAAAAACTTGGCCTGCCGTCTATTGTCCCGACCATGACCAACAAGACCCGCGGCCTTATCCTGGTTACCGGGCCGACCGGTTCGGGGAAAACCACGACACTGGCCTCCATGATCGACAAGATCAACAAGGAAAACCCAGTGCATATCATCACAATTGAGGACCCCATCGAGTACCTGCATTCCCACCGTAAGGCCATGGTCAATCAGCGTGAATTGCATGCCGATACCAAAAGCTTTCCGCTGGCACTGCGTTCGGTTCTGCGCGAAGACCCTGACGTGGTGCTGATCGGTGAAATGCGCGACCTGGAGACCATCCAGGCCGCCATCACCATCGCCGAGACCGGTCACTTGACCTTCGCTACTCTCCACACCAACTCGGCCGCTCAGACCATCAACCGCATCATCGATGTCTTTCCGCCTCATCAGCAGGACCAGGTTCGCACCCAGTTGTCGATGAACCTGGAAGGCATCGTCACCCAGGCCCTGCTGCCCAAAGCTGACGGCCGGGGCCGGGCGCTGGCCATCGAAGTGCTCGTCCCGACGCCGGCCATCCGCCACCTGATCCGCGACAACAAGATTCACCAGATCTACGCCTCCATGCAGATGGGGCAGGAAAAATTTGGTATGATTACTTTCAATCAGTCTTTGGCCAATCTTTATTTCAAGCGTGATATTTCGCTTGAACTGGCCATGAGCGTTTCCCACAATCCCGAGGAATTGCAGGAATTGATCAACCGTGGTCCCACGGCCTTGTCCAGCCAGTTCAAGACTAGCCATGCTGCCGCGACCGCCACTTCAAGCGCAAGCAAAGTGCCTTCATTTTAGGAGGAAAAAACATGCCAATTTTTAAATTCAGAGGAAAAAACAGGATTGGAAGCATTGTGGAAGGTGAGCGTCGCGGCCGGAATTCCAATGAAATAATCACTGCCCTGGAAAAAGAAGCGATCCAGGTGTTAAGCATCGAGCGCAAGAAATTTAAGTTCAATCTGCCCCTGATCGGTGGCCGTAAAAGTGTTACGCTCAAGACCATTGCCGTTTTCAACCGCCAACTTTCGGTCATGTTCAACGCCGGCCTGCCCATCACCCAGGCCATTGGCATCCTGGGCAACCAGCAAAAGGATAAGTTTTTCCAAAACGTACTGCTTGAGGTCCGCAAGGATGTCGAGGGCGGGTCCAACCTGTCCAACGCCATGAAAAAGCATCCCAAGGTCTTCAATGAACTGTACACAAGCATGATACAGGCCGGCGAAGCTTCCGGTAATTTGGACACTATCCTGTTGCGCCTCTCGCAATACGTCGAGAACATGAACAAATTGATCGGCAAGGTGAAATCGGCCCTGGCTTACCCGATTGCCGTCCTGATAATCGCCTTTTTGCTGACCGGAGTCATTTTGTGGAAGGTCGTTCCGGTTTTCACCGATATGTTCGGGCAATTGGGAGCCGAGCTTCCCCTGCCGACCCAAATCGTGGTCGGAGCCAGCAATTTCCTTATTGCCAATTTCCTTTTTGTTTTGATTGCCATCGTCGTGCTGATCTTTTCATTCCGCGCCTATTATGCCACCTTCAAGGGCCGGCGCGTGATCGACAATATCAAGTTGAAGATATGGATCTTCGGCGAACTCCTGATCAAGGTGGCTGTGGCCCGAGTAACCCGTACCCTGGCCACTCTATTGACTTCGGGAGTCGAGATAATCGAAAGCATGACCATCACCGCCAAGACATCGGGCAACTCGATCATCGAAGACGCGGTGCTGAAAAGCCGCTCCCTGGTCCAGGAAGGAAAACCGTTATGGGAGTCCTGGGAAGAGACCAAACGTTTCCCCTATATGGTGACCCAGATGGTCGCGGTCGGCGAGCAGACCGGCTCACTGGCCACCATGCTCGGCAAAGTGGCTGATTTTTACGATGAGGAGGTCGACCAGGCCGTTTCGGCTCTCGTGTCGCTGATGGAACCGATCATGATCCTGTTTCTGGGCGGCATAGTCGGAGGCGTTATCGTAGCCATGTATCTCCCCTTGTTCGATATCATCGGCAAAGTGGGTTAACAAGCGTAACTTGATTTCCGTTGAAGATCAGAATCTGCACAAAAGATTAATCTTTCTCAATTCCATCCGTATCGCGATTTTGTCGGCCCTGGCCTTGGTGTCGCTCATCATTCTGCTTTTTTTCAACGCTCCTTTTGCGCTGCTGAGCATTATCATCTCCTTGGCCGCGGCCGTCGTCATCAGCATCCTGTTTTTCCCATTGGGGAAATTGCTGAAAACCAGGAATCTGCTTTATATCCAGCTGACGTTCGATATCCTGATGATCACCCTGTTGGTTTATCTTTCCGGGGGCATCGTCAGTCCCTTCTATTTCCTTTATATCCTGCCGATCATCGTCGCTTCCATTTTCCTTTCCCGGCGCGATACACTCATCATAGCCACGGTGTCGTTCATTTCTTTCGGGACGCTCTCCGATTTGCTCTACCTGGAAATCATTTCTTTTTATCCGAACTTCGCAGTAGGCGATGTTTCTTTGGGAACCTTCATATACAACCTGCTGATGAGCTTCATCGCCTTCTCCAGCGTCAGTTTCATTTCTTCCTATTATTTTGAAAGGATAAGAAAGACCGGCCAGCAGCTGAAAAACATCCAGGAAAACCTGCAGGACATGATCCTGCTTAACAATTCGGTCATGGAAAAAATGGAGAACGGCTTCATTACTTCCGACCCCCAGGGCCGGATCGTTTCCTTCAACGCCAAGGCGGCCGCTTTCCTGCGCCTGAAAAAAGGAGGAAATATTTTTGACCAGCTGTTGAGCAAAGATGAACTGCCTCAAATACAAAAGATATGGCAGAGCAACAACTCCTATTATTTTGAAAAAAACCTGCGCGGATTTTCGCTGGGGATTTCCCTTTCTTCCATTGAAAAAGTGTCATCTTTCGAACGCCTGCTTGTATTTCTGATAACCGACCTGAGCGCCATCAAGGAAATTGAAAATAAGCTCAAGGAAAAAGAGCACCTGGCCTTGATAGGTGAAATGGCGGCCGGTATCGCCCATGAAATACGAAATCCGCTGACCTCGATCTCCGGTTCGGTGCAGTTTTTACGGCAGGAACTCACCCTGGAGCCGGAATGCAAGAACTTGATGGACATCATCATCAAGGAATCGGATCGGCTTTCGGCTTTTATTGAGGAATTCCTGAATTTTTCCAGGCAGTTGCCTCTGGATATTTCTGAATTTGACCTGGCCGGAGTTGTGGATGACGTAGTGGCCATGATATCACACAACCTGGGCAGGGTGCGCTTCATTAAAAAATACAATCCCGGGAACATGGTCCATGCCGATTTCAAGAAGATCAAGCAGCTGGTCTGGAACCTGCTGAACAATGCCGTGAAAGCTCTGCAGGAACACGGGGAGATCGAGATAAATCTGTTTCAGGACGCCAGAGCCGTTTACTTGTCCATCCATGATTTTGGCGTGGGTATGGATCGCAATGAAGTCGAAAAGATCTTCATGCCTTTTTATTCCAAATTCGCTTTCGGTATTGGCCTGGGCATGAATATCGTCAAAAGGATCGTCGAGGAACATGGGTTCAAAATGGAGATAAAGTCCGAAAAAAATCTTGGCACCGAGGTAGTGATATGCTTCAACAGGCCGTAAATATACTTCTGGTGGATGACGATCACAGCCTGCGCAACATGCTGTCGTTCGTCCTGGGCAAGGAGGGGTACCAGGTGGATGAAGCGGTGAGCGGCGTGGATGCGCTGAAGAAGCTTAAGGGTCGGAAATACGACCTGGTCATTTCCGATATCCGCATGCCCGATCTGAACGGCATCGAACTTCTCAAAAAGATCAAGACCCACGAAGAGGAACTGCCGGTGATCATGATCACGGCATATGCCGCAACCCACGACGCCATTGAGGCCATGAAGCTCGGCGCTGAAGATTACATCATGAAGCCTTTCAACCTTGAAGAGCTGAAGATCATCATCAATAAATCGCTGCACAAGAAATCAATTGAAAAAGAGAATATTGAGTTGAGGCAAAAGCTGTTCGCTAAGGAAAACTTCGAAAATATCGTTGGCAGTGATCCCAAAATGGGCAAAATATTCGAGCTGATCAGCACTGTGGCCCAAACGGACTCCACCGTACTTATCAGCGGTGAAAGCGGCACAGGCAAGGAACTGATCGCCCGGGCCATTCACGCCAAGAGCAGTCGCGCCGATCAAAAATTCGTTTCCATCAACTGCGGGGCCCTTCCGGAAAACTTACTGGAAAGCGAATTGTTCGGCCACATGAAGGGCGCTTTCACCGATGCCTACCAGGACAAGGAAGGGCTTTTCGAGGCGGCCAGTCAGGGGACGCTTTTCCTGGATGAAATTTCGGAAATGTCACAGAAAATGCAGGTCAAAGTCCTGCGCGGCATTCAGGAAAAGGTGATTCGCCGAGTTGGCGGCAACAAGGAAATTGCCGTGGACGTGCGCATCATCACGGCGACCAACCGCGACCTGGCTGAAAGCATCGAAAAAGGGGAATTTCGTTCTGACCTCTATTACCGGCTGAATGTGATCTCAATCAAGGTCCCGCCGCTGCGCGAGCGCAAAGAAGACATTCCCATTTTAATGCAGCATTTCCTGCAGCGTTACAACAAAAAATTTGCCAAGAACATCCAGGGCTTTGAAAAAAAGGTATTTGAATGCTTTGCCAACTACCGCTGGCCGGGTAACGTTCGCGAATTGGAGAATTTCATTGAGAGGGGCGTCGCCCTGGAGAAAGACGAAGTTATCGGCGCCAGCTCGCTGCCGGCGGAAGTGATCTACAATTTGGATCCCAGCCAAAGCAGCGGAGCGGATTGGCCCATTCTGATCGCAGCCGGGGATTTTAATTTCAATCAGTATATCGACAATTTGAGCAAGAGTATAATCATCAAGGCCTTGGAGATGAGCAACGGCAATGTAAAAAAAACAGCGCTGCGGCTGAAGGTGAACTACCGTTCGCTGCGCTACCTGATCGAGAAATACAAATTGAAATTTAGATCCTGACTGCGGCTGCACCATCTTGACTTTTGTTACCGATACTGTTATAAACTCCCCTTTTGAGGGGTATTGATGAAAAAAACAATTTTATTTTTGCTTGTTTTATTGCAGTTGCTGGTTCTTTCTGCTGTTGAAAACAATAAACAAGCAGCCGCTGCCCCAAGTTTTTCCCTGACGGCTTTGGCCGGACTGCGCAACTTCTCGAGCGGCGAGTTCAGGAAAATTTATCACGGCAGCCAGCCGGCATTCGCCCTTGACCTGGGCTACCGCCTGGGCAGCAAATTCGATATTTTTCTTTCTGGCCAGCACCTTTCCGCAAACGGGGAATTGACCTTCAGCAAGGAGGCGACAAGTTTTCGTTTGATCAGCCTGGAAGCTGGTGGCAGGTTGGTATTGTCCATGGGGCGTTTTGTCCCTTTTGCCGGAGCCGGGGCGGGGTATTATTTGATCAGGGAAGAGAATGTCATTGCCGCCATTGATGAAAAAAAAGCGGGATTTTTTGCCTTGGGCGGCCTGCGCTTCCGTTTTTCCAAACAACTGTTCGCCGCTGCTCAAGTGAAGTTCGTTTCCCTCAAGCTCGATCCTTTCGACAAGACGGTTGATCTGGGTGGGTGGTTTTTCGGGGGCGGGCTGGGCGTGATGTTTTAAGCGGTGATTAAGCTCTTTTTACCAGTTCAGCAATAAGAATTTAAGGCGGTGCGCTAATCCATTGTCGCTGCTTTTGACGAGCCTATTTCCCAGCATGCGAAAGGACGCCAGTCCGGCCAGCGTTCCGGCCATGTCGTATAGCCAATCCAGCAGTGAAAAAAACCGGCCGGGAACCGATGATTGGTGCCACTCGTCGAGAAGGCCCAAAACGGCCAGGGCCAAAAGTGCGGAGGCCAGGCAAGACCAGCGTCCGGGTTTTGGGAATACCTGGATGAAAAAGAGAGCCAGGGCGAAGTATTCCAGGAAATGGGGAATGAAATCGGGGACATTGGTTGGCAATGAACTGGCCGGCTGGGATGAAAGCAGAAAAATTACCAGGTAGATCAGCATTGAAATTCCCCCGGCAGTGAACCGGGCACGGTAATTCATGGGACTTCTGCTTTAAATGAAATACATGACCCAGCTGAAGAGGAAAACGCCGCCGGCCATGAATAAAAAGAGTTTCAGGGCATAGCGGAAAATGTGGCGCCCATCGCTGTATTTGATGAAAGCCAGCATGGTGGAAACGATCAGGGCGAAGATAAGCATGGAGAGGACATGGCTTTTGAAGATCATATTTTCCTCCCCTTGGCGATGTCGAAAGCGTTCAGTGCCATCAGGTAATTGAGCAATCCGGCCGATGCCAGGTAGGCGGTGCCGTAATGATAGGTCACGGCCTTGATGTCTCCGGCGGCCAGGTGGGTCATGCGGATGATGATGTAAAACAGGCCGTTGCCCAGATCGCCGAGAAAGCCCAGCAGCAGCAGGGGGTGCAGGACGGATGTGTCATAGAAACGGCCTTTCATCAAAAGGCCCATGACCAACAGGGAGACAATGCCGCAAAAAAAGACCAGGGCTTTCAGCTTTTTTTTCAGCAGCAGGTGACCCAGCCCGGGAACCAGCCAGGACAGGAAGAAAATTAAATATGGATTCATTTGACACAGTATACCGCAATAGGCATACAAAGACAAGTATTGCGGGAATGAACTCGGCGTAAGGCGGACGGCATAGGGCTGACGGTGAGGAGAAGGCGCTGGTAGGAATAAAATTCCAAATAACAAATCCCAAATTTCAATAACCGAAACAGGGGCCAGGGTAGAGGCAATAGGGTATAGGGTAAAAATAAACGAGAAATCATAATCCTCAAACTCACCTTCTACCCCCTCTCTTGCGAAGAGAGAGGGCATTCCATATGTTTTTTCCAGCCCCTTCTCTTCGGGAAGAGAAGGGGGTTGGGGATGAGTTGGTTTTTCGTGCCATCGCTGTGCATCTTCGTTTTGGTCATTGGTGCTTGTTTGGAGATTGGTGCTTGAGGTTTGGAATTTATTTTCTTGCAATATCTTCTTCTACCGGTTGCCGTCCGCCTTACGCCGAGCTCGTCTATTCATTTTCGGCCTTTCTTTTCCGCATGTTTTTAGGTATAATAAGGCCGAAAATGAAGAAAATACTCATTGTTGACGACGAAAAAAATATCCAGGTTTCGCTGGCCACTGTGCTCGAAGATGAAGGATACCAAGTCTATTTTGCCAAAGATGGAAAGGAAGGGATCGATAAATTCAAGAACATTAAGCCCGACGCCATCTTCCTGGATATCTGGATGCCCGGCATGGACGGCCTGGAGGTCATAAATCGCATCCTGGCCATCGATCCGCTGCAGATCATCATAATGATTTCCGGGCACGGCTCTGTGTCGGCGGCGGTTTCGGCCCTGAAGGCCGGCGCCTACGATTTTCTGGAAAAGCCGCTCAGCCTGGACAAGGTGATCTTCGTGCTCAAACGCGGCCTGGAATTCCGCCAGGTTCGCGACGAGAACATCAAGCTGAAGACCATTCTCGAACAGGAAGACGAATTGGCCGGCAACGATGAAAAAATGAAGCTGCTGCGCGAAAGCACGGCCACCCTTGATTTTGAAGCCGCCGATGCTCAGTATCTCCGCAAGCAGCGCACCGTGGCACTGAGCAATATCATCTACGGCATCGGCCTGCATTCGGGCGAGAAAACCGGCATGGTCATCAAGCCTCTGCCGCCGAACAAGGGCATCCGTTTTGAAAACATATCCAAAAAAAGCTACATTCCCGCCCGTATCGAATTCCTCAATACCACGGGCTACGCTACTTCGATCAAGAAAGATGACCTGGAGGCCCGGACCATCGAACATCTCCTGGCAGTGCTGCATGCTTTCGGCATCACCAACCTGGCCGTCAAGATCAACAAGGAAGTCCCCATTGATGATGGTTCGGCCATTAATTTCTGCGATTTCATCAAGGAGTGCGGCATTGTCGATCAGGCAGAAGATATTCCCGAGATCGTCATTACCCGGCCCCTGCTCATCGGTGAGGAGACCCACGACGGAAAATTCATAAAGATCGAACCCGCCGATGTCTTTTCGGTACTTTATACCTGCATTTACCCCGAACCACTGGGCCGTCAGAGTTATGAATTCGTCATGCATTCAGGCGAGGATTTTCAACGCGAGATCGCGCCGGCCCGCACCTACGGTTTCGTGGACGATTTCAACAAGCTCAGCGACATGGGGCTGGCTGAAGGCGGCCGCATGAATAATTTCATACTTATCGACAGGGACAGGATCATCAACACCACTCTGCGTTTTCCCGAAGAATTGGCCCGCCACAAGATCCTGGACATCATTGGTGATTTTTACCTGCTGGGCCGGCCGATCCGCGGCAAGATCATTGCCCAAAAAACCGGACATACCGACAACGCCAAGATGGTAAACATGATCAAGGATACGTTCCTGAAGAAAGGCTGACCTCGGCGTACGGCATACGGTTGACGGTTTACGGTGGAAGGGAAGGCGATAGTAGGAACAAAATTCCAAATCACAAATTCCAAATCCCAAACAAGCACCAATGACCAAATGCCCAAAACCAGTAAGTAGAAGGGTAGAAGGGTTAATGGGTAGATGGGTTAGGAAAGAAAAAAGATTTCGCTGTCAGGGCCGTTGTCTCATCAACTCATTTACTCATTAACGAGTGCCCGAATCTTCGTTTGGCTCATTGGAATTTGGTGCTTGGGATTTGGAATTTGAGTCTTACAGATTTAATTTTTTGTGTTCAAGTTTTAAGCTTGATGACGGACAACTCTTCTTCAATATACATACTTCGCATTTTGGCCCTATGGGCCGGCATATGGTCTGCCCGAATCCCACCAGCACCTGGTTGACCTGCGCCCAGCTGCGGCGGGGAAAAAGACGCTCCAGTTCCGTTTCCACAACAGCTGGCGTCTTGCCCGCGGCCCAGCCCAGGCGGCGGGAAATACGGAAAACATGGGTGTCGACCGAGACGGCCGGGCGCGCAAAAGCCAGGGCCAGCACCAGGTTGGCGGACTTGCGGCCAATGCCCGGAAGCGCCAGCAATTCCTCGAGAGTGGAAGGGAATTTCTTGTCCAGCTGCAGGATCCTGCAGATCGCCAGGATGTTCCTGGCCTTGGTGCGGTAAAAGCCGACCGGGTAGATCAGGCGGCTCACCTGGGCAAGGGACAACCGCGCCATGATTTCCGGGGTGGCCGCCGCTGCAAATAGCCTGGCCGCGGCCTTTTCGGTTACCGGATCCTGGGTGCGCGCGCTCAGCAGCACCGAGATGAGTATGCGGAACGGCGTAGAGCGGATGCTGGCCTCGAAAGCATAAACAGGGGGCGATAGGGGGATGATGATACGGCGAATGGCTTCTAGGTCGCCTCGGGCCCGGCGCTTAGTTGGGGATAATTTCGCCGTTGAGGACGATCTCATGGCTGATGGTGACCGGGGGCGAAAGTGTGGCCCTGACGCCGCAGTATTTTTCCTCGGAAAGGGCGATCGCCTTGCGCAAAGGCTCCGTGGTGATCCCGGCGCCGTTGAAACGGTAGGTGACCTTGATCTCGAGGAACTTCTTGGGATGCTCGTCGGCCAGGAGAGCATCGGCTCCCACCGAGAAACTTTCAACCTTAACCTTCATTTTGCCCAGGATGGAAATGACGTCCATGCCTGTGCAGCCGATCAGGGATACCAGGGTCAGACCCTTAGGGCGCGGGCCGAGATTGCGGCCCCCGGCTTCGGGAGAGCCGTCGATGGTGAAATCAAAGCCGTCCAGGTGGGCGCGGAAGGCAAGGCCCTGTTGCCACTCGATCTTTGCTTCTAGGTTCATCTTGATCTACTCCTCATCGGAATACGGTATACGGTATACGGTATACGGTATACGGTAGACGGTGGAAGAGAACAGCAATTTTTCGATCTGAGAATGGTTCGTTTCATGCTTCTTACCGTACACCGTAAACCGAGCTCCTTCTTTGAACTCGATCTAATCCCACACCCGGCCCAGCTTGTTCAATTCCTCGCCTGTGTATTTCCGGAACAGGATCTCCCATTCCCGTGAACCTTCGGGAATGTTTTTTTTCTGGGAAATGATCTTCTCCCGGGCCTGGGTTTCAATGTCTTCGAACATTTTCAGTTCAGCCAAAATAAGATGGTAGATTTTAAAGCGGATATTGCCCAGATCATCAGTATAATCTATGTCATCGCTGTCCAGGATCGAGTCTACGATCAGCTTGGTCAGGAAATTCACCCGGTTTTTCGACAGTTTCAGGCTCATAGGACGAGGCCCCCAAAAATTGAAAAGCCATTTATTATCGGCATTATAGCGTTGTTAGGGATTCGATTTGCAACGTATCTGTAAAGCGCTTGTCCTTTTTCCATCGCTTGATTCTACCTCGAAGGGTACGAGTTGTCAAATTAGTTTTTGCGATATAGAAGGCGGAATTAAACAGGTAGTGGAAATGAAACTTCATATTTCATTGTTTTTAATATTCGACCTGCATAACATGATTGATATTTAATTTTAACCTGTACTCTTTCCAATATTAGCAAGAAATCGCTTTCATCATTCTCTATTTTTACTGGAAATTTCAATGCAAATAATGCATATTCTTCTTTTGCAGGCATCCAGTATGGAGTTTCAAGATGACAAAAGTTTACTTTTTCAAAATCAAAATTGCTTTTATCACAAATAATACTCCATGGATTTCTATCTGCAACCTTTTTAATAAGTTGATTATCTAAATAGATTTCAAATTTTGTTAATATTGCGGGTCCTATTCCATTATTTACTAAGTATAAACCACCAGCCTTACTGGACTTTCTTTTTTTTAAAAAGTGGAGATATGGTTTCATGGACAGTCTATCGTGCCGCCGCCCTCGTATAGATTCATAAACCGAAACAAAAAGTGCCAAGACTGCAACAAGAAGGCCAGCATTATTATTTATGAAATTTATGATGATTTCAAACATATGCAAATTATCCTCTATCTTAGAAAATAGTCAATAAAACAATTGATATTTTATTTAATATCCATATAATTTCAATATGCCTAAAAGTCTTTCAAAATTATTCCGTCATCCATTAGTATATACCCCATTGGGAACTGTTATTGCGGTAGGGATGCTTCAACTTATTGATATAATTGCGGGAACAAAAATATTAAAAGCATTTTGGAGTGGAATAATATCGGTGCCGAGCATTCTTAGTAGTTTTTTATCTATAAAAATATCATTATGGATTCTGATTATTATTTCAATCGTATTTTATGTGTTAAAGAGAATCGTTGACATTAGACGCTTAAAAAACATAAAGAACGATAACAACGAACCATGGTTCTTCAAATATACAGAAGATACTTTCGATGATAGAATTTTGTATCGATGGAATTTCAAGCTATCCTCAAAGAATGAATATGAAATTGAAAATATCCAACCTTATTGTCCTAAATGTAAATGTAAAATTGTTTATTCAAGATGTCCGATTTGTAGGGGAGATTATAGGGCACCGATGAGAGATAATACTACTGTCAGGGCTTTAATTAAACACCATATAGATATGGAAGAAGAACGAATAAAAAAAGATAATAAATTCTTTGGTTAGTCATACTTCCAATTCCGAGTTCGCGCCTTGTAGGGCATCCTGAAGCGATTTTTACCGTCCTCCACCTGTCGCCCCAAGTAGAACCGAAAGTTTCGGTCCTCGTCAGGGAACAGCAGGAGCCGAAAGTTTCCAAACTTCAAATCAAATATTGATAAAAAATTCAATTTAAATTAATATTCTGGTAAAGCAATAAGGAGAAATATTATGGAGAATCAAAACAACAATTTTGAAGAGTTAACTCCTTATGTAGAGAATGGTAAGGAGAAAAAAGATTTGATGGAGGATATCATCAAGCCCATTTTTAGTTTTTTGGGCGGTACAATCCTTATCGGACTTTTTATTCTTGGAGAATATCACAGTTGTACGAAACACAAAGATGATTCCGATTTAATAACTTATTCTCCTCTTGTTTTGTATCGGGGAGTTGAATTTTTTTGGCATAATGATTTTGCTGGCGTAAATTGGGATGAAAAATTAAAAGATGACGGGAGGTATTGTATATATTTATTTCATGGTTCTATAGATGAGTCAGTTAATCCACAAGAATTAAGCAAAAATTCTGAAACCTTTAAAAAAAATATCAACAAATACCCCAAAGATAAATTAGATGTTCTGAAATCATTTTCACGATTGTATTTCAAATATCAATTAGCAATGTTTTCAAATATCGTTGCAGCATTTCAAACTTATTTGAGTTTTGGAGAAGCCAATTTATCACATTCAGGAGATATGCAAATTATTGAAAACAAGTTAAGAGGGTATTTGCATGAAGAAGACATAATGAAAATGAATGTTGAAACCAATAGTGGTTTTACTAAATTTAATGAAATGTTCCCCCAATTAGATGCTTTAAGTGAAACTGAAAAAAATGAACGATTAAAAAATATGGTGGCTGGTATAGTTTATGTCCAATCAAAGTATTCCGCAGAATTTAAAAAACTATTCGATGAAGACCTTTAGATTTCTATGGTTCTATTAGTAATTTGATGGGGAGTTAATGAAAATTGATTTAATAAAATATCCTTTATTAATACCATCAGTAGTGATTTCTATATTGCTTTTTTTAGCAATCCCCCAAATATTCCCATACAGCTACTATATAGGTGTTAGATGGATGGTAACGGCTTGCTCTATCTATTTTATTTATAAAACATACATAAGCAAAAAGCAGGGCTTACTTGTCATTTTTATTTTAGTTAGCCTTTTATTTAACCCGGTTTTCCCATTTCATCTAAAAAAAACACTTTGGATGATAATTGATTTTCTGACTGCGATATTGTTCATTTTAACTTCGCTTGCAATCTCAAAAAAAACCTCCATCAGTTGAAATGTCGTTGTAATTCTTAATCGCTGCTGTCAGTTTGTCGAAAACGTCAGCAGGAACACGGGCCATCGAATAGGTCTTGTCGCCGTCAACGATGCTCAACCCCCCGGCGATGTCACGCTCAACCTTCATCGCTCCGAGGTCAAGCGTTTCATCATCTCGCCGCTGCAAAGCACGTTCAAGCAATTTCCGTGTTTCGGTAAAATCTGCCATGCTACACCTCGCTTACTTTATCGGCAGGCCGCTCATCGAAACTATGCCCGGAGATGAAACCGCTTCAATCGTATTGCTCATTTGAATAATAGGAGACCCTGAGTTGCGGCAGAGATAGTCCCACGGCTGCGATTTTCCGCTCATATATGAAAGCCGGACGTAGTAAATGCCCTCGGCCTGCCCAGCCTCTCGCCGCTTCGCCTCGTATGCTTCGAGTTCCTGAATAAGCGAGAAAAGCGAAGGTAAATAGTCATCAGGAATTTCAGGAAACAGCGGGAGCGCCCTCACCTGTTCAATGTTCATTTCATCCATCGACCAGCCAGCAGTCAGGGCCATGCCCTTCGACCTATTCAACTTATCCTTTATCTTTTCAAGTTCAGCGTTCGCGTTGCGGTAGTGGTATGCCAGCGATTGAGAACGGCTGCTCATTTCCTGAATAACTTTTTTCAGTTCACCCAGCCCCGCCTCCGACGGATAAGCGGACAAGTAGTAAAAATCCGCGAAGTTTTCCCAGTATTCTTTTTCCAGTTGTAAAACCGTGTGTTGCTTTTCCCTTACAGCCGAGATTGCCAGTTCAATCTCCCGGTCAACCTTTGTCAATTCGCCCTGTTCTCTTTTCCTCTGAGCGGTCACTTTTTCGTGGTATTCCATCACGCCGATTTTCCCCGCTTGCACTTCGGCCCGGAGTTGCTCGCTGTCGGCTGCGACTTTGGCCTGCTTCTGCTCCCGACTCGAAAACATGAGCGTCAGGCAGTCCTTTTTCATCCGTTCCAGAAGCGCCCTCTCTCCCGTCAGTTTGGCTTCGAGTTCGCCGACTCGCTTTTTACGCTCTGCCGCTTTTTTAGTCGCTTCAGCGTCAGCGTCCTCGTGTTCTTTCATTTTCGCCAGCACCTCTTTCCTGATGTCGGCAAGACGCGGCCCCTGCTCTCCCTGCTGTTTCTCTTGCTCGAAAAATTTTGTCATTTCTGACCTCCAGTATTTTTATTTTTGGGCAGATTGCCCATGAGAATTACTTGCTTCGGCGGGCCTGCTGGTATCACTTCCCATGCAGTTGAATGACGGGAGCGCTCTCGAAAATCATCAGAGTCCCGCAGCCCCGCCATCGGGCCATAAAAATAAGTTTCGCTGACCGCTATGACCCCTTCATGCTGCTTTCCCTGTGAGGCGAGGATGACCGCTCCAATGGCTGCGTTAGCCAGGTCGCTATGGCTGCTGTCGCTCTGCCCTGAAATAACAGAGTCCTTTCCTCCGGGCGTCGTTTTCCGCAGCAGGCCGCAGAGTTGCCCTCGGAGCCTGTCCGACCTGGGGAGGTCAAGCAGCCCCCCCGAAAACAGAGGCAACGCTGCGAGATAGATTTCACTCGCCGTCATTTCTGAGGTCGTGTATTTTATTCCGTGTTTTTTATATGCAGCGGCAGGCCACTCTCCACCGTAGCGGTCGCCTGTGACCTCCCGCAGATTGTACGCTTGAAGCAGCGTCGAAAATTCTTTTGCCACCTCGCCGGGGTCATGAGGGGCTTTGCGCTCAACTGCAACGTCAAGGACAATGCGCCCGCTCTTTTCACGGTGAGCGATTCCGAGGGCCGCTGAGTCTCTGCGACCTCCGCTCGGGTCAACAAAAGCGAAATAGCGGAGTCCTGAGATGAACGGTAAATTCCCACGGTCACGCATTGCTGCATCAACGCTCTCCGCTGAGTTTAGAGCCTGAATGTCATCCCGCCATTGACTGCCATATTCTGCCGCAGCCCTCGCTGGGTCTTTCGCCATTTCCCGCTCAATTTTCGCCCTGCTGAATGTCGGGTTCATGGTCAACGTGTCCGCGTGCCATACCAGAACGTCACCATCTTTCCCGAAATGGCGCTGATGCGTTTCCCAAAGTATGCCCTGCCGATTGAAAACCGATGAAATGCCGAGCAGAACACCGCCCGGAATAATAGCAGGGGAAAGCGCAGCGATGATTTCAGAAGCCGGGTTCGCTGCCGAGTCAGCATCACGCATAAAAGCCATTTCATCCAGAACAGCCCCGATATAGGCAGGGCCGCGAACGCTCCTGAAACTCGCAGCCCTGATTTGAATAACTGCCCCGTTATTTAAAATGATTTCCTCTTTCGCTTCCTGTTCTACCATCGCCCGTAGCAGGGGAGTGCTGCGGAGTATTCCGAGGCAGTAATTGAAAACCTCTCTCGCCGCTTGTCGGTCAACAGAAATGACCGCGTAAATTGCCTGCTGGCCGGGAGCGAGGTGCTGCTTCCAGTCCGTTCTGATGCAAGTTTCATAAACGGCACGAAGCGCCACGTTTGCGCTTTTGCCTCCGCGTCGCCCAATTTCAGCGTATGCTTCCACAGCCCGGACAGTCGGGAAAGACCTTCGCCCTGTGCATCGGGTGAACAGGCCGAGGTTCGCCGGGTCAATCGTCAGGCCGTCAACGGCAGCATGGAAAACCCTCCACGCCGACAATTCCATTTTGCGAGTCCACGGCTTCAGCAGTTTCGGGTCATCCAGCGCTTGTAGAAAATTCATTGAATGTCTCCCGAAAAATCTTCACAGGAGGCCCGTAGAGACGCGTTCTCGGCTGCGCCCGTATGTTCTGACGTGGGCTTTTCCGTTTGCTCGCCGTGGGCTTCTGTGGCCTTGGCTTCAAGGTATCCTTCCATCGACAGCAAGGGTTTTACACGCTTCAGGCCGAGTTCGCGACAGTTGCGGGTGACGGTGTTCTGATAAGCGAGAAAAGAGTTCAAAGGCGGAAGCATCTGCCCAGCCTTATCAATAATGCTGGGCTGTTTTTGCAGCCAATCGGTGACAATGCCGAGAAAGATTAAATCAGTTTTGATTGCCCCTATTAGAACCTTTTGCGTGCCTGTTATTTCCTGTGGGCCTCCGAGGTCGTCAATTATTTCGTCAACTATTTTTTCAACTGCATCGACAATATGCCGCATACCAACAGGGACAACCCCTGTTCGCAGAAACTTAATCCCGCCGTGTTTTTCCCTTAAATCTCGCCGCTTCATGTTCTGCCTGACTTGCTGCCGGGAGTCCTGACAATGACCAGAGTGACCGGGCCGCTGCGTTTTATCCTGACCTCGCCTGAAAGCACCCTTCGCCGCAGCGTCACGTCCTTCAGGAATTTGCCGTAACAGTCATGAGGGAGCCGGGCAGCATAGGCCACGGCCTGACTGTATTTGATTTTTCTGCTCTGCTTCATTGTCAGCCCTCGCAACTCTCGCACGTGGCCGGGTTGTCAGGGTCTTGGAAACGGTATCCCCGTTGCTCCAAGTGCGCCCGCCTAACTCTCTCCATCGCCACGTTGAACAGAGGTTCAGGGAGTTCAATGAGATGCTGAATAGTCCCTCCCTTCAGCAGTTCCTTCATCATGCAATCCATAGAGCCGAAATTTGAGAGCATTTGCATTGAGTTTTTGTCATTCATAGTTACCTCTATTGAAGCATCTCAAAATGAGTAAATATTACACTTGCGTTACAAGTCAGAAATGCAAGGCCCGAAAACGAAGCGCCCATAAGCAAAGTGCCTGCCTGTGGAAACTCATCCCCCGAGTGTAAGCAGTTCTGAAGCACGGCCCGTAGCGCCTGAAGCATCGAGAGGGCGGAGGCCCGAAGGCGAGAGGCCACTTGTGCGAAATTCAAGAGTGCCAGTTTATATGATACTGGCCCTGTGGCCCGATTGACCCGATTGACCCCCTTGACCGCTCCAAGAGGGCCAATAAGGTCAATAAGGTCAATAAAGTGTAAAAGAGAAACTGGCCCCCTTGACTTACTGACCATGTTTCACCTCTCCGCTCAACTTCATCCAGACCCAGCCCGAGCCGCTATCGCCTCGCTTGCTGATGAATCCGCCTTCCGCTTTTGCTCGTTTCAGGGTTCTCTCTGAGAATCCCTTTTCCTCTCCCTGCTCAAAAATTTCTGTTGCTGGTATTTCTGTCCGGTCATCGAAAAGTGATTTCAGCCATTCAAGGGCATTGTCTTTTTCTCTGGGCATTTTAAAGCGTTTTGGGTTTAGGTGTTCATCCGGGCTGACGTATTCCACCGACACGTTTACCAGCACCTGCCCCTCGGAGAGCCTGAATTCAAGTTGTGGAGGGTCACGGTGAGCGAGGTTCGCTTTCAGGGCCGACAAGTGGCGCAAGGTGCGGTCATCGGCGTCTCTGAAAATGATGAAGCCAGCCCGACACTTGCCGAGCCAGCCGGAGGTCGAGCCGCCTGCCCGATAGATTGCACTCATGGACTCGCTCTTGTTCAAGTGACCAACGAGAACGAGTGCGAAGCCGAGCCGAGCCGCCACGCCGACAAGCGGAGTCAACAGCGCTCTGACTTCCTCGGCTTTGTTCGGGTTCGTGCTTTCGCTGAAGTCAATTATCGGGTCAAGGATGACCAGCCGCACGTCACCGATTCGCAGCACCTCCGCTTCCAGTCGCGTCAACCAGAGAGTGTCAGCGAGGTCGATTCCGATTGAGTGTGACGCGTCAAGGACGTGGAACCGCGAAACGTCACCGCCCAGCCCATCGAAGCGAGGGCGAAGTGTAGTAGCAGGGTCATCCTCGAAACTCAAATATAGAACATTCGCGGGCTTGCTGACAGGAGAGCCGTCAGCCCATTTCGTGCCTCGCGTCAGCCTCGCCGCCATGTCCAGCAGGAAAAATGTTTTCCCGCCTCCTGGGTCGCCTGAAAACAAAGTTCCCCCGCCGACAGGAATAAAATCAGGCCAGAGCCAGTCAACGGCCTTTGGTTCAATTCCTGCGATGCAGGTAGTGAGAGGCAGGAGTTCCTCCGCAGGCTGTGCCTCAGGCTCCTGCTTTTTGACCGGGCTTGGCTTGTACTTCGCGGCCTTGCGTTTCGCTTTCGTCCGCTGCTCATATTCTAAAAACTCGGCTTTACAGTCTTCAAAGGTCATTCCCAGAATAGTTACAATGTTGTCCAACGGCAGATTGCGCTCCGTGATTGGCGTATCCACCAGCCCAGTAAAAAGACTCTCTTTGAGAGAGACATTACCTTTCCTGTCGGACTCAGGAAGTAGGGAGGCAGCCCGAAGTCTCGCGGCGAGGTCATGATATTTATGATAATTCTTTTGAAAATCATCCCACGTAAACTCGCCGATTATTTCCCTGCTCTCGGCTTCCTCTCTGCCGTCCTTGCCGTGCTGGGGAGGAGAACCGTTGCCGTTGTCGCCTGAAACCGATTCTCTGCCTTCCTTGAAAATTTCAATCTGCCTGAGCGTTTCAGATGGAGTCCACCAGTACAGGTTCGATATTTGTTTAAGGTGTTCTTCCGTCCCCGGCTCGTTCAAGTAGAGTTCGAGGAGTTCATCTCGGACTGGGCCACTATTTGCTGCCGCCTCCTGCTCCTCCTCAGGAAGCGAATAAATCTGTTTGAGCCGTTCGGACAGTTGCATATCTTATCCCAGCCGCTTCTCGGCCTCGGCGTTCAACTGTTCAATGGTCATGACTCGTTTCGCGGTCAGCCATTCGTCCAGTTCTCGTTGAATGAAAAAGAGTTTACGGCCACGCTTGAAATGCGGGATATGCCGCTTCATCGTTTCCTGAAAAATCCAAGACGAGGAATAGCCCGTGTGCCGCGCTGCCGCGTCTGCGCCTCGAAGGACTATATCACCGGGCCGCAGAGTTGAAGCGCCCACCTCTGCCAGCACCGTCTTTTTCTCGGACATTGTTTCACCTCCTAGTTGCATCATTCGTATACTGTGATTCCCTGCTCCTGTCTAAGCGGGTTTCTAGCAGGTTAGGAGGGGAAAACTAGCAGGTTATTTTATTGATACACTCAGAGGTACTGCGTTTCGGAGAGAGTGAAAAAATCTAAATTATTTTTCAGTTTGTCGGCGATACTTTATGATGTCAGCCCCAAGAAAGACTAGGCGATTTCCTCGGTTGAATTTATTATCCAACGGCTTTAATCCCACTTTCTCAATTTCAAGTTGCCTGACCCTGCCATAAGAGAGGTTCAACAGTTCTGCGGCCTCTGCTCTTGTATAGTGGCTTTTCGGATTGATTTTCGTTTTCTCGAATTGCTTATATACTATTCCTTTTTGTAAGTCCCTGATTACTCCCAAAAAAAACTGCGGCCTCAACCGGTCAGGCTGCGCCACAACCCATTTTTTAATTTTATTGACAGATGCATTGAGGCCTTTACTTTTTATCAGATATTGAATTTCTGCAATCTGCCTAAGTTCGCTCTCTCGGAACTCTCTCGGCTTTTTCACGCTCCACCTCCGTTGACTTTAAAAACAGGCAGTTTGTCGTCGATGTCCTTTCGGAGTTCCTCGGGCATGAAGTGAGCATATACCATCGTCATTTCGATTGACTCGTGACCCATCGCCTTTGAAACGCGGTAGATGTCAACTCCCGCTCGCAGCAGCATGAAGGCATAGGAGTGCCGACCAACGTGGAAAGAGATGTGCTTCGTGATTCCAGCCTTCCTCGCCCAGCGCCGAAGCAGGAAATTCGTTCTGGTAGGGGAGAGCAGCGTGAACACGTTACCCTCAGGACGGATAATTTTAAATTGAGATAGAATATCCTTCGCGTTCTGATTCAAGGGGAGCCGCTTCACTTTGCTTGTTTTTTCCTGCTCGAAAATGAGATAGTCCTTTTCGACGTTTCGCCATTTCAGGGAGCGTACGTCGCCAAAACGCAGCCCTGAAAAACACGAGAACAGGAAGGCCCGTTTCAAGTCCTCGTTCTCGCAGGGGGTGTTCGCCATTTTTTGAATTTCCTCTACGGTCAGAAAAATTCTTTCGTTCCGCTTAAACTCGATGGAAGGAACTTCAAAAAGAAAATCCCGATTAAGCAACCGCTTGCGAACAGCCTCCCTGATTGCAGCACGAAATTTAACTTCAATCAGCCATGCCATGTTATGCGAGTAATTTTTCAGCAGGTATCTCTGGAAGTCGAGCTCCCAGGACGAATTAAGCGCCTTGAAGGACACGGGGCCGGGATTGTAAAGTTTTAGCACCCTGAGGGCTTGCTTCCAGTTCCTGTCCCTCGGGCCTGCGTTTTCAAATTCCCCGGTTCCGTTCGTCATGTTCTCGAAGAAAGTAATAAAATTCCCTCTTTTCTTGTGTTCTGGAATTTCGCCATGCTCACCCGAGTAAACTTCAAGTTGACGCCGAGTGCGGATAATTTCAGCCAGTTTCTGCGCTTCCTTGTTCTGGTCTGAATATTGAGGGTCGTGGTAGATGTAGAGTTTCAGCGGCTCGTAAACCCAATTTTTCTTTTCGGGATTCCAGATTGCCAGCGACAGCGTGTCTTTCTTTTTCCCCTCTCTCTTTCTTAAAACTACGGTGTCCATTTTGCCCCCTTTTTCCTCTAAGTATCCCTGCAGGCTCGTAATAAGTATAACGTAATTGTAACGTATTTGCAACGTAAAAAGAGAAAATCAGAGAGATTCACAGAAAGTGAAAAAAGGGAGATTGTCTGGAAACCCTTTATCTAAAGGGCTTTTGAGATGTTTTGGCCTTTTTTGAGATTCTCAGAGATTTGGGCCTTTAAAATCATAGGACGATGTTCTCCTGTTCGGCCAGCTTGCTTTTGATCAGGCGGAACATTTCGTAATAATCGATGTTGGAATTGCGGATCTCGGTCAGCTTTTCTTTGAGGATATCCTTGACTTTTTCATCGAGCAAATCTTCTTTTTCCAGCTCCTTGGTGATGATATTTTGCACATCATTGACGGTCTTTTCCCGGTTTTCGACCATTAGCAGGTTTTCACTGAGCAGTCCCTTGACAATTTTAAATGCCAGGTGCTCAATTTGCTGCTTATTTAATCTCATTGGGTAATAATATAACAAATTTTGTCATTTAAATCAACCCTTGTTTGCGGTCGGGGCCTGGGTTCAGGGAATATTAATTCCGTGATCGCCGGGGCTTTCGCCTCAGTCAGGCGTAAATTATGGCGAAAAATTGTTTTCAGCACAGTTTTTTTCTTAATAATCTTGACAAGAAGGCAAAAATAATATAAATTATAACCTTGCCAACGAGGTTGAAAATGAAATTGAATAAAAACAACGTCACGTATTTGCCTGAAAAAAAAGGCATTGAAAAAAAGTGGTGGCTGATAGACGCCAGTGATCTTGTGCTTGGCCGCTTGGCCACCCAGGTTTCCCATATTTTGCGTGGCAAGGACCATGCGTATTACACTCCATTTTTTGATTGCGGCGATTATGTCATTATCATCAACGCCAGGAAAGTGAAATTGACCGGGGGCAAGGAAGAACAAAAGGTTTATTACCGCCATTCGGGATATCGCGGCGGCCTCAAGGAGATATCCTACCAGCGTATGCTGGCCACCCACCCGGAACGGATCATCATGAATGCGGTCAAAGGCATGCTGCCCAAAAACAAGCTGAGCTACAAGCTGCTGACCAAGTTGAAAGTATACGCGGACGCCGAACATGGCCATGCCGCCCAGAAACCTGAAATATTGAAAGTAACAGGAGGAAGAAGTTGAGTATTGTGCAATATTACGGAACCGGAAGACGAAAAACCAGTATCGCCAGGGTCTACCTGCGCCCGGGCAACGGCAATTTTACCCTGACCGTCAACAAACGCAACCGGGTTTTTGAGGAATATTTTCCTTTGAAGATTCACAAGCTCACCATCTTCAAACCGTTGACTGTGACTAACACGTTGAGCAACTTTGATTTTTTTATGGATATTGAGGGCGGCAGTGTCGCGGCGCAGGCCGGGGCCATCCGCCTGGGAATCGCCCGCGCCCTGTTGGAATTCAATTCGGAACTAAGGCCGGCCTTAAAGAAATCAGGATTATTGACCAGAGATGCTAGGGAAAAAGAACGCCGGAAATACGGCCTGCTTAAAGCCAGAAAGGCTCCCCAGTATCACAAGCGCTAGGAGGCGGTTATGGTTCAGATCAACATGAGAGAAATGCTTGAAGCCGGCGTCCATTTCGGCCACCAGGTCAGACGCTGGAACCCCAAGATGAAGCCTTATATTTTCGGCAAGAAGAACGGCATCTATATTATAGATCTGCAGACGTCGATCGAGATGTTCAAAGCCGCGCTGCAGTTCATATCCGACCAGGTCGGAGCCGGCAAGGACGCCCTGATCGTTGGTACCAAGAAACAGGCGCAATCGATCATCGAGGAGATCGCCGAAGAGACAGGCATGCATTACGTGAACAAGCGCTGGCTGGGCGGCCTGCTGACCAATTTTTCCATGATCAAAAAAAGCATCGACCGCCTGTTGGAACTCGATGAAATGAAAAAAGACGGCCGCTGGGAAGTCAAATCCAAGAAAGAGCAGTCGCGGCTGGAAAAAGTGTATAAAAAATTGTATCGCGGCCTGTGGGGCATTCGCAAAATGACCAGTTTGCCCGGCGTGGTCATCGTCATCGACTCCACATTCGAAGACATAGCCATTAACGAGGCCAAACGCATGAGTATCCCTATCGTGGCCGTGGTCGATACCAACGCCAATCCTGAGGACGTGCACTTTCCGGTTCCGGGCAACGATGACGCCATCCGCTCGATCCGGCTCTTTATCGGCAAATTCGGTGAAGCGGTCATGGAAGGCCGCAACCGTAAATTGGAAGCAAGCGCCAACGCCCAGCAGCTGGCAGCCGACAAAGCGGCAGCCGATGCGGCAGCAGCCGAGGCAGCTGTCAGCGCCGAAGCCGAAAAGGAGAACTGACATGGCCCTGGACATGGAATTGGTAAAAAAGCTTCGTGAGCAGACCGGGATCAGCATTCTGGAATGCAAAAAAGCCGTCGAGGAAGCCAAGGGTGACCTGACCCAAGCCTCCGAAATCCTGCGTAAAAAAGGTTTCGAAAAGGCCAAAGCCAAATCCTCACGGGTGACCAACCAGGGCGCCGTGGGTTCATACATCCATATGAAGGGCAAGATCGGTGTACTTGTCGAATTGGGCTGCGAAACCGATTTTGTTGCCAAGAATGAAGATTTCTTGCAGTTGATCAAGGATGTCGCCATGCAGATCGCGGCCCTGAATCCCCGCTTCATCTCTGAGAACGATATCCCGGCCGAGATCCTGGAAAAAGAAAAGGAAATCTACCGCGAACAGTTGAAAGGCAGCGGCAAGCCGGCCAATATCATCGAGAAGATCGTTGAAGGCAAATTGAGCAAGTTTTACGCTGAAAACTGCCTGGTGCACCAGACCTTTTTTAAGGACGACAAAGTAACCATCGAAAAGCTCATTGCCGAAAAAATACACAAGACAGGTGAAAACATCATAGTGAAAAGATTTGTCCGCTACCAGGTGGGCGAAGAAAGTTAAAATGGCTGCCGCCCTGGCCAAGTACAAGCGGATTCTTTTAAAACTGAGCGGTGAAGCCCTTCAGGGCGGAGATTCTTTCGGCATCAGCCATGATGTCATCAGTACCATTGCCGCCGAAATCAAGGAAATTCATGACCTGGGGGTGGAGATCGCCATCGTTACGGGCGGCGGAAATTTTTTCCGCGGCGGCAAAGCGGGCGAATTGGGCATTGACCGCGCCTCAGCCGATTACATGGGCATGCTGGCCACCATGATCAATGGTGTCGCCCTGCAGAATGCCCTGGAGAAAAAAGGAGTCCATTGCCGCCTGATATCGGCGCTGGCCGTCCAGGAGATCGCCGAACCTTTTATTCCCCGCCGGGCCATCCGCCATTTGGAAAAAGGCCGGGTGGTAATATTTGCCGCCGGCACCGGCAACCCTTTTTTTACCACCGACACCGCAGCTGCCCTGCGCGCCATTGAGATCAAGGCCGATATCCTGCTCAAAGCCACCAAGGTTGAAGGCGTATTTTCCGCTGATCCGAAAAAAGTCCGTAACGCAACCCAGTTCCGCCATATTTCCTATTCCGAAGTTCTGGCCAAGGAACTTAAGGTAATGGACAGCACGGCCATCTCACTGAGCAAGGACAACGGGCTGTGCATCAAGATATTCAACATCACCGGCCGGGGCAATATCAAGAAAGCCATTACCGGTTGCGATATCGGAACGCTGATCAATTTGAAAGGAGAGGGCGATGATTAAAGAGATCCTTGAGCAAGCCAGAGGCGATATGCGGAAAATGGAAGAGGATTTCAAGAAACAGTTGTCGAAATTCCGCACCGGCCGGGCTTCGGTATCGATCCTGGACGGCATCTTGATCGATTATTACGGCGTGCCTACGCCCATCAACCAGCTGGCCACGCTGGGTGTCCCGGAAGCCAACCTGATCATCATCCAACCCTGGGACAACAAGATGATCAACGATGTCGACAAGGCCATCCGGGCCGCCAACCTCAACGTCAACCCCATCTCCGACGGAAAGGTCATCAAACTGCCGATCCCGCCCCTGGACCAGCAGCGCCGCCTTGACATCATCAAAACCTTGAAAAAATACACCGAAGAGCGCAAGACCCATGTCCGCAACGTGCGCCGCGATTACCGCGACACGATCAAGGCCATGAAAGAGGAAAAAGAGATCAGTGAAGATGATGAAAAGCGCGCTTATGACGAACTGCAGAAAATAATCGATGCCACGTCTGAAAGGATCGACGGCATCGAAAAGGAAAAAGAAAAGCACATCATGGAAGATTAGGCATTTCCGGACTTGGTATAAGGTTTACGGTAGACGGTTTACGGTAAGAAAAGGTAAAGCACCAAGCTCCAAGCAAGCACCAATTTCCAATGACCCAAACGAAAATGAACGACGATCGTACGAAAAACCAACTCATCCCCCAGCCCCTTCTCTTCCCGAAGAGAAGGGGAGCATAGGAGAAGATTCCCCCTCTATTTAAAAGAGAGGGGGGTAGGGGTGAGTTTTAGGAGATCGGGGGATTTGAAAGGGCCTTAGTTTGAGTCATAAAAAATCGGAACTTGGGATGCTTCAGTGCCTGACGGCTGAATGATTTTTTTCCAAGTACCGCCGCGGACGGGGAGCAAACCTTCCGTTCGGTCGCTGATCGCTCGTTTTTTCTTACCCTATACCCTAGCCCCTGTACCCTGTCCCCTGATACGTTTCTTTAATTACACCGCTGACTTGCGTCGGCGCAGGATGAAACTTACGCCGCTGCCGATGGCAAAGATATCCATAACGATCAGCAGCAGGGCGGCCGGAAAGGGCAGGAATTTGAGCAGGGTGTAAATGGCGACGCCCAAAGCGACAAAAACCGGGGCGCTGACTTTCAGTTTCACGGCTGCGGCGATCCTGGCACCGATAAAATAAAAAACTGCGGCTCTGCCGAAGATCAGCAGCAAGAAATAGGCGGCGATCAGCATGATCAGCAATGGGATGCCGATCAGCACGAAGCTCATGATCAGGAAGCTGAGCAGCAGCAGCGCAAAAGCCAGCAGCGTGATCAGGCCAAGCAGCAGATGGCGCAGCGGAGTTTCCCCCAGCATGACGGCCGCCCGGCCGACGGCTGCGGGCAGGATCAGCAAAGTCAGCAGGGTCAGGATAAGCCAGAAAAATATTTTGCTGATCTTGAAGAAGGTCAACCCGCCCGTTTCGGGCAGAAAGGGCAGCATGGAACTGGCGATCTTTTTAAGGTCTTTTTGGGTGCGGACATGATACAACTGGCCGCCGATCCTGGAGCGCTCGGCTTTTTCGAGATTACCGCCGATCACGATCAGGTCCAGGCCGATCACGGCCTTTTCGCCGATCGCCACTTGGGAAGCGATGCAGATGACATCGCCGCTTACCTCGCCGTCCAGGATCAGTGTCCCGCCCACAAGGAAAATTGATTCGTCAATCTTGCCTTGGATGCGCAGAGATGCATTGAAGGCATTGATGGCCGTAGTGCGGATCTCGCCAGCAGCCACCTTGATCTCTTTGCCGTCTGCGGCGCTCATTAGCAAACCGGCCGCAGCCAAAAAGAAAAAGAGGAAACGGGATTTTTTCATGATTTTTCTGCGTGCACTTTTTTGCGCATGAAACCAATGAACAGGAATGCCAGCAGACTGAAGCAAGCCAGGAGGGAGCCGGCGATGACGGCCGTTGCCAAGGGGGCGGGAAGAAGCAAGTTCAACAGAGCGTTGCCGGCTTTGAAAGCGGCCTGGGCCGCATTGTATACCGCGGAGATGGCCTTGATGGTGTTGACCAGCCAGCCCGACGTGCCGTCTGCAGTGAGACGCAGGGCCTGGATCAGGCTGCTGCTGGAGAAATCGAAATAAATGTATATCCAGGTGATCAAAAAGACCAAACTGGCTGCGATGGCGGCGATGACGGAGGTGTAGCGGGGCAGCGCCGGATAAAGACGCTGCAGGACATGGGGGATCAGGGCGGCCGGAGGTTCACTGAACATGGGCCGGGACAGGGAATTGTTCAGGCAGCGGTAGTGGTCGGCCTTCAGCCGGCAGGCCGGGCAGAGCAGAAGGTGGTCGCGGCTGCGCGACGCTTCGATGGCGTTCAGGTCGCCTTCGTCCAAAGCTATAATTTTTTCATCAGACAAGCAAGCCATCTTTTTCCATCTCCTGTTTCAGTATTTCCTTGGCCTTGAAAATGCGGTTCTTCACGGTCCCCACGGGCAGGGAAGTGATCGCAGCGATTTCTTCGTACTTGAGGTCCTGGATATAGCGCAGCAGGATCAATTCCCGGAATTTAAGGGGAATATGGTCCACGACCCGCCAGACGTAGTCCCTGGTCTCCTCCCGGGCCAGGTTCCTGAAACCGTCTTCCCTGCTGACGTTTTCCGAAGCGAAAAGCTCATGGGGGGAAATGCTGTCATCGTCGAGCGAATCGACCTGGGACTGGTTCTTGCGGATGTGGTCTATGACCAGGTTGTAGCAGATACGGTAGGCCCAGGTGGAAAACTTGTACTCGAAATTATATTTGTCCATTACGGTATAGATCTTGAAAAAAAGATCCTGGGTAAGATCCACGGCCACGTCTTCATTGCGCACCATGCGGATTACGAAACTGAATATTTTTTTTTCGTACTTGCGCATCAATTCCTCGTAAGCACTCCTTTCGCCTCGCAGCGTTTTTTTGATCAGTATCTGATCTTCATCCAGTATCATTTACGTATTCTTAAGAGGGAAAGTTTTTAAGGTGGTCACTCTTCAATGATCTCTACGTCATCGGGAAGGTCCAGATCGAACTCCCCAGGGGTGAGGGTGATGCGGCTGCGGTAATTACTGAAAAGATAGACGGTTGTTGCCTCGTTGATGGTTATCTGCTCCACCCGTTCCGGAAGGTAGTCGGCGCCAATCTTGATCTTCAGTTCCTGGACGCCGCCTTCCCCATTCAGGCGCAGCCGGATGGTGCGCTGCTGTGAGTCCCAGCTGCTGGCGTTGCCGGGCCGGTCGGAGAAAAGCAGTTCCCAGACCAGCTGCTCGCTGTGCGCCCCGATGCGTCCCCTCATGAGCTGATTGTTTTCCCTGTCGTAGAAACTGTAATTTCCGTCCTCAAGGATAAATATCTTGGCTTCGGGGTTCAGGTACTGCCATTTCATGCGGGAGCGGTCAGCGAAAATGATAACGCCGCTTTCTTCGAGGATCTTCTCCTCATCGATGAAAACCTGTTGGCTGAAATCGGATTTAAACGGCTGGCTTTGGAGGATCTTGTCACGCACCCGCTGCAGGAAATCGTCAGGGGCCGCCGGAAGCAGCGATGCCAACAGCCAACAAGCAGTGAACATGACGCGTCTTTTCATTTTTCAACGCGGACGCTGGGCCTCACTCCTCAGCAAGCGGCACTGAGCACGCCCAGGGCCAGGGAATGGAACTTGTCTGTGTCGCTTTCATTGCGCGAAGGGATCAGGATGGGCAATTGGGCGCCCATGACCACATGGGCCACCGTAAGTTTCAGGTAGTAGGTGAAGGCCTTGCCAAGCAGGTTGCCGGATTCGATGTTGGGCATGATCATGATCTGTGTCTGCCCGGCCACATCGTTGACGATCCCCTTGTGTTCGGCCGCCTGCCGGGAAACAGCGATGTCCAGGGCCAGTGGGCCGTAGACCCGGCAACCGCCGATCTCGCCGCGCTGGTTCATCTCGGTCAGGGAGCGGGCATCGAGGGTGGCCGGCATGGAATCCTTGACCGTTTCGATGGCGGCCATGATCCCCACCTTGGGCTCGGCGTATCCCAGGCGGTGAAAAACGGCAACCGCATTTTCCAGGATCTGCTTCTTTTGGGCCAGGTCGGGCAGTATGTTCAAGCCGCCGTCGCTCATACCAAGCAGAGCAGCGGTCCCGGAAGCCGCACCGCCCCGCGACGACGGGTACGGGTTTTCAACTACCAGGATGTCGGAAAGCAAATTGGGGCCGCGCAGTCCTTTTTCCTTGTCCAGGATCGGCTTCATCAGTGCGGCGGTCGGCAGGAAACCTTTCAGTATAAGCTGGATTTTTTTCTCCCGGCCCAGGGCCACGATCCGGGCCACGGCCGCTTCGGCCCCCGGGCAGTCGAAAATTTCGAAATCGGCGGGATTGGCCCCATGTTGACGCAGCAATTCCCTTATTTTGTCTGCGGCGCCGCATAAAATGAAGTCGGCCAGGTTTTGCTGTCTGGCCTGGATCAAGGACAGGATGGTGCTGTCATCCTCTGGGCAGGGCACGCCGGCCGTGATGTTCTTTATGCTGCCGGCCTTACTGACCAATTGCTCAAGACTGGTGATCATGACGGTTCTCCTCTCTTGCCTGACAAGGCATGCTCAGGGCTTGAAATTGTAGCCGATTTCGAACGCCTTCAGGTTCAGGTCGATGAAGCGGGGCGGCACTTTTTTGCCGACGACCTCCAGCCAAAGCTTCTTGTCGATATCCATGCGTGAAGCCAGCAGGCCGATGAGAATGACATTGGACACCTTTTCGTTGCCAAGTTCGTTGGCCAGGCGCGTGGCCGGGATCACGACCAGCTCGGCGGTGAGTTTTTGCAGCTGTTCGATCGTATCGGCCGGGTACTTTTCCAGTCCGGCGGCCACGGGCAGCGGCTGCCATTCGAAATCGTTGACCAGGATCTTGCCTTTTTCGCTCAGATAATTGATGTTGCGCAGGGCTTCGAGCTTCTCGAAAGCCAGGATATAATCGATTTCTTTCAGCGCCGGCAGTGGGGAAAAGACCTGGTCACCGTAACGCACGGTGGAGATCACATCGCCGCCGCGCTGGCTCATGCCGTGCACTTCGCTCTTTTTGACCTGGAAGCCGGCCAGCAGCAGCACGTCGGAGAGCAGGTCGCTGGCGGTCAGGATGCCCTGGCCGCCAACGCCGCAGATCAGGATCGATTTGGTTTTCATTTTTGGCCTCCGGTCAGGAATGATTCCAGGCTGACGGAATTGATGTGCGGGCCCTTGTCGTCGGCAAAGCTGATGGCCTTGAAAGCGCAGACCTGGGCGCAGACGCCGCAGCCGGTGCACAGCGCTTCGTTGATCAGGGACTTGTCGTCGCTGTCGCTGCTGATGGCCGGGCAGCCCAAACGCAGGCAAACCTTGCAACTTGTGCATTTTTCCTTGTCCACGCGCATGGGCGACCACTTGGCCTTGCGGTAAAGCAGGACGCAGGGGCGGCGGATAATGATCACCGACGGCTCTTCACGCAGCAGCTCGCGTTTGAGCAGCTCGCGGATGGCTTTGATATCGTAGCCGTCAACCTCGTAGGTATGTTCCAGGCCCAAACCATCGCGCACCAGCTTGGCGATATCGATGCGCCTGGCTTCCTGGCCCATCAGGGTCTTGCCCGAACCGGGATTCTCCTGGTGTCCGGTCATGGCCGTTATGGAATTGTCCAGTATGACCACGGTGGATTTCCCATGGTTGTAGATGATGTCGACCAGGCCGGTGATTCCGGAATGGAAGAAGGTTGAATCGCCGATCACGGCCACCTGCTTGATGGTCTTGCCGGCCTTTTCCAGAGCTTTTTCTATGCCCAACAGGACCGTGATGCTGGCCCCCATGTCTACGCAGGTGTCCATGGCGCTCAATGGGCGCAGCGCGCCCAGGGTGTAGCAGCCGATGTCGCCGCGCGACTGCACCTTGAGCACGCCCAGGTTGTAGAAAAAAGCCGTGTGCGGGCAGCCGGCGCAAAGCGAAGGCGGCCGTCCGGGAACCGTGGCGCCGTCATGGCGCGGCGTCATGTCCTTCAGGCCCAGGCTGGCCCTGATCGTGTCCTGCGACATTTCGCCCAAAAGAGGAAAAACATCCTTGCCGATGATCTCTTTTTGCGGTGTGGCACCCTCGGCGGGTACCTTTAGGGCCAGGCGGGCGAAAGTTTCGATGATGGGATCGTTTTCCTCGAGTACGTATATCTTGTCGACCAGGTCGGCAAAACGCCGGAACAGGTTGACCGGGAAAGGGTAGGGCAGGGCCAGCTTCAAAAACCAGGCATCGGGAAAGACCTCACGGCCGTATTGGTAGGAAACACCCGAGGCCAGCACGCCGATCCTTTCCTTGCCCTTGCTGATGATGTTGTGGCTGAAAGTGTCGCTGAAAAGGGCCAGTTTTTTCAGGCGTTCCTCGACTGCCACGTGGCGCTTGCGGGCGTTGCCCGGCAGCAGGTTGCGCTTGAGAAAATCGCTTTTGTATTCCGGTTCGGGCGGGTTTTGCCGTTCGCCCAGTTCCACAGCCGAGCGTGAATGGCAGGTGCGGGTGGTCATGCGGATCAGCACCGGGGTGTCGAATGTTTCGCTGATCTTGACCGCTTCCAGCACCATGTCCCTGGCTTCCTGGGAATCGGCTGGCTCCAGCACCGGTATTTTGGCGGCCACGGCGTAGTGGCGGTTGTCCTGTTCGTTCTGGGAACTGTGCATGCCGGGATCATCGGCCGATATGATAACCAGGGCGCCGGTGGCGCCGATGTAACTGGCGGAAAACAGGGGGTCGGCGGCCACGTTCAGGCCCACGTGCTTCATGGCCACCAGGGCGCGGGCGCCGGTGAAACTGGCTCCCAAGGCCTCTTCCATGGCAGTCTTCTCGTTGGCTCCCCACTGGGCGTGGATGACGTCCTTGTAACGGATGATGTTTTCCAGGATCTCGGTGCTGGGCGTTCCGGGGTATGCCGAAGCGAAGGTGATGCCCGCTTCATAGGCGCCGCGGGCGATGGCTTCGTTGCCTGAGAGCAGTTCTTTGGCCATTAGACCTCCTTGTACTGTTAGAAAGTTAACTTTATGATATTTTGCCGTGTTAGTCAAGGTCGGAATATGGTCAACAAAAATAGTACTCGGTGTACGGTATACGGTTGACGGTTTACGGAGAGAGAAAGACAGAAAAAAACTCTGTATTAAGGATTACCATTGACGGTTCATGGAATGGAAATCCAAAACGAAAGATTAAAATGTCGTTAAATTGATGTTTTCTTCCACCGTCCACCGTACACCTTCTACCGTCAACCGAGTACTTTTTTTCTTGCTATTTCATTTTCTTTTTGCTATAACCGACTTCTATGAGGTGACCCTGATGAAAAACAATAAAAAGTGTCCGAAGTGCGGATCCACCGCCCTTGGCCGCAAGCGCGGTTCCCCGGTGCTCAACAGCTGGAGCCGGATCTCGGTAAACCTGACCAGCCTCGATGTCTGGGTGACCCGCTTCGTTTGCACCGAATGCGGATTTATCGAGGAATGGATCGAGAACCCCAACGATCTGAAGAGGTTCAAGCCGCAGGATTAGAGCGAGCTTCCAGAACTCGGCGTAGGGAAAAGAATCAACCTGATATCGGTTTACGGCACACGGTATACGGTTTACGGTATGATCAAAAAAAAAGAGAGCAAACAAATTTTGATGCGTTGATGGGAATGTGCCAATGACTGCAAGCGATTTCAGTTTTCTTAACCCTTCAACTCATTAACCCTTCTACCCATTCGCTTCTTTGTTCAAGACATTGGAATTTGGAACTTGGAATTTATTCGAGATTTGGTGCTTGGAGCTTGGTGCTTTGTCTTTTCTTACCTTTTTATTTTTGCCTTGTGCCTTTTTTCCTTGTCTTTTTCTTCACCGTCCACCGTACACCGTATACCGTAAACCGAGTACTATGTTAAAATAGTTTCTGATGTCATACCTTGAAATCATTGACGCCCATAAGCATAATTTAAAGCACCTGCACCTGCGGCTGCCTAAAAAACAACTGATCGTGATCAGCGGCGTTTCGGGTTCGGGCAAGTCCACCCTGGCTTACGACACCATCTTCCAGGAAGGACAGCGCAAGTACCTGGAGTCACTTTCAGCCTATGCGCGCCAATTCATCAAGTCCCTGGAGCGGCCCGAAGTCCAATCCATCAAAGGCATCGCCCCCACCATCTCCATCGACCAGAAGCACTCTTCCTTTTACTTCAATTCCACGGTGGGCACGATCTCCGAGATCGCTCCCTACCTGCGGCTGCTTTTTGCCAGGCTGGCCGAGGCCCGGTGCCCGCAGTGCGGCGACAGGATAAGCCGCTACTCGGCGGACAAGATCGGCCGGGCGGTTTTCAGCCGTTTTTCAGGGGCATTGATCCAACTTTTCAGCCCGGTGGTACGCAACCGTCGCGGCCATTACCAGGCATTATTCGAAAAATACCGCAAACGCGGCTTCCTCAAAACGCTGGTCAACGGCAAGGTTTATTACCTGGACGATGTTCCGCTCCTGGATCGCAATAGCCGCCACCATATCGCGGTGCAGATCGATGCCGTTGATGTCGAGCCCGCCAACCGCGAGCGCGTAGCCGACAGCATCATCCTGGCCCTGAACGAAGGCAACGGTGAGATCCTGGTACGCTGCCAGGGCCGGGATATGTTTTTTTCCAACCGCCTGCATTGTGCCCGCTGCGATATTTCCTTGGGCGAACCCCAACCCGGGACCTTTTCCACCAATTCACCTGAAGGTGCCTGTCCCGATTGCCTGGGCACCGGCCAGAGCGGCGCTGACCGTGTGTGCCCGGTTTGCAGCGGGGCCGGCCTGAAGATCGAAAGCCTGGCTTTTTATTTTCGCGGAAAAAACATCTATGAATTGGGAGAAATGGAAGTTGCCGACCTGCTCGATTTTTTCGAAAGAGTACGATTGAATCCCGGAGAAAGCGGTATCGGTCGGCCGCTGCTGCCGCAGATCATCCAGCGTTTGCAGTCTTTTGTCACCTTGAACCTGGGTTACGTTTCATTGAACCGCAGGATCAACACCATTTCCGGGGGGGAACTGCAGCGTGCCCGCCTGGTTTCCCAGCTGGGCTTCAGCTTGAACGGCATCATTTACATCCTGGATGAGCCATCCATCGGCATGCACTTTTCCGAACAGCTCAACCTGCTCGGCATTTTGCGCCAATTGCGCGAAAAGGGCAACACCCTTATTGTGGTCGAACATGATGAGGAAACCATCCTTGCCGCCGATACCATTGTAGATATCGGCCCCGGGGCCGGTGAGCGCGGCGGCGAGATCATGTATGCCGGCCCCCTGAGTGGTTTTGCCGCCGCTGAAAACTCCCTGACGTCGGCCTATGTGTACGGCCGCCGCCGCATCGCGCCGCCGCCAATGCGACGAACCACTGCCGGCGAATTCCTCGATATTGCCGCAATCACTCTGAACAACCTGAAAAACATCCACTTGAAAATACCCTTGAACCGACTGACCGTGGTCAGCGGGGTTTCCGGCTCGGGGAAAAGTTCCCTGGTCATCGACGCCCTGGTGCCGATCCTGCGCCGGAAAATGGCCGGTCTGCCCCTGGCTGATTCCCGCTTGTCCTGCGGAACGCTTGCCGATTTAAACGGTGTCAAGAGGGTGTTGATGGTCAACCAGTCGGCCATCGGCAAGAATTCGCGTTCATGCCCGGCCACTTATATCGGCATCATGGCCATGGTGCGTGACCTTTTTGCCGCCCTGCCCGAGGCCAGGGTCAAGGGCTATGCCTCGGGACGCTTCAGCTACAACGTGCGCGGCGGCCGCTGCGAAGCGTGCGGGGGCATGGGGGTGAAAAAATTGCAGATGAGCTTCCTGCCGCAGCTGGAGATCACCTGCCCGGTCTGTGACGGACGGCGCTACAATTCCGAAACGTCCCAGGTCAAATTCAAGGGGCGCTCCATCGCCGACGTTCTCGACCTGACGGCCAGCGAAGCGTTCGAACTCTTCGCCAATATCCCGCCCCTGGCCCGCAAGATCCGCATCCTGATCGATGTCGGCCTGGGCTACCTGCGCCTGGGCCAGAGCTCGCAGACCCTTTCCGGCGGTGAATCGCAGCGCATAAAGCTGACCAAGGAACTGGCCCGCCTGTCGGGATCTCCCACTGTTTATGTGCTGGACGAACCCACGGTCGGGCTGCATTTTGATGACGTGCGCAAGCTTATCGATGTGTTCCAGGCCCTGATCGGGAGAGGTCACACCGTGGTAGTCATTGAGCACAACCTGGAAATGATGCGTGTGGCCGACCATTTGATCGATTTGGGGCCGGGTGGCGGCAAGAATGGCGGCAGGATCGTTTACCAGGGAAGCGTCGAGGGCATTGTCAAGTGCAAGGGGTCAGTGACTGGAAGGTATTTGAAAAAGAAATTGCTGTAATCGGTGTACGGTGTACGGCGTACGGTGGACGGTGCACGGAGAAGAAAAAGACAAAATAGAAAGGGAAAAGCCAGTGTAGGGGCGGTTCGCGCATGTCCCCGCCAGGGGGAACCGCCCTTACAAAAAGACAAAGCACCAATGACCAAATGACTCAAACGAAGGCGCTATGCTATTTTAATGTTCTAGATCCTGGAGGGGTTTGATTAATCAAACCCCTACCTGCCTTCATTCCTTTCTTCGTTTTGGTTATTGGAATTTGGTACTTGAGATTTGGAATTTTTCTTCCGTCCGCCGTTTGCCGTCCGCCCTTTGCCGTTCGCCAAGTCTTCACCTGACTATCAATTTATGCTACTATAATTTCTGGATTACCCGCTGGAAAGGGAATTGGAGCTATAAACCATGTCTTTGGTCGAACTTATAGGCAATACACGAATCAAGGCGACGCTGAGCAGCTACCTGCGCAACGAACGTGTCCCCTCCAGCTTGATCTTCACTGGCTCTGATCCCTACCACCAGCTGCTTTTCGCCCTGAATTTTGCCAAGGCCGCCCTCTGCTTGAACAAAATGAACGATGCCTGCGACCGCTGCCGCTACTGCCTGGCTATTGACCGCGGTTTGTTCCCCGACGTCCAGATACTGGAGCCGGACGGGCAGTTCTACCGTAAAAACCAGTTGGACGAGCTGATCGCCGGGGCCTGCCAGCGGCCGCTGCAGGCCGCAAAGAGGTTTTTCATCTTGAAGGACGCCCAGCGCCTGAACGAGAATTCGGCCAACTCCTTTTTGAAAACACTCGAGGAACCTTTGCCCACGAACGTGTTCATCCTGCTCACTGCCAACCTCGCTCAGATCCTGCCCACTATTCAATCGCGCTGCCAGATCCTGAAATTCCTTCCCCTTTCCAACCAGGAAGTGAAACTGGAATTGCAGAGTCGGGGAGTGGACCCGGATAAAGCGCGCCTGCTGGCTTTTTTCAACGCCGACGAAATGGAGGACATTGCCGCCATGGACTGGCAGGAGCTGGAAGAAAAGCGCCAGGCCATGCTTTCCATCCTTGACTGCCTGATCCGCCAGAGCCAGGTCGAAGACATCCTGCTCGACCTCTACGACCGCAGCCGCAGCCGCGACAGTTTCATTGCCTATTTCCGTGAGATGGTCAATTTGATTTCTGTGCTGTTACGGGATATAATGGTGCTGATGGTGGATGGCTCAAGCGCTACGCTCATCAATTCGGATTACAAGGAAAAGTTAATGGAACTGGCCGCTTTGACGAATATTGATAAAATATTCTTTCTGATCCGCAAGATGGAATTCCTGCTGCGCGATATTCAACGCAACCTGAATGCCCGGGTGCTTATACTGGAATTCATCAACAGCTATACACCTGAGGGCACAGGTACCACGGGTGGCACAGGTATTCCTGAGGGCGCGAGCCCCCGGCAGGGAGTAAACTATGGATAAGGTGATCCTGGTCAAGATCGAAAGCCGCAAGGACCTGCTGCACTTCCGCACCCATGAAGCCGATATCAAGCCCGCAGATTGTGTCATCATCCAGTCCATCACCGGCGAGGAGCTGGGCAAGGTGGTCAAGCATTTTGGCGAAACATTCAACTGCACCAAGGGCATCCCTGCCATCCCCGAGATCCTGCGCAAGGCTGACAACCGGGATATCGAGAATTTTACCAAGAAGGAGCGCGAGGAACGGCGCGCCTATGAATACTGCCAGAACCGCATCAAGGACCGGGAGATCCCCATCAAGCTCGTGCGTGTGACCTTCTTCACCACCGAGAAAAAGGCCATTTTCTATTTCACCTCGGAAGGGCGCATCGATTTCCGCGATCTGGTCAAGGACCTGGCCAAGAAGTTCCGCATGCGCATCGAAATGCGCCAGATCGGCATCCGCGACGAAGCCAAGATGATCGGCGGAGTCGGCATATGCGGCCGCCAACTCTGCTGCAAGACTTTCCTGAACAATCTGGAGCCCATCACCCTGCAGATGGCCAAAAAACAAAACCTGAACTTGAATCCCATCAAAATATCGGGAATGTGCGGCCGCCTGATGTGCTGCCTTTCCTACGAAGAGGATGAAGGCGGCAGGATCGTTATCGAAGACCAGGATGAGCGGGTCGGCTATGATGAGGAAGAGGACCTGGCTGAAGACAAGAAATGAAAGCCCGCGTCCTCACGCTCCTGCTGCTGTTGCTTGCTCCGCTCCTTTTTTCCCAATACAAGCCCTGGTTCAACTTCTATAATTTTACCTATGGTGCCAAGGCCCGGGCCATGGGCAACGCTTTTGCGGCCGTGGCTGATGACCTGACCGCGGCTTTCTGGAACCCGGCCGGCCTGGCCGCCATGCGCAGCCCCGAATTCTACCTCAGCTACAAATCACTTTCCCAGAAACACGATTACGACCTGCAGGAGCGCATCCTGATAAACGATACCAAGCTTTACAATTACTATTTCAACAGCCAGCTCAACCAGATCGATTTTTTTTCCGTATCGGCCCCGGCTGTCATTTGGAAGCGGAATTGGACCTTCGCCTTGAGCTATTACCGGTATATCCCTTATGGTTTGAAGGGCATGGCCCGGGAAGTGATCACCTACCTGCATAACCGCTTGGATACCCAGGATAATACCATCAACTTCACCGGCAGCGAAGGCATCGATGTGCTGGCCTTTTCGGCGTCCGCGGCCCTGACCGACCACGTCGCCCTGGGCGTCACCATGCAGCAGTTCTTCGATTCGGGCAGTCAGCATCTGAGCACCGAGATATCCAACCGTGAATACCACAGCCAATTCAGTGAAAAGCTGCAGGGACGCAACCTTGTCGCCGGCTTGCTCTTTTCCCCCTTTGAATTCCTGCGCCTGGGTTTCACCTGGCACAGCGGCCTGAGAAACAATTTCATTTCCACGCTGCTGACCTGGGAGGTCAACAGAAAAGGCGACAGGATCAACCAGCTTGAGGACAGCTGCCTGGCCCGGGTGGTCATCCCGGAACAATATGCCCTGGGCGCCCTGCTGCGGCCGGCCGCCTGGCTTGACCTCAGCGCCGAGTATTCCCGCCTGGACTGGGAAAAGGGAACCATCGAAAATTATTATGACTTTGACAGAGTTTTGCCTTACCCGCAAAAAGGCGACTGGGATCAGAAACAGAAAAATGTGCGCAACCTGCGTTTTGGCGCCGAGGCCCGCCTGCCGCTGCGCCATTGGCTGCTGCACCTGCGCGGCGGCTGGTCGGCCGACCGCCAGCTCTACGTCGACGCGGATGATCAGGCCGTTGTGATCAAGGCCTATGCTGCCGGCCTGGGCTGCGAATTTTCCCGGAACCTGCTTCTGGAGATCGCCTATCAGAGTCAAAAAGCCGATTGGTCTGAAAAAGGCTTTTTTTTGAAGGGGCCGGATGTGGCCACTCATTTCCGCGCCAGCGTGTTCAACCTCTCCCTGACCTATCGTTTCGGTCATATATTCAAAGAATAAATCCATGGCTGCCGGAATCGCCAGGGCGGCGCGACTGCTGGCAGGCGCCGGCCATGTCACCGTTTTCAGCGGAGCCGGCATTTCAGTGGAAAGCGGCATTCCGCCCTTTCGCGGGGCCGGCGGCTTGTGGAGCATGGTGGATCCAGGTTTTATGGAGATCGAATATTTTCGCCGTCAGCCCGAACAATCCTGGTTGAGGATCAAGGAGATTTTTTACGATCATTTCGGCCGCGCCCTGCCCAACGACGCCCATTTCGGCGTGGCCGCCATGGAAAAAGCCGGGCTGGTCAAGGCGACCATCACCCAGAATATCGACAACCTGCACCAGCGCGCCGGCAGCCGCGAGGTGATCGAGTTCCATGGCAATTCGCAGTGGCTGGTCTGCCTGGATTGCCGCGAGCGCGAGGCGGTGAGCCCCGGGCGGCTGGCTGCCCTGCCGCCCCGTTGCGCCTGCGGCGGCCTGCTTAAGCCCGATTTTATTTTTTTCGGCGAGGGCATTCCGGAAAAGGCGCTGCAGCGTTCCTACCAGGAGGTTTCGCTGGCCGACGTTTTCCTGCTCATCGGCTCGAGCGGCGAGGTCATGCCCGCCTGCCAGATCCCGCCCCTGGCCAAGGCGCGCGGCGCCAAAGTGATCGAGATCAATTCGCATGGGTCTAATTTCACTCCCATTGCCGACTTGTTCCTGCAGGGCCCGGCGACGGAGGTGGTCGGGGCGCTGGTCAGAGAACTAGGCATACGGCTGACGGCGGACGGTTGACGGAAGAAAAATTCCAAATCCCAATCAATAAATCACAAACAAGCACCAAATTCCAATATCCAAATGACCAAAATAAAGATGTACAACGATCACACGAATAACCAACTCATCCCCCAACCCCTTCTCTTCGATGAAGAGAAGGGGAGTGAATATGGGGAATCCCCCTCTCTTCGCAAGAGAGGTACGCATCGCTATACCGAGGATGTGCGAGGTATAAAGCGATGCCATCCCGCAAATCGGGGGGGTAGGGGGTGAGTTTGCGGAGAGCGATTATGATTTCTCCTTTATTCTTACCCTATACCCTATCCCCTGTACCCTGGCCCCTGTTTTGGACATTGGAATTTGGAATTTAAGTCTTACCAAAACATTAATCATTTCATTTATTGATGTTTGGACGTGTTCATAATATAATCAATTCATGCTCACCAAGCTCCACAAACTCGATCTGGCCATTATCCTGTCGGCAGCGGCCACTGTTTTTGCTTATTTTTTTTTCCAGCCGGGCACCTTCCAGATATTTTTATGGCTGACTGTCTTTCTTGCCATTTTCCGCCTGCTGGGCATCATCCGCCGCCGCCTGCTCTGGAAGATACGCAACCGGCTGATCATCTCCTCGCTGTTCTTCATCGTCACGCCCATCGTGCTGATCACGGTCTTTTTCTACCTGATCATAAACATCATCATCTACCAGTACAACACGGCCATCTTCGAAAACCTGATGGTCAACGAGATCCGCTCCTTTGAGGAGAGCTGCGACTATTATCTCGGCCTGGCCGACGACGTAAGGATCAAGCTCGAAGTGCAGCGTTTCAAGAACCGCAAACCGCGTTTTCTGAATTTGGCTTTTTTCAAGGAGACGGCCGGCCGCTACCAGGCGTTCTTTACCTATCCAGATGACCTGCCATTGGGGACATTCGATGCCAATGGCCCGCTGGCCAAGTTTCAGGCGGGCTATTTCAAGGTCGGCGGCGTCCTCTATCATGGCGTGCACCAGCAGCGCAACGGCTACGCGGCGCTGATATTTGTGACCTTGAACCAGGAGTTTTTCGACGCCATGCCGCCCATCGGCGATTTCAAGGTGCTTTTCATGGGCGCCGGCGGCAACGCGGTCTCCGCCTCCTCGCAGGAGATGTCGGTGCGCCTGAACGACAAGGATTTCGCCGGTTTTGAGAAATATCATTTCCCCTTTCCCTTCACCTTCCGTTTCTGGGATTTCGACGAGCTGAAGGACGGACAGCCCACCCTCAAATTCAACATGTTCCTGCTGATCAACGACTATTCGAAGATCATGCAAAAATTGAAAACCTCTGATCGCGCCGCCATGCTGCAGGACCAGGTCAGGGTACTTGAAAAAGAGATTTTACGCGGCGGCGATCAGGCTGCGCTCATGAGCAAAAGCCAGCAATTGGACGAATTGAAAAAAGAGCTTCAGGTGCTGCAGAAACGCGAGAACCAGAGCTCGGTTTTTCCCATCTCGGTGCTGGTGCGTTTCATGCTCGGCCTGTTCGGCTTTTTCATTGTAATTTCATTTTTCATCGGTTTGCGCATGGTGCTGGTCATCACCCGTGCCGTCAACGAGCTGACCAAGGGCACCGAGAAGATCCGCCGCGGCGATTTTTCCTACCGTATCCGCATCAAGTCGCATGAGCAAATGCATTTCCTGGCCGAATCGTTCAACGATATGGCTTCCGGCATCGGCCGCCTGCTGACCGAGGAAAAGGAAAAGCAGCGTTTGGAAGAGGAACTGCGCATCGCCCGCGGCATCCAGCTGAAGCTGCTCCCCGCCGACCACTTCGCCTGCCCGGAGTTCGACATCGCCGCGGTCAACATTCCGGCCACCGAGATCGCCGGCGATTATTTCGATTACTTCCACCGCCCCGGAAAATTCCTTTCGGTCCTGGTGGCCGATGTCTCGGGCAAGGGTGCCCAGGCTGCATTCTACATGGCAGAGCTGAAAGGCATCATGAACTGCCTGCAGAAGAGCGGCCAGGAGCCGGCGGCCATCTTGAGCGAGTGCAACGTCATTCTGCAGAGTTCTTTTGAAAAGGTCACCTTCATCACCATCAACCTGGTCCGTTTTGACCTGCAGAACAAGAACCTGATCTTTTCCCGCTCCGGCCACACGCCGGCCCTTTTTTACCAGAGCGCCAGGCAGGCCTGCCTGGAACTGTCGCCGCACGGCATGGCCCTGGGGCTGAACAATTTCAGCCAGGAGGGCATTGAGGAACTGCGCCTGCCGTACCAAAGCGGCGATATCCTGTTCTTCTTTTCCGACGGCCTTTCCGAGATCATGAACGAGGAAGAACAAATGCTGGGCGTCGACGAGTTGAAGAACATGCTGGTCGGCTATGCCGCCCTTTCGGCGCTGGAGATCAAGGAGAAGATCCTGGCCCGGGCCATCGCTTTCGCCGCCGGACAGGCCAACGCTGACGACCTGACCTTCGTGGTGATGAAGGTTCGTTGATGGAAGAACTGGAAAAAAAACTGGGTTACCGTTTCAAGGATCGCGACCTGCTGCTTTCGGCCCTGACCCACAAATCGTTCAACGAAGGCGGCAAGAACCACGGCCTGGACAACGAGCGGCTGGAGTTCCTGGGCGATTCGGTCATCGGCCTGGTCATCACCGACTACCTGTACCGTCGCTGCCGGGACAACCGCGAGGGCGACCTGGCCAAGCTGCGCGCCCACCTGGTTTCGAGCAACCTGCTGTTCAAGGTGGCCAAGACCATCGGTTTGGGCGGCCACATCCGGCTCGGCCGCGGCGAGGAAAAGAACCAGGGCCGGCGCAACAGCAAGATCGTTTCCTCCTGCTTCGAAGGCCTGATCGGCGCCCTTTACCTGGATTCCGACTTCGCCACCGCATCCGCGGTCATTGTCGAACGCTTCAGTGAATTCCTGGAGCAGCTGCTCCAAAACGAGATGCGCATCAACGACTACAAGTCGGAGCTGCAGGAACTGATCCAGAAGCACAAGAACATCCTGCCTGTTTACAAGGTGACGGCCGAGATCGGCAAGCCGCCGGCAATGACGTTCCGCGTGGCCGTGTACCTGGAAAACAGCGAGATCGGCAGCGGCAGCGGCCGCAACCGTCGCGAGGCCGAGCAGGAAGCGGCCTTGATCGCCCTGAAGAACATCGGCAATTTCATGCATTTCGAAAAGCTGTCGGAGACCTTTTTCGGCGAGAAACCCAAAGGCTCGTAGGAACTCGTGATGCGTGATGCGTAATGCGTGATAAGAAGTTTCCATAAACAGAAATATTTAAGATTCTTGTTCTTTCACATCACGTATTACGAAGTCTTGTAAGCTCGTTCACGCGTCACGTATGAAAAGTCTTGCGAATTTTTTATTTATTCTTTAGAATAGAAAAAAATTCGCAACATGGAGGTTCTAATGGCGACAAAGAAAGTGGTGAAAAAAGTCAAGAAAGTCGTGAAGCCGGTATTGAAAAAGAAAGCAAAACCCGTTCTCAAGAAGAAAGCCAAGCCTGCGGCCAGGAAGGCCGAACGTTACGCCTGCGCTGTCTGCGGCCTGGTGGTGGCGGTGGACCGCGCCTGCGGCTGCGCCCATGTCCACAAACTGGTCTGCTGCAGCAAGGTGATGAAGAAGAAGTAGGGGCGACCGGCTGGTCGCCCTCGGCGTACGGTGGACGGTGTACGGTTTACGGTAAGAAAAAAACGAAAAATGAAAATATCGAAAAAATGTTTTTTGTTTTTGCTGTCATCCGAGTTTGTCACTTTTTCTTGCCGTCCGCTGTTTGCCGTCTGTCGTACACCGAGTACAATATTTTAGAAATATTAAATGGAGGCTATAACCATGTCCTTTACTCACGCTGAGCTGAAGAAGAAAACCGTGGCCGAACTGCGCGAGATCGCCAAGGGGATCGAGCATGAAGCGGTGCAGGGCTACTCGCAGTTGAACAAGGAGCACCTCCTGGTCGCGCTGTGTAAAGCATTGAACATCGATATGCACGAGCACCGCCAGGTGGTGGGATTGAACAAGGCCCAGGTCAAGGCCAACATCCGCCGCATCAAGGAAAAGCTCGCCGTGGCCATCGCCGCCCATGACCACAAGCAGATCAAGTTCTGCCACCGCCAGATCCACAGGCAAAAGAGGCAGATACATAAGGCGACAGTTTAAGACAAGGGAAGAATAAGGGAAGAGAGAGGGAAGAGAAAGGGAAGAGAGAGTCGGAATAGAAGCATTTTTCGGAAATATATTCATTTTACTTTTTCTTCCCTCATTCTTCCCTCTGCCTTTCCCTCATTCTTCCCTTAACTTTCACGTAATTGCGAACTTTCAGTTAAGTTTCTGCGTTTATTGATCTTAAGGAGGTTGTCCATGAAACTGAAAACATTATTTTTCCTGTTTATCATGATCCTGATGGCTTCTTTCCTGTCCGCCGAGGAATACGAGCATAAAACCGCCCGCAGCTTCACCTTGACCGCCGCCGGCACCGTGGAGCTGGCCAACATCAACGGCGAGATCGAGATCAGCACCAGCTCCGGCCGGACCGTGGACATCAAGGTCGTAAAAAAGTCCGACTACAAGGGCGAGATCGAGAACGTGGAGATCATCTTCGAGACCGGCCAGGACAGCCTGAAGATCTATACCAAGTACAACAAGAAAAACACCAGGGCCAAGGTCGATTTCACAGTATCCATCCCGGAAAAGCTCGCCAAGACCTGGTTCAAATCGGTCAACGGCGAGATCGACTGTTCGGGACAATTCGCGGAGCTGACGCTGAAGACCGTCAACGGCAAAATCGATTTTCACGGACAATTCCAGGCCGGGACTTTCAAATCGGTCAACGGCGCCATCGATATCGTCCAGGAGCCGCTGCTGAGCGGCGACCTGCGCGTCTCCACGGTCAACGGCAGCATCGACATCGAGCTCAACCGCAAGTCGGCTTTCGCGGCCGAAGGCAAGACGGTCAACGGCAGCATCGACAACGATTTCGGCCTGCAGGTCGAGCGCCATTTCATCGGCAGCTCCTTCAGCGGCACGGTCAACGGCGGCGGTCACAAGGTCAAGCTGGAAACGGTCAACGGCAGGATCAGTATTTCAAAGATCTGAACTCGGTGTACGGCAGACGGTTGACGGTTTACGGTTGAAGAATGATAGCAATCATTTGATGTTATTTTAGGCAATTCAGTTTCTTCATTATTTCGCTGGCCGATCACGTTACTTTTTCTTTTCTTCCCGTCCGCCTAGTTTTGTATTTTTCTTACCGTACACCGTACGCCGTAAACCGTACACCAAGTTCACATACTGTTTTTTTGTAATATTTAGTTCCTTTTGCTATAATCGCCTCGAGAGGTGACCATGAGCATCACTGTCAAGGAAGTCTTGAATAAAAAGGATCTGAAGACGTTCGTCAAACTGCCGTTTGCCATGTACAAGGACGATCCCATGTGGGTGCCGCAGCTCATCAGCGACGACATGGAAGTCTTCGACCGCAGCAAGAACCCGGCTTTCGACAATGCCGACGCCCGGCAGTTCCTGGCCTTCAGGGACGGCAAGGCGGTCGGGCGCATCGCCGCCATCAACAGCCGCGTGGCCAACCAGAAGTACAACACAAAGAACCTCCGTTTCGGCTGGTTCGACGCCGCCAACGATCCCGAAGTGGCCGCCGCCCTGTTCAAGACCGTGGAGAATTGGGCCAAAGAGCTGGGCATGGAGACGCTGACCGGCCCGCACGGCTTCTGCGACCTCGATCCCCAGGGCATGCTGGTCGAGGGTTTCGACCAACTGCCCACCATCGCCGGCTATTATAATTTTCCCTACTACCAGAAGCTGGTCGAAGATCTCGGCTTCCAGAAAGAGGTCGATTACGTCGAATTTCGCACCCATGTGCCGGAAATGTCGGCTTTTCCCGAAAAACTGCTGCGCCTGGCCGAGCGCATCAAGGAGCGCGGCGGCCTGCGCGTGCTGCAGTTCTCCAATAAAAAGGAGATCCTGGGCCGCGCCGAAGAGCTTTTTCACCTGTTGGACGAGGCTTTCGAGGAAATATACGGCGCCGTGCCCCTGACCGAAAGACAGATCCATTATTTCATCAAAAAATATTTTTCCTTCGTGGACAAGGACCTGATCCAGGCCGTGGTCAACCAGAAAGACGAGATGGTCGGCTTCATGATCGCCATGCCCAACTTTTCGCGCGCCTTCCAGAAAGCCAGGGGCAGCCTTTTTCCCCTGGGCTGGTGGCACCTGCTGCGGGCCATGAAGAAGAACGATGTCCTGGATTTCTACCTGGCCGGCATCAAGAAAAACTACCGCGGCCAGGGGGTGGACCTGCTGATGGTGGTGGAAATGGCCCACAAGGCCATCGCCAAGGGCTTCCACTATACCGAAAGCAACCAGGAACTGGAGACCAACACCAAGATCCAGGCCCAGTGGAAATATTTCAATCCGGTCCAGCATAAAAGGAAGAGGATATTTAAAAAAGTGCTTAAATAAGGGAAGAGAGAGGGAAGAATCAGGGAAGAGAAAGGGAAGAGAGAGTAAAAGAGAAAAAGTCGATTGAAATTTTATCTTATTCTTACTTTGTCTTCACTCATTCTTCCCTCTGCATTTCCCTCCTTCTTCCCTAAGGAAGGCTTATATGAATTGGCGAGATTTACAAGTCTGGAAAAAGGCTCACATTTTAACAATTCAGATCTATAAAATAACCAAGGAATTTCCTAGAGAAGAAAGATATGGATTGGCTTCTCAGATTCAAAGAGCGGCTTATTCCGTACCACTTAATATTGTTGAAGGAGATAGTCGAAAATCGGCTAAAGAGTTCCTGCAATTTTTAAATATTGCCCGAGGGTCATTGGAAGAACTGAGATATTTGTTGATCCTGAGCTGTGAAATAGATTACATTTCAAATTCTGATAGGGAAAATTTGGAATGGTTGGCTGCTGAAATTTGTATTATGCTCGATGCTTTGATTAAATCCTTACAGAAAAGGAAGTGAACTCAGAAGAAAAATGAGAAATCGAGAACTTAATGTAATTACATTTTTCCCAACTCTATCTTCCCTTTCTCTTCCCTTTGCCTTTCCCTTTTTCTTCCCTTGTTTTATTATAATTTCATGAAGACCTATCATTACACGATCTCCGGCCGCGTCCAGGGCGTATGTTTCCGTCACTACACGATACAAGAGGCCGAAAAATGGGGGATTACCGGCACTGTGCGCAACCTGTCCAACGGCGATGTTGAGGTTTTTGCCCAGGGAGACGATCCGGCCATTGTTCAATTTGAATCATTTTTACACATCGGTCCCAGGTCGGCTAATGTAGAAAAAGTGGAGCGGGAAGTTCTGGATATCCAGGAAATTTTCAGGGGATTCGCCATAAGTTGGTAGAACCTGGCAGCGGTTTTCTCACTTTTTCAGCCAGATTTGTGCAAAAGATGTGAAAAATGGCGAAAATTGGCTATTGCATTGACAATCCCGGATGTGTATGTTATTAAAATAAGTGTTTTTTGGAGGTTGCAAAGGGACTATACTCATTTTGAACACCATCTTACCTCCAAGCGCTTTTTCGCTTGCCTCGCCGCAAGCCCGCAAGGGCCAGCGGCGGCAGCATAGGTTGAGCTTTCAGAAATCGGTATACGGTGTACGGTAGACGGTTGAAGGTTAGGCAATAAACGAAATATTTATATGATGTCAGAGGAAAAGGGATTCAGGGGATTGAAGGTATGGCAAAGAGGTAAGGCACTTGCTGTGAAAGTATATGAAATTTCCGGGAAAGGCAGATTTTACTCTGATCACAGTTTACGAGATCAAGTAAGAAGTGCGGCTGTATCCATTCCAAGCAATATAGCCGAAGGGGATACTTTGGGTACGGATAAACAGTCCATAAGACATTTTCGTATTGCAAAAGGATCTTGTGCCGAATTAATGACTCAATTCGAGATCGCTCAAGAGATCGGGTATATCCCCTTTGATACCTTGGCTGAAATTCAGGAAGAATGCTTGGGTTTATCCGGCATGTTACAAAGATTAATCAATTCTCGTTCCTAATTAAATGAATTATCTTTTTTTATCCTCAATTTTCAGCCTTGTTCGTCATTTTTTCTTTTCTTTCCGTCCGCCGTACGCCGTCTGCCGTACGCCGAGAACCAGGAGCTAGAAAATGTCAAATCTTATCTCCCTTTCCCCCGATGGTATTGAGTACCCCTTACCAACCCCCGGCGAATACGCCGCGGAAATGGAACGGGTGCGCAAGCTGGTCGACTCACACCGGGCCCTGGGTCGTGAAATAGTAATAGTCCTGGGCGTGGGCTTTGTCGGCGCGGTCATGGCCGCCATTGTTGCCGATGTTACGGACAAGAAGGGCAAGCCGACGAAATTCGTCATCGGCGTGCAGCGACCTTCGCCAAGGTCTTTCTGGAAGATCCCCACTTTGAACAAGGGCATCTCGCCGGTCAAGGCCGAGGACCCCGAGGTGGACCCGCTGATCCGCCGCACCGTGCTGGAGAAAAAGACCCTGCTGGCCACCTACAACGACGAGGTCCTGACCCTGGCCGACGTGGTGGTGGTCGACGTCCAGCTCGATTTCCTGAAAAGCGAACTGGGCAATTGCCGCAGCGGCGAAGTGGAGATGAGAGCCCTGGAAGAGTCGTTCGAGACCATCGCCAAGCGCGTTCCCGCCGAGTGCCTGGTGCTGATCGAGACCACGGTGACTCCGGGCACCACCGAGCAGATCGCCCTGCCCATGATGCGCAAGATCTTCCGCCAGCGCGGCATCAAGAGCGACCCACTGCTGGCCCACTCCTACGAGCGCGTCATGCCCGGCCGCCAGTACGTGGCCTCCATCCGCGATTTCTGGCGCGTCTGCAGCGGCATCAACCCCGAGGCCCGCGCCCGCGTGGAGAAGTTCCTCAATGAGGTGATACATACGGAAAAATTCCCCCTGACCGTCCTTGACCGGCCCATCGAGTCAGAGACAGCCAAGATCGTGGAAAACTCCTACCGCGCCACCATCCTCTCCTTCCTGGACGAGTGGTCGCTGTTTGCCGAGCGCAACGGCGTGGACATCGGCAAGGTCATCCAGGCCATCAAGGTGCGCCCGACCCACAGCAACATGATCTTCCCCGGCCCGGGCATCGGCGGCTATTGCCTGCCCAAGGACGGCGGCCTGGGCATATGGGCCTACAAGCATGTCTTCGGTTTCGAGGACGACATCTTCAAGATCACGCCCCGGGCCATAGACATCAACGATACCCGCGCTTTGCACGCCGCCCAGCTGGTGCGCGACGCCCTGCGCAACATGAGCGTGCCCGTGGCCGGCGCCGAGGTCCTGATCTGCGGCGCCTCTTACCGCGAGGATGTCGGCGACACCCGCTATTCCGGCTCGGAAGTACTGGTCCGCCGCCTCTCCGAGATGGGCGCCGAGATCCGCGTCCACGACCCCTACGTCGAGCGCTGGTGGGAGTTCGAGAAGCAGGACGAGTACCCGGTCCAGGGCAAGGAGAAGTTCTTCCGCAACCAGAAGAAGCTCAAATCCTTGCAGGTGCAGAAGGACCTGAAAAAGGCCCTGCCCGGCTGCGACGCCCTGGTTTTGGCTGTGCGCCACGAGGAATATCTCGATCTAGTGCCTTCTGAAATAGTCAAGCTCGCCGGCAAGCCCATTGCGGTCATTGATTGCTTTTTAATCTTGAGTGATAAAAAGATCAAAGAGTATTTGGCTCTCGGCTGCGAAGTCAAAGGCCTGGGCAGGGGGCATATCAAGAGATTGAAAGAAGAAGTGCAATCAAAGAAGAAGAAATGAGTAGGATATAAAATTCCAAATCCCAAGCACCAAATACCAAATAAGCACCAAATACCAATGACCAAATGACCCAAACGAAGAAAGGTAACTTGAAAGGGCTTTTGTTTCGAACATTGGAATTTAGAACTTGGAATTTATTTGGAATTTGTGATTTGGAACTTGGAATTTTATCTCTTACGAGGATGATCTAATGGTTTCAAAAACAAAGAACTTTGCCCTGATCGGGGTCGCCGGCTACATCGCCCCACGCCACCTGCAAGCCATAAAGGACACTGGCAATGTCCTGATCGCCGCCCTGGACCGCTCCGACTCGGTCGGCATCCTGGACCGCTATTTCCCCGACGCTCGTTTCTTCACCGAGTTCGAGCGCTTTGACCGCCACGCCGAAAAGCTGCGCCGCCAGGGCGAGGCGAAGCGCGTCCATTACGTTTCCATCGCGTCTCCCAACTACCTGCACGACGCCCACATCCGCTTCGCCCTGCGCATAGGCGCTGACGCCATCTGCGAAAAGCCGCTGGTGCTCAACCCCTGGAACGCCGACGCCCTGCAGGAGTATGAAAAGGAGACGGACAAGAAGGTCTATACCGTGCTGCAGCTGCGCCTGCACCCTTCAATTATTGCCTTGAAAGAAAGGATCGCCGCCGAAAAATCAACGAAAAAACACGATATCGAACTGACCTATATCACTTCCCGCGGCCGCTGGTACGAGGTCTCCTGGAAAGGGGATGTCCACAAAGCGGGCGGCGTGGCCACCAATATCGGCATCCATTTCTTCGACATGCTTTTATGGATCTTCGGTCCGCTTCAAAATCAAGTTGTTCATTTGGCCAATGATAAAAAAATGTCCGGCTTCTTTGAGCTCGAAAAAGCCCGGGTCAAGTGGTTCTTGTCCTTGGATCACTCTGATTTGCCCACTGATGCTCTTGGCTCTAACAAATCCACCTATAGGTCATTGAAGTTGAACGACGAGATCTTTGAATTTTCCGACGGCTTTGCCGATCTTCATACCGAGGTCTATCGCCAAGTTTTAGCTGGTAAGGGATTTGGAATAGATATTGCAAGACCGTCGATCGAATTGGCTCATGAGATTCGTAGTGCAAAACCTATTGGCTTAAAAGGAGATTGCCATCCTCTTGCTAAGTAGGACTAAAGCACCAAGTTCCAAGCACCAAATTCCAAATAAGCATCAAATACCAATGACCCAATGACCAAAACAAAGAAAAAAGAATAAAATGTACGATCTCGAAGAACGAACTTATCAATTTGCTAAAGATGTTGCGATATTTATTAAGAAAATTCCCAAGACTACTGCAAACATTGAATATTCAAAACAAGTCATCCGCTCCTCGGGTTCTGTCGGAGCAAATTACATTGAAGCCAATGAATCGCTTAGCAAGAAAGATTTCAATATGAGAATAAAGATTTGCAGAAAAGAAGCTAAAGAAACTTCGTATTGGCTCAAATTACTGGTCGAAACGAATAATGAAGATCTTTCAATAGTTGGGGTAAAATTGATCCGTGAATCAGATGAGTTGAAGAAGATCTTTTCCGCAATCATTGAAAAATCGAAGTAAAATGAAATTGCCTTCGTTTAGGACATTGGAATTTGGAACTTGGAATTTATTTGGAATTTGGTGCTTGGGATTTGGAATTTTAGTCTTATCGAGGTCCGTTTAATGTTCTTTGAAATGTCTTCGTTTGGTTCATTGGAATTTGGAATTTGTTATTTATTTGTTATTTGGAATTTGAGATTTGGAATTTTAGTCTTACCGAGGTTCTTCTATGTCTGACAAACCCTATTTTATCCACTCCTCCTCCTTTGTCGACGACAATGTCACCATCGGTATTGGCACCAAGATCTGGCATTTCTCCCACATCCAATCCGGTGCCAAGCTGGGCGCAAAATGCATCCTGGGCCAGAACGTCAACATCGGCAACAACGTGACGATAGGTGATAACGTCAAGATCCAGAACAATGTTTCGGTTTATGAAGGGATTACAATCGAATCCGACGTGTTCCTGGGACCCTCATGCGTTTTGACAAATGTTTCGAACCCCCGCTCCCAGGTCCTGCGCCACTCTCTCTATGAGAAAACCCTGATCCGCCGCGGTGCGACCATCGGCGCCAATGCGACTATAGTTTGCGGTATAACCCTTGGGCGCTACTGTTTCATCGCCGCCGGTGCCGTCGTTACCAAGGACGTTCCCGATTACGCCTTTATAGTTGGCGTCCCGGGCAAGCAAAAAGGCTGGATGAGCAGGCATGGGCATGTGCTGAAGCCAGGAGAGGACGATTTGATGATATGCCCAGAAAGCGGCTTTCGTTATAAAGAGGTATCTCCCGGTGTCTTGAAATGTATGGACTTGAACGAGGAAGAACCTTTGCCTGAAAATCTGGCTGCAGGGGAAAAAAGTTATAAAGAGTTCAAATAGTATTTTATTGAAATAATTTTGAATCTACTATTTTTAAAAAGTTTTCTTAGAAAAAAGCTGCATCTCGAGACTCGGCAGTTCGTCAAGAACAGTTCCTGGATCCTCGGCTCCAACCTGGTTCGAGAATTTTTGGTCTTTCTTCGTTCGATCGTGATCGCCCGGGGACTGGGGGTTGAATTTTACGGGATTTACGCCATGATCGTCGCTTTTGTCATGGCCATTCAGGAAGTTTTAAATTTGAATATCGGCACTCCTTTCACCAAATTTGGCGCTGAGTTCAAGACCGAAAACCGTATTGACAAATTGGCCGCGCTCCTCAAAGGATGTGCTCTGGCCGCTTTTGTTTCCTCCCTCGCATCAATTGTATTAATTGCACTGCTCGCATCATTGTCCTATAATGTTTTCTTTCAAAAACCAGGGCTGCACTGGTTCATCGTTCTTTTTGCCATATCCTCGGCAACCACTTTCTTTGATTTCTTGAGCACCAGCCTGCTGCGACTGTATTACAAGTTCAAGCTGAATTCAATCATCAGCATCATCATGGCCGTGATAGAATTTCTGATTGTCGTAACGGTCATTTTTGTTTTTCCTAAAAACATTTTTGCTTTTATCCTTGCGGTTGTAAGTGCCCGCATATTGAATAGTGCCATCTGCAATGGCATAGTCTTTTGGGAATTGCGTCATGAGTTGGGACCTTTTCTAAAAGTTAAAATGAGTGTTTTGCGCGGTCATTGGAAAGAGATTGGCAAATTCACTGTGAACAATTCGCTCAGCCGTACGGTGTGGGTATTCATCAATCGTGCCGATGTGCTGTTACTGGGAGCACTTTTCGGGCCCGTTCAGGTGGCTTATTACAATATCGGCAAGCGTTTGGCCAATTCCATTAGCATTATTACCGCCCCACTGGCCACTTCGATCTATCCCCAATTGGCACTGCTTATATCTAAAAAAAATATAGCCGATCTTAAGAAACTGGTTTTCCAACTGACTAAAATGTTAATAGTACCTGCATTATTGTTCATGATCGTAATGTTTTTTATAAAAGAGCCCTTTATTACCATCCTCTATGGTAAAGAGTTTTATCAATCCGCCAGTCCATTTTTCTTTCTCATTTTAAATGCGGTTTTGAACGCGGTCTTTTTTTGGAGCCTGTACCTGGTGGTTTCCCTGGGTATGGTCGCCTTCCGGTTGTGGGTTTACGTGGCCGCGCTGGTATTGGGAGCGGCTACGGCGCTGCTGCTCGTCCGTTTCCAGGCCACCGGCATGGCCGTGGCTCTCCTCACGGCGAATTGCTTCATTCTTTTCATGTTTAATTTCTTTGCTTTTAAAAAGTTAAAATTGGTGAGCGCCTGAAATGAGGAAACGACTGCTAGACCTGCTAAAGTGCCCGAACGGCGGGGCAGGGCAAATGAGGATGTTCGCCTTTGAGGCTCGTATTGGGGATGAAGTCCAGCATGATATTGATGCATCCGGTTTAGCAGAAGACAGCGATGTCATTTCCGGCATCATCGTCAACGAGGCATCCGATTCCGTGTATGTCATCGAGAATTCGATAGCAATCCTACTTGCCGATAAAGATATTGATCCGAGTTATCTGGACAACAAGATAAAGTCGATCCAAGCAAGAATTCCAACCGAGTTCAATCCTATAGTTGAGCGCCATTTAAATCGGAATTTAAAGCGAAATGCCACCAATGTGGGGAAGTGGAATTCGGAGGAGATGGGGTTTTATGACCGGGCGGTGGATGATGATAAAAAACGGGAAGCCATGCTCAGGGAGATCCGTGAAATGCCGATCTGGCGCAACTACATCCCCAGACAAAAATACATTGTGAACTTCATTAAGCCTTATTGCCGAAAACAAACAATTTTGGAGATCGGGTCCGGCAATTCAAGGACGATCGCCAACATATTCAGGCCGAAAGACTTCGGCTATCGTTATGTGGGATCGGATATTTCTTTCAAGCGGCTCCTTGTTGCTAAGCAGGCGATTCCGGAAGGAGATTTTATCCAGGCCAGCGCCATGAACCTGCCGTTTGTCGATAATTCATTCCAGGCGATCATCAGTTTCGGCATGCTCCACCATCTACCTGAGCCGATGACCGCTATTTCCGGCTGTGTCTCGAAGATCAAAGAAAACGGCTTTCTTTGTTTCCATGAGCCGATCGTTAAGCCAAAGATATTAGGAAGCAGGAAGACAACGCTGGGAAGAATATTCACTACCTATGAACACAGTGAACATGATCGTGATCTTGATCTTGCCGGTTCATTAACCTTACTTAAGGATAAAGATCTGGAAATAGTGAAGCGCAGGAATTTCAACTCATTTTTTAAAACATTTGCTGAATTCTTTTTGCAAAAGGCTACTCCAAAGAAATTCCATATGAGCAAGTTTGTAGTAAGATCATTATTTTTTATCGATCGATTTTTTTTAAACACTTTCTGCCGGATTTGGAAAGGATTCGGACCGCATGGCGTGATCGTAGTTGCCAAGAAAAAAGGATAAGCAGTGAAAAACTCGATAAAAAAAATCAAATATCTTTTGCGCCGCAATGTGCGGCAGGGGAAATTCCGCCGGACCTGGTCGATTTTTCATTATGTTGAAAACATGTGGAAGTTTCATTCGGCAAAGCGTTTTAAAAATTGGCTACGTTTCAAATACCAGGTGCTTTCAAAAAGGATGGCTGTCTTGAAGATCGGCGCAGGCATCAACAATGGAGTTTTTTATCTTGGGCTGCGAATGACTCGCTCTGCTCCATTGCGAGTCGTCAAAATACCCCGTTTTGACAATCAATATAGCGCGGCGCTATATAAAAAAGTGAGATCCCCGGAAGGCTGGCGGGAATATTCGGAATACCTGACGCAACTACACCTGGATGCGGTCATGGGCAAGCATTTCCCCGTTGTGCATGAAGTCCACCGCGATGGAGGCTACGAAAGCGACTTCATAGATGGCGTAAATCTGAATGAGATCCGTGATGCCGCACGCAGGAATTTACAGCTGCCGGAAAAAATCACACCAAAGAATATCGTGGCTGCCATCGAAGAACTTTTGCAGCATTTGCGGCAATCTGCGACTAAGCATGGGCGCTTGAACGGAGACTGGGCACCGCACAACATGATCTATCAACCAGAGAAAAGCACTATCTTCAACGTGGATTTGGAAGGAATGCTTTTATATGATCCCGAACATATCGAAGCGAAGATCGAATATATCGAAGCCGAGTTGAAATCAATTGTGACCGCGCTTGAACTGCGTGCTTCGGATACAGAGGAAAGCCGTGAGATCCTCTCAGTGCTGGCCGAGTGTGTAAGGGTAAGCGAGAGCGGGCATTCATACAGCGGCAACGCTTTTTTTGCCGGATATCATACTTTGAACCTACGCGACAGGGTATTCAACGGCCAGCGGCGCGCTGCCTGGCGCCTGTCCAAGATTCCGCTCGATTTTTCTGGAAAAAATGTATTGGACATTGGCTGCAATTCGGGGGGCATGCTGCACGCGCTTGCCGACAACATTGCCCTTGGGATCGGCATTGACCGGGATCCCCAAGCAATCAAAGCCGCCAATCTTGTCGCCCGTGTGAACGCGAAAGCAAATCTCAAGTTTCATACCTTTGACATCGAGCATGATGCTTTCGAACGCATTGTAGAGTTATTTGATGAAAAAAAAATCAATATATGCATGATGCTTTCCATCTGCATGTGGATCAACAATTGTCGTGAAGTGATGCGTTTCGCCGCCGGAATAACCGAGCATGTTTTAATCGAGACAAACGGAAGCCCGCTACAGCAGAGTCAGCAGGAAAAATGGCTTCGTGAAGTATTCCAAAATGTTAACAAACTCGATCCCGAATCTTTGGATGATTATCAACAAAATAAGCGAACTATGTTTTTATGCAATAAGATAAAACAATTTTAAAGAAAAGATAATGAGAGTAATACATATTGTAAATTTGCAAAACTTTGGAGGTATTGAGACGCTGGTAACCCAATTGAGTGAACACCAACTTGAAAAACAGCAATTAGATGTTAGAATATTAACCCCTTTGAAAAATAAAAAAACAGAAGTAATTCCTAGGAAATTAAAACTAGAAGTGATTAATGGCAGATTAAACTCCGGTTTTGATTTCAATTTAAAAAAACTATGGGAAATATATAAAATATTCAGAGCTGAAGATATTATTCATTTTCATGGATTCAATGTTTTTTTATTTATTTGTGCAATTTTAGCAAACAAACGGATTATATATACTGAGCATGGAACTTTCCAACGAACAAATCAATATTTGTCTTTAAGAAAATTCATTAAAAAAAGAATTATTGGTTATTTCTTTCTTCGTTATTTCACCGATAAGGTAGTTTTTAATTCAAAATGGCTTTTAGAAAAAGTCGGACTAAAATCAAAAAATAATATTGTAATTTTGAATGGGATTGATATTGATAAAAATCATAAAATTAAAACTGTAGAAGATGAGTTATTTAGAATTCTTACTGTGGGACGATTTATTAGAAAAAAAAGAATTGACCGTTTAATAAAAGGGATATCCTATATAGAAAAAAAAGCAGGAGTTAGATTGGAATTAGTAGGTGATGGATCTGATTACAAATACTTAGAAAAACTTGCAAATGCAATTCTTCCCAAAGAAAGTTTTTTATTTCATGGTTTTCAAAAAAATGTTGAAGAGTATTATTCCAAAAGTAACCTCTTTGTCCTTCCAACTGAAGGAGAGCCCTTTGGGATGGTTGTGTTAGAAGCCATGTTGCATGAGATCCCGGTTATATGCTTTTCAGATGGCGGCGGGGCATTAGAGATAGTTGATGACATACACCCTCGGCTTATTGTAAATGATGAAAAGGATTTAGCAAGAGCTATTGAATTCTGGCGTGATCATAAGGTAGAAAGAGAATTAGTTGGAAAAAAACTTAGACAACATGTTGTTGAGAAATTTTCTCTCAAAAGGATGGCATCTGATTATTTACGTTTATATTCATTAGTTATGGGTTCTAGTATACACCCCAATTCTAAAACTGATTAAAAAATCTACAATTTCATAAAGCACAGTGGAAATATGAAAATAATAATAATTGAGGAATTTGATTTTTATATTTAATATCCCTAGTCCAACACTTTGAATAAATGGAGAGCTCATGATTTGGCGTAAAAGAAAATTCGGCCGAAAAATCATAAAAAGAATATATTCATTCGCTTCTGTTTTAATTTATCGTAGCATGCCAGGACTCGAACTTGGACAAAGAATAACTTTTCATGGAAAACCTATTATTGATATTTGCAACGGTGGAAAAGTTATTATTCAAGATGATGTATTATTAAATTCGGTTAATCGAGGGTATCATGTAAATATGTTTTCTCCAGTTAAATTATTTGCCGATCGACCAGGTGCGACCATCACAATTGGGAAAAAAACTCGAATTCATGGTTCATGTCTGCATGCATATTGCTCAATCAGCATCGGCCAAAGATGTTTAATTGCGGCAAATTGTCAGATCATTGATGGTAGTGGTCATGCCCTCAGTTTTAATAATGTTGAGGACCGTCTCAATACGAAAGGTGATTGTCGCCCAATAATTATTGAAGATGATGTTTGGATAGGAACAAATACTATAATTTTACCGGGAGTGAGGATCGGTAAAGGGAGTATTATTGGGGCTGGTAGTGTATTAAACAAGAATATTCCTCCAATGGCAATAGTGCAAGGCAATCCTGCTAAGTTCATACGATTTAAAAAGTAATGGTTAAAATGAAAGGAGTTCAACTAACATTTAGTAATAAAGAATATCCATGTGTTTATGGATTTTTTGACTATAAAAAAGTATTAAGTGATCTAAATTTTATTAATCAATCTCCAATATATAAAGATATTAATAATAGAATTTTTATTTGGAGAGATGGCAACTCTGCAGAATTTCATACATGTGCAAATAACAATAAAACAATTTTATTAGTAGGAAGAGTATACGAACCATATAGAATATTTCCGGGATATGATCAAGATGTATTAAAACTAATAGGCGCAGGTGAAAATGAATTTGCCAAAATTGATGGGAATTTTATTTTAATAAATATTTCAAATGTTTCTGGTAAAAATAATCTATTTCTTTGCAATGACAAATTTGGTTCGAGATTAATTCTATATATGGATCATAAAGGAGTATTTTATTTTTCCACTCATCTTATTGGCTTAAAGAAATTACTC
>JBDRQC010000006.1:0-141358 GCA_043826505.1 Chrysiogenia bacterium | reverse complement strand
CGCGTTCGAACACCGGGCATCGGACATTGCCCCGATTGATATTGCCGCTGCCTACAAGTATGATATCTTCGGGAGAAGGCTGCAGAAGAACGTGAACAATGTCATCACCAACTTTTTCTGGGAAGGGGACACTTTGGCCTACGAACTGAACGATCAATACCAGCCGATCAGGAAGTATCTGACCACCGGTTTGGGCATCCCCAGTGGGGATAGCATCACTAGTTGCTTCGCCAAGCCTCAGCAAAGTGACGCGATGGACGACTACGAGGGCCACCTGGAATACTCCGAGACTACCGACTGGTCACGCATCTTTGATTATCAATATTACCAGGGCTGGTACTCCTACATGAGTGACCAGGTCGGGACCGTCTACAAGGTCTACGATCACAGGAACCGTCGGATAGCCGATGATCGGACCTATGACTCGTTCGGCAACCTGGTCAGCCAAACCGGAACGACCAAGACGCCGCTGGGCTTCCAGGGGAAGTATTATGACTCTGAATCAGGGCTGAATTATTTCTATCACAGGTATTACAATCCGGTGTTGGGGAGGTTTATAAGCGAGGGTCCGGTGGGGTTTTTAGGTGGACTGAATCTACATAGTTTTGTAAATAACAATCCAATTAGTTCTATTGATCCAACTGGAACTAAAACAGACGTCAATTCATTTCCGATATATATTCCATTTCAAGATATTAAAATTAGTGGATCTGCTTTTTCATGGCAGTCATTCAAAGAAATGATATGTGGTGATGTGAAATTATGTAAAAAAGATTCATTCTGGGATAATGTTTGGGAGAATTTCAGGCAAACCAATGAAGCTATTCCTGGAATACTAGCTCCTGGTATTGGCCCAATTGGATTAGGATACCTAACAAGTTCAGAATTAGTTGAAATCACAAATAGAATAACTTTAATGCAATGGGCTATGCGTGGATTCTCTGGAATGACATTAGGTGGTGCATCATTCAATGCTATAGAAACAGGCATCATTGCTGGAACTACATCATTTGCAAATTTTTTATTCGTAGGTGCAGCATGGGAATCAGGTGTTTTTATCGGTTCTCTAATAAGAGCTGCATTGTGTGATTGAAATGACAAATAAAGAAAAATCATTGCTCTCAAGAAGACAACATATTTTAATGAAAATAAGAGGATCAATTCTAATTTTACTTTTGATTGTAATTATCTTATACGGAACTCTGTTTTGGAGCTCTATAAACTGGTATTACAAAATATTATTAACATTAATTGCTTATTTAATTGCACCTTCTTCAAATGATTTAAAGGACTTATTACAATCTTATGAAAACTACAAAAAAAAATGGGAGGATTTCAATAATCGGAGTGTTAAGCCTCCTCCTGAGGGGGGCTGAATTGGTCTTGATAAGCAAGACCACCTCAGGCACCGTCTAGCGGATCTACGATCACAGGAACCATCGGATAGCCGCTGCCTGCGCCTGGTCAAGGAGATTAAGAGTTGTTTCCGCGAATAGGCGCGCTCTCGTCCCGCTGGCGACGATCGGGGCAGGCCTTCAAAGCGATTGACTTTTCAAATTCAATATGGTAGAAAAATCAGCGAGATGGGTAAAATATTGGGAATAGACCTGGGGACGACAAAATCCGCCATCGCTTACTTGGAGGGCAACACTCCGGAGATCATCCTGAGCCCGGAGGGACACCGTCTGCTGCCGTCTATCGTCGCCTTTACCCCCACCGGTGAAAGGCTTGTCGGCCAGCCGGCCAAAAGCCAGATGATCACCAATCCGCTCAACACCATTTCATCGGTCAAGACCCTGATGGGGAAAAAATATTCGGAAGTCGAGCCCTATCTGCAGGAGTTTCCTTTCCACATCATCAAGCACGGCGACGATCTGCTGAGGATTGAGATCAACAACCAGATATATTCTCCGGAAGAAATCTCGGCCATGATCCTTCTCAAACTCAAAGACGCGGCTGACCGATATTTGAGTGATCCCATCGACAGCGTGATCATCACCGTCCCGGCCTATTTCAACGATTCCCAACGGCAGGCCACCAAGGATGCCGGGAGCATCGCCGGGCTCAACGTCAAACGCATCATCAATGAACCCACGGCGGCTTCGCTGGCATATTCCATCGACCTGAAGAAAAAAGCCAAAATCATTGTCTATGATTTCGGCGGCGGGACGATCGACATTTCGGTCCTGGATGTCCAAAATGGTATCATCAAAGTGCTGGCCACGGCCGGCAACACTCATTTGGGCGGCAACAATTTCGATATCGCTTTGACTCAAAAACTGACCCAAGAGTTCGCCAACGAAAATCATATAGACCTTTCCAAAGACAAAGCAGCACTGCAGCGCATCCGTGAAGCCTCGGAAAACGCCAAGATCGAATTGTCAGCGGTAGACGAATGCGAGATCAACCTGCCCTTTATTGCCGAATCCGAAGACGGCCCTGTTCATCTGATCAAGTTCCTGCGCAAAACCGAATTCGAAAACCTGATAAAAAATGATGTGGAGCAAACCCTGGAGATATGCTCACGGGCTTTACACAATGCTAATTTGAAGATCAACGACATCGACGAATTCCTCCTGGTCGGAGGATCGACGCGCATCCCCTATATCCAGCAAAAAGTCAGGGAATTTTTCGGGCGCGAACCCAACCGCAAGGTAAATCCTGACGAAATCGTGGCCATGGGCGCCGCGGCTCAAGGGTCAATCATCAAGGGAGACAGCAAGGACATATTGCTGCTCGATGTCACGCCGCTGGGTATGGGTGTCAAGACTTTCGGCGGAGCGTTCACCCGAGTCATCAACGCCAACACGACCATTCCGGTCAGCCGCAGCCTGATATTTTCGACCGTAGAAGACAACCAAACCGAGGTGGACATCCAGATTTTTCAGGGCGAAAGGGAGATCGCCGAAGAAAACAAGCTGCTGGGGAAATTCACTCTGCTCGACGTCAAACCCGCCCCTCGAGGAGTTGCGCGCATCGAGGTGACGTTCAGCATCAATATAAACGGCATTTTGAATGTCTCGGCCATGGATCTTTCCAGTAAAAACAAAAAAGAGATATTGATCACCCAGTCTGGCCTGCTGAGCAAGGAAGAGGTTGAAAAACTTCGGGAAGAAGCAAAGAAATTATCCGAATTGGATCTAAAAAAAAGAGAGGCGATCCTAAAAAAGAACAAAGTGATCAACCAGATTTATTCCCTCAACCAGCTGAGCCGGGGCAGCAGCCTGCCGGGGGAGATCAAGGGCGAAATCGCCGCCCTGATCCGCGAAGCTGAAAGGGAAATCGAAAAAGAAAATATCCCGACCTTGGAGAACATAGAAAAACGAATGCTCGCGCTCTGGCAAAAAGCGAGCTCCTTGAGCGGCGGCAGCGAACCATTGCCAGGCAAGATCGACGCGGCCATGGATGTCGACCTGAAAACAAAAAACAGCCAAGGCAAGGAAAAAAAAGAAGATACCAAACCGCTGAAAATCAGTTTTAAATAATCGGCGTTTCCATGCCAAGAGCACCCTGTTTTTGGCGCGCCTGTTTTGTGTTATAATTCAATCCTTCTTTTAAGCCAACAGGAGAGCGCCATGGCGAAATTTTTTCTGACCACTCCGATTTACTATGTGAACGATGTGCCGCACATCGGCCATGCCTATACCACTGTCCTGGCCGATGTAATCGCGCGCTACAAGCGCTTAAGGGGTTTTCAGGTCATGTTTTTGACCGGAACCGATGAACACGGCCAGAAAATCGAAAGGAGCGCCCTCAAGCAGGGCCTGTCCCCCAAACAACTCGCCGATGCCATGGTTGAGCACTTCAAGCAACTGTGGCAGGTATTGAACATCGGTTATGACCGATTCATCCGCACCACCGACGAAGAGCATATCAAGGGAGTGCAAAAGATTTTTGCCAAGGTCAAGGAAAAAGGCGACATTTACCTGGGGGAATATGCCGGCCATTATTGCATTTCCTGCGAAAACTTCATCCCGGAAAGCGCCGAAGAAACGGCCGACGGCAAAAGGACCTGCCCTGAATGTGGACGCCCGACCGATAACCGGGTCAAGGAGAAATGCTATTTTTTCCGCCTCTCGGCTTACGGCGACAAACTGCTGAAATTCTTCGAGGAAAACCCCGATTTCGTTACCCCGCGCTCACGCATGAACGAAGTGATTTCCTTCGTGAAAATGGGGCTGCGCGACCTGAGTGTCACGCGTTCCACCGTCAAATGGGGCGTGCCGGTTCCCGGCGATCCGCAACAGACCATATATGTCTGGTTCGACGCCCTTTCCAATTATATCACCGCCATCGATTACCTGAACGAAAGCGAAAGCTTCACCGCCCTGTGGCCTGCCGATCTGCACATCATGGCCAAGGACATCCTCAAGTACCACGCAATTTACTGGCCGGCTTTTTTACTGGCTGCCGGACTGCCTCTGCCCAAAAAAGAATTGATTCACGGCTGGTGGTTGAAGGATGAGAAAAAAATGTCCAAATCCAGCGGCAATGTTCTGGACCCCCATATCCTGCTCAAACATTTCAGTGCCGACGCTATCCGTTATTTCCTGATGCGCGAGGCCTCGATCGGCGCCGACGGCAATTTTTCCCACGAGGGATTCATCAATCGCGTCAACACCGACCTGACCAATGACTGGGCCAACCTGGTTTCAAGGACCACCGGCATGATCGATAAATATTTCAGCAAAAGCTTCCAGGATGCGGGGCTGTACACGGAAAAAGAGCAAGACATCCAAAACGGCTACCTCGAGCTGGAAAAGAAAGTTCTGGACAATTTCGATCAGTACCAGTTCAACCGCGGCCTTGAAGAAATCTTTGAATTCATCAACCGCCTGAACCGCTATATCGTCGATGCCCAGCCCTGGAACCTGGCCAAAGACCAGAATAACCTGCCGCGCCTGGCCGGAGTTTTAAAAACCCTGGCCAGGGCCATCCTCAGCGTCAACACCCTGCTTAGCCCTGTGCTTCCTGACACCACGGCCAAAGTGCGCGCCATATTCAACTCCGTTGATCTCGAACTCGGCTGGAAAAAACTTCCGGAAACCTTTGCCATTAACCCCGGCGATCAGCTTTTTCCCCGCGTGGACAGCAAGGTTTTTTTCGGCGAAACTGAAGCTGGTCCGCCGTTGTCAACCAACCAGGATGTCGCCAATGCCGCCATCATAGAAATAGAAGATTTCAAAAAAGTGCAGATGGTCGTGGCTATGGTGCTGGAAGCGGAGAAAGTGGAAAAAGCCGATAAGTTGCTGAAACTGAAAATAGACACCGGCGACGGCACCCGCACCCTGGTAGCCGGCATCGCCCAATATTACAAGCCCGAAGACCTGGTCGGCAGGAAGATCATAATTGTCAAGAACCTGAAGCCGGCCAAGCTGCGCGGCATCCTTTCCCAGGGCATGCTCCTGGCCGCCTCCGACGCCGGCAACCGCCCCTATATCCCCATCCTGCCTGACGACACCCCGGTCGGTGCCATTCTGAAATAACTATCCCGGCATTGCCTCAAATGAAATGCAGCCATTGCCTTTCCGGCCTCCAGGCGCTAAAATGCAAGCATGAAAAAACTGATTCTCGTGGTTCTGGCAATTGGCGCGATTAGCCAATACGGACAAGAAGTGCGGCCGGTCCGCGACGATATCGGCTTCTGCTGGCAGCGGCCGCAAATGAAGCGATTGATGGATCTCCTGGCCGCCGCGGAACAGCAGGAGTTCCCGGTCCGCGGCATGGTGGCCGGCATTTCTCCGCACGATGATTACCTGTATGCCGGCCGCGTTTATTATCCCCTGTTCAAAAAACTGCGAACCAAGGAAGCGGTGATCTTCGGCGTCACCCATGGCGCAGTACGCAAGGAGATCGGCGACCCGCACAATATTCTGCTGCTCGATGAATACAGTTCCTGGTCGGGCTTGGGCCGGGAAGTGTCGATCTCGCCCTTGCGCGCCTGGCTCAAAAAGCATCTGCCCAAGGAGGATTATGCGATCAGCAACCGGGCCCACGCCCTTGAGCATTCCATAGAAGCCCTGGTTCCCTTCCTGCAGTACGACAACCCTGACGTTCAAATCACCCCGATCATGGTCACGGCCATGCCTTTTGAAAGAATGGCCGGACTTTCCGAGCGCCTGGCCACGGTGCTGGCCGGCTATATGCGTGAAAAAAACCTTCAGCCAGGCCGGGATATATTTTTCCTGATCTCAGCCGACGCCAACCATTACGGCCGCGATTTCAACAATATTCCCTTCGGCGAAGATGAAAAAGCCCACACACTCGGCACCGAACAGGATCTGCGGATCGCCAACGCCGCCTTTAACGGATCGTTGAACGAGCAAATGATCCTGGCCCTGACCAGAGAACTCTGGGGTGCCACCTATCTGGATTACGGCAATACCTACTGGTGCGGCAAATATGATATTCCGTTCGGTCTGCTGACCACCAGTAAAACCATGAAAAAAATTTCCGGCCACAGGCTGAAAGGCCGGATATTCCGTTATTCCGACACCTACAGCGAAGGGGTCTTGCCGCTGAAAAAGGCAGGATTCGGCATCACCGCTCCCTATTCACCCAAACACTGGGTGGGATTTTTTGCAGCCGGATTCTACCTCGATTGAATGAACCATGGACATTGCCGCCGCAAAAAAAACACTTAAAACCGGCAGCCGCATGCTCCAGAGTTGGAACTTTTTGGATTTTTTTTCGTTTTTAAAAAAAGGAGATGCCCATGAATCAAACGCGAAGCATTCTCGGTCTTTTAATCATGATCTTTTTCGCCATCCCGATTCTTTTCGGGATAATCTGGGCCGTGGGTTTGACCCAGGCCGTAGTCTCACAGAAAACGCTGTCCGAACTCCCGGGAGAGCTCATCGCCGAAATTCCCGATCTGTTGGATGGAATGGTGCTGGCCGCGCGTGATGAAAACTCCGATCTCGAATACGATTCCCGGACCTGGCTGACGGCCATGGCCGGGGCCAGCCCGCCCATCAGGGAACTGATGAAAGAAACCGGACTGAATGACTGGTTGGAAAAAGAGCTTTCCGGATCATTGCGCACCATGGGTGACATCCTGAACGGCAAAACCGCGGCCCGGGATATCTGGCTGGACATGAGACCCCTCAAAGCGGCCTTCAACCACCCAACCATGGAGCGCTGGCTGTCCCAAGTTTTGGAATTGCTTCCCCCATGCTCTGAAAGCCAATTACACAACTGGGAGCGGATCATAATCAGAGAAAATCGCTACGCCCCGCTCCCTCCCTGCCGTCCCATGGCCGGGCAGGAAGCGACCGCCATCGCCCTTATACGCAGCCACATCACCCGGGATATCCCCGACCAAATCAGTTTGACGGAAAGATCCCATTTCCCGCACCGCCGCTTCAACATCGCCAAAACCATGATATCATTCACGTATCTTCTGTTCCTGATCCCGGCCGCCTTCATTGTTTTGGGGGCCCTGGTCGCCGCTCGCAGCAAAGTCCATTTCTTACGCTGGAGCGGCGGTGCGACCATGATCGGAGGCGGACTGGTCCTGGCCATGACCTCATTGGTCAAAGGGTTCATCCCCTGGGCCATGCGCATCGGGCCGGTCAATTATTCCTCTTCCTGGACACATTGGCAGGATATATTCTCTGACCATGTGGGCGGCCTGGCCCTGGTGGTTTCACGTCATTTCATTTCACCGGTCATCACCGTGGCCGGGACCGTATGCGTGATCGGGCTGCTGCTGTTTGCTTTTTCCTTCACTTTCAACAGGGAAACCACAATCAAAAACCACGCTGCGCATCCGCCCCAGGCATCCTGAGGACCGCAGGTTCCTCGTAGCGCAGCAGACGGTCAGCGCCTGACGGCGGAAAGTTGCATTAGGTCACACTTACCATGTATAATAGCGTCATGAAAAAATTGCAGCTTTACACCGTGATTGTCCTGCTGGGAGCGATCCAACTGGCAGCTATCACAATTTCTCCCCTGCCTTACGGCATCAATGTCCACCTGGCCCAAAACGAGACACTTGCCAAAGTCAAGGCGGCCGGGATCGCCTGGATACGCATCGACATAAACTGGAGCGCCATCGAAACCAGCAAAGGAAAATTTTACTACAATGAAGTGGACCGCGTGGTCAATTACGCCACTGCCAACGGACTATCCATCTACGCATCCATCAGCTTCACACCCGGCTGGGCCAACGGCAAAAAGGGGAGCACATATCCCGCCAGCAATGTCGCGGACTGGAAAAATTTTGTATCCCGCACCATCGCTCGCTATAAAAGCAAAATCAAGTATTGGGGCATATGGAATGAACCAAATCTTAAAATTTTCTTTGCCCTGGGCAAGGACAAATTCGTCCAACAGATATTGCTTCCGGCCGCGCAAACCATCCGCGGCGCCGACCCGGCGGCTTTCATAGTTGGCCCCGACCTGAGCCACAAGACCGAAGCCGGGACCGAATGGTATTTCTGGATGAAATACATTCTGGACAACGCCGGCAATTATTTCGATATCATTTCCCACCATATTTACGAAGATCATGGAGTATATTATATGTACGAACTGTTGGAAGAGGGCGACAAGTTCATTCCGGCAGTGAAAACCATCATTCAGGAATCCGGCCAGGAAAACAAGCCTTTCTGGATCACCGAAACCGGATGGAACACCAGCAAATACTCGGAAATCATGCAGTCCAACCGCTACCTGGACATGCTGCACACCCGGGCCCGCAAGAACTACCCGCAAAAAGTATTTTTTTATGCAATCATCGACGACCCCAATCCCGCCGTTCTGCCTTGGGGCATCCTGCGCCGGAATTTGGAACACAAGCCCGCATACTCAACATACAAAGATTATATCGCCGGACTCATTCCCGATCCGGGCGATCCTGACGAAGGAAAAATCAATAACAAATGCTACGCCGAGCAAACCATTAACAATGGTGCTCCTGCTGCCCAGAACCCGCTGCTGCAAAAAATGCGCCAAACCAGTGATTTTTTGCGGGGCTATTCGGCCAATGCAAAAAAAACCGTGGATCTGTATTACGATCTGAACGAAGAATTCCTGAAAATCGCCCTGGCCGACTCGCGAGTTTTTAAACTGGGCAGGGGAATACTGGAAGAAGCGCTGACGCTGCTTTCTGAAAACGGCTGGATCGATATGAATCGGCCGCTTCCCGAAGCCTTATATCGTAAAACCAAGGATTTGGTCGGAATTCTAAAAACCGATTACCTTGATACGCCGCTTGCCCCCCTGGCTTTGCTGGTTGATAAAAACCTGGCCATGATCAGCAGAATGGCTCCGCACGACTTGCTGGAATTTTATTTAAAAGAGGATATCCAAAAATTCAAAAAAATCCGCTAAATGGGTTTTTATGCCGATTTTCATATCCATTCACGCCATTCGCGCAGCACTTCTCCGGCACTCGAACTGCCGGAACTGGCCCGCTGGGCCGGGATCAAAGGTCTTACCGTCGTGGGCAGCGGCGATTTCACCCACCCCCAATGGTTTCACAGCCTGAAATCATCACTATACGAAAGCGCCCCCGGATTATTTTGCCTGAAAAAAAATCAGCCCGGGGCATATTTTATCCTGAGCTCGGAAATTTCCCTGATCTACAAAAAGAACAACCGGGTCCGTAAGGTTCACCTTCTCGTCCTGGCGCCATCTTTGTCCACGGTGGAAAAAATCAATGCCAGCCTGGGCCGGCGTTTCAACCTTCGCTCTGACGGCCGCCCCATACTGGGCGCAGCGGTTCGCGACCTGAGCGCTGAAATTCTGGATATCGATGACCGGGCAATGATCATTCCCGCCCATATCTGGACCCCCTGGTTTTCCCTGTTGGGATCCAAATCTGGATTCGACAGTCTGGATGAATGTTTCGAGGATGTTACACCGTTTATCCATGCCGTGGAAACAGGATTGTCAGCCGACCCCCCCATGCTGTCCCGGGTATCATCCCTGCAGCGCTACACGATTTTATCCAATTCCGACGCCCATTCTGCCCAGAACCTCGGGCGGGAAGCCAACGAATTCGACTGCCCGCTAAGCTATAACGGCATTTCCCAGGCCATACAAAGCGGCAACATTGTCCGTACCATTGAATTCTTTCCGGAACTAGGCAAATACCACCATGACGGCCACCGCCTTTGCGGGATATCCCTGTCCCCGTCTAAAACCCGGGAATTGGGCGGAATCTGCCCGGTCTGCAGCAAGTCCTTGACCCTGGGGGTCCTTTACCGGACAGAAGAACTTGCCGACCGCAAAGCGGAAAATCCGATACCCTTCACTTACCAGATCCCCCTGAAGCAGATTCTGTCCCAGATCATGAATTGCGGAGAAAATTCCAAAAAAGTCTGCCAGTATTATTTTTCACTGATCGATCTACTGGGTCCGGAATTCCATATTTCGCAGAGCCTGCCGATCCAGGAGATCTCCAAGACCGACGAACGACTGGCCGCCGCCATTCAGGCCGTGCGCGAAAACCGCGTCCGCCGCGTGCCCGGCTATGACGGGGTTTACGGGAAAATAACCCTGGATTTTTCAAACTCAAATAAAAGTTGACTTTTTTAACGGAATATATTATTGTTTTTTTTCAACTAAATTTTGGGAGGAAAAATGAAACAAAGAGGAAACAGTATTCGGCTTCTTTTAACCGTCGTCCTAATCGCGTTTACCGGCATTGCTCTTTCTGCCAACGGCCTGAACCTTAACGGTTCGGGTTCGCGCGCCATGGGCATGGCCGGGGCGGTGATCTCCTGGACCAACGACGTCAGCCTCTTCTACTTCAATCCCGCCGGAGCGGCCAACGCCAAGGGTACATGGATCTCGCTCTTCGAGACCAACCTGCTGCCCAGCGGCACTTACACCGCCGCCGCCTATGGCGTCGACACCAAAACAAACAGCAAGCTCTACCCCGCCGGCGCCCTCGGCTTCATCAAGCCGCTGTCGGACAAGCTGACCGTCGGCCTCGGCATCTACACGCCCTCTGGCACCGGCGCCTCCTGGGACGGCGACCAGCTTAAGAATCTAGCGGGTGGCAAGACCTACACCTGGGAGAGCTTTCTCGGGGTGGTAACCCTCTCCCCGCTCGTGGCCTACAAGATCAGCGACCAGCTGGCCGTCGGCGCCACGGTCAATTTTAACTACGGCATGATGCACATCAAGCGCCCTGGTGCCGGCCAGTATGAGGAGAGCCTTACCGGCATCGGCTTCGGCGCCACTTTCGGCATGCAGTTTACTCCCAGCGATAAGCTGGCTTTCGGCCTCAGCTACAAGCTCCCGGTCAATGTCACCCTCAAAGGCGATGCCACAATGGCCTCGGCCAATCTGCTGGGTGCAGCCACCGAGAGTGAGATCACGCGCAAGACCACACTGCCCATGTGGCTTGGCGCCGGCGTCAGCTTCAAGCCCATGGACAAGCTGCGGCTGGCCGTTGACGTCAACTGGACCAATTGGAAAAAGCTGAACGAGATTCCGGTCGAGTTCTCCGACACCATGTGGACCCTGCTCATGGGCCATCCAGTCTACAAGGACGCCTTCAACCAGACCCTCGAGCTGGATTGGAAGGATTGCATTCAATACCGCATCGGCGCCGAATACACGCTCTGTGAACAGTGGGCGGTGCGCCTTGGCTACATGAGGGACCCGTCACCCGCGCCGCTAGCCACGATGAACATCCTGCTGCCGCAGATCCCCTACAACATGTTCACCTTCGGCGTCGGCTATACGAGCGCCAAGTTCAGCGTCAACGCCGCTCTGGAGATCCTCCGCGGCCAGGAGCAAACTGTGCCCTTTGCACCCACCAACAAAATGGCGGGCGTGCATAACATGAACATCATAGTGCCCAGCATCACCATCGCCTATCATTTCAACTAACCTTTTTTCGTTCTAACTTGGCAGGACCGCCGCGGGCGGCGGTCCTGCCATTTTTTTTATCTCATAACATCGATCCGGGGCTGTCCATAAAGACATATTGAAAAATCCCCCCAAAAATAGTATAATACCCAATCAATCAACTCACTGCCAATTTAGGAGACCAAAAATGACAGAAGAAAAGAAAAAAAGCAAAAAGCGCCCGGTTGAAAAAGCTGAAGCCAAACAAAAACCGCAAGCCACCGTCAAAGATAAGCAAGCCCAGGAAGCCATGCCAAAAGAGGCCACAGAAAAAAAGAACATTAAAAATTTCCAAGAATTGCGCAGCGATATTCCCGAAATCAGGCCTGGAGACGAACTGAAGGTATTTTACCGGGTCATCGAAGCCGGTAAGGAAAGGACCCAGACATATGAAGGCACGGTGATCGCCATCAAGAATTCGGGAATTTCCAAAACCATTACCGTGCGAAAAAGTTCATTCGGTATCGCTGTGGAAAGGATATTCCCATTGAATTCCAAGTTGGTCCAGAAAATTGAAATTAAGAAACATACCAAAATCAGAAGAGCGAAATTATTCTACCTGAGAAAACTAAAGGGCAAGGCATCCCGCCTGAAAGAACTCAGGTAATGGCTGATTTTGCCATAGAAGCAGAATTAATCAAAACAAATTACCGCCGGATATGCGGCGTGGATGAAGTAGGGCGGGGAAGCCTGTTTGGCCCCGTGGTCGCCGGGGCGGTAATTTTACATCCCGGACGCCTTAACTACCAATATCGGGATTCAAAAAAACTCAGGCACGCACAAAGGCTGCGACTGGCACACGATATTTATGAAAATGCTCTGGCTTATTCTATCGGTTGGTGTTGGAACGATGATATCGACTGCAGCAATATTCTTGAAGCTACCAAGCAATCCATGCGCCAGGCCGTCCAGCATCTGCAGATCAAGCCGGATTATGTCTTGGTCGACGGCATGGCTCCCGATTTTCTGACGATTAACGGCCGGTCCGTCATTAAGGGAGACGACAAAAGCCTGTCCATCGCCGCCGCGTCGATCATCGCCAAGGTTTTCCGTGATTTTCTGCTCGAAAAATTTGCGGGATTTTTTCCGGATTTCGGTTTGGCCCAAAACAAAGGCTATCCTACCAAAAAACACAAAAATATGCTATTATTCAAAGAGGTAACTATTTTTCACAGAAAGAGCTTTAAACTAAAAAATGGCTGCTGAAAATCGCTTAAAAACTTTGCAGCTGGCGGACAAGCTGTTCAAGCAGGGAAAGGTCGAGGCTGCGATCAAAGAGTACCAAAAAATAATTGAAATGAAACCCGACGACCTGGAGGTACGCAGGATCATCGGTGATTTGAATCTCAAGTTGAACCGGCTTCCCGAAGCTTTCAAGCAATTCGAATGGATCTCTGATTTTTATTTAAAGGAAGGCTTTTTCACCAAAGCCATAGCCATGTATAAAAGGATCACCCGCCTCGATCCGCAGAATGAAGGGGTTTCGTTCAAGTTGGCCGATCTTTACTCCAAGCAGGGTTTGACGATCGAGGCCAAACAAATATACCTGGAACTGGCCGAGGAGTACAAACGGCAGAACAATCAGAAAAAAGCCCTGGGTATCTACAAAAAAATCCTTGAATTCGATCGCAGCAACATCAAGATGCGCATTCTTCTGGCGGACAATTATCTGCGCGAGGGAATGAAGGATGAGGCAGTCAACGAATATCTTACCGCCAGCGACATCCTCATGAAAAAAAAGGAATTTGCTCCCGCCGAAGAGCTATTGATGCAGACCTACAACAAGGTCAAACACCTGAAGGTATTTGAGAAATTGATTTCCTGCTACATAACTCAGGGCAATAGCGGCAAAGCCATTCAAATGCTGAGGAACCTGGGCGATGAGATATTCAAGCACTTGAACCTCTTGAAGATCCTCGGTGAACTATATTTTAAGAACAATCTCATTGAAGACGCCGAGCAGATCTATAAAAAAATCGCCGAGATCGACTCCAATGAAACCGAAGTGATCATGAAACTCGGCAAGGTTTACCTGCAAAGGGAGGAGATTGATAAGGCCTACCAGCTGTTTCTTCCCACCATCAACCATTTCATTGAAAAAGAAAAATTCGACGAAGCCAATTCCCTGCTGCGTTTCATCATAACTTCGAACAATGCTTATTTGCCGGCGTTGAACAAATTGGCCTCGATATTCAAAGCGACCAAAAAAACAAGCAGCCTGATCGCCATGTATGAATCACTGCTCCCGATCTATGAGCAGAAAAACATGAAAAGCGAATTGATATCCGTACTGAAGGAGCTGATCGAATTATCGGATTCGCCCTTCGCATACCAGGAGCAGCTCGGAAAACTGACCGGAGAATCCTCGGCCGACGAAGAAGACGACCAGCAGGAGCGAGAGTTCATTTCCTTTCAATTGAACAATGCCGATCAGGCGTTGAAAAAAAACAATTTTAAAAAGGCGATCGATCTTCTGAAAACGGCTCAGAACGCTTTTCCCAACAATACTGATATCAGATTCAAATTGTTCGACGTCTACCAGATGAGCAACGATATCGAAGCTTTGCTGAGCGAGGGCATCGAACTCCTGAAGATCTACAAGAAAGAGAATAAAGACGAAGAATACAAGGTCATGCTGGACAAGTTGACCAAACTCAAACCCAACGACGAACGACTGCTGGATCTGAGCGGTCATGAGCGGACCAATATCGAAATTGATTTTGATCACGCCGAAATGATCGAACAGATCGAGGAACTGCAGCAACCAAGCATGGGTGAGATGGAAATCTCCGGGATCAAATCGGAAGAGGAAGACATATTCCTGCTCAAGGGCGAAGACAGCCTGCAGATAAAAACCGATGCCGAAAGCAAAAAGGGATTGTCTTCCCATCTGGCTGAACTCGATTTTTATATCAGTGAAGGATACTTCAGCAACGCTGAAAAAATTCTGGAAAAACTAAAAAAAGAGTATCCGGAAAGCAGAGAAATAGTTACCCGTCTGGCCAGGATAAAAAAAGCCAGGGAAATCCAGCCTAGCAAAACAGACCCCATCAAAGTCAAGCCCGGGGAAACTGAAAAAATCGAAATCGAATCATCAATCGCTCAGGAAAGCGACCTCCTGCAGAAATTCGAAGATTCCAAAATTGAAATCAAGCTCGACAATTTATTGAACAAATCCGATGAAAAAATAGACTCCGCTGGTTTCGCTGAAGTGGACAACATCCATTTTGAAATTGAAATGGATGAACCGGCAAGCAAGGAGTCAGTCCACATGATCGAAGTCGACCAGGAAGAGATCATTCAAGCTCCCAGCGGCAGCCCAAAAAGCTGCACTTCCGATCCGAATTACCTTGGATCCAGCGCCGATTTTCTGGACATTGACAATATTTTCACCAGCGAAGAAGCTCCGGTCAGCAGTGAATCCCCGTTCAAGGATATCGATGAAAACGAACTGGCCGAAAGCGAAATGGACATATTAAAAAGCGAGAGCCTTTTTCTTGAAGAAGAGGACTTCTACGAAACCGAAAAATCCGTTCCGGGCGAATTGAGTGCCATCAAGCACTGGGTCGAGGTACTTCAGAAACAACGGACTTCAACTATCGAAAAGAATATGATGGAGATCTTCAAGGAATTTAAAAAGGGGGTAGACGAAAAGATCGGCCACGAAGATTATGATACCCGTTACAACCTGGGCATTGCCTACAAGGAAATGGGACTGATCGAAGAAGCCATCCACGAATTCCTGATTTCGTCCAAGCACCCTTTGAAATTCTTTGATTCAGCCGGGCTGCTGGGGATCTGCTTTCGGGAAAAGGGCATGATGGACGAATCCATCGGCTGGTTCGAGAAGGCGCTGCAGACATCCGGGCGCAAGGATGATGAATACAACGCCGTCAAATACGAACTGGTCCATACCGCCAAGCTGAAAGACGACTATTTATATGCCAAAAAGCTGGCCTTCGAGATCATGAAAAATGATCCCAACTACCGGAACATCAAGGAAGTTTTTGAAGAACTCAAAGACAAATAATTTTTTCGAGTCGGAAAGCTTTTCTCAAAGCCAAAATTGAAATCTGCCAGTTTTTCCCAACGTTTCGTAATCCAGGGCAGCCAGGCGCTCGACCAATGGCATGACGAAAAACTCAGCCTGATCACAGTTGAGAATTCTCCGGAAAATTTGGCCCGCCTTCACAAAATTTTCACTTTCCATTCCAATTTCATGCAGAATATCATCGCTTTCATTCCAGGCAACTTCCAGATCGACATCCTGACACAGCATTTTACTCCCTGCTGCCCCGAAATTCTGCAAGGACAATCGGCAGCCGCGGCGGAAACTATTTTCAGGCAATATCTTGTTTTCCTGAACGCCGCCAGGGAGTGGGGCATGGATTTTGTTAATTTTTCAAAATTTCAGATATTGCCTGGCCCCAGACTGCGATTCGGCTGGGAGCTAAACAGGCAAAACTTCCCGGCTCCGGCCGCTTTCCTTGCTATTTTTAATAAAAATCGCCATTTGCGCACTTTTGCTGAAAATAGTTATCTTTCAGTCTTGAGCAAATCAAATAAAAATACAGTGGCCGCCCTGCCATCAGGATATCTATACCGCAATGATGATTTCACCTCCAACCTCCTGCATTGCCAATCCCTGGGCAGCATGAAATCCAATGTCACAATCAGGATCAACACCAATTCCTCTTGCCAAAAAATGATCATCCGCAATAACTTGTTCCACACCCTGAACACCAAGGAAATCCTCATTTTGAAAATTGACAACGCCAGCACGCCTTCAAGCGATTTTTTCTCGGCGCTATGTGGCCAGAAAAAAACAGGAAAAGAGAATCCTTCCGAACAAGTTCAGGAATTCCGGTTGTTTTTAAAAAAATCGGTTTTTCAAAAAGTCGTTTTGCTTATCGACAACCTGGCCCAGAAAGAAGACATCCGCTTCCTCAGATTCCTGCTTGAAGCCAGTGACATATCAGGTTTGATTACTATCCTGTTCAACGACTCCGCGCCCTTTGATTGCGATCTTGAATTGCATGAAAACCCGCCGAACCAATTGGAAAAACACTTTGCCGCTTCATTCCCCGGTCAAAAAAAGTTTGCCGTGAACAAAACTGAAAAAGAATTGCTGAAAAAAATCGCCATGATCGAGGCCCCGGTGCCCATGGCCATTGCCCGCCTCCTGGCCGGAGGCAGTGGCGACAGGCAAATCACGACATTACTGAAGAAACAATACTTGACCGAAAACACCATCCAGCAAACACTTACCTTGAATGTTCCCCGTGATATTACTGGCGTAACCTTGCAGGAAAAAAAGGAATTATTGGAAATGCTGTCGGTGAAGTCGGATTGGCATTATGCGAAATTAGCTCATTACATCACCAGTAAGCAATGGGCAGCCCTGGAACAATATTTAAAAATCAGGGTTGGCGAATCTCCCGGATTGGTCGCATCCGGTCCGGCCGCCGACCTGATCATCCGGCACTTGCCGCAATTGGCGCCGATTAATAATATTCTGGCATACTTTGTGGAAATCTTGATCCTGGGCAACCGCCTGCCATTGGCCGAAAAAGTACTTGGCGAATGGGCATTTCCGGACTCCGTTTTCAGCCGGCTGAAAACAGCCCACTTGGCCATGAGAAAAAAAGAATACCAAAAAATGGGCAACCTGCTTTCCGGTTTGAGTAAAGTCCCGGAAGCCTTGAAGGAAGAATGGCTTTACCTGAATTTTTATTATCATGAAAAGATCTCCCAGAATAAAAAAGCCGACGAATATGAAAATAAAATAAAGAGCCCGTATTATCGGAACCTTAGCATCATGCAATTGAGTGATCGGAGCATTTATAACCGGGACTTCGTCAAGGCCCATGATCAATTGAGCACAGCCCTGGCCTATTTCGAAACTCACCGCCTATGCCGCGAGGAGATCGGAATCCAGAGCCAAATGGCAAAATTGTTAAGAGAAAAAGGAAATTTCAGCGAAGCCGAATCCCTGTACAAAACCATCTACATTAAAAGTGAAGCCGAAGACCTGGCTTTGGAGTCGGCATTCATCGCCGTGGACCTGGGCAATTTGTACTATGAAAAAGATGATGACTTTCAAGCCGAATGCTGGTATCAAAAAGCCTTGCGTTTGTTTGAAAAAGAGCAAAATGCCGATGGGATTATGCTGGTTAATTCCAATTTGATAAATATTCTTTTCACCAAGGGCAATTGGCTGGAAGCCGAAAAACTTTTACGCTATATTCTCGCAACCAACGAAAAGAAGCAATTGCTCAATTCCTGTGCCATTGATTATCTGAATTGGGCCAATCTTGAGGATTTACGCCTGCATGACGACAAAGCCTTAAAATTACTCGAGCATGCCAGTGATATTTTTAAAACCGTGGGCAACAGCAAGGGCTTGAGCGAATGCGCCTTCCTAAAAGGGAAAATATCATATTTTTCTGAAAAATCTCTTCCCGCCAGAATGATTGAAGAAAAATGTTTCAATGCTGATCAAGCAACGGTCTGCAAGATTTTCAAGCAATTCGCTATGGCATCCGACAAAAACCTGGGACCCGCCACGCTTAGAATGCTCAACGCTATAGAATCAAAAAAAATCAAGTTCGATACCCTGCGCCTGCTGTTGAAGAAACACCGAAAAAGCGCTTGGCTTGACTTGTTCAAGGAAATCGCCTGGGACCTGTCCCAAAAAGCGAAAAATTACTTTTATTATGAGTATTGGTACATGTATTTTGACCTGAACGGCGATGCTTTTCCCGGCGACGCCGAGCTTAGAGAAAAATTCCTGGCCATGCACGATTTCTTTACCATGAACAAAAGAACCATTTCAGCCAAACTCAACCGCTTGCGCCTGCAGGCGGAAGAAAACGAAAACCGCCACGCTCTTTTTGAGAATGCCCGTTTGGTCGGAAATTACAGGCAATGGAGGCTTCCCGAAGACTTTTTCAACAGTTTTTTTTACGAAATCAACAAGCCGGTGCAAATTGACTGGCTGGTCATGACCATCTATGAAAAACGCCAACCGCTTTTTGAATTCTCAAGTTCCGGACTTTTCAAGGAACTTGCAGAGCAGATGCTGCAGCATACCCTGGAGATGCCTGAAAATAAAAATTATACCCTGTCCGAAATAAAAAATATTTTCAGCAGCCAGGAAAAATTTTTTTATCCGTTCGCCAGCACTAAAATGATCCGTTGGCAGCTGGGGGATCGACTTCTTGCCTGCATGGTCCTCGGCTTCAAGGACGAAGAATGTTTTTTTCAGGATTTTTCCGAACGCCACAAGGAAACTTTAAAAAAATTCCAAATCCTTTTCAGGTACTTTCTGCAAAATGAATACCGCATCCACGAAAAACTGGATTTCATTGTTGGCGCATCTGAAAAAATCATGCAATTGAAATCCATGATCGCCCAGGTCAGCAAGGTGGATTTTTCTCTATTGATCACCGGCGAAAGCGGCAGCGGCAAAGAGCTGGTGGCCAATGCCGTGCATTTGCTCAGCCCCAGGGCCAACCAGCCTTTTGTTTCCGTCAATGCCGCGGCCATTCCCGAGACCCTGCTGGAAGCGGAACTATTCGGATATAAAAAAGGAGCATTCAGCGGCGCTGCCGAGAGTCGCATCGGTTTGCTGGAAGCGGCTGACCGCGGCACATTTTTTCTGGATGAAATCGCCGATCTGCCCCTGCTTTTACAGGCTAAAATATTGCGAGTTTTGCAAGAAAAGGAAATTCGCCGCCTGGGGGAGAACAAAACCAGCAAAATCGATATTCGCCTGATCTCCGCCAGCAACAAAGACCTTGAAGGTCTTATAAAGAAAAATCTGTTCCGCGCCGACCTATTTTACCGGCTTCAGGACCTGGTGATAGATATTCCGCCTTTGCGGGAAAGGCGAGAAGACATACCACTGCTCATTGATTTTCTTTTGAAAAAATTCGGATATCCCCAGCAGAACCAGGACAAACTAAGCGCCATAAGCGAATTGTTCCGCAATGACCGCCTGCCGGGGAATGTACGAGAGCTGGAATCAAAAATAAAAAAAATGATCACATTCAATCCCGAACTTGAGATTCCCGGCATAAAGGAGCGGGAATTATTCAGCCTGAAAAACGCTCGGCAGGCATTTGAAAGGAACTTACTGTTGAACACATTGTCTGAACAGTCATGGCACAAAAGCAAAACCGCTGAAAAGCTGGGAATCAGCCGCATGGCTCTTTTCAACATGCTGAAAAAATATAAAATAAAAAAATGCCAATCCGGCTGCTGAAAAAAGCAGGCTTGCTTTTGCTTTTTCTCTGGGCGGCCGGTAGCTTGATATTTTTTTTGGTTCAGGCGGTTCCCGGCGACCCGCTTTTGTCGATTCTGGGGCAAACCCCGCGTTCGGCAGACATCCTGCGCTTGCAGGATTCTTTAAAACTGAACCTGCCTTTGGCCACAAGGTATGCGTACTTCATGCAAAGATTGTTTGTTTTGGATTTCGGAGAATCCCTGATCGACCGCAAACCTGTGTTGACTTCAATCCTGAAATACTTGCCGAATACCCTTTGCCTGACTCTGGCCGCCATAATGATTTCAATTTTGATCGCTTTTCCGCTGGCTGTAATGGCTGCATTAAAAAAAAACAAATTTTGGGAAGGTCTGGCCTTGATTTTTTCGGCAATAGGACTCGCGCTACCCAGTTTTCTCCTCGGCATTTTACTGACAATAGTATTTTCAGTGGAATGGAAACTTTTCCCCGTTTCTGGCAGCGGCAGCGCTAAATTTCTGGTCTTGCCCGCATTGACGCTGGGAATTTCCTTGAGCGCCTTTTTGACACGCATGATCCGTGCGGTTCTTAGCAGGGAATTGCAGCAGCCCTATGTGCTTTTGGCCCGAGCCAAAGGGCTTTCCAATGCGCGAATCTATAGACGGCATGTTTTTAAAAATGCCGCGATTCCCATCGTCACTATCATCGGCTTGCAGTTGGGCGCCCTATTGAGCGGAGCCATAATTGTCGAGAGCATTTTTTCCTGGCCAGGACTCGGCACCCTTCTGATCACCGCCATCCGCCAGCGTGATTTTCCTATGATCCAGGGAACTGTCCTTTTCATGGCAGTCAGTTATCTCATCTTGAATTTCCTGATCGATCTGTCTTATCCGTTCTTCAATCCAAGAATCGGCCATGATGCGGCTGAATAAGAAAAACCTGCAGTTCCGTCTGGGCAGTATGATTCTTGCCGGTCTGGGCACAGCCCTGGCCGGATTGGCCTTTCTCCAGGGGATCAGCTTGAATCTGCACATCGATCAGCGTTTGCACTCTCCATCAGCGGCACACATCCTCGGCACGGACGCTTTGGGTCGGGACATGCTTTCCTGCTTGCTGTTCGGCACAATGGTCTCTTTGGCCATCGGCCTGGCTGCGGTCCTTATTGCCGCCGCCATAGGCGCCGGATTGGGATTTTTGGCCGGTTGGCATGGCGGCCTGCTCAACATATGCATTATGCGCGGCGCCGATTTTATCCTGGCCTTCCCGGGCATCCTGCTGGCCCTGGCCCTGATCGCTTTTTGGGGCCAGGGGGTCATCAATCTCGTTTTCGCACTGGTGGTCAGCGGCTGGGTCGGCTATGCTCGCCTGGTGCGCGGCGAAGTCCTGAAGATCAAAGACCAGGAATTCATCGTGGCTGCGCGGGGTTTCAACGCTTCATCGTGGCAGATCGCCCGCGGCCACATGCTGCCCCTGATCTTTCCCCTGCTGCTGACCCAGGCCGTTTCAGGCGTTGCCGCGATCATCATGGCTGAATCCAGCTTGAATTTTCTGGGGCTGGGCCTGGACCCGCGGCTGCCGACCCTGGGCGGCATGATTGATGCAGGCCGCGGCCACCTGTTCGACAAGCCGGCCATGGTCATCCTGCCCGGGGCCTGCCTGAGCCTACTGGTCGCAGGCTTTTTACTTCTGGCCGAAGGCTTGAAAACGGGGCCGGGGACCATTGCTTTTGAAAAAAATAAAAAATAAGATTATAATTACAATAGTTAAACTTTCACACTATCGGCAGAATCGGGAGGTGGGCATGGAAAAACGGAAAGAGTTGCGCATCCGCAAGAGGATACTCTCCAGCCTGGAGGAGAAACCGGCCATCGTGGTCGACATGTCCCTGAGCGGCATCAAGATCTCCATGAGCCGGCCGCCGCGCACCCAAACTGTCGACATCAAGCTGCAGGTAGGTGAAAAGGTTATCAACCTAAAAGGCGATGTCCGCTGGATCACCAGAATGGTATCCAACCAGGTTTCCAACAATATCGGCATCGTTATCCGCGAAGCCCCGCCCGAATATTACGAAATGCTGACTATTTCAGACTGAAATGAATCCGTTCAAAGAAGCGCGGCGGCCTTGAAAATCTCCGGCTATTCTTCCTTGGCGCCGGCCAGCAATTGCTCGGCCGAAAGTGCGGCAGCGGCCGTTTCGGGGATGATTTCGATCTCATCGTCTTGCAGCCGGCATACCAGGAAACGGGCTTCATCCCACTCTTTTTCCAGTGACAGATAAGCGATCTTTTCCAATAATTCCTTTTTCAGAACCCGGGTCAGGTTGCGCGCCCCGTATTCAAGCGAATACCCCTTGCGGGCGATGTAGGCCAGAACATCATCCTTGATAACCAGCTCTTTGCCCTGCTTTTCCAGGTCCCGCCGGACTTCCCGCAGCTGGATGTCAATTATGGCCTTGATGTCCTCATCAAGCAGGTGGCGGAAAATGACGATCTCATCGATGCGGTTGAGGAATTCCGGGGAAAAATACTTTTTCAGCGACTTGATCAGCGTGGCCCGGGAAACCTGTGCTTCTTCCTGGCTGCCTTTGTAGCCCATGTTAGCCTTGGAAAACAGGGAAGTGCCGATATTTGAGGTCATGACGATAGTGGTTTTGGAAAAATCGATAACGTTGCCGCGGGCGTCGGTTAGGCGGCCGGCATCGAAAACCTGCAGGAAAATATTCAACAGTTGCGCATCGGCCTTTTCAATTTCATCAAGGAGTATTATTGAATATGGATTTTGCCGCACCTTGTCGGTCAGCTGGTTGGAATCGTAATAACCCACATAGCCGGGTGCGGCACCGACAAAGCGTGAATAGGTGAATTTTTCCATGTATTCGGACATATCGATGCGGATCAGGTAATCCTGGCTGCCATACAGGGCTTCGCTCAAGGCAATGGCGGTTTCGGTCTTTCCCACTCCGGTGGGACCAATGAACATGAACACGCCATCCGGCCGGTTTTTTTTGATGTCGTAACCCAATTTGGAAGTGATCACGGACGAAACCATCTTGGCCACCGCCTCATCCTGGCCGACAATTCTTTGTAAGATATTGGCACGCAGCGAGGTCAAGCGGCTCTTCAAAGAAATCGAAATGTTGGTTTCGGGGAGATTGCCGATATCGGCCAACACTTCAACCACATCTGATTCTTCGATTTTAAGCGGTCCCTCCTGTGTGGAAATATTCTTTAACTTGACCTTGGCTATGCACCTTTCCAGAAGCATGATGGCCGAATCGGGCAGCTTTCTTTCCCGGATATCCCTTTTGGCGCTTTCAACGATATCAGCCACTATCTCGTTGGGGACCAGCAGGTTATCGGCGCTGACCACCTGGCTCACCAGATTCTTCAGGATTCTCCGCGTGCCTTCCGGGGATAACTCGTTGACAATGATCTTCTGGAAATATCCCAACAGCGAATTGTCTTTTTCTATGGTATTCTTGTATTCTTCATAATCGGTGCTGGCTATGACCTGAATGGAATTGTCACGCAGGAAGTTTTTGAGGATATTGACCAGATCCAACGATGTGCCCCGGGCCGCCCCGGTGGACATCATCAAATGCATGTCTTCCAGCACCAGGATGGCGTTCTGAGCCTTGAATTCCTGCAGAAGTTTCAAGACCTTTTCCTCAAACTGGCCGCGATATTTCGAGCCGGTCAGCAAAGTGACAAAATTGATTTCTTTGATCTTTTTTTCTTTCAAAGCCGGCGGCACTTCCTCGAATATTATCTTTTGGGCCAGCAGCCGGATCAGGGCCGATTTGCCTACTCCACGTTCACCGATCAACAGCAGATTTCTTTTTGAATTGGATATGAGAATCTCGATCATTTGCCGAAGCTCTTTGCTGCGGCCGATGATCCTTTCTTCATTCTGGATCACCGCTTCGGTGATATCAAAAAAAGCATCATTTTTCTGGGCTTCGGGCTTGCTCTTGCTTTTGTCGATGCTATCCCTGATCTTCTTGATTTTTTCACCCAGGCTTTTATTCTGGGCTATCAGCAGCGCCTTTTCATAAAAATTCAGGGCCAGTTCGATGTTTTCTTCCTTGGCATACACATCACCCATCATTTCATGCCCTTCGGCATAAAATGGATAAAAAAGCAGGAATTTCTGCAATAAGCGCTTCATTTCCAGAGCGCGGTTCAAATTTGCCAGATTCCTGATCTGCAAGAGATAAATCAATGGCATGTTGAAATCTTCGAAAGCAATCTCCTCCAGCTGCAGCAGGCTTTCAGTGAACAGTTTCATTTTCTGGTTTCGGAAGGCTGATTCCACTTCCTGCCATCTGCTTAAAAAACTGCCGACATCCTTGGGCAATTGCGGCTGGAACCGCGCCAGTTCGCTAAAACAAAAATTGGCCAGATAGAATTCCGCTAATTTTAGCCAAATGCCATCCGCGTTCATGCTGATTTCCGCACCACTGTCTATATTGCGGAAAATCATTGCTTTTTCGGCATGATGCGACAAAAAAAGGACCTGCTCGTTTTGAAAGATCACGAAGGGAAAAAGACTGAAATGCAACGTGGCATTGCTATAGATCGGCTCGTCGGGCAGCACGGCCTGAGGACCAAAAAGGTTTTTAGCAGACTGCCCTTTACTGGCCGTCACCGCGCCACTGATCTTCTGGTCGAAGAGTTTGAACAGGTTCTCGATCCAGAATTTATAGTCGGCGAAAAGGTTCTTCTTATCCTTGTCTTCGGTTTGCATGCGGCTGTTTTTGAAATAATCGGATAAATTTTCCAAAATGAATACCAGCGTCTGCCGCTCGGTTTTGCTCATGCTCAAAACCTGGGTATTGAACATTTGCAGATAAGCGATGATGTTTTCCAGGGTCTGCAAGATATCATTGCTGAAAAATACTTTCCCGGCCGGGAGTTGAAAATTCTTTTTGCGGGCCAGGTTTTCCGCCTTGAAAAGTGCGTCCAGCACACTGACAATGAAAAAAATCAATCGTTCTGAATTTTCTTTATTGAATTCGCGCTTATCAAATTTGAAATCGGGCAGAAAAATTGATAAAAACAAGCCCATTCTTCCAAATTGTCCGAAATAAGGGTCCATCATGTACTCCAATTGTTTTCGCTAATGCAGATTATATTGGCAATCTATGAGAATGTCAATTTGCAATTGCTTTTTAGGCCAGGATTTGCTATACTTTTTGTCGAAAATATGGATGAAATACTGAGTTTTATTAACAGCAACCCCTGGACAAAACTGATCATCATTGTCGGCGTCATGGTGCTGATTTTGAAGGGCATCTACCAGGTTCTAAAAACCGCCAAAGTTTCCGCTTTTCAAAACAAATCGTTTTTTGAATCGTTTTTTTACCTGCTGGCCAAGAAAGCCTACATGGAGCGGGACGCCAAAAGGGCCCGCAAGCAGAATATGTTCCTTAAAGCCGGCAAAATATACGAGGAAATAGGCGAATTCAAAAAAGCCCTGCAAACCTATAGCGAAGGCCAGGAATTCGATGTCATGGGCGAATTGCTGGAAAAACTGAATAAAGAAAGCGAAGCTATCGAAATATATAAAAAAAGCGGCAATAGCGACAACCTGGTCAAGTTACTGCTTAAACGCAAAAATATCGAGGCCGCCGGAGTCGTTCTGGAAAGCAACAACCGCTTTCAGGAGGCTGCCGAACTTTACTACAACCATGAAAGGTATGAAAAGGCCGCTCAGATTTATGAAAAAAAGGGATTTTACAAAAAAGCGGCTTATATTTATGAAAAGGGCGGCAATTTAAAAAAAGCCGCCATTAACTTTGAAAAATGGTTCATCACCAGCTTCGACACCACGGTGGGCTACCAGAACTCCAAACAATTGGAGCAGGAATTGCTCAAAGCTGTTGACCTGTATTCCCAGCTTGACGAATTGGAAAAAGCATACGACCTGCTGATCAAGTACGGAAAATTCGAAAAAGCTGCCGAACTCGCGATTAAATTGAACAAGCTCAGCGATGCTGCCAAGAACTTTGAAAAGGCCCAGCTGCCTCTTAAAGCCGCCGAAATGTACGAACAGCTGGGCCAGCCCAAGATCGCCTATCTTTTGCGCGGAGAAAACGCCTTTGCCAAGGGCGGTACGCTGGAAGCGGCTGAGTGGTTTTTGAAGGGGGAGGATTATACCAGGGCAGCCGAGCTTTTCGAATGGGACAAAAAATTCGCCAAAGCGGCCCATTGCTATTTCATGAACCAGAATTTTTTAGGGGCGGCCGATAATTACCTGAAGGATAACAACGAAGAGGAAGCTGCCAAGATGTTCGAGATGGGCCGGGAATGGAAAATGGCGGCCAACATATCGCTCAAATACGGGAAATTCCAAAAAGCCGGCGAACTGTACGAAAATGCCCGGGAATACTTCAAGGCCGGAGCTTCATTCATAAAAGTGGATGACGACCGCCGGGCCCTGGCCAATTTCCAGCTCGTTCCCTTCGACTCGCCAGATTTTAATTCCGCCATCACCCACATGGCCAACATTTTTTTAAAAAACCGCAAACCGCAACTGGTCATCGAAAAAATCGATAAATTGCTTGGAGAAAACCAGATAGATAAATCCAACATCGAGTGGTTTTATGTCTTGGGGCAGGCTTATGAAAACGCCGGCAATTTCAAGAAGGCTTTTGAAATTTACCAGATGATCCTGACCGAGGACTACTCCTTCAAGGACGTGCATCAGAAAATAAAGGACGTGGAAATCCTGATCCAGAAATACAAGGAAATGGAGCTGATCAGCGAAGATTCCAGTGAACGGTATCGTATCATCGAAAAGATAGGCGAAGGCGGCATGGGCGTGGTGTTCAAGGCCGAGGACACGGTCCTGAAACGGGTGGTGGCCTTGAAAATATTGAACAAAAACCTGGTCACCGACAAGCGCAACCTGGAGCGTTTTTTTTCCGAAGCTCGTTCCACGGCATCGCTGACCCAGGCCAACATCGTCACCGTTTACGACGTGGGCCAGATCAAGGACGATTACTTCATCTCCATGGAATACATTGAAGGCGAAAACTTCATGAACCTCATCCGCCGCAAAAAAGATTTTTCCCCGTCGCAGATCGTGTTCATCGCCATCAAGCTTTTCAAGGCACTGGATTATTCCCATCGCAAGGGCATCATTCACCGTGATATCAAGCCGCATAATATCATGATCACCAAGCAAAAAGAGATCAAGATCATGGATTTCGGACTGGCCGTGATCCTCGGCGATCAGAAAAAGGGCGAAAGCGGCGTTATCACCGGCACCCCTTATTACATGTCCCCGGAGCAGATCCAGGGCATCCCGGTCGACCACCGCACCGACATCTATTCATCCGGGACCACATTGTTCCACCTGACCACCGGGCACGTCCCCTTCAAGGGCGAAAATATTTTTTACCAGCACCTGTTCGATCCGGTGCCGCCGATTAAGAAATACCGCAGCGATGTTCCGGAAAAATTATGTTATATCATCGAGAAATGCATGGAAAAGAAGCGTGAGCAGAGGTTCCAAAGCGCCATGGAAGTGCTGAACGAGATGAAGACCATCAAAATATAAGGAGTAGAAAATGGATTTTTCCCTAAACGAAGAACACCTGGCCTTCAAGGAAGAGACCCACAAATTCGCTGAAAAGGAAATGCGTCCCAACGCCAGGGAATATGATGAAAAAAATGAGTTCCCCTTCGAAATCATGCAAAAGGCCTTCAGCGCCGGCTTTCTAACTTCGGGCATCCCATCTGAATACAATGGGGCCGGTCTTTCATCATTGGTCAACGCCATCATCTGCGAGGAACTGGCCTGGGGCTGCGCCGGCATGTACACATCCATCATGGCCAATACCCTGGCCACCACCCCCATCGTCTTGTTCGGCAGTGATGAGCAGAAAAAGAAATTCCTGGAGCCGCTGACCCAGAAAATGTCCTTCGCCTGCTTCGCCTTGACCGAAAAGGAGGCCGGTTCCGACAACTCAGCCATTCAGACCACGGCCGTGCGCCAAGGCGATCAATACGTGATCAACGGTTCCAAGACATTCATCACAAACGCCGGCGTTTCCCAGATTGGCGTGATATTCGCCTCTACAGACAAGAGCCGCGGCGCCCGCGGCCTGTCCGCATTCATCGTACCCATGGACCTGCCGGGCGTATCCGTCGGCAAGCATGAAAACAAAATGGGACACCGGGCTTCCAACACTGCCGAGATCTATTTCGATGAGGTCAAGGTTCCGGCCGCAAATCTCCTGAAACGGGAAGGTTTTGGATTTATCATCGCCATGAAAACCCTTGACTACGCACGCCCGGCAGTGGGTGCGGGCGGAGTGGGAGTGGCCCGCGCCGCCTTTGAGGAAGCCCTCCATTATTCCCAGAACCGTGTGCAATTCGGCCGGCCCATTGCGTCCTTTCAGCACAACGCCTTCAAACTGGCCGAAATGGCCACCGAGATAGATGCGGCACGACTGATGGTTTACCGCTCGGCCTGGATGCTGGACAACGGCCTGAAGGCCTCCAAGGAATCGGCCATGGCCAAAGTCATGGCCACCGACGTGGCCATGAAGGTTACAATCGACGCCGTCCAGCTTTTCGGCGGCTACGGCTACATGAAGGAATACCCAGTTGAAAAAATGATGCGCGATGCCAAGCTGCTGCAAATTTACGAAGGCACCAACGAGATCCAAAAACACGTGATTTCGCTGGAGTTGTTGGGATCGGTTAAAAACATCGGCTGAAGTTATGAACCGGCAATTCGATGTCATCGTCATCGGCGGTGGCATCATCGGTCTGGCCTCCGCTTACCACCTGGGCCGGAACGGTCAAAAGGTGCTGATCCTGGAAAAAAAATATCCCGGCTCGGGCTCAACCGGGCGCTGCATCGGCGGCATTCGCCAGCAGTTTTCAACCCCGGGTACGATACGCCTGATGCAGGAGAGCGTTCGCCAGTTCCGCAGCATGCGCGAGGATTTCGGTTTTTCCGTTGAGTACAGCGAAGGCGGCTACCTATTCCTGGCCCATGACCCTCTGCACTTGCAAACCTTCAAGGCCATATTGCCGCTGCAACTTGAATTGGGACTCAAGGTCGAGATGCTGGATGCCGGCGCCTGCCTGAAAATCGCTCCGCAGTTGAATCCCGAGGGGCTTTTAGGCGGGGTTTTTTCTCCCGAAGACGGCCAGGCCTACCCGTTCAAAGTCATGGAAGGTTACATCCAGGAAATAAAAAAGCAAAAATCGCAAGTGTGCTTTTTCAGCGAAGTGAATGAGATCATCGTCGAAAAGGAAACCGCCAAGGGCGTGCGCACCACGGCGGGAAAAACTTTCCACGCCGATGTCATCCTGAACGCATCGGGTCCTTGGGCCCGGGAGGTAGCCCGCTTGGCCGGTCTGGAATTGCCCATTGAACCCGAAGAGCATGAAGCATTCATCACTGATCGCCTGCCGCCCCTATTCACCACCATGGTGGTCGACTATCGTCCGGACGGCTGCTACTTTTGCCAGCGCAGCAACGGCCAGGTGATCGGCTGCTACAGCCCCGTGCCCAACAAGCCCGGCATTCACACCGAATCTTCCCTGGAATTCCTGGTGGAGATGTCCAAGCGCACCGTACGCCTGGTCCCCGAACTGGCCAAGGCCAGGGTCATCCGCCATTGGGGCGGCTGCTATTCCATGACCCCGGACGGCAGCCCGTTTATCGACAAGACCGAGATCAAAGGCTTATATGTGGCCAACGGCATGTGCGGCCACGGCTTCATGTTCGCTCCGGCCATCGGCCGTTATATCAGCGAGATCATCCTGGACGGCCGCTACCCGTTCGATTGGTCGGAATTCAGCATGGAGCGCGACTTCTCGCGCCAGGAACTGATGAAATAAAATCATGGCAATAAAAATTGACGGTGACTGTTTAAGTTTAGAGCAATTCGATCAGGTGGCGCGCGGAAAAAAACGGGTGGAACTTTCGTCCGCCACCGTGGCCAAAATAATAAAATGCCGGCTGGTACTGGAAGAATTCACCCATTCCGACAAGCCCTACTACGGCATCAACACCGGTTTCGGCGCCCTGGCCCAACGCCGCATCGAAAAGAAAGATCTGAAGAAGCTCCAAAAAAACCTGATCAAGAGCCACACGGCCGGGGTCGGCCCTAATTTGCCTGCCGATATCGTGCGCGGCATCATGCTGCTGCGGGCCAACGTCCTGGCCAAGGGCTACAGCGGCGTGCGCCTGGAAGTGGTGCAGCTGCTGCTTGATTTGTTGAACAAAAACGTCGTCCCCCTGATCCCGGCCAAGGGATCGGTGGGCGCTTCGGGCGACCTGGCACCGTTGTCCCACCTGGCCATGGTCCTGATCGGTGAAGGAGAAGTCGTTTATCGGAATCATGAGCAGAGTTCGGCAACAGCTTTCAAAAAAGCCGGCTTGTCGCCGTTGGTGCTCCTGGAAAAGGAAGGCCTGGCATTGATCAACGGCACCCAGGTGATGACCGCCATCGGCATTTTCAATCTGCATGAAGCCGAAAACCTGGCCAAAGTGGCCGATATCGCCGGTGCCATGACCTTCGAAGCCCAGTTGGGCAATCCCTCGCCTTTTTATGAGGAGATCCAGAATGTCCGCCGTCATCCCGGACAGCAGGAGAGCGCCGACAATATCCTGCATTTGATCAAGGACTCGCCGCTGTGGATGTCCCACCAGGGCAAAAAAAAGGTGCAGGACGCCTATTCCATTCGCTGCATTCCCCAGGTGCACGGGGCGGTACGCGACACGCTGAAGTATGTGCGCCGCGTCCTGGAGATCGAGACCAACTCGGCCACCGAGAATCCCCTGATCTTCCCGGAGCAGAAAATCATCCTTTCCGGCGGTAATTTCCACGGCGAGCCGGTGGCTTTCGCCATGGATTTCCTGGCCATCGCCCTTACCGAACTGGGCAACATCTCCGAGCGGCGCATCGACCGCCTGATCAATCCCGCCTCCAACATGGGGCTGCCCAATTTCCTGATCGCCGACAACGGCCTGAATTCAGGTTTCATGATCGTCCACGTCACGGCCTCGGCCCTGGCTTCAGAGAACAAATCCCTGGCGCACCCGGCCTCGGTGGACAACATCCCCACTTCGGCCAACCAGGAAGACCACGTCAGCATGGGCACCATCGGCGCCCGTCAGGCGCGCGAGATCGTCGGCAACCTGACCTACATCCTGGCCATTGAATTAATGGCAGCGGCCCAGGCCCTGGATTTTTATAAATTGAAAAGCTCGCCGCCGCTGGAGCACGTCAAGGCCCTGATCCGCAAAAAGGTGCCTTTTTTAAACGAAGATACCCGCATGGACATCCATATCCGTCATATCGCCGACCTGATCCAAGGCGGCCTGCTTGTCGCGGCCGCTGAAAAGCCGGGACTGCAACTCCAATAATGACTTTCTTCCGTTTTCTCCTGTTGGCCGGCATTATTTATTTACTTGTCAAATGGCTGTTCAAAAGCCCTCGGCCCGCTCCGAGACCACGGAACTTCGACCGCCAGAGCCAGGCCATAGAAGAAATGGTCCAGGACCCGGTCTGCGGAACCTATGTCCCGGCCGGCCAGGCTCTGCCCCTGATCCGGGAAAAGGAAACTATTTATTTTTGCAGCGACGAATGCCGCGAAAAATTCAAGCAGCTCCAAAAACCAAATTGAGTACGGCCTGAACGGCCCGGAATGCATAAGCCCTCTGGCCTCACCCCCTCCCCCCTCTCCTAACCCCTGCTCCTTTAGGTACGCATCGTTATGCTGAGTCTCTCAAAGCATTTAACGATGCCATCCCGCACATCGCGGCGAAGTGGTCAGTGGATGGGGCCTACCCCAATGCCACGTCCAAGAACATCATGACCGCAAAGCCGAGCATGACGCCGATGGTGGACAGATCGGTTTCGTTGCCCCGCTGCGATTCGGGAATGAGTTCTTCCACAACCACAAAGATCATGGCCCCGGCGGCAAAGGAAAGGGCGTAGGGCAGCAGGGGTTTGACCAGCAAGACCAACAGGGCGCCTGTTACTCCAGCAAGCGGTTCGACTAATCCCGACAGCTGCCCGTACCAGAATGCTTTCAACCTTGAAAAGCCTTCACGGCGCAGGGGGATGGCAACGGCGGCCCCCTCGGGAAAATTCTGCAAGCCGATGCCGAAGGCCAGAGCCAGGGCACTGCCCAGCGCCGCCGGCGACCAGTTCTGGGCCAGGGCGCCGAAAGCGACGCCCACGGCAAGCCCCTCGGGGATGTTGTGCAGGGTGATGGCCAAAATAAGCAAGGTACTCCGCTGCCAGGATGTCTTAATGCCTTCGGCGTTCTTCATCTCCAGTCCCATGTGCAGGTGAGGCAGGATCTTGTCAATGGCCAGCAAAAAGACGCCGCCGCTTAAAAAACCGACCACGGCCGGCAGCCAGGGCAGCCCGCCGCCCGCCGCTGACATTTCGATGGCCGGCTGCAACAGCGACCAATAGCTGGCGGCGATCATCACCCCGGCGGCGAAACCCAGCATGATGTTGAGTGTCCTTTTGTTCAGGGTTTTAAAAAAGAAAACCGTGGCCGCGCCCAAGGCGGTGACCAGCCAGGTGAAAAGTGTCGCCGCCAGCGCCAACACGATCGGGCTCGTGCCCTTTAACCATGATAGTTCCATGCCCTGCTCCCGTCGTGATTATTCCATAATTTCAGGACCCACTTCCAACCTCCAATTATTCTTCGCGGCTCACCGGCCGCCATTGCTCGGCCCAGCGGCTGAAGGGCTGGCCGTAGGCGGCGGCGAAGGCCGTCTCCAGGTCGCTGCCGTCGCTCAACTTGACCAGCAAGCGGCGCAGGCGCGCCATGCCATACTCACTCACCAGGTCGTCCACCACCTGCAAGCTCTCCAGATAGGCCACCATGGCCGCGCGCGGCTCGTGCGGGAAGCCTTTGGCCAGAAGCTTCAGGGGGATCACCTGGGCCGCGTTGACCGGCTGGTCGCCGCTGCAGTACTGGGCCAGCCCCTCCTGCAGCCAGAACGGGCAGTTCGGCGCCATGGCATAGAGCAGGGCGTGGGTGTACTCATGGTTGAGCACGCGGCGCAACTCCCGCTCCCGGCCCGCGGCACCCTGCACCGGCACGCGGATCTTGCCGTCGAGCTGGCCGAACATGCCGCCGGCCCACTCCGGGGCGCGGGTGACGTCGGAAAAATCCTTGCCCGTATAGAGAATGACGCTGATCGGCTGCCTGGGGAAATAATCCAGCTCCTTGCCGATCTCGGCATAAGCGTTTTTTAAAATGTCCAGCACCGTGTGCTTCATCTCGTCGTGTTCGTAACCGTCGAACAGCACGACGAAATTCGCGGTTCGGGCCTGGTCATAATTGCGCTGCACGCGGATTTCCTTCTCCAGCTTGGCCTGAAGTTCGAGAAGCTCTACATCTGCTTGCAGGGCCAGGGCGGCCCGCACCTGTTCCAGGGCCGGTTCCAGTTGGTTCTGCCGGTAGAGTGCCTGGGCCAGCCACTTGCGCATGGCGAAATTGTCGGGTTGCGCGTCCAGCGCCTTTTGCACTTCGACAACGGCTTCGTCCCAGCGGCCCAGGCGGGACAGGCAAAGGCCGGCACGGCCGCGGCTGACAGGATCGATCGGTGCCAGGCGCCTGTAGGCCTCCAGCGCTTCGCTGAATTTCCCGGCGGCAAACAGCGCTTCGGCCCATTGCCGGGCCGCAACCGTTTCGCCACTGCTGTCGTTCCCGGGCAGCGGTGCTGCCGGGGAATCTCCGCCCGTGATTTCCTCAGGCAGTTCTGGCTCCTGGCGAGTGGGCGGATCCGCCGTCGCTGCCAGGCGAATGGGCGGCTTAAGCGGCGGTTCGACAATTTTCTCCGGGGCAGGGCGACGCAGCAGCAAGAATAAGGCAGCGGCGGCCACAACCACCAGCAGCGGCAGCAACGCCAGCCGCAGCCGGCGGCGCTCATTCCTGTAATTCGGATTTTCCCAGGGTTGGTTCATCGTCCTTCTATTGTATCTGAAAAAGGACGGCTGGGGAATGGCGCTGAAATTGCTTCACTCCGGCCGGTAAAGTCAAGTGTGGCGCAAGGTTTTTTGACCGGATTCGAGATCCAGCAGGTAGCGCTTGCGCCACAGGCCGCCGCAACCGAAAACCGCACAACTATTTTTTACCGGCCATCCAGCTTCATCATCAGCTTACGAAACTTGTCAGAAAATAGTGTAGGCGCCGTTGGCCATGATGGTTTCGCTGCGACCGTCAGAATAGCCAAGGGTGACTTCGCGCCCCGTTACGCGCGGCTGCGCCTGCGGGATGTAGATGCGGTCGAGGTGGATGACCGCCGCCGCCGAGGAAAAATCGCCGGGCCCCACGGCCCCGCCGAAGTGGTCGCTGCGGCCGAAGGCGATATGCAGGCCCAATTTCTCATCAAGCAGTATCTCGCCGATCGGCTCCAGGCCGAAGTCAGCCAGTACGCCGAACCCCAGTTCGGCCAGGTTGCCGTAGGCCGGCTCGGCAACCAGGTGCGCGCGTTCGGCATGGGCCTGCGGCCCGGCGCCGGCCACTTCCACGGCACGGTTGGCGCGTATGCTGAAAATGACCACCTCGCCGTCGATCTCGACCGGCAGGGTTCCCTCAGTCCGGCTCGCCTCGCCCGCGTCCCCCTCGTAGGGCACGATGTAGGCCTCACCGCTGGGCAGGTTGCCGGCTGTGCCGAGCTCAGGGAAGCGCCCCGAACTGGCGTGCGCCGCACGGTGGCGCAGATCGAAGTGGATGGCGTATTCACTTTTGCCGTCCACCATGAAGGAGACGTCGGCATGATCGGCCTGGTCGAGCCTTGTTTTCAGGGCATCCACGCGCCGCGCCACCTCGCCGTAGTCGATGCGCAGGGCCGGGATCATTGAAACGGCAAAACCGGGCATGGTCGCCGCCCGGAAGCGGAAACGCCGGGCCGCGACCTTCAGCGGCGCGGTGGTCGAGAACTCGGTCGGCGCCAGAAACAACTGGGTTTCGGAGAAGACCTTTTCGAAACTCACCCGCTTGCCCGCCCGTTCCAGCTCGGCGGCGATCTCCGGAATCGATCCATCCAGCAGGAATCCCTCCGCCGGGAGGTCGGCGTTGTTCGAGCCGACATCGGCATAGGCGAGCAGCATCACCTCGGCGAGCGGCACCTCCTGCTTTCTTGCCTGCAGCAAGACATACCACTCGTAAGCCAGGCGGCGGCGCTCTTTCCAGTCCGGGTTGTCCTTTTGGGCATCGCGCGGGACATCGACCAGGATGGCCAGGGCGCGGTCACTCTCGAAACGCGGGAACACGGAGCGGACTAGGGCGACCAATTCCTCAGGGGCCAGTATCATCATGGGCATCCTCCGCCGAACATTATACCTGTTTTGACTCGCGACGCAAAGGACCGGTGCCGAATCGTCTATTCAAGACTACAGACGTCAGGGTAATTTGAAGAGCTGGATATTTGGATCCGGCTCATTCCTTGGAAAGAAAGCCCCGCTCTCTCAGAAAACGTTCCAGCTGGGCGATGCCGTCCGCCTTGAACTTAGGGTCCGGGTCGAAGTTGTCTTCCTGGTTGGCCAGGTTGCGGGTCAGGAGATGCCCCACGCCCGGATAGACATGCAGCTCGCAGACGCCCCCCGCCTGGATCACGCAGACGCGGAACCGTTCGGCCTTTGATAGCGGCGTAAGGGTGTCTTTGTCACCGTTGACGATGCAAGTTGGAGGCGTCGCTGCGCCGGCATGCTGCAGCGGCGAATAATCGGCGGCGCTCGCCCGGCTCTGGAGCAGTCGCACGAACCAGCTGTCGGCCGCGACATCCAGCGCCGGCGACCACAAAAGGAGCAGATCGGGCTTGGAGCTCGTGTCATCGATGCCGTCGCCGGGAGCTTCGAGGGTCGCCGCGGCGGCGACCAGGTGGCCGCCGGCCGAAACACCGTATCCGGCCACGCGCTTTGGATCGATGTTGAATTCCGCCGCGTGCCGGCGCAGCCAGCGAAAAGCGGCCCGCGTATCGTCCAGGGCCTCGATGGGCGTGATCTTTCCCTTGGAAAGGCGGTAATCAATCGTAACGGCCGTCAAGCCGAGAGCAGCAAAGCGCTTGGCCTCTTTCGCGGTCCACTCAGCGCTGCCCGCTACCCAGCCGCCGCCATGGAAACACAGAATGGCCGCCGTCGGTTTCCCCGGGTTCGCGCCTTGCGACGGAAACACGTAGGCGTTGAGCGGCTCTCCGTCGACCTCTCTATAGACATAGTAGCGGGGCTGCTGTGCGGCATCCCCTGATTCCGGGATAGATTGAGCGCTTAAAACCCCGGCCAATGACAAGATTAAAAGAAAAACAAGTTTTGCCCGCATCGTTATTTCTCCATAAGTTTTACTTTCTGATTCTTGAAGACGCTATATTGTAGCAAACGGATCGCGTACACAAAAGGTTACGCCAGGATTTTGATTAATTTCTATTACCCTACATTTTTCGCTTTTTCGACAATTTGTAGGGTAAAGTGATGGGGTTAGTAACCGCTAGGGCATAAAAACGATATGTCAGGTAGTTGGTTTGCTTTTTGCCGCACTCCCGGGAAATACCTCTTTCATGGCACATGAGCCGCAACCTTTCACTTTCCAAGTATAGGGTTGGATTTTTTGTTTGTTAAAAAAACAATCGAGATATATTTTTAATATTCAGATCTATCAACTTCATTTCTGGAACCTGGAGACCTGACCCCTATAGACCCACGTCCCTATTTTCCCCATTTCTGGATTATGTGTTCTGACCACAGGGCAATTGGAATAAAATATTAATTTAAATTAAAATAAGACAAGAGTTATTAAAAAAATAGAGGGGAGAAAAATGCAAAATGAAAAGGCTATATTAAAGGTCCAAGTTGAACCAATAATTGTAAGATCCAAGATCATTAATTGGCTCTTCCCAAAATTAAGGATATCAACTTTATTGAGAAAAAAAGTTAAATTCAAGATTACCCATAAGGAAGGTTATTTCCCCAAAAAATATATTTTAAAAGATATTCAAGTTGAGAATGCCGCAAGAAATTTTGAAACTACTTTCGACAGAGAAATTGAAATCGAAACAAAGAAAACTAATAAAATCGCAATTTCAAAAGACACCCTTACTATGGTATTCCCATTAGAAGGCGTTTATTTGATACGTGTGAGGGTTCATGTTCAATATGATGGACTGATTGATATTTCAGCCTATCAAAAAATGTTGGAAGGATATGAAGGACAAGGTTGGAGAAAGGGTGATTCCAGAGCGTTCTGCTATATGCCAGTTGTCGCCATTAATTTCCAAAATGTTATGCTTAATCTATTAACAATTCTATTAGTGATTCTTACGATACTTTTATTAATAAAGGATTTATTGATTAAGGTTTAAATTGGATTGGGTGAACTGCGCTTCCTTGTTTAGAGCCTTGAATGTTTCGTTGAGCATTAGAACTTCTCTCCCAACAATCCTATTATTTCGAATTTTCGGAGTCAGTTTTTATTTTAAAGAACTGCTCTTTTTTCACTTTCTCAGATTCAATACCTTTTTGAAGAAAATAAATAAGAGAGTCAGCATCACCACCTTCAGTGATTGGATATTCATAACCCGTTTCACCATCCTCAAAATGCGATTGAATTTGATTCAGGATATTCCGGACTGCAATAAGTGAAGATTCAATTTGAGTTCGGCCTATCCCAGGAAGAGAATCCGACCTTGTAGTCGCATAATAATAATCTTGATGTGCAAGTAGTTTGTCGCGCCATCTCCGTGCTGTATCACACGATTTTTTGGCTGTTTTTATCAATTCTTCAATTTTAGCTTTAAGTTTAGGATCTGTTATTTTTTCTGGGAGTATTTGCAAACTTAGATTTTTATGGCCGCAAGATTTTATTTTATCTGTAAGTCGAGATAAATGTAATACTATATCTTCAAGAAAAACTTTTTGAATAATTCCAAAAAAATTATCTGCAGCCTCGTTTAAAATATCTATCGTCTCTTGTGAATGTCCATATAATTTAAGAAATTGACTCCATTTTTCATGCAGCCATGCGATTTCATTTCTTAGCTCAAAATAAACAGAGCCAAGATCAGATCCCATTTTTTGAATACATTGCACTCGAACTTGATCAGCTGATATCATTATTTCCTCACTTTTATCCATGTTACACAATAATACTTATTAGAAAAAAGTAAATTAATCAATATCAAATATTTTTGACAATCAAAGTCAAATATCTATATTTGCTCCTGAAGCCCCAGGGAGTGTTGGGGAATAAATATTTTACGTTATCTTTATATGCGGTCGGCTGCAGCGGGTTGTTAGATAATTCTTTTCATGTAATCTTCAATTTCGTCCATTTTACTAGCTGAATGTCTTTTGTGCTTTTTAAATCTTTTTTCTGATATGACATTGAGCTTATTGTTAAGGTATTCTATATCGGATAGCAAGAGATTGTGATATGACATACTTAATACTGTATCAAAAATTGGTCCACTTTCTAAAAAGAATTGTTTACCAGTTTGTTGTTTATACTGTACTTTAAAATCAACATCATACCTTATATTAATGCTCAAATTATCTAATGTTTTTAACCTTTCTAATGTAGCTTCTGTGCATATTTTGAATTTTTTTTAGATCGTATTTGCGCTTTTTTATGCAGGGATAGTAACTTATGACTGCCTCTTCGTATAACCTCATAAGTATCTTCCGCAGATTCGCTTCGATTTGATAATGAAATGATTATTGCCTTTAAAAGGCACTCGATACACATTCTTAATGCAATAAATCTTTTGGCTTGAAATGATAATCGTTGATATTCATCTTCTTTAGTTAATAAGTAAAATTTATACCAATCATTTGAGTCCCAATGAAAATAAAGGGATATTGCATATTTTGTTTGGTATTCCAAATGAAAATTTCCACATAGTAAAGATAAAAACTGATTTTTTTTCATGTTTTCCTTTTCATCTAACAGATGGGCGCTAAGCTGAGGCACTGTAAAACCTCAAAATGCACCCAGCGAAACAAGTTCATTTTACCAACTTTCAATTTAAAACAAAACCTCTGCTCGCCATGAATTTTGCAGTGAGCCTGCCCGCCTTCTTTTTGGCGGGCTCATTCCGTCAGTTTGAGCGCCTGATTAGTCGGCAAACATTTTAACGATCAATGCAAATCTAGATTCATGGGGAAGAGCTTTTCCAATTGTTGCATGAGAAAACTTGGAGCGAACAAGGTTGAAAACGCGTCGCGGATCTGGCTCGGTCATTCTGAATCCAATGATAACTTCCTTAACAGATTCCTCAGGAAAGTTGAATAGCCGAATATCATAGCCCTTAGGATCTGGGAGAACAACATCAGCTGAATCTGGATGCGCAAGAATACGCATTTCGCGCTCATATCTCCAATAAGAACCTTTCGTAAAAAATAGTTTGGCATTTGCCTTACGCAGATTTAAGTCATCGAGTGAGTGAAAACCGTTTTTAGGCACAAGATACCTATCATTGGAATACCGAACCATCTTGAGTCCATCTTTCGCCTTCCCCGTACCAGGCGAAAAAAAGGCACTGGATGAATCAAAGCCAATCACGAATCCGCGATGGGAGTCAGAGTAATGTGACCACATAAGTGAATTATCCCGAATCTTCGACAGACTAAGAATTACAAAATGCTTGCTAAGAATCTTGGGAATGTCGAGAAGTGTTTGAACAACAAGGGTTTGTCGCTGAAGAAGCGTATTTTTTGCGTCTTTCATTCCAAATTTATCGATGGATTGCTGATGTACTTTGTCTAACAGCCAAGGACCGAATTCGAGAAAACAAGGAAACGTTTCAAAGGGATCATTCAGGGCAGCGGGTTGTGTAAAACGAATTCTAGAATCTTCGAGCACATCAATTCGAGAAGGAGGAAGATATTTATATATGATCATAACCGTTTGCCGGCTAACTATAATTATGCGAAATATACCTTTCCAATAACATCAGGATTATTGATTATCATATTAGCCTTAAAGAGTAAAGATTCATCAGCTAAAAAAATCGTCGAGCAAGCTGCCGATGCTGGATGTTTTTCGTGATTCTTTTATGCGCATATTCCATGATTGTCCTCCGCTACCGGGCTGATGATTGATTGTTACAAACGACAGAAAAAATGTCAGCACTGATTGCTTGTGAGACCTGATATATAAAAACGAGGAATGTAAGGGCAGGACTTGCCCCGTAAGGGGTTAAAACCCGCCCTCATCGATATTCAATTTAATACATTTTCGGAAAGACTGGGGACGGACTGTGAAAAAGTGAATTTATATGTTTTGGAGGAAATGGGGGGGAGTGGATTAGGACTGAATTGTTCGACCGCTTTTATAACTTGGCAAGCTTGAAATTCTGAAGAGCATTGAATTGCAAGTCTTTTCCGATTTATATATCTGTTTGTGACCAGCATATATTAAAATTTCAAGTAGACGAATCCAAGGGAATGTGATCATTTTTACATTTTCATAGTCCATCCCTATTTTTCAGGAAATCATTTGAACTTGGAAGCCTGCTTCTTTCCTTCTATTGTCAATCGCCAAGCAGCTTTTGGACCTTTGAGATCGGGTACTTGTTCCAATAAACTTTCGTCACGAAGCTTATAAAACTCAACCTTAACCAGATTCTCCGACTTAATGCCGGTAAGATCACGGGCTTGCTTATTCGTGATCTGTGGTTGTTGTGTAAGAAACTTAAGAATCGATTCAGTGGGCTTAGCCAGAGGAGTATGTGGTAACGTGACCCTCACATACTCATTGTGTTCCACAATCTCAGGTGATTTGAGGCCCCATTCTTTCATCTTTTGAAAGGCTGTATTCAGACCTTCGCCCATATCACGGTTCGGCGGTGATTTGTACCTATTAAGCGTGCGTACAAGTTTTGGATTTCGAGAATAGCGAGCATCCAAAATGTTCTCAACAGTTACATAGCCGGGAAGCCGGCCTGGGCTTAAAACTTCTATTCTGTTGTCAAAAATGAGGATCTGAATATCATCCGAAATTGAATAGTCACGATGAATAATCGCGTTAACAATAATTTCCCATATTGATTCCGGTGGGTATTTTGCTTTTTTTAGGCCGGCCGCTGTCCAGATCGTGACCGATTCCATGATGCCTTGTATTTCCCGAACTGAATCGTGAATGAGTCTGTTCAATGGTCCCTCAACAGTTTTTTGAGTAGCGAGGTGATCCCGCTCTGGATCATCTTCCTTCGTTTCATATCGAGTAATTTTTACCGCGCATTTTCTTGGCATGACCGCACTTGGCGAATCATGGAACAGCAGTGTTGCCCCAACGCGTGGCTCCCACGACTTGTAATCTAGGAGATTCTGATTTATGCAGAATTCGAGGGGGTCGGTTTTGGGAGAATAGTCTGCCAAGAATAATTGAAGTTCTTTGCTTTCCACTATCTGTTCAGTCGGTAAGTTCTTCAGCAGTTGGTCTTCAAATGAACTTGCACCCTTCGCAAAGACAAGTTCTGTGATCTTCTGCGGATCGGTAATTGGTAATGATTGAGCACCATATCTTTGGTAGACGGTACCATCGGATGTCTTATGAACTTCTGCCGTCTTTTCAATCATGACCAGAAGCGCAAGTCCCCGACGCGTATCACATCGTAATATCTCATATCGCACACTTAGTGCCGGAACAATGGCGAATAGAACCTGAAGATGTGAGTTCAATTCCTCAAGATCACTAGCACCCTGCCACCTTTTCGCTGGATCTGGCTCATCCTTATCATCCAAAATACCAATGACAAACTCTCCCCCATCTGCATTTGCAAAGGCAACCGCAATTTTCTGCACTTTCTTCCCAGAGATTTCTTTAGCTTTGCGGTCATAGAAATGAGATTCATCCCGCGCAGAGAGGGCCAGTACTTCATCTTCCGTTATAACCCTAGTTCTCATTGTCTCCCCTTATTGTCTCTAGCCAACATTGCGTGTCAGCTGCGAGTGGGTAGTTCACCGATAACCGCCTGCTCGTTAAGTATATCTTCTTGATGGGCATCTCCTTCCCCTTTCTGCATTTCGACGAACCCAAGTACCTCTCCAATGACAAGGTACATGCTGAGAAAAAGAGATCGCGCTTCGGTAGCATCAATGTCAGAGTGTGTACCGGCAGAGGCACGCTCATGAATATCGTGAATGCTTCGGTTTAAACGATCTCTTCGAGATTCGCTTGGACAATTTGTCAAGAGAAAAAGTTTTATTCTATTGAGGACCTTATCGGCGCCAACTTCGTACCTCTGGCCATCTATTTGGACTGGCTGATCACATGCGGGGTATACCCGATCTGCAAGTGACTTAATAATGCGCCTCAGAGTGCTCATACCATGACTGATGGCTTCGGGATCTCCAGCGGTAAGACGATCATACACCGCAGGAACTTTTGCGATAGTTTCTGGCGCAATGGATCGCATAAGTTCGTCAACGGCCTTTCGGTGTTTTTCGAAGATACTCTCGACAAGACCGGAGAATGCCAGCCTGTGATAGCTGGTCACCGTAAAGTCATGAACCCCGGCCAAAACACGAGAGCGAATGCTCGACAGTGTAGAAACTGCGGTTGTAAGATTCTCAAGGCGGACCAGCACTGTCTGTGCCGGCTTCACCATTGTTTGAGCGGTGAAATTTGCGGAACTGCCAATGAACTCGTGCGGATTCGCACTTGACTGGGCGAAGTGGATATCTGGAACACGAAGCGTCTGGATCTGCGTTTGCATCGCAACAATTGTGCCCGTGATACCAGCAAGCGGTGACCAATAGCCCATATTAGTTTCTTCATTTGTGAACCGCCCAAATCTGCGCATCCAGGGACGAGATTGAGGAGTGTTCGGGTAGCCGTTAAGCTCATATCGCAACCACTCCTGCGTCTTCTCGTCCTCCAGCAGGCGTGCAAGTCGCAGGGCTTTTAGGAGTATCTGTTCAACAGGAAGATGCGAAAGCTCGACATCGTCCACCAGCTCACGGGCGAGCTGGAGTTGCATTTTGGAGAGATTCTCAGTCATTTCTTTCTCATTTCCATCTGACACTCTCTTTTATGTTTGTTCTATTAACCTTTCAAGTATAGAATTGGATATTTTGTTTGTCAAACAATTTCAAATCAAACCATTAATGTAATTTACATTGAAATATGCACTCAAATTTTAAAAAAATCCACATAAGTCAATTCAAACTAGTATGTTTTCAACTCGCGGATGGTTCTTTCGATTACATACAGGATATCGCGCCTCTTAACCGTTTCCATCATGGCATTGTGATCGACGTGTAGCAGCCGGACCTCTTCCAGGTGGACGGCGGCGATTTTTGAGCAAATACCGGCTAAAATGTTCCAACCCGCTTTTAGTTCAAATCTTTATAGACATCCTGGCGTTGGCCGATCTTGACCACCAGGACCAGCAGCTCAGTTTTACGGAAAGCGTAGATCACCCGGAAATTCCCGGCGCGGACCTTGCGCAACTCCTTGACCCCGGTGAGCGGTTTTCCCGAAAGCGGATCCCGGCGTATCTTTTCGATCGCCTTGTTTATTTTGATACGGTCCGGCCTATCTAGCTTTTTCAGGAATTGTAACGCCTTGTCGCTGATCCTAACCGAGATCGAGTTTTTTCTTGGCGCCGTCATAGTCCAGCCACTTGGTGGTCGGATCGTTCAGGATGTTCAACGCGTCCTGGGCGTCTTCCAGCTCCTCCAGGTAACTCTCGATCCCCTTGCGGATAATGAAGCTCTTGGATCTTTCGATCTTCTTGGAAATATCCTCAAGTCTCTTGTTCAATACATCGCTAAGTCTTACCGCGATCAACGACATTTTTCTTCTCCCGAGATAAGTATAACGTTGTTATACAAAAATGTCAACTCAAAACTTATTTTTCCTTTGCTGAGTTTTTCGCTTTCTTGCTAGCGCAATGGCTGGCGGATGACGGTCTTCCACCTGGCCGGGTCGGCCTTGCGGATGTCGGAGAGGTAGATCTCGTGGTGCTTGCCGGAAAGTTTGCCCATGGAGGCGATGAAGGCATGAACACGGGCGATGGTGGGGCCCTCGGCGGAGAAGGGGCCGATGTGCAGGATCTGGGCGCACTTGCCTTCATTGAAGGGGGCGAAACGCAGCAGAGCGAGCGCGGGCAAGTCCTTCTTTTTTTTCACCTCGGCAATGGTATCGCAGACCAGGGCTTCACTCACGAACTCGGGCTGCATGATCATTATCGTCCACTTCCAGGCGGACTTGTCGTCCACCGAGAATTTGGCCATGTCATCGGCCCACCACAGCCCTTCGAGCGGCAGCACGCCGTAGTCGATGGCCAGGGTTTTCTTGACCTTGAACTTGATGGCGTAAGCCACTGAGAACAGCGCCTCGATCGCCTCCTGGTAGGAAGACGATGTGTTGGGGTCACCCTCGCCGTCCACCATCAGGAAGTTCATGGCCGGCACTTCGACCAGAACCACCTCTTTGGCTGACGGCTGATATAGATGCTTAAGTTCTTTCTTTAAATCGATCTTTTTCATGTCGACTCCTCCTCACGGCGCTCCGGCCCCGGGCCCATCGCCTTAGAGCGCCTGCAGTTCGGCGATCAATTCGGAAAATAGCTCCTTGACGGTCACGATCTTGTCAATGCGATGGGCATTCTGGCCGCAGAAGATAAGCCCGTTTTTTACGTCCCCCAAATAGGAATTCAAAAGCGCCTTGGCAATGCAGTAATGGGCTTTTTCGACTTTGCAGGCGGTCAGGCAGCGATAAGGGCATTTGACCGCAAGTTTTCCCTTGGCTTCCAGCTCCTTTAAAAAATCATTGCGGATGGCCCGGCCGGGCATGCCCACCGGGCTGTCGATAATGACGATGTCTTCCTCTCTGGCATCCAGATAGGCCTGCTTGAATTCGGCAGCAACGTCGCATTCCACGGTGCAGACGAAACGGGTGGCCATCTGCACTCCCGAAGCGCCCAGGCTGAGCATGCGGGCAATATCCCGGCCGTCAAAGATGCCACCGCCGGCGATCACCGGAATTTTCCGGCCGTATTTATCCTCGTAGCCCTTCAACGCTTCCAACAGATCGGGCAAAAGGCGCTCCAGCGAAAATTCCTGCGGCTGCGCCAGCTGCTCTTTCGAAAAACCGAGGTGGCCGCCGGCCAACGGACCTTCCAGAATGAAGGCGTCGGGGATTCGGCCATGGCGCTTGTCCCAGACCCTCAGGATCAGTTCTGCCACCCGGGCCGAACTTACGATGGGCACCAGGTTCACCTCAGGATCGGGAACCAGTTCGGGGAGAGCTGTCGGCAGGCCGGCGCCGTAGACAATGATCTTGATCCCTTCAGCGACGGCCGTCACGATCAGGTCGTTGACGTTGCTCAGGGCGCCCATGAAGTTCACGGCGACCGGGCCGTCGGTCATTTTTTTCACCTGGCGAATCTCGCGCTCCAGAGCTTCATGAGAAACTTTTTCGTATTCGCTTAAAGACTCCACGAAATCGCCCAGGCCGATGCTGGACAGGGTACCGATGCCCCCGGCGTTGGCCACTGCCGATGCCAGGGAGGAAAGCGAGACCCGCACGCCCATGCCGCCTTGAACAATCGGGATCTCGACCGTAATGTTGCCGATTTTCAGTTTCGGAATCATCATGTTAATCCTCACATTTCTTGACGACCAGGCAGGCGTTGCCCCCGCCAAAGCCGAATGAATTGCTGGCGGCAAAGCGCACTGCCAGCTTTTCGGCACCCCGGGTCACGTAATCCAGGGGGCAGTCGGGATCGGGTTCCATGTAGTTGATCGTCGGCGGCACTATGTCGCTGTGCACGCTCATCACCGTAGCGATGAATTCCACCGCCCCGGCCGCAGCCAGCAGATGGCCGATCATCGATTTGCTGGAACTGACCTTCAGCGCCTTGGCATGGCTGCCAAATACGTTCATGATGGCAGCGCTTTCAATTTTATCGTTCAAAGGGGTAGAGGTGCCGTGGGCATTGATGTAGTCGACTGCTTCGGGATCAAGCGCCGCGTCCTTCAGGGCCGCCCGCATGACCCTGGTCATACCGTCGCCACTGGGCTCCGGCGCGGTGAAGTGAAAAGCATCGGCGGTGTTGCCGTAGCCGACCAGTTCGGCATAGATCTTTGCCTGACGCTTGATGGCATGCTCGCGCCTTTCCAGAACAACGACGCCGGACCCTTCACCCATGATAAAACCATCGCGGTTGCGATCGAAAGGCCGGCTGGCATTTTCGGCGTTGGCATTCGCGGACATCGACCTGGTCGCGCAAAAACCGGCGTAGGCCAGGGGGGTCACCGCCGCCTCGGAACCTCCGGCCAGCATGATCTCGGCGTCGCCCCGCTGCAGAATCCGCAAGGCATCGCCGATGGCATTGGCGCCGGTGGAACAGGCGACCGACGGCGCCGAAAGCGGCCCCTGCAAACCGAAGCGAATGGAAACCATGCAGGCGGCCATGTTGATCAGCAGTTTCGACACGAAGAACGGGGTCAGGGAATTGGGCCCTTTCTCCTGGACCCGGTAATGGCCTTCTTCGATGCTGGCCGAACCGCCGATTCCCGAACCGATAATGACTCCGGCCCGGCATTTGTCAAAACCATGGTTGTCCAGACCGGCATCATTCATGGCCATGGCCGCGGCGGCCACCGCGAATAGAGTAAAGCGGTCCATGCGCTCGATAGATTTTTTGTCTATCCATTCCCGGGGATCGAAATCCTTCACTTCGGCCGCCAGCTGCGAGCGGAAATCGGTCGGGTCAAAATGAGTGACCCTGGCGATACCGCTTTTCCCGGCTTGCAATCCCTGCCAGAATGCTTCCACCCCAATGCCCACCGGGGTTACCGCTCCCAGTCCGGTCACCACGACCCGCTGTTCGTTCATATTATTCGCATGCCTCCTGAATCTTTTTCCCGCCTCATATCCGGTTGCTACATTGGGAACTAACGGTTAGTCTTTGCCAACAATTATTCTACTCGTTTCCAAGCCTAATTGTAAAGAAAGCCCGGTGCAAATGTCAATCACTGCGAACCAGGCGCAGATGCATCGCCCCAGAGTCACAGGACAGGTCGCGATCCCCACATGGGGGACACGCCTGTCCCTAGCGAACCTATTTCTAATACGTCTTCAGCTCGCCGATGGCGCTTTCGACCGCGTGCAGGATCTCGCGCTTTTTGACCGTCTCCATCATGGCGTTGTGGTCGGGGTAGAGCGGCCGGTCTTCTCCCAGATGGGCAACGACCTTGCGCACGGCCTCTTTCGCGGCCAGGGTGCCCTTGCCGGGCTTGAAATCACGGAAATCGAGCGCCTGGGCGGCGGCGATGAACTCGATGCCCAGGATGCCGTAGGCGTTGTCGATGATCTGCCTGGTCTTAAGGGCCGTATTCATGCCCATGGAGACGAAATCCTCCTGGTCGGCGGCGGCCGGGATCGACTGGATAGAGGCGGGCATGGAAAGGATGCGCTGCTCGACGATCATCATGTCGGCCGTGTACTGGCTGAGCATGTGCCCGGAATACATGCCCGCACCCTTGGTCAGGAAGGCGGGCAGGCCCACGCTCAGAGCCGGGTTGAGCAGGCGGTTCAGGCGCCGCTCGGATATGACGCAGGCCATGGTCACGCAGGCGCCGAGCATGTCCAGGGGCACGGAGAGCGGCGAGCCCTGGAAGTTGGCTCCGGTCAGCACCACCTGGTCGTCGGGCAGGAAAATGGGGTTGTCAGCCACACCATTGAGCTCGATCTCGATCTGGCTGCGCGTCCAGCGCAGCTGGTCGCGGAAAGCGCCCAGCACCTGCGGCGTGGAACGCATGCTGTAGGCGTCCTGGACCTTGACCTTGACCTTGCCCAGCAGGTCGGAGCCCTCGATGATGCGCTTGATGTTCTCGGCCGAGGTGACGGCACCCTGGAAACCGCGCAGCGTGTGCAGACGGGCGTCGTAGGGCTTCATGTTGGCCATCAGCGCTTCCAGGGTCATGGCTGCGGCGATCTCGGCCTGCTTGAGCAGCCGTTCACTCTCATATATCTGCAGGCAGGCCATGCCCGTGATCAGGTTGCTGCCGTTGATGGCCGCCAGGCCGTCGCGGGCCTTGAGTCCTGGCACCGGGATGCCGGCTTTCTTCATGGCCGCGGCTCCGGGCATCCGTTCGCCTTCGAAAAAGGCCTCGCCCTCGCCCATGAGCAGCAATGCGATCTGGCTCATGGGCGCCAGGTCGCCGCAGGCGCCGACACTGCCCTTGTTGCAGACCACCGGTGTCAGCCCCTTGTTCAGCATGGCCACCATGGTCTGGGTGATGTCGGGGCGGCAGCCCGAATAGCCGTTGGCATGGACATTGATGCGGCTCAGGATGGCCGCCCGCACTTCGGGGATGGGCACCGGCGTGCCGATGCCGGCCGCATGGTTGTAGATCAGGTATTTCTGGAACTGCCCCACCTGCTCGTCGGTCAGCACCACCTCGGAGAACTCGCCGATGCCGGTGTTGACGCCGTACATGATCTCGCGCGCCTCGATGCGTTTCTCGATGAAAGCGCGGCATTTCTTGATCCTTTCCACGGCGTCGGCATGGAGCTCGACTTTTTCCAAGCCGTAGGCCACCTTATACACATCTTCGACTTTCAGATTCTTTCCGGTCACGACAATCGCCATTTGTCCTCCTCAATTATTTCATGATGAATTTTTTTTAAACGTCATTGTATGCAAAATCGCGCTTTTTGGCAACCGTTTTCAGAAATATTCCGCCCTTTCAGGGGAATTCGCCCCTTGACAGAAATGGTATAATGAAACGTAAACCAAGCAAGGAGAAAGAAATGGCTACCGAAAAAGAACAAACATTCGAATTTCAGTCGGAGGTCAAGCAGCTGCTCGACATCCTGGTCTATTCGCTATACAAGAACAAGGAGGTTTTCCTGCGCGAGCTGGTGTCCAACGCCGCCGACGCCCTGAACAAGATGCAGTTCGAGATCCTGACCGAGTCCGGGCTCTCCGGCAAGGACGAGGAGCTGAAGATCACCGTCAGCGTCGACAAAAAGCACAACAAGCTGGTCATCGAGGACAACGGCATCGGCATGAGCAAGGAAGAGCTGATCAACAACATCGGCACCATCGCCCATTCCGGCACCCTGGATTACCTGAAAAAGATCAGCGAGTCCCCGGCCAAGAACCAGGTCGACCTGATCGGCAAATTCGGCGTGGGTTTCTATTCCAGTTTCATGGTGGCCAAGGAGATCCACATCCTCAGCAGGTCCTGGCAAAAAGACAGCCAGGCCTGGCTGTGGAAATCCAAGGGTGAAAGCAGCTACTCCATAGAAGAGGCGGAAAAAACCGGCCGCGGCACCCGTATCGAGCTGCTGCTGAAAAAAGAGGGAAAAGAATTCCTGGAAACCTTTCAGCTCAAGAACATCATCCTCAAGCATTCCAAATTCGTCCCTTTCCCCATCTACCTGGAGGGGGAAAAGATCGAACGCCAGGACGCCATCTGGACCCAACCCAAGTCAAAACTGAAAGAGAAGGACTACGCCGAATTTTACAAGTTTTTCGAGAACACCCAGGAAGACCCGGAAACGTACCTGCATCTCTCTTCCGACGCCCCGGTGCAGTTCGCCGCCCTGCTTTTCGTGCCCAAAACCTCGTTCGAACTGCTGGGACTGATGAAGACCGAGCCGGGCGTGGACCTCTATTCCAAGAGAATCCTGATCCAGAAGGGTTCCAAGGACATCATGCCCGAGTACCTGCGCTTCGTCAAAGGCATCATCGATTCCGAGGAAATTCCGCTTAACATCTCGCGCGAAACCATCCAGAGCAACGTGCGCATCGACAAGATCAGGAAGCACGTGCTGAAAAAACTCCTGGAACACCTGGAGAGCATCAAGAGCAAAAACCGCGAACAGTATCTGAACATCTGGAAAAACTTCAGCAAGAACTTCAAGGAAGGCATTGTCAGCGACTACGATAACCGTGAAAAGCTTTCCCAGCTCCTCCTCTTTGCCAGTTCCAAAAGCGGCGCCGACCAGTTGACCGACCTGAAAGAATATGTCGCGCGCATGCCCGAGGAGCAGAAGGAGATCTACTTCCTGGGCGGTGCCGACCGCCTGACCATTGAAAAAAACCCGGCCCTGGAGATCTTCCGAAAAAAGGATCATGAAGTGCTCTACCTGACCGATCCCATGGACGAATTCGTCCTCGACCATTTGCGCGAGTTCGACAAGAAGGGCTTCAAGATGGCCGAAAGCGCCGACATCCCCCTGGAGGAAAAAAACGAGGCCGCGGATGCGGATTACATGAAGGACGCGGAAAACCTGGCGGTCTACCTGAAAACCATTTACGGTGAACAGATCCAGGACGTAAGAATATCCAAGCGCCTGACCGACAGCCCCTGCCTGCTGCTCAACCCGGCCGACGGCCCCTCCGTGCAGATGGAAAAGATCATGAAAATGGTTAACAAGGACTATCAGCTCGGCAAACGCGTTTTTGAGATCAACCCCGAAAATTCCCTGATAAAAAAAATGGTGGCCCTGCACAAGCAGGACCCGGCCGCACCATTGCTGAAAACCCTGGCCCTGCAATTGCTGGACAACATGAAGCTGCGCGAGGGCATATTGAGCGACACCGAAGCCACCATCACCCGCATCCAGCAGATCATGTTCGAGGCCGCCGTCCCGCCCAGCCCTGACGGGGCCGCACCGCCCCGCTCAGACGCGGGTGGCCCGGCTTAATTTCTTTCCTGGCGGCGCGTTGCTTTTAGATCCGGCCGAGCCTGGCGGCGGCCCGCGAAAATTCCGCATCCATGCTCAGGATACGCATTAACTCTTCCCGCTCATCAGGCAAACGGTCCAGCATGTGAAAAACAGTCGCCAAGCTGAGCCGGGCTTCGATATTGTCCGGTGCAAGTTCGATGCCGCGTTGATATTGCTCCAGGGCCCCCCTATAATTGCCGGAATAAAAAAGCGCATAACCCAGGCCGAAGCGCGCCGACACATGTCCATGCTCCAATTCAACGGCCCTTTTGAACCAGCGGCTGGCATCGGCCAAGCGGTCAGAGCGCAGCAGCTTCATGGCGATGCGGATATTTGTGGCCGCATCGGCATAGAATTTTTCACTCACGCCTTGAATTGACCAGGGACCATCCGGGCTGCGGCGCACGATCTGTTTCAGGGAACCGCTCAAAGGCGAAGCGAGAACCTCGTTAAGATACGGACTGCGGCTGACGACCGTTCCCAGGCTGCCGTCGGGGTCAATGAAATCGATGTCGCTGCCGCTCATGGGCCCCCAGATTCTCCTGAAAAAGAGAAAGGCCGGGCTGCGATAAAGTATGTTGAGGGCCGCCAGGTATTTATCAAGAGAGATGACGCTGGATCGCGGCTTGCCGTTCGCGAAACAGCCGGGGCACCAGGCGGCGATGCCATCGACCCGAATCAGCTCCGGCGGCAGGCTGGCATCGGTAAATTTCGAGATCATGCCGTATTCCATGGAACGATTGTCATCGGTTACCGCTTCGACCGCGAGCGTCGCCCGCCGCAGATCATCGTGGTTGGCCACAAATGTCCCGATCATTTCCGTCAATGTTCCCATATTGATGCGCTTGAGATCGGCTTGAACCAAGGGGGCCTTGCTGATATGAATCGAACACAAATCGGGATCAATAGGGGCATCAGGGCCCGCCCGGCCCATGAGAATCAGTTCCTTTTGCATTCCGGAAAGCAGCACGGCATTGGGAAAGACATCAAGAAATGCCCGGATCATGGACAGGCCGGTCTCCGGGGGAACCTGATACAAAGGCAGCCATTGGGTCACAAAGCCGCCGCTCTTCAAACGGCTCCGTGCCAACTCATAGAATTCGCGGGAATAAAGCGAGGAAACGCCGGCAAAGGCAATGGGCGGCGGCTCAAGGGTGATCAGATCGTAGTGAGCTGGCGGCATCATCTGCAGATGGAGCCGGCCATCATTGATAAACACCGAAACCCTTTTGTCTTCAAGGACATCGCGGTTGCTGTCGCGGAAATAGGGGGCATGGTTCAGAATTTGCTCCGAGAGATCGACCACATCGAGACTTTGGATTGTCGGATGAAGGGAAGCGGCGTGAAGGGTGTTGCCCACTCCGAAACAGATGACGAGCACGGAGCGCGGGGAATCCATCTGCAAGAGCGGGATATGAACAAACGCCCTCATGTAACGCTGCAATTTCAGAGTGGTGCCCGACATCGAATGGCCGTTGGTGAGAAGAAAGCGCTCACCGCCAGGATTCTCGATGACCATCAGCATTTCATTCAGTCCTTCGCCGGAAGTAATAATTCGCTGCCCGGTTGAAACAAAGGGGAAGCTCTTCATAGTGAGATAGTTCGCCGGCAGCAGGCTCCAGGAAACCAATGTACCGCAGCAAATGATCAGGCAAATTATGAAAAGACCATGCTTCGACCGCCAAGGCGCAGTCGACGGCTCTTGCCGTTTCGAGACCTGCAGGAACAATATGACAAGGCTGGAAACAAAACAGAAGACCAGGACGCTGAGTTGGCTGCCCAGGTTGGGCAGCAGGATGAAACCGGCGCTAATCGCTCCCAGAACAGCTCCCAGCGTATTTGCCAGGTACAGGCCGCCGGCCCGGCGGCCCACGCTTTGCTCCAGGCGCTGGACATAGGCATTGGCCAATGGAAACGAGAAGCCGATCAGAAATGAGGGCAGGCCGATGACCGCCAGGATCGGACGTGCGATACCCCAAATTTGGCTAAGCCTGGACAAGCCCACGTCGGCAGGAAGCCCCAGGATACGTTTCAAAAAAAACGCTTCCGCGGCACTGCCATTGAAGGCAACCAGCAGGAGCGGCGTTACACAGATGAAAACGACCTGGACAAGCATATAGCGTTCCAGGGGTTTGCCCCAGCGCTTGACCGTATACCCCCCAGCCAGCGAGCCCAGCCAAATACCGACCAGGATCACCGTCAGCAGCAGCGAAAAAACCACGCGATAACCGCCTAGGGAACCGCTCAGAAAGCGAAACCAGACGATCTCCATGCCCATGAAAGAGAAGCCTGAGAAAAACAGGGCCAAGGCCATGGAGCGCACCAATCCGCGAGGCAGGGGCGGCTTGGCCGGCCCGTCCTCGCCAACGGGGGATGGGCAAAGGACAAATTGGGAACCCAGGCCGGATCTTTTCCTGGTGAGGAGAATTGCCGCCAATCCCACAGCCGTATTTATCAAAACGGCAGCGAGCTGCGTATGCAACAGGCCCAGCTTCGGGACCAGGAAAAGATCGGTGGCAAAGCAGCCCAAGGCGGCCCCGGCGGTATTGAAGCCGTACAAAACGCCGATCCTCCAGCCCGCCGCCTGCACATCTTCGGCAACCAGCTGCCGGATCAGGATGGTGAGCGTTGCCCCCATCAGAGTAGTGACCGGCAGCATCAGGACGATCGCAAACAAAAATTGGCCTAGATGGGAAACAAGGGATAAGTACTGCCAGCCATGCGCACCCGTCGAGTAGCGGGCGAAGGATCCCGAGAATCCCTTGAGAACCGGCGAGGCCAGGGCAATGGTCAATCCCAGGATGGCAATGGCCAATTCAGCATAACCATAGGTTCTGAAGAATTCGAGCGCTTTTCCTTTTTTATACCTGTTATCGCTCCAGATGCCGGCAAAGTAACTCCCTATGCCAAGCCCCAGCATAAAAACCGAAGTGACGATGGCCGCCGAATAGATGGTGTTGCCGAAGAAATTGCCGAAAATCCGTACCCATATGACTTCATAGATCAAGCCACTGATCCCGGAAAATAAAAAGAGCAGATAAATGAGAAACCCTTGCGGTTTTTTATAAGCCATCAACTCTTCGTACTATTTAAAAAAAAATTTATGATCATTGAAAAATTATAATGAAAACAAAATATTTTTGCAAAACGGCAACTCACGGCAATCAAGCCTGCACCACTATTCCCCCCCTGTTTTTGAATGTCGGCTTACTTTTTATATGCAGCCCATGGAGCGCTAGTTCTTAAGGAAGCGGGTCAGCCAGGCAAACTGCTTCCGGGCCGAAGCAGGCATGGTCCATGAGGCATTATTCGATCATCTTGGCAAGCTCAACCAGGAGATTGCCGGCCTCGCTTTCAAATGAAGTTCCATTGCCGATCGCCATATTGAGATGCTGGCGGGCAAGCTCCAGGCGGCCAAGCTGCATGTATATCCTGCCCAGTTCGAAATGGCTGTCGGCGTCGGACGGGATGAATTGCAGCACCATCTTCAGCAGCGGGAGGGCTTTGGCCACTTGTTTCTGTTGGATGTACAAAGTCGCCAACGATTTGCCGGCTTCGACAATTTCATCACTCTCCCTGACATCGATATGGACCTTAATGTTTTCCTTGTCATTCCACTCCCGCACATCAAGCTCTTTTCTACCGCTTCCGGAATTTTCAATCACGATGCGCCATTGCCGCTCCGCGTTCGGCAAGTCACCAAGCTGCCAATAGGTGTGGCCAAGATTATTGCGGCACTTGAGATAGTCCGGGGCGAGATTCAGCGCCTGCTGGTAAAACTTGCGGGCCTGCTCAAGGTCACCCATTTCAAAGGTTATGTTCCCGGCCAAGTTCAGAGCCCAGGATTGATATTGGGGATTGCCCAGATCGATAGCGCGACGGCAATGGTAGAGACTCTCCCGGGGAAATTTGTAGAGACAGTATATCAATGCGATGTTGTAATGAATATCAAAGCGTTTGTCGTCGGCATATAGTGCCTTCAGCCAACTCTTGATGGCGCCTTGAGGGTCAGCACGTTTGACGGCATTCTGAGCCATGGCATTCAAATCATCCGTGATGGTGGTGATGGACTCCTTGAAATAGCGGATGATTATGGGGCGCGAGCGGGCATACTCCCGCGCTTTTTTTAGGTCCCGCGTCCTTACGATTTCAGCCATCTGTTCGGCCAGCTGGAAATTCCGGTGCTCCAATCTGGATAACATCGACTCGGCGGCGGCCGAATTTTGCTGCTGCAGGTACTGGTCAACAAGCTGCACCATGATTTCCGCAAGGTTGTATTTTCCCCTGGCCGCTTCATCCATCATTTCCTCGGCGTAGGCCCATTCGCCCGATTGCTTATAAAGAATGCCCGTGACGAATGATAGCAGCCCCGGATTGTCATCCAGGAATTTTTTGAAAAAAGGATGTTTCCTGCGGTTTTTTTTCTTGCTGATGTTTTCGATTTGCTGAATCATTTCCCAGGACACAGGAGTTTTTCCGGCTTGAAAATGGGCTATTGTCAAAAACAGTCGGGTCAGCTCATTATCAGGTTCCAGTTCAAGCTCCTTTTCGAAATAAGCGCAGGAGTCGTCATATTGTTTCTGCATCAGGCAAATGTATCCGAGCGCTTCATTTACGCCGCTTGACTGCGGGTAGCGCTGCAAAATCTCCAAATAGGAACTCTTGGCTTCCGCAAAAAAATGCCAGTCCAATGCCCTTTCGGCATTCTTGAGCAGTGCCTGCAGATCTTCCGGATTTTCCCGGAGCGCCGGCAACACGATCCCGGCAGCCAATAGTAAAAACAAGCAAAGCTGTCCGCGCCCTTTAAGTTTTGCTCCGGTTGAAAATGTGCAGTCGCTCCTTTTCATTCTTCACTGCTTCCTCATCCAGGCGTAAATGTTCTTCATGAGTTGCGGAGTGATTTCGTGCCCGCCTTCGTACTCCTGGTACTCCACTTCATATCCATATCTTTTCAACTTTTCCGCGGTTTTGGCACCATAGCCCGCGGGAAGCAAACGGTCCATGTTGCCTTGGCTGATGAAAACCCGGAATTTTTCCCCGTTGGCAATTTCCGCTTCCTTCAATATGGAAAATTCGCTGTCGGTTTCGGGGAACAAGCCGCCAATACTGATAATTCCGGCCACCGTCCCGGCATACTTGAAGCCGGACAGGAAGGCGTAGGCGGCTCCCTGGGAAAAACCCAGGATATAGACGTCCCCAACCGGGTATCTTTCCTTTATCTCGCGGATCACTTCGTCAAGATTTTCGACCGCCAGCGGATCGGCTATCTTCCACAACTCCCGATTCCGGGTCTGGATCTCCCAGGAAAAATGTCGGCCGCGCAACTGGGAGAAGTTGGCGTAAGCACCATGGGGAGCGGCCAGGATCACCGGCTCTTTTTTCAAGGTCTTGTTCATTGTTTCCATAATGTGGTCGGGAGTGCCCCCGTTGCCATGAAGCCCGAGCAGCAATGGATAGCTTTGCGTGGAATCGAATTTCTGGGGGAGTTTGACCTGCAACTCCAGCAGCTTGCCCGTCTTCACGAAGATAACCTCGACAGCGGGATCTCGCCAGAGCGGCAGCTGCGACAACAGCTTCCTGAATTCCGGAGTGAAGCGGATAGATGCGAAATCCTTGTCCTTTTCCAGCAGTTGGAAATCGCGAAAACCGGCCCTGACAGCCATGACCAGGCATTTGACAGCCAAATCGGCTTTTCCCAGCTGCCCATAGCAGCAGGCCAGGTTATATATAGTGATTGAATCATTGAGATTGAACTTCAAGAGGGCCAGATAGTATTGAGCGGCCTTGAGATAATCCTTTTGCCCGACAAAGCGGTTGGCCTGCATCAGGATACTGTCATAATCGGCCTTTAGAAAATCCACGGCTTTTTCATTCAGGGCGTCTATTTTCTCAGGATCGACCATGTCAAAAACAGTTTTTTTGGCCGCATAATGAGGGGCACTCACAAAAATGAAGCAAAGCAAAAAGAGTGCCGCGAATTTGAATTGCCTTGAAATGCGCTTTGGAAAAATATTGATGATCATAAGGGAATTTTAGTCGGCGGCCGGATAAAAGTCAATTCAAAAAAGCCGGGGCCGGGAAAGGTTAAAAACTAAAAAGCGGTGACTAAACCCACGCCAAAACGGGGATACTTGCCGTTTTTGGATTTGAAGGTGTAAGTGGCTTCGGCCACCAGGCGCAGGTTGCGCCGCAGCAAGTAGCCACCATGGCCCGTGGCCGCCGTGTATTTCAGGTCTTCCTGGTCCGAATCTACCCAGTTGAACAGGCCGGCGCCGTACCACTGGCTGTCGTCAGCGCGCGGCAGGTAGATCAGTTCGGCAAATGCGCCCCGGGTAGTGATCTCGGCTGCTCCCAGCAAAAAGAAGGGATTATTATCACGCCGCTCCACGTATTGCAGGTTCAGTTCCAGTTTGGGAGAAGTCCAGGTAGCGTCAGCTCCGGCCATCCACAGGCTGTTGGTCAGGCCCGAAGGCCCCACCTCCTTTCCCGTATAGCCGAAAACCCCGAAGCGGAGATTTTCACCTATGCTTTGTGAAACCCGTCCCAGAAAATTCTTGTACTTGTCGGCGTCGAAATTGCCGTTGGGATTGGTTTCGCTGTCCCCGATGCCGCTGCCGTTGACGATCTCCAGGGTCAGGTCGGTCCCGCCCTTGAGGCCGTAGGTAAACATGAGGCCGCGGTCATAGGTCAGGTCAATTCCGGAGAGGCCAGGCCTGCTTTTATAGATTTTGTAACCTTCATAGCTCAACCGCAGCTCGCCCTTGAACAACGGGTCGGAAACCTGGAACTGGCCGACGATGACGTCAAGGTCGCCGACCAGGTTGTTGAACATGATGAAGGCATCCTCGAGACCGGCGATCTTGCCCCGCTCGCTGAAAAAGAAATAAAAATAATAGGAAATGTTGCGGGCGATCTCGCCGCCGGAAAGCAGCTTGATCAGATAAGGGGCGGAAAAATCCAGGCTCCGGGAATGGGCATTGTTGAAGGAGGCGTAACCTTCGATACGAAGTGCGAACGGCAGCTCCCGCAAAAGCGAAACTTTTTCATCCCCGGTATCTCTTAAATAGCGCGGCGCGTCCTTGTCCTTAATCACAAAACCGTTGCCGGCAAACTCCTCGCCATAGGGTTTCAACTTGGGAAAGGGGCTGTGGCAGGTCTTGCAAGACATCTGATATTTGCGGGCGAAAGCCGGCATGGCGTTCAAGACATCAACCATTCCCAAACCGACGATCAGAAGCATGAAGATCAAAAAAACCTTTTTCATCCTTTTCTCCTCAATCAACGACTTCGATGGTCGTCGAATGCTCGTTGACCTTGACGATCTCGGCCTCGTCGGCCGGCACGCCCAGAAAATCGGCCACCGGTTTGACCAATTTCTGGTAATTCAAGACCGCGGTGACTTTCAAAGGGCCCAGGGCTATGGTCTGCGGCAGTGTGAAGGAGCAGGTTTCCAGCTTGGTCTCGCGCGGGCCGATGCGGTAATCGACGCCCAGCGACTTGGTGTTCCATTGCATGATGGTCATCCGCCCTTGCGGGTCGAAATATGGCATACGGAAGATGCGGTCGCCAAGCGGGATGCCGTCGCGCTGCACACCTTTGAAATCTGGATCGTTCAGGGCGATGCCCATGTCCTGGTAGGCCAGCACGTCGCTGCCGATGGTGTACTCCTCGCCGGTGAAATTCTTTTTATCCACCGGCAGGTGGTAGGTCTTGCCTGCGGCATCGACGGCCTGCACGTGCATCCAGACGATGCGGTCCTCGACCGAGCCGCTGGGGAATTTGTGGCCGGTTTTCTGGTTGAACAATGCCACGGTGAATTTCACCTTGTCGCCGGGCTCGGCTTCGCGGATATCTGGATGGATGCGCAACTCTACCGTGCCCTGCACCTTGCCCGGGTCGTGGGCGCCGTGGAACAGGTGCTGGCGCACATCGGGATACTTGTTGCCCATGGCCGCGGAAAACCCTTCGGCGTAGGTCATGTGGCAGTCGTGGCACTTCGCCCCTTCCCTGGCATAGGGACCGTCCTTCCACTCCAGGTGGGTGGACTTGACCCAAACGCCAAAGGGATTCTTTTCGTTGTGGCAGGCGCCGCAAAATTCAGCCTGGCCCAGGAAAGCCGACTTGACCATGTTGTGTTCGGGCGAATTCTTGCCCGCGCGCGGACCATATTTGCTTTTGCCAGGTTCGGAAATGAAATTGAAGTTGTGCGGCGTGTCGCCGCTGAACCCGGTCACGGTATGGCAGACATCGCAGGAGACCGATTCGTTGGCCCGGCTCATTTTATCGGGATGCGGCGGCGGCACATCGCCGGCCATGAAGGCCATGGGCGTGTGGCAGCCGTTGCAGCCGTTGACCGGGCCGACCAGGGATTTGTCTTTTTCGGCGTGGGGCACGGCCAGCTTGAAGTACTCGATCTCGTCCCAATGGTGGGTATAGGCCTGCGACATCATGGCCTGCGTCCACTGCTGGTAGATGTCGCCGTGGCATGAGGTGCCGCAGAACTTCGGTGTCTGGAAGTCCGAGTATTTCCTGGTGCCCAGCGCCTCGTCACCGGTTTTTATCAGAGACTGGGCAGCCAATCCCGCCAGCAGGATCAATACGCTCACCGTACCCAGAACTACGATTTTCTTTTTCATGACCACCTTCCTCTCTCGATCCAAAAATAAATCAAAGAGATTTTTTTGTCAAGAGCGCAGCGGTCTTGAACTCGTTTTCCCGATTCAACCGCACCGGAACAGTTTTTAGTTGCTTTGCATTATTTCATGGTCAGGACCAGGGTAGGTTCGAAGCAGGAGAAGCAGGCGAAACTCTTCGAAGTGGGCAATTCGTCGCCGATGAGCAGAAAGCCGTGATGGTAGTCCTCGCTGCCGTCGAGCCACTTGCGGACGGTCTCGGTCACATCTTTGCTAAAATCGTTCCCCGAGCCACCGAGGCCGCCGATCCAATAGCCCGGGGTGGAGAAGAAATTGGACCATGGGCCCTGCAGGACCTCGATGTTGAACACGCAGGAGGCGACGCGGATCTCACCATTGCAAACACAACTGACGCGCTTGAGCTTCAAAGTCGCCTGTTTCAATTCCGCGCCCTTGCCCAGCAGGTCGTGCAGGGGAAACACCAATTTGGAGCGCTGAAGACGGGCGGCACTTATATTGCTCTGGTACTGGAACCACTCCGCTCCGACCAGGGCCAGTTTGTTGTATCCGGCATCGCATATGGGACGGGCTTGATAAACTTCGAGATCTATTACCCCAATGATTTTCTTTGGAAAAGTTGTTTTGCCCATCCAGTTGAGAATGATCGCCTGTTTGGTTATCGGTGCTAGCAACGGTTTCTTTAGATGCACGGCTAACAATATCAAATTGAACGGAGCATCGCCCTCGTCAAAACATTCGAATTTGGCCATGGAGCGCACGCGGATCAGATATTTGCCCGGAGGGGCCGTGTTGCCGGAGTATTCCCCAGCTTTTTTCCACTGATAGGAACCGCTGGCTGGCAGGTTTTCTGCGATGATCCCCAGCATCGGCCCCTGGTAGCGGACCAGCTCCAGCCGCACTTTGCCGTCCAGATTGGTCGAAGTCCAGCTGATCGTCTGCTCGGAACCTCGCACCCAAGATTCACCGCCATTCGGGGAATCAAGTTTTAATGTGCACGAAGGAGGAGGGGGGGGCGGGGGAGGTGCAGCGGCCTTTACGGTGAAGACGGCGCTTGCTCCCTCGGCCGAACCGTCGGTAGCGCGGACGTGGATCTTATAATTCTCGCCAACGACGGCCGGGGCGGCCACGGTCCAACTATACAGTCCGGGACTGACGGGCAGGTTGTTGACGATGGTCCCGACCAGGGCGCCGCCGGGCCGGCGCAACAGGATCTTGACGTTCGAGTTGACGTTGCTGGCCGTCCACTTGATCTGGCAGGCACTGCCCATGGATACGTCGCTGCCGTCGGGCTGCGTCACCGTGATCGTAGCGCCATGGATCATGCCCATGGCAAAAACAAGCAAACTTGCCATCAATAATGCTTTATTCATGCTTCCCCCCTTGAGTTGACAACATTCACTATAAAATAGAACTTTCAAGAAAAAATCTCAGTTCAAGGGAAGTCGGCTTGAAACTCGCTTCCTCGATTCAATCGCAGCGGAAAAGTTTTAAATCGCTGCGCTTTATTTCATGGTCAGGACCAGGCTGGCCTCATAGCAGGAGCAGCAGAGCCGGCCGCCGCTGCAGGGCAGCTCACCGGCGAGCAGGAGCAGACCGTTGTTGGCCAGGGTGCCGTCGAGCCACTTTTTGACGATATCCGTAATGTCCTTGCTGAATTCCGTTGCCCCCAGGTCTACGTCGATGCGCTGCCCGATGGCGGGATAAGCAAAAGAAGTCATGGGGGCCATCAGTACCCACAGGTTCTCATTGCATCCGCAGCCGCTGTTGGCGTCGTCGTGTTGGGAATGGAGCCGCTTCATCTTCAGCTTGGCGCTCTCCAGCTCGGCGCTTTTCCCTGCGAACTGGCTCAACGGGAATCTGATCCGTGAACGATAAATGACCGCGACTTGAATCGTATTGTAGGGATACCAATAGACCGCGACCAATGCTGTATGGTTTGGGCCGCCGGGATTGCAGATGGCCGGAACGATCTGATTCCAGACTCCCAAGTAGGCATTGGAGGGAAGATAGTTGGCTTTGGGAAAAGAAGTATATCCAGGGTAATTCTGATAAATGCCCGGAAGCGTCTTATATTCCTTTACCTTCAAGGCGATCGGCTGCTTGAATTGATTGATCATCAAAGTCAAGCTGAACGGGGCATCGCTTTCGTCGAAAATTTTATAGTCTGCCATGGAGCGCACGCGGATCACGTATTGGCCGACCGGGGCCGTGTTGCCGGGGTATTCCCCGGCTTTCCAGGAAATAGACCCGGCGGCCGGCAGGTTGTCCTTGATGGTGCCCAAGGTACGGTCATTGTAGCGCGCCAGTTGCAGATACACCTTGCCGGTCAGGTTGGTCGAAGTCCAGCTGATCGTCTGCTCGGAACCTCGCACCCAAGATTCACCGCCATTCGGGGAAACGATTGTCACGGTGCTGGACGAAGGAGGCGGTGGCGGAGGAGGAGGCGGAGGCGCCCCCGGGTCCTTGACGGTAAAAACCGCGCTTGCCCCCTCGGCCGAACCGTCGGTGGCGCGGACATGGATCTTATAGCTTTCGCCAACCACGGCCGGGGCGGCCACGGTCCAACTATACAGTCCGGGACTGACGGGCAGGTTATTGGCAATGGTCGTGACCAGGGCGCCGCCGGGCTTGCGCAGCAGGATCTTGATATTCGAAGTGACGCCGCTGGCCGTCCAGGCGATCTGGACCGGGCAGGTCATGGTCACCTCGCCGCCGCTGGGCTGGGTCACCGTGATCGTAGCGCCCTGGATCATGCCCATGGCGAATACGGCCAAAACTGCCATTAATAATGCTTTCTTCATGCTTTTCCTCCGTTGACTTGGCAACATGCACTATAAAATATAATTTTTCCCAAATAATCTCAATCGCTCAGGGTAAAAAAAACAATAAAATGCGCCAGGGGAAATACAGCCGTGGCGTGGTCAAAGAAGGGATTGGCGCGGAAAGGGAGAAAAACGAATATATGCTTTAAGCCCGGGATCCGGCCGGAGACAAAAGCCGGGCTTCTGTCTCCGCCGTTGTTACACAGATCGGTCGTTACTTCCGGTTTATTCAAACCAGATTTTTACGGTCTCGTCGTGGTCTTCCACTTCCACCAGGGCCAGGGGCCCGGCCGCTTTCAGGTCATTCCAGACCTTGCGGATATCGATCTGGCAGCCATGGTCGATCTTGAATCTCTTTTCCGGACAGGCATTGATCATCATCTCCACCAGGGAAACGGGCAGGGTGATCTTCACGTTTTCATGATCCCCATCCTTGCCCACCACCAGGATCTTGAACCACTTCACGCCTGTCCGGCCCGTTCGGGAAGATTCCGGACTTTTCACGGCGTTCTTGATGACCTTGTAATCATCGGTCGCTTCAGCATAAATTCCGGTCACCATAACAAAACCGATCACTAAAACAGTCAAACCAGCAAATATTCTTTTCATGTATCCTCCTGAAATGGGTTCATTCGACCCAGATTTGAATTACATTATCCTCATCCTTGATATCGATCTTCATGCCCTTGACGATCAATTGATTCAGGATATTGTCCAGGTTATAGCCTTCTTTCTGCAGAGTTCGCTTTTCTTCGGCGCCCAGGGACTTCAAGGCCAGATCGGCCAAGGCCAGCGGAATATTCAATGAAAACTCTTCACGGGAATTGTTTTTATTAAAAACGCGGATCTTGAGCAATCGGCCCGCCAACCCTTTGTCTTGGCGATCCATGCCCTTGAGCCGGGCCGGGTCGATCCTCATGATCGCGATCTTGGCCCGATCACGCAGTTCTTCGTCCTTTTCCTTGTCCAGAATGGTTTGCAGCACCGGCAAGGCCCGGGCGGCGTTTTTACGATCGGCCAGGTAGCTCAGTTTGAAGGCGGCATAATACGAAACCACTTTATTTTCATGGTCCAGAAACTTCAGCACTTTCTGCAGGTAACTTTTCTCCCCGGCCCGATAGAGTCCAGCAGCAAGATCAATGATGGAAATCTGCGCCTCTTCGGCCAGATTGCTGCTTGCTGAGTTTTTGACGAATTTCTCATAACTCTCCAGGGCTTGTTTTTTTGCTCCCAGTTCTTCCTGGCATTTGCCGCGGTAAAAAAGCGCCGCCGCGTAATAACGGCTGTCCGCATGTTTGCCGATGACCTCATCCAACTGTTTCAGCGCCGCGGCCCATTGTTTGTCAAAAATCAGCGTCTTGGCCTTTTCAAAGATTTCGCTGCCGGTCTGGGCAGCCAAAACACCTGAAAAAAGCCAGATCATCAGAATTAAGTAAAATATTTTCTTTTTCATTTAAACCTCTTGATAGGGCTGGTAAATTAGATCCCTTTCCAGCAAGCGGATTTTCAGCAGTAATCTTTCATTTTCCATGATCCGCTGCAGGCGGTAGATCTGCTGGCAAAGCTGCCGATCCTCCAACTGCAGGATTTCATAATTCAGCCAGTCGATCCGTTCACTGACGTTTTTCACCTTGATCCACTCCACGGCAGGCAAATTCTGCTGAAAATACTTCTTCTTCAACAGCAGCTCCTTGGCTTTTCGTGAATACAAACCGATTTCCCGCGCCGCTACCTCCTGACTGGAGCAATCGTTGAGCAGATCGGTAAGCATCAATTGGCTTTGCTGCAAATAGGAGATCACTTCTCCCCGGGCCATTCCCGACTGCAATCGCGTCACGGCCGCCGCCGTTAACCGGTTGTTACCGTCCAGGGGAAAGGTCACGCTACCGGCGCGCGTCAATAAAAATAAACCCAGGCCGACAATTGCGACCAAGGCTGCAGCGGCGGCCAGAAATGCCAGAGAAAACATCGCTGCCGGCCGCCGGGTGCGAGCGGGTTGCGGACCGACACCGGCCATGATTTCAGCACTGACCGCGTCCCAATCGATGGCTTGCAGTTCAGCAGCGGTTGCGGCGGCAGGTTCGCCGGCCGCGGCCAGCAGCGCCCGCCAAGTGGCCAATTCGCGTCGGCAGGCCGGGCAAACACGAACATGCTCCTCAACAAGGTAACGCTGATCATCCACGATTTCGTTCGCCGCCAGCCATTCCAGCAATGGCCGGATCTTATTACATGCTTTCATATTCACCTCCAGGGCCCGGCACCACTTCCCGCCTGATTCGCTTCAGGGCCCGGTGATGCAGGGCTTTCACGGTGCCGATTGAAATCGCCATGATTTCGGCAACCTGCCGCAGTTTCATTCCCTGGCGGTATTTGAGCGAAAAAACCTCTTTTTGCCGCCATGACAGGTTTGCCACAACCCGGTCGATGGCTTCAGAGAGCTGCTCGGACTCGTAAGCGGCCTGGCAATTGTCGGCGCTGGCCAATTGCCGGGCCGGAACATTTTCAAAGCCGTCTTCCAGCTTCCTTTTTTTTGCATATTTCCGGTAATAGTCCACGCACAGATTGCGGGTCAAGCGGTAAATCCAGCTTTGCAGGGAATGCTCCGGCCGGTAAGAGCCGATTTTTTTATATACCTTCATGAGTGTCTCCTGCACGATTTCCAGGGCGTCGTCACGGTCGCGGAAAAATCCGTAGGCAACCACGAAGATTTTTTTTTGGTAAAGGCGAACCAGCTCGGCAAATGCCTCCCTTTCGCCCTTCTGGATCCGGACCACCAGGCCCTGCTCAAACTCCAGGTCATATTTGTTCGCATCCGCGACTCCTGCCATGGGCTTGATCATCAGCCCTTCAGCAGTCCTCGGCAATACAAGCATATCTGCCTTTTCATTCCAGCCAAACCAGTACATGGGTGTTTTCGCGCCTGTCTTCCACCTGGACCAGGAGCCCCGGCCCCAGACGGGAAATACTTTCCAAATGAGACAGGTCAAAATCAATATAACGTCCGGCCACATCCTGCGGCTGTCGCCGCGAGCTCTTTTGCGCATGCTCCCTGGCCATGCCTACCAGCCACACCGGGACCGCGACTTGCACAAGTTCCCGTGATTGGCCATCATAAACCAGCACCTGCATTGTCTCGATCCTGCCGCTGCGCTCAGGGTTGCGCTTTTCCATGACCGCCATCTTTTTGTGAACCTCGGCAAAACGGCCGGCCGGGAAATCGACATCCTGTTCAACCCTTACATTAAAGCAACCATTGCTGAATAAAACGATAACAATCAGCAGCAGCGCAAACAACATTCTTTTAACCATTGTCCTCCTCCAATTTCGCTCAGGCATACAGTATAACGAAATGAGCAGCCGGAAAGTTGACAGCGCCAATATTATATTCCCCGAAAAAAAACAAGGAAAGCCTGAAACCAACGCCAGCAGGCATTCCTTGACAAAAAAAATTAAATTGCTTACACTGCTTTCATGGAAAACATCAAAAAAGTGTTTAAAGAAGGAGGGGATATGACCAAAAATATCGGGAAATATATACTGGTGGGAGTGATCGTTTTATTCTTGCTGGTTTTCATGTTGAAGATCTACGTTATTGTCGATCCCGGCGAACGGGCGGTGATTTTTAACAAAGCCACGGGCAATCTGCGCGTCACTCCCAACGAAGGGTTTTATTTCCTCGTGCCCCTGGTCGAAGAACCCACCGTGTACGATGTCAAGGCCAAGACCTACACCATGAGCATCATGGCCCTGGAAGGCGAGATCCGGGGCGACGATTCACTGCAGGCATTGACCTCGGACGGGCAGACCGTTCTGTTGGATATCTCGGTGCGTTACCACCCCGACCTGGAAAACCTCGACAAGCTGCACCGTCGCATAGGCATCGATTTCGTCAACAAGATTATCCGCCCCCAGGTGCGCTCGACCGTGCGCATGATCGTATCGGAGTACCCAGTGCTCGACGTCTATTCGGGAAAGCGACTGCGCATCCAGGCCGAGATCAACAAAGGCCTGTCCGATTCATTTAAAAAGAGTTTCATTGTCTGTGACGAGGTGCTGCTGCGCAACGTCCAGTTCTCCAAGGAATTCCAGCAGGCCATCGAAAACAAGCAGATCGCCCAGCAGGAAGCCCAGCGCATGAAATACGTTTTAGAAAAGCAGGAACTGGAAAAAAGGCGCAAGATCATCGAGGCCGAAGGCGAAGCCGAATCCCTGCGCCTGAAGGGCAAGGCCCTGGCCGACAACCCGGCTTTGATCCAGTACGAATACGTCAAGCTTCTGGCCCCCAGCATCCAGGCCATTGTCACCGACCAGAATACGATCTTTAATTTCTCTGATTTTATCAAGGACAAGAACAAGTAATCCTCAACCTGAAATAAAATGCATACAATCGGCCTGACCGGTGGTTTCTGCAGCGGCAAGACATTTGTGCTGAAAGTCATGGCAGAACAGGGCTGCTACACCATGCGTGCCGACGAATTGGCCAAGAATATAATTTTCAGCAAGGATTCACCCATTTTGCAGGAGATCATATCCGCCTTCGGCCCTGAAATCTACGACCGGGAAAAGGGGCTTGACAAGGAGAAATTCAGTGAAATCCTTTTCGAAGACCACGAAAAGCGGAATTTCATCAATACCATCGTGCACCCGCTGGTCAGCGAGGAACGCCACAGCAAGATCCGCGCCATTGCCGAAACCAGGATTTACGACTTTCTGATCTACGAGTCGGCCCTGCTGCTCGAATCGGGCATCTACAATGAATTCGAAAAGATCATTGTGGTTTATACATCGGTTGCCGAACAGCTGCAGCGGGCCATGGGGCGCGACAAGCTGGCACGGCCCGATGCCGAAAAACGCATCCAGTCGCAATTCCCGTTGAAGGAAAAACTGAAAGTGGCCAATTACGCCATTGACAGCAGCGGTCCTTTCGCCAAAACCCGGGCCAATACCATGGAAGTTTTTCACCTCTTGAAAAAAGATTTTAATTTATTGTAATTTGTGTTAAAATTTTCCCCATGGAGAGCACGGAATATTTAGAAGAACTTCTGCGTCTTTTTAATTTGGGCAAAGGGGCGTTATTGCCTGAAATTCTCGAAAAATACCTGGAAAAAACCCTGCAGATCAAATTCCAGCGCATCATCATCAACCAGGACATATTGAAGGAGGAATTCATGCGCTTTCACGAAGCCTTCCTCAAGATCCTGAAAATCTACCAGGCCGCCAACAAAAAAATTGAAATGAGCCTTTTTTCCCCGGATCAGCTGGCCAAGTTCTTTTACAATCAGGGCGTCTACGCGCTCTGCAAAGACAATTACCTCCAGGCCGGGGAAAAACTGCATGAGGCCTACAAGCTGAATAAGCGCAATATTTTTCTGCTGATTTATCTGGGCATCATCCTGACGGTCAGGAAGAACTTTTACGCCGCTGAAAAATATTTTTCCGACGCCCTCAAACGCGACCCCAACTATGACGATGCCTGTTTTTACGCCGCTGAAAATTATTTCAAGGCCGGAAATTACAGGCTTGCGCTAGAGTTTTATGAAAAAACCAAGAAACTGAACCCGGCTTACAACGAAATCAACTTTCGCATCAAGGATACCAAGGAAGCCATCATCCTCAAACAGCGGGCGGGCAAAAGAGATTCCCTGCTCAGAAGAATCGTTAACTATATCCGCAACGCCTTTGAGAAGTAACACTGCCGCCTGTGCGGCCAGAAACGGGTCAATCTTTTTTCCATTTCACCCCGTTCGGGGTGTCCAGCAGCACGATTCCCTGTTGCTTCAGTTCAGCGCGGATGGCGTCGGCCCGGGCGAAATCCTTGTTTTTCCTGGCTACTTGGCGCTGAGCGATTTTTTCCTCGATGGCCGCGGCCAGGGGAGCGGCGTCATCCTGCTCTAAAACCCCCAGGACCTTATCCAGGCGCTTCAGGAATGCCAGAACAGCGGTGGCATCCTTCTGGCTGAGTTCGTTCATTTTCAGATTGATCCCGTGGATGAAATCGAATACGACGCCCAAGGCACCGGAAACATTGAAGTCATCGCTCATATGCTCAGTGAACTCATCCTGGCTTGCTGAAATGGAACGTGCGATTTCCACGGTGCCTTGGCCTGGCTTCGATATGTTTTTCAGGGAAAAAATTGAATTCCTGATGCGGTTCAAGGCCTGCCCGGCCATTTCCAGATTGGCAAAGGTAAAATTAAGCAGTTTCCGGTAGTGCGTTGAGATGAGCAGGTAGCGCAAGGCCATGGGATCGAGGCCGCGCTGCTGCAGGTCTGCCAGCGTGTAAAAATTGCCCAGGGATTTGGACATTTTCTTGTTGTCCACGATCAAGTGCTGGCAGTGCAGCCAGTAATTGACGAACTTTTGGCCGTTGGCGCATTCGGACTGGGCGATCTCGTTTTCATGGTGCGGGAAAATATTGTCCACACCGCCCATGTGGATATCGAAATGCGCGCCCAGGTACTTCATGCTCATGGCCGAGCATTCGATGTGCCAGCCCGGGCGCCCGCTGCCGAAAGGAGCGGGCCAGGACGGCTCTCCCGGCTTTTTGCCTTTCCAGAGAACAAAGTCCTGGATCGATTCCTTTTCGTACTCATCGCTATCGACGGCGGCGCCCAATTGCAGCTTGTCCCGGTCGATATTGGCCAAACGGCCGTAATCCCTGAAGCGCTCGATGCTGAAATAGACCGATCCATCTTTCTCGTAGGCAAAACCCTTTTCCAGCAGCACCGAGACCAGGTCAAGCATTTCCGGGATGTGCGCGGTGGCGCGCGGGTAGACGTCGGCGGGGAGGATGTTCAATATACCAAGGTCGCTGTGAAAGGCGTCGATGAATTTTTGCGTCACCTCGGCCAGCGGCAATCCCAGTTCATTGGCCTTGCGGATGGTCTTGTCGTCGATATCGGTGATGTTCATCACGTGGCGGACGCGGTATCCTGAAAAAGTGAAAAAGCGCTTGACCAGGTCCTCGAACACGTAGGAACGGTAATTGCCGATATGAGGGTAATCGTAGACCGTGGGGCCGCAGGTATAGAGGCCGATCTCACCTTTATCGATCTCGCGGAATTCTTCCAGGCGCCGGGTCATGGTGTTGAAAAATCTCATTGGCTTATTTTTCCTCTTCTTGAGAGGGACGGCAGCGCTTCTCGGCAAACCAGCGCATCTGCTTGCAAAAACGGTCGAATACGGCCACATCGGCGTTGGTCCAGCGGGTGCGGTTCAAAGCCCGCTTCAGGGAGCGGTGAAACAGGCCGTTTTCCGGTTCGCGCACTTCCAGCCTCTTCATCAGCTCCCAAATGTTTTCGCTCAGCCGTTCGAAGGCTCTTTTTTCGGCCATGCGCGGCAGGCCGTCCGCCTGCCCGCCTTCATGGACCGCCTTGTACAATTCGTAGGTGACCACCATAACCGCCTGGGATAAGTTGAGCGATGGGTAGGTGCCGGCCATGGGGATGCGAATAAAGTAGTTGGCCGACTGGCTCTCATCGGTGGTCACACCCTTGTCTTCGCGGCCGAAGACCAGGGCGATCTTTTCAGCTGTGCTGATGGCGGCGATGTGCGCCGCGGCCTGGGCCGGAGACAGAAAATCCTTTTTCCATTTGCCTTTTTTCGCCGTGGCCAGGAATACCTGCGAGATACCGTGCAGCGCTTCTGAAAGGCTGGGGAATTCGCGGGCGGCGGCGATGACCTCCTGCGAGCGGTAGCCCATTTTCCGCTGTTCGACCTCGTCGCGAAAGGGGACGGGGTTGACCAGGTGCAGGCGGGACAGGCCCATGTTCTTCATGGCCCGGACCACCGAGCCGATGTTGCCGGCATTCTTGGGCTCGACCAGCACGACATGAATGCGCTCCAGGATTTCTTTCATTTTTATTGGTTAACGCCACGAAAGCGTTGAAATTATAATATAAATCCGGCCTTTGGGCAAATTGTATTTGAAATCAGATTAGAAAAGGGAAGAATGAGAGAAGAGTGAATAGGAGAAGGAAAAAGCATTAAAAACTCTGTATTCCCTCTGCCTTTCCTTTTTTCTTCCCTTTGACTTCCCTGATCCAAGTCCTTGACGGCAGGAGCGAAAACCGCTACAATTCCGGCATGGAACTTGTTCAACTTAAAACTTTATTCGCTGAATTGAAACAGAAGGCCTCCGACCTCAGGGGGTTTCTTTGAATTATCCAAAAAAGCTGACCAGATAAAAGAAATAGACGGCAAGCTGACCGATCCCGCCATCTGGAGCAAGCCCCAGGAAGCGGCACGCCTGCAGAAAGAGAAAAAAATCCTGAACAGTTTCTTGATCATCGACAAAAAACTGATCGCCGCCGGCGAAGAACTGGAAGCCTATTTTCAGCTGATCGACGAGGACCCGGAGCTGCTTCCCGAGCTGGAAGAAAAAATGACCCAGTTCCAGGATTTTGTCGAGGAAACGGAGGTTAAAAATTACCTCAGCGGTGAAAACGATGCCAGCAACGCTTTTTTAAGTATTCACCCAGGCGCGGGCGGCACCGAGAGCCAGGACTGGGCCGAGATCCTCCTGCGCATGTACCTGCGTTTCGGCGAACGCCTGGGTTTCAAAGCCGAAATCACCGATATCCTGGCCGGTGAAGAGGCGGGCGTCAAAAGCGTCACCGTGCGCTACGAAGGGGAATTCGCTTTTGGTTACCTGAAAGAAGAGATCGGCGTGCACCGCCTGGTGCGCATATCGCCCTTCGATGCCAACAAGCGCCGGCACACGTCGTTCGCCGCCGTGTTCGTCATCCCGGAAGTGGAAGATTCCATCCGCATCGACATCGATGCCAAGGACCTGCGCATAGACACCTACCGCTCTTCGGGAAAAGGGGGACAACACGTCAACCGCACCGATTCGGCCGTGCGCATCACCCACCTGCCCACCAACACCGTGGCCCAGTGCCAGAGCGAACGCTCGCAGCACCAGAACAAGGAACAGGCCATGAAAATGCTGCGCTCGCGGCTTTACGACCTGGAAATGAAGAAGAAACAGCACGAAAAGGACCGTATCGAAGACGGCAAGGGCGGCATTGCCTGGGGCAACCAGATCCGTTCCTATGTCCTGCACCCCTACCAGAGCATCAAGGACCACCGCACCGCCATCGAACGCGGCGACACCCAGCGCGTCCTCGACGGCGACATTATCGGCTTCATAAAGGAATCACTCAAACTTCCCAAATAATCCAGTCCTTCATGACGCGAAACACGTGACGAGGAAGAAAGGGTGAAGCGCAGTGTAGGGGCAGTTCGAGAACCGCCTTCTTCAAATCACTTCTTTGGAATTTCGCTCTTCCCTTTTTTCGAGACGCAAATGTTTTTCTTGCTTGATGCGGTCAAAACACAGATTTCCCTTTTTGCTAATGCCAAAATATCGATGGTCACCTTATCGGAATTCTCAATGGTGAAGCGGTCGCCGGCTTTTGTCACCCTGAACTTGAAGCGATCGCTCCCAACCGGTACGGCATAGCGGTCAAAATCCTCAACCAGCCCCAAATGCCCGTGCAGGATCGCTTCGCCCAGGACTCCGGCCGCTCCCGCATAGAACATGGCTCCCTGCCCGCCGCCGCCTTTATCTGACCACTCAAAAATATTCATCTCTTCAAGGTTCTTAGCCACGATTTCTTTCAAGTATTGCTCGGCTTCAGTGCGGAAACCGGCCTGGTAAAGGGCCGAAATCAGCCGGCCGCCGATCCAATCCCACTCGCCGCCGTTCTGATAGCTCCAGGGCGAACGCAGCAGCGGGTGGGGGAAAAAATTCTCCGGGAAGGGCGGCAGCAAGGTAAAGGAGACTGTGCGCAGGCCGTAGCGGCCGCGCCTCTTTTCCAGCACCTGCAGAAAGCGGGCGATCTCGGCCGCGCTCATCAAGCCGGCACGCATGGCCTCGGCATTGCCGCCCACGGCCAGGATGTTTCTTTCCCATTTCAACGCCTCGCCGCCGTCGGCCAGCCGATGAACGATAAAATATCCGCGATCGGTGAGATAGAGCTGCCGCCGGCACTCGGCGGCGACGGCCTTCTCCCGTTGGCGCCACTTGCCGGCCATTCCCCTGTTGCCCAGACGCTCGGCCACAAGTGCCAGCGACTGTGCCGCCCGGATGAAGAGGGACTGGGAGTAAATGGAGAAGGTCCGCCGCGAGCGGTCGGAAAGCTTGATGGCCCGCTGGTCGGCATAAGATCTTTCCACGTCGCCCCAATCGGCGGTAAAACCGCTCCAGATCATCCCATGAGCAGGATCGCGCCTGTTCCGCCAGACCCATTCCAGGGCTTTGTCAAGCCTAAACAGACGGGACACTCCGGCCACTTCACCTTCAAGCCAGCCGGGATCGCAAAGGGCAAGCTGGAACGCGGCCAGCACCAGGGAACTCTCCTGGTCGGTCTCAACCGTGTTCTTGTCACAGCGCCCAGCCGTGTCGACCCAATCTTGAACCTGGCCGTCGCGGCCCTGATGCCGGAAAAAAAGGTCCACCATTTCCTGCAGGACCGGCAGCGGGTAGAAAAACCGGGCATAGAACATCATGGTGGCCGTATCACGGATCCAAACCTGAGGATAGTCGGTCCCGGCGGCGAATCCAAAAAACTTGCCCGCCCAACTGATCTCGTTGTTCAGGAAAACCTGGCGCAGCAGGTATTGCTCCCGGTCAAGCCAGTCCCGGCCGCTTTCATATACTGTCGGCAGCCAGGCCTTGCAAAAATCCGGCGCGACCAGCGGCAGCAAGCGCAGCCGGAAAAAACAGCCTTGCCATTTTTTATCGCCCCCCCAAAATTCCCCTTCGCGGACCAGGTCCCATTCCAGCCGGTAATTGCCGGGACCGAGGCTGAAGTAAACGGGCAGGGAGAAATGAGCCGTGCTCCCGGGCTTGACGGTCAAAGGCAGAGAGAAGCGCCGGTTGTCGAAGCGCACCAGGCGGCCGGAAAGGTCGCGGACATGATAGGAAATAAAAAAATTGCCGGCTTGATTCAGCGTGTAAGCGGAGCGGTTGCTGACGGTGAAGTTCAACGTGATTTTTTCACCCTGCCTGGCCGTGGCCTGGAAAGGCGCGCAGGAAATATGAACCCCAGCGCCCTGCAGGTTGGCAAACAAAAACAAAGCCGAGAAAAAAATGACCGGCTTTATGCCCCGGCGCCAGACAGACATCATGGCGTTTCCTCAAGCGCTGCTTTCTCCCGGAAAAATCTTTCCAAATTCAGCTGCCAGTCATGCACTTGGAAACCCAATTCACGCACTGCTTTGCCGCAGTCCAGAACCGAATACTCAGGCCGGGCAGCTGCGCCGGGGAATTTGGAAGCAGGGACAGCTTGCAGGGGGATCTTTTTGGGAATCATACCGAATTCCAGCCCCATTTCCATGGTGGCAACGGCAAAATCGAACCAGGAGATCGAGCCCCTGTCGCAATAGTGATACACTCCGAAGCGCTCGCTGTCGGACGCGATCAAGCCGGCGATATTTTCGGCCAGGACGGCGGCATAGGTCGGAGCACCGAATTGATCATTCACCACGCGCGCCGTTTCTTTTTCCCGGAAAATTTTCAGCATGGCCTGGACAAAATTGGGCCCATATACGCCATACAACCAACTGATGCGAAATAGAAAGAAAGTGCCGAGAGCGGCCGCCATCTTGATCTCTCCCTGCCATTTGCTCCAGCCATATCGCGAAAGCGGCCGGGGTTGAGCATTCTCCCGGTAAGGTTCTTTTACGTCGCCGGCAAAAACATAGTCGCTGGAAAAATGGATCATTCTGGCTCCCAGCTCGGCAGCCAGCAGGGACAGGTTTTCCACCCCGGCGGCATTGACCGCCCAAGCCCGTTCCGGCTCAGCTTCAGCACGGTTCACCGCCGTGTAAGCGGCGCAATTGACCATCCAGCGGATCTTCTTGCCCCGGACAAAATCCCGCAATCCTTGCCGGCTGCGGATATCCACATCCAAATCGCTGGCAAAAAAATCAAATTCTCTGCCGGCAAACTCAAGGGCCAGCTGCCGGCCCAGCATGCCCTTGGCTCCTATAAGCCAGATCCCGGGATAAGTTTTCAAAGGCCCGGGCTGGACAGCCGGGAACATCACGATTGTTCAGCGGCTACGCGCATCAGGTAGTTTCCGTAGCCGCTTTTTTGCAAAGGGAGCGCCAACCGCTTCAATTGCTCACGGTCGATCCAGCCTTTTTTGAAGGCGATCTCTTCAATGCAGGCGATCTTGAAATCCTGGCGGTCCTCCACGGTCTTGATGAACATGGTGGCATTGACCAAAGACTCGTGGGTGCCGGTATCGAGCCAGGCGAAGCCGCGCCCCAGTATCTGCACCTTGAGTTTTCTTTTTTCCATGTAGGCCCGGTTCACATCGGTGATCTCCAGCTCGTTCCGTTCTGAAGGTTGCAGCGATCTGGCAATGGCCACAACGTCTCGGTCGTAAAAATAAAGGCCGACAACGGCCAGGTTGGAACGCGGCCGGGCCGGCTTTTCTTCGATGGTCAGGGCTTTGCCTTGGGCGTCGGTTTCCACCACGCCGTAGCGTTCCGGGTCCTTGACCGCGTAGCCGAAAATGGTCGCCCCTTCCCGGGCGGCGGCCTGGTGCAGCATTTCGGTCAAGCCGTGACCATAAAAAATATTGTCGCCCAAGACCAGGCAGACCGGTTCATTGGCGATAAATTCCTCGCCGACCAGGAAGGCGTCGGCCAAGCCGCGCGGTTGGTCCTGGGCCCGGTAAGAGAAACGGATCCCCAGCTGGCTGCCGTCACCGAGCAGGTCTTGGAAGCGTGGCAGGTCGGCCGGAGTGGAGATGATCAATATGTCGCGGATGCCGGCCAGCATCAAGGTGGATAGCGGATAATAGACCATGGGCTTATCGTAGACCGGGAGCAGCTGCTTGCACATAACCTGGGTGATGGGATGAAGCCGGGTGCCTTGGCCGCCGGCCAGGATGATTCCTTTCATGGATGTTCCTCGCGAATTTTAATTTGCAACCATTCACTCCACCGTGACCGATTTGGCCAGGTTCCTTGGCTTATCGATATCACAGCCTTTGTGGCGGGCAATGAAATATGCAAAAAGCTGCAGCGGTACGATATTCAGGACCGGCTGGAGGATGGACAGGGTTTCGGGAACCCAAATGACATCATCGCATATATCGCCGACTCTGTTGCTGCCCTGGCTGGCCACGGCCAGCACCCTGCCGCCACGGGCCTTGATCTCCTGGATGTTGCTGAGCATTTTATCAAAAGTACAGTCACGGGAAACAATGGCCACGGTGGGAAACTGCTCATCGATAAGGGAAATGGGGCCATGTTTCATTTCACCGGCAGGATAGCCTTCGGCGTGGATATAGGAGATCTCCTTCAATTTCAGGGCTGCTTCCATGGCGGTCGGGTAATTGAACAGCCTGCCGATAAAAAGAAAATCCTTGTATTGCGCATAGTCCAGGGCAATTTTCTTGATATGTTCCATATCGGTCAGGATCTTCTTGACCTGGCGAGGCAGCTTTTTTATGGCCTGGATAACCTCGCTGCCTTCGGCATAAGAAATTCCCTGGTATCTCCCGATCAACAGTGCCATCAGCGTCAGAATGACCAGTTGCGAAGTGTATATTTTTGTCGAGGCCACTCCGAATTCCGGGCCGGCATGGTTGTATACACCGGCATCGGTGATCTGGGCGATGGCCGACCCCACGACATTGACGATGCCGAGGATCAGCGCCCCTTTGCGCTTGGCTTCGCGGATGGCGGCGAGCGTATCTGCAGTTTCCCCAGACTGAGACAGGGCGAGAACCGCGGTGTTTTTATCGATCTTCAGTTTGCGATAGCGGAATTCCGAGGCCACCTCCACTTCGACATGCAATTCCGACAGGCTTTCAAAGATATAGCGGCCGAGCAACCCGGCGTAATAGCTGGTACCGCAGGAAACGATCACTATTTTTTTCAGGCTTTTTAATCGTTCCCTGACGGGTTCGAGCCCGCCCAGTTTGGAAACGCCCTCGCTTTCGATGAGGCGCCCGCGAAAGGCGTTCTCGATGCTTTCGGGCTGTTCAAATATCTCCTTGAGCATAAAATGTTCGAAACCTTTTTTATCGGCCAGGGCATCGCGGTTTTCGCAGATCTCGATCTCTTTCTTTAAAATTTCATTGTTCAGGTTCTTGATGTGGTATCCGGACGCGTACAGTACGGCCATTTCGTCATCGTTGAGCGAGATGATCTTCTGGGTGTAGGGCAGCAGGGCGTTGGCATCGGAGGCGGCGAAATATTCGTTTTCACCAACGCCGATGATGATGGGGCTCCCCCTTTTGACGATCACCACCTGGCTGTCATTGTCGGCATGGATGGCGGCGATGCCGAAGGTCCCTTCCAGGCGTTGAACTGTTTTCAACACCGCCACTTCCAGATCGCCGCCATAATATTCTTCAATGAGATGGGCCACCACTTCACTGTCGGTTTCCGACTTGAAAACATGCTTTTTAGCGAGCAATTCATCTTTCAGATCAAGGTAATTTTCAATGATGCCGTTGTGCACGATGGCGATCCTAGCCTGGCAATCACAGTGCGGATGGGCGTTCTCTTCCGAAGGCCGGCCATGGGTGGCCCAGCGCGTATGGGCGATGCCGTAATGCCCGGGCAGCGGCCGGGCCAGGCCTTTCTTTTCCAGGTCGCAAACCTTGCCCACGGCGCGGATGACGGCAAGCTTATTGCGGTCGGCCACTGCCAGGCCGGCTGAATCGTATCCGCGGTATTCCAGCCGCTTCAGGCCGTCCAGCAAAACGGGCTTGGCCGCCTTGTTGCCGCAATAACCGATGATTCCACACATAGTCTCTCCTTAACCTGCGAACCCTGCGGATTACTTGAAATGGGTCAAGCTCGGCTTGCCCAGCGGAAAAACATTAAAGCCGATTTGGAAAAGCTTCTGGTGATCCAGAATATTGCGCCCATCGAACAGGAAAGCCGGTTTGCGCATGGAGGCAAAGATCCTGGCAAAATCGAGCTTTCCGTAAATATCCCACTCGGTAATCACGGCAATGGCCTGGGCATCGACGGCCGCCCGGTATGGATCGGGCTCATACTCAACGGAACCGTCCAGCCCGGAAAGATCCTTGCGGGCGTTTTCCAGGGCTTGCGGATCCGAGATTACAAGTTGCGCCCGCTCTTCGAGCAATTTTCCGGCCACGAAAATTCCGGGCGATTCGCGCGTATCACCCGTGTTGGCCTTGAAAGCGAAGCCCAGCAGCACGATCTTTTTGCCGACAATAGTGTTGAACATCTCTCTGATGATCTTTCTGACAAAGCGTTCCTGCTGGTACTCATTTATCTCGATCACCGCCTGCCAGTAATCGGCCACTTCGTTCAGATCGTAGCTGCGGCAAATATAGACCAGATTCAAAATGTCCTTTTTAAAGCAAGAACCGCCGAAGCCGACGCTGGCGTTCAGGAAGCGCGGTCCGATCCGCGTGTCGCTGCCAACGGCATAAGAAATTTCGGCCACGTCGGCATCGGTCTTCTCGCAGAGGGCGGAAACGGCGTTGATCGAAGAAATTCGCTGGGCCAGGAAGGCGTTGGCCACCAGTTTGGAAAGTTCGGCCGACCACAAGTTGGAGGTGATGATCTTTTCCGCAGCCACCCAATGGGCGAAAATGGCAACGATTTCCTGAGCTGCTTTGCGGCCCGAATCGCTCTGCCGCGAACCGATCAACACCCGGTCCGGTTCCAAAAGATCCTTGACCGCCGATCCCTCAGACAGGAATTCGGGGTTGGATATCACTTCAAAATGGATGCCCTTCTTGTTTTCCTGAAGGATGCATTCCATGGCTTCGGCGGTGCGCACCGGCAGGGTGCTTTTTTCAACGATGATCTTGGAGCGGTCCGAATGGGCAACGATCTCGTGGGCGGTTTTCTCCCAATATTGCAGGTCGGAAGCCATGCCGGCGCCGTGACCGAATGTCTTGGTCGGAGTGTTGACCGAAACGAAAATGATATCGGCGGCCCTTATCCCCTCGACAACATCATTGGAAAAAAACAAATTTCGGCCGCGCACCGAACGCACCACATCCAGCAGTCCCGGTTCAAAGATCGGCAGGTCATCAGAATTCCAACGCCTGATCCGCTCTTCGTTGACGTCCACCACCGTAACTTTGCAGCCGGGGCACTTGGCGGCTATAACCGCCATGGTCGGACCGCCAACATAGCCGGCCCCGATGCACAAGATGTTCTTCGCAAATTTCATTGCCGCTCCTCGAGCCAAAAGCCCCTGCCGGAAAATACCGGCCTGATTTCATTTTTCATAATAAGCCGTATACCATTCAACAAAACGCGCCACACCAGTTTCAACGGGAGTGTCGGGGGCAAATCCCACATGACGATGCAGATCTTCAATATCGGCGCAGGTTTCCTGCACGTCACCGGGCTGCATGGGCAGCAGGATCTTCTTGGCTTCCCGACCCAGTTTTTTTTCTATGAGCCCGATAAAATGGAGCAGATCCACCGGCCGGTGGTTGCCGATGTTGAATAGCCTATAAGGCGCCGCAGCAGAGGCCGGATCGGGATTCCTGCCGTCCCAGTCCGGATCGCTTGCGGGAATCCTGTTCATCACCCGCCACACACCCTCCACGATATCATCGATATAGGTAAAATCCCTTTTCATGTTGCCGAAGTTGTACACCTCGATGGCTTGGCCGCGCCTGATCTTCTGGGTGAAGATGAACAGGGCCATGTCCGGACGGCCCCAGGGCCCATATACGGTAAAAAAACGCAAACCCGTAGTGGGAATGCGGAAGAGATGGGAATAGCTGTGGGCCATCAATTCGTTGGCTTTCTTGCTGGCCGCGTAAAGGGAAAGGGGATGGTCGACGTTGTGGCGGACCGAGAAAGGCTGCACCAGGTTGCCGCCGTATACCGAAGAAGAAGAAGCGTAGACCAGGTGGCGGACCGGTTGCCGGCGGCAGTTTTCCAGGATATTCATGAACCCCAGGATGTTGCTGTCCATGTAAGCCCAGGGATTTTCCAGCGAATAGCGTACACCGGCCTGGGCGGCCAAATGCACCACCAGCTGGGGTTTTTCATTGGTGAATATTTCGGCTATTCTCTCTCGATCCTGCAGGTCGGTCTTATAAAACACCAGGTTCGCCATCTCCAGTTTGGCCTCTGCCTTCAGGCGCAGTTGGTCCGTGTCAGCTTCAGAAAACCCGAGCTGGCGCAAGCGGGCGTATTTCAAATCCACGTCATAATAGTCGTTGACGTTATCGATGCCGATGACCCGATGTCCCTCGGCCATGAGCCGGCGGGCGAAATGAAAGCCGATGAAGCCGGCGATCCCGGTCAAAAGCACGGCAGGCTTACGGCCTTCCACTTTATCGGTCTTTGGCGTCATGAATCGCAACTCCCTTGTTTACAGCGTTTTATTATAGTATACCTGCGCCCAAAAATAAAGCTAGGAGCCGGGTGCATGGCCAGGGTGATGCCAGAAAATCGAAGCTGTGATAGAATGGAATACCATGGCGCGAAAAAAAACAGTTTGGATATCGGTTGGCATGGCCGCAGCCGCGGTTATGTCACTGCTGCTTTTTTATCCCCGCCAAACAGAAGACAGGCAAGTCCCCTCCTTGCTCAGCCGCCCCATCCGTTTCGATGCCGCCTTGATCGAGCGTGCTTGGAACAGCATCGCTTCCCGGGCTGACCTTAAAAAATTGATTTTCCCCGACCGGGTCAACCGTTATTTTCCCCCTCAGGCCGTGCAATGCCGGGTGAAGTACAAGACAATCAGTTACCAAGCCCTGCTGGCTCCGGCCGGCAGCCGCCTGGAACTGGATTTAAAAACCAAGCAAGGCAACCAATTGGTTTTTTCCCTGTTCAATCCCCAGCCCGAGAAACTCAGATTTCTGGTTAAAACGGCTTCATCAGGAAAAGAAACACTCCTGTTCAGCAGATCTATCCGTGAAAAAATGGGCAAGGTCGAAAAAATATTTCTGCCCAGGACCAGGGAAAAAACCGTGCGCCTTATCCTTGAGACCCGGGGCCGCGGCCCGGGAGCCTGGATCAATCCCTGTCAGTTGCAAAACCAGCCCCGGCCCAGAACCGTGCTGATCCTCATGCTGGATACGCTGCGGGCCGACCATGTTTCGGCTTACGGCTATCGGCGCTTGACCACTCCAGCCCTCGATGAACTGGCCATGGGCAGCCTGATGTTCAGCCGCGCTTTTTCCACTTCCTCCTGGACCCTGCCGGCCCATGTTTCCCTGTTCAGCGGCCGCGATGTCCTGGCCCACGGCGTGGTCGCTCCCAAGTCCCTGATCCCGGCCGCTCTGCCGCTTCTGGCTGAGAAAATGCAGCAAAAAGGGTTCGTTACCCTGGCCCTGACCGGTGGCGGCTTTGTTAATGATCAATATGGTTTTTACCGCGGTTTTCAAAAGTATGTCAATCGCAGTATGGATATTTTCCGGAGAAGTGCCGCCGGATTAATGCTGCGCGCCTTTCAGGACAAGGTGGCCGAGTTCTCCGACCAGGATCTTTTTATTTTTTTGCATACCTTTCAAATTCATGCTCCCTACAAAGCGCCCGATGCCTATTATCGGGCTTTTAATCCCGAATTGGATATCAAAATAAAACACATCAGCGGGAATTTACGACAGCTGCGGAAATCTTCCGCGGATCTGCCTCCTGTCGAGTCCGCGGATCGGCAAAAACTCATCGATCTCTATGATGCTTCCATCCTTTACAGTGACCAGGAATTGCTTAAACCGCTCCTGGATTATCTGCGCAGTAGCAATCGCTTCGATGATGCGATGGTGATCGTGCTTTCCGACCATGGCGAAGAATTCTACGACAATGGCGACTGGGAGCACGGCCATACCCTTTACCAGGAGCTCACCCGTATCCCCCTGATCATAAAGCTCCCGCAACAAAAACGGGGAGAAATCCGCGAAAAATTGTTTGCCATCAACGATATCCCCGGCCTAATCCTGGCTGAATACGGCTTGGATTCTGAAGGCAGCGACTTCATTAACGGCAGTTCCAATGATCCAGGGCGGGTCTTGGAACTTTCCCTGCCCGTGATCCCGCTGCGCCAGGGACTGTTCGGCCGGGTTTCCTACGTTGACCATGATCATCAGTATATCCACAACTTTTTGCCGGCAGCAACCGCCGGGAACGGGCTTTCACCTATGCCGCTTTTAAAAAGTGATGAATGGTTCACCCTGGGGGATATTCCCTTAACAGACGCCGAGCCATATTCGCCGTCTCCCGCATTGCATTCCTTTTATAAAAAGAAACTGGCCGATTATTTGCGCCGGCTCAAGACTCTAAAAAGAAATGAGGGACAACTCGACGATGAGCTGTTAAACAAACTCAAGGCCCTGGGCTATCTCAACAACTAAATCTGTTACTCGACCCGACCATCCAGAAACTACATAATAGGAATATCTATTGGAACTTGTCGCTCTTGGATTTCAGGAACTGCAGGATATTCAAGGCCTCCAGGGGCGTCAGGCTGGCGATATCGATCTCCTTCAGCTTGTCGCGGATCTCATCCCAGACCTTCAGCTCCATGTCCTCGGAGAACAGGCCGGCGTTAAGCGGCGGCGCCTTCTGGATGCGGCCGGTGATGCGCTCCTTGACCAGGCGGTTCAGCTCCTTCTTCTCCAGGTTGAGCAGGATCTCCTTGGACCTTTCTATGACGCTGCGGGGGATGCCGGCGATCTTGGCCACGTGGATGCCGAAGCTCTGGTCGGTGGGCCCGGGCATGATCTTGTGCAGAAAAATGATATTGTCCTGCCATTCCTTGACCGCGATGTGATAGTTCTTTACCCGCTCGAGAATGGCGGCCAACTCGGTCAGCTCGTGGTAGTGGGTGGCAAACAGCGTGCGCGGTTTTTCCTTCAGGGAGTGCAGGAATTCGATCACGGCCCAGGCGATGGACAGGCCGTCATAGGTGGAGGTGCCGCGGCCGATCTCGTCGAGCAGGATCAGCGACCTGGGGCCGGCGTTGTTCAGGATGATGGCCGCCTCGATCATCTCGATCAGAAAGGTGGACTTGCCTTCGATCAACGAATCGGAAGCCCCGATGCGGGTGAAGATGCGGTCGCAAATGCCCACCTGCGCGCCGGCGGCGGGCACGAAACAGCCGGCCTGGGCCAGGATGACGATCAGGGCGTTCTGGCGCAGGTAGGTCGACTTGCCGCCCATGTTCGGGCCGGTGATGACCAGGATCTGTTCGCTTTCTCCGGAGATGTTCAGGTCATTGGGAATGAAACCGCGGCCGGAAGCGGCTTCGACCACCGGATGGCGGCCTTCCTGGATACGGATGGCCGTGCCCTCGTTGATCTGCGGGCGCACGTAGCCGCGACGCTGGGACAGCTCGCCGCCCGAGGCCAGCACGTCCAGCACGGCGATCAAGTCGGCGTTTTGATTCAGGGACGCCGAGTAGCGCTGGATAACGGCCAGGACATCCAGGTAAAGTTTCTTCTCAATGGCCACGATCTTTTCTTCGGCTTTGAGGATCTTTTCTTCCAACTCCTTGAGCTCGGCTGTCAAGAAACGCTCGGCATTGACCAGGGTCTGTTTGCGAATATAGTGGTCCGGAACCAGCTGCAAATGACTGTTGGTGACTTCGATAAAATATCCGAACACCTTGTTGTATTTGATTTTCAGCGAGGGGATGCCGGTACTAGCTTTTTCGCTTTTTTCCATGGCGGCGACGATTTCCTTGGCATTGTGGCTGATGGCGCGCAGTTCGTCCAGCTCCTGGTGGTAGCCTTTCCTGATGATCTGCCCTTCGTTGATGGTGTTGGCCGGATCGGCGGCGATGGCGCGATCGATGATGTCCGTCACTTCGGGAAGCGGCTGCAGCTGGAGGAAGGCCGTGCCGATGATCTCCGCTTTCAGGTCTTTTATATCGTTCTGGATGTCGGGGATTTTTGCCAGAGTGTCGCGCAAGCTCAACAAGTGCAGGGGCATGGCGATGTTCAGGGCGATCTTGGAATTCAGGCGGGCCAGGTCGGCAAAATATTTCAGTTTCTTGCGAACTTCACTGCGGCCGATCAGGTTCTGGGAAAACTCCTCCACCCCGTCCAGGCGCGACTCGATCTCCGCACTGGCCAGCAGCGGGTAGGAGAGCCATTTTTTGAGCAGCCGCTTGCCCATGGGGGTGATGGTCATGTCCACGGCTTCGAAAAGAGAACCGGAGGACGTGCCGCTGCGCAGATTGGCGGTGATCTCCAGGTTGCGGAACGAGACCGCGTCCAGGACCAGGTAATCTTCCCTGGCGCTGAAGCGCGGTACGGCGATATGAGCCAGGGCGCCCGGGCGGATAGAGCGCAGATACTTGATCATCACCCCGGAAGCGGCCACGGCGGCCGGATAGGCGGCAAAGCCAAGCCCCTCGATGCTTTTTAGGGAAAATTGATTTTTTAAAACCTCGGCACAGGCCGAAACCGCGAACTCCGCATCATCGAACACGGTGACCAGAATGCCGGCGAACTCGGGAAAACGCTTGCTGAAAAGCCGGAACTCGTTTTCATATTCCCGGGCAATAACGATCTCCTTGGGGAATTTTCGGTAGAATTCGTTGAACAGTGCCTCTTCGTTGCCGGCGGCAAAGGTCTTCACCTCGAAATCAGCAACCGCCAGATCCATGGAAGCCAGGGCCAGGGATTGCCCTTCACGGCGGATCGAGACGATGAAATTGTTCAGCCCGGCATCCAGGGATTCCACTTCCAATGCCGTGGCCGGCGTCAGGATATGGGTGACCTCCCGGCGCACGATCCCTTTGGCCAGGGCCGGGTCCTCCACCTGTTCGCAGATGGCCACCTTGAAACCCTTGCGCAGCAGCTTGGCGGCATAATTTTCCCAGGCGTGGTGAGGCACACCGCACAACGGCACCGCGTTCTGCTTGTTCTTGTTGCGCGAGGTCAGGACCACTTCCAAAATGGGAGCTGCGGTCCTGGCATCATCGAAAAACATCTCGTAAAAATCACCAAGGCGGAAAAAGAGAATGGCATCGGGGTAGCTTTTTTTTATCTCCCGGTACTGGCGCAGCATGGGGGTCGAAGCGATGTTCTCCATGGCTGCGATTATACCACAGGCGCGGCTTCGAACACTTCGCGCAGTCGCAGCGGCAAAAGGGTTTTGCGCAAGGTGGGCTGCGAATTCGCACAGGCGCGGGCAACGGTATTTTCATCAGAAAGCAGGATCAGTTTTTTCCGGGCCCGGGTGATGGCCGTGTAAAATAGCTCGCGACTGAGCATGCGCGCGTGGGCGGGCAGCAGGGACAGAACCACGATATCGTATTCCGAACCTTGCGATTTATGCACCGACACGGCGTAAGAAAGGGTCAATTCATCCAGTTCGTCGGCAGCATATTCCACGATGCAGCCGTCAAAATTGACCAGCAGCAGCTTGTCAACAGCGTTGAAGTCCTCGATTATGCCCAGGTCGCCATTGAAAACCTGCTTGTCATAATCATTTTTGGTCTGCATGACCTTGTCCAGACGCTTGAAAGCCGCTTTCTCTTTTTTCAGCAGAAAAGGTTCGGGATTGAACTTTTCCTGCACCATCTGGTTAATCTGGTCAATACCGGCCTGGCCGCGGTACATAGGCACCAGGATCTGCATGGCGCTGGAATTGAACGGGTAATCGTTTTGATAATGACGGATAATGCCCTCCACCTTCTGCAGGACCTGGGCCTCGTCCCGCATGGGCAGAAAAATAAAATCAAGCTCCGGGTTGGGAGCGGGAAACAGCAGCGGCTCGCCGCTGTTCACCCGGAAAGCGTTCTCCACGATCAGGCTGTCCTGGTTCTGGCGAAAGTTGCGATTCAGGTAAATGGTGTTGAAATAACCGCTCTGGATCATGTCGCGCAGCACGTTTCCCGGGCCGACGGACGGCAGCTGGTCCTTGTCGCCGATCACGATCAACTGGGTGTTGTCAGCCAGCGCCTGCAGCAGGGCAAAAAGGATGAAAGAATCGACCATGGAAAACTCATCGACGATAATGGCGTCGGTTTTCAAAGGATTCTGGTCATTGTGCACGAACTGGCCGGTCTCGGGATTGAACTTCAGCAGGCGGTGGATGGTGGAGGCCTGGTAAAGCGAACTCTCTTCAATGCGCTTGGCTGCCCGGCCGGTGGGAGCGGCGATCAGGATCGATTTGCCGTTGGCCTTCAGGATCTCGATGATGGCCCGGATGATGGTGGTTTTTCCGGTTCCCGGTCCGCCGGTGATAATGGTCAAGCGGTTTTGTACCGCGGTCAAGGCCGCCTGTTTCTGTTCGGCGGTGAGCTCCAGGGCGAGTTTCTCGAAAACGGCATCAAAATTGACCGCCAGTTCCGGGACGGCAAAGAGTCCTTGGGCCAGTTTGAACAGGCGTCGGGCCGCGTTTTTTTCGATCAGCTCGTTCTGCGGTTTGAGGATGCAGGTTTCCGGGATCTCGACGCTTCGCAATTCCTGGCGTTCGAGCAGCTTTTCCAGAACCGCGAACACATCGCTGTCGGCAATGTCAAGAAGCCAGGAACACTTTTTCAGCAATTCGTCGCGGTTGATGAACAGGTCGCCGCGCTGAAACTCGCTCTGTTCCAAAACAAAAAAAATGCCGGCGCGGATGCGCTGGCTGTCGATTTTGTCAATTCCCATGGCTTTGGCGATGGTGTCGGCGATCTTGAAGCCCACGCCGCGCACCCGCTCGATCAACAGGTAGGGGTTGCTTTCGATCAGCGCCAGCGCCAGGTCGCCGAATTCACGGTAGATGCGGAAAACCGTCTCCTGGCCGATGCCGTAAGGAGTCAGGCGCACGCTCAGGTCGCGCCGGACCCGGCTGTCGCGTACGCTTTGCTTGATGGTTTCAATAACCGTTTTTTTCAGCCCCTGGACCTCGCGCAGCCGTTCCGGGTTGTTTTCCAGCACCTCGAAGGTCCCCTGGCCGAATTGATCGACGATCTTTTGCGCCGTTTTTTTGCCAATGCCCTTGAAGCGCCCGGAAGAGAGATAATTGGCAATGCCCTCGCCGTCCTGGGGCAGGATAAACTCATAACGGCTGACCTTGATCTGCTTGCCGAAGCGCGGGTGATCGGATTCTTCGCCCTCGATCAGCAGAAAATCACCTTCGCTTAAAGAGAAAAGGTTGCCGACTATGACCCGGCTTTCCCGGGAACCATCCATTGTCACCTTGAATACCCCGAACCCCGAGTCCGGGGAAACGAAGATCTTGCGGCTGACCTTTACTTTGAACGACAACAATTTAATTGAAGGTCACCGGGATGACGCCAGGGTTATCGATGACGATGTCTTTGCTGAAATTGACGGTCCTTTGTTTTTCGTTATGGATCATGATCACAGAATTGGCCCGGCAGCCACAGTTTCGACCACTTTCCTAAAATAAACCGACAGCACGGCGACGAAATGCATATGCGCTCCTTAAAAAGGGATTATACAAAATTGACGATAAATATTAAAGAAATTTCTGTAAGAACTCTATTGCTGTTGATTGTCAGCCCTCAGTAATTCCGGCAAATGAATAAAAATCTCATCGGCAATAGTGTGAAAGCGTTTTTCCAGCTCTTCGGTCATCCGTTCGGCAAAAGTCCGGTTGTCCAGAATTTCCACGGCAAAAATATGAATGTCTTGATCCAGAGGAAGATGCATGTTCAGACGCCGGCCAAGCTCCAAAGCAGTCGCGAAATTCGCATCATGAACGCAATTGAGATTCATGGTCTCGCGCAGGCGATCGGCGGTGAAATAGTACCATTCACCGGGAATGGCACCGACGGTCCTTATGGAATCGATAACAATCAATCGGCTGTAGCCATCAATGACCTCCAGCAGATTGAACCCGCCAAGAGAGCAATCTTCAACAATGTCGAGATCAGAAAAATTTTGCAGCCTCTTTTTCAAATGACCGACCAGGCGGATGCCAATGGCATCGTCACATAAAATGGGATTACCCATGCCAAGCAGCAAGGTTCGCTTCATCAGGAATATTGCCAAAAAACCAACTAAACTCCTCTTTTCAGCTGCCAGTGCAAGGCGCCGTTCTTGTATGCGGAAACTTCCAGCGGCATCTGTCCAGGCAGGGAATGGGTGGCGCAGCTGTAACATGGATCAAAGGCGCGGAAAGCCATTTCAATCATATTCAATATTCCCTGATCGGGCTCCTTCCCAGGCTTAATCAGGGTTTGGGCAACTTTTTTTGTCACCATTTGAATGGGAGCATTGTTGTTGGTGGTGCCGACGATCAGGTTGGCGCTGGTGCAGATTCCGTTTTTATCGCAGGTATAATGATGGGTCAATGTGCCGCGCATGGCTTCCACGATGCCCACTCCCTCACCGGTTATCCCTTTCGGTATCACCCTGAATTGATCGCCGGTGATCTCCGCATCAGCGCAATAGCGCTCCAGCATCTCGACATTGTGCACCATTTCCACCAGCCTGGCCCAATGGTTTGCCAATAATGCCCGGCAAGGTTTTCCTCCCAGGGTATTGAACATTTCTTCAAAAGCTACCTGTGCCCTTGGCGTAGCCATGCGATCCGAAACGTTCAGCCGGGCCAGGGGAGTGGCACAGTACAAACTTGAGTCGATTCCTTCTTTAAATCCTTTCCAACCCCGCTTCTTCAAGTAGGGAAATTTCAGATACGACCAGGACTCCACATGTTCGGCCACAAAATCGGCGTATTCATGGGGCTGGTATTTGCAGATTTCCTTGCCTTCAAAATCGACCACCCGTACCTGCCCGTCATAGAAATTCGAAGCATTGTTTTCATCGACCAGACCCATGGAATGGACGTCCAGCGTATAAGGGCCCTTCAGGATCAAATCCACATACTGTTGATTGCCCAGAACGATGTCCCGAAAGAGTTGCAAGGAGAAATCGGCAAAGGCCGCCAACTCCTTCACCATGGGTTTGATCTTTTCCAGTTCACTCTTTTTCAAGCCCTTGGAAACGCCTCCGGGCAGACACCAGACCAGGTGGGTAAAACGGCCGCCCAGCAGCTGCTGGATTTTCTGGGCCATGGCCCTGGCCTTGATCACTTGGCCGCCGATTTCCAGGCCCACTTTGGCGACCACGCCCAGTATATTGCGGATGGCCGGGTCGGCGTCGGGGCCGAGGACAAAATCTGGGGCGGCCAGCGCGTAAAAATGGGCGATATGGCTATGGATATAGTGAGCGTGATAATACATGTCGCGCAATTTGTGAGCCAACGGCGCCACTTCACCGCCAAAACATCCGTCAACGGCCTTGGCGCTGGCCATGTGATGGCTGGCCGGACAAACGCCGCAAATCCGGGTCATGATCCGCGGCAGTTCTTCCACCGGCCGGCCGACCACGAAACGTTCGAAGCCGCGCAATTCCGGGATCTGGAAATGACAATCCTGGACTCCGCCATCATCAGCGAGGTAGATCTCAATTTTCCCATGTCCTTCCAATCTGGTTATGGGATCAATCCTGATGGTTTTCATGATTTCAAACTCCTTTGCAAAAACGAGGCCGGAAGACCGAATCGATACAGAGTCGAGGTAAGATCGGGCAAACCGGAAATGATCGCCTCTATTTCCTTGGGATCCTTGCTGTCAATGATCGCGCCCAAGGCGCTGATGAATTTGCTTCCCTGATCCAGAACATCGGGCGCCGGTCCGTAGCAGCCGCGGCAGCCCAATCCGGTTTCGGGACAGCGCACTCCGCAGCCGGAACGGGTGACCGGCCCCATGCACACGATACCCTGTTCGAGCAGGCATTTTTCGGGATCCTGGATAATTTCATAAGGGCGGTAAAAACGCTTGATCTTTTTTTCCGATTTGCTGCGTTGGCAATCATCACACAGGTTCCGTTCCGCGGCTCCGATTGTGGAGCCTTTGGCCGGCAGTTTGCCGCCGACCACTGCCAAAATTGATAATTTTACCTGTTCGGGAGCCGGCGGACAGCCGGGAAGGAAATAATCGACAGCAACAATATCTGCCAGTCGATAGACTCTTTTAAAAAATTTGGGGAGATGGAGTATTTGCCCGTCCAGGTGAGTCTCGGGAAGCGGGATTTTTTTGTTTCCGGGTTCGATAGAGGGATTTTGCAGATAGGCAGTGGAAAAAATCCCTTCACGATTGGTCAGATTGGCCAGGCCGGGAATGCCGCCCATGTGGGCGCAGGACCCGAAGGCAATCAACAATTTGCTCTTGCGGCGCAGCAATTTTGCCAAGTGTTCATTTTCACTGTTGCGGACGGCACCGTTAAAAAATGTCAGATCGAGTTCGCCATCGGCCAGGGCCTCCACGTCAGCATATTTCCCGTCAACGGCGATGGGCCACAAGCGGATGTCGGCCAAAGCGGCCACGTCCAGAATGAATTCATTGGTGTCCAGCACGGCCACGTCACAACCGCCACAGGCGGCTCCCCAATACAAGGCGATTTGCAGTTTTTTCGCAGCCATGGTTTATTTCTCCCCCGGATCTACATCCAGTTCAGCGGCAATGCGGGAAGGCCCCAGGGCGCGGATGCGCTCGGTCATATCCTTGACAATGTCGGCAAAAAGTTGACCTTCACTGGCACTGATCCATTCCAGGCGCACCCGTTCATCTTCAATCCCAAGATCGCTCAACACTTTTTTCAACAAAGGGATACGGCGCATGGTCTTGTAATTGCCCTCAGAATAATGGCAATCACCGGGATGGCACCCGCAGATCAATACGCCGTCTGCACCGCTCACCAGCGCCTTGACCACAAAGGTAGGATCAACGCGAGCAGAGCACATGACGCGGATAACACGGACATTGGGCGGATAGTGAATACGGCTGGTACCAGCCAAATCGGCACCGGCATAAGAACACCAGTTGCATAAAATACCGAGGATTCTGGGTTCAAAACTCATCGGAGTACTCCTTCGATTTGGGCGAACATCTGTTGATCGGTGAAATGCCGTCCCTTGATCGCTCCCGAGGGACAGGCGGCCACGCAGGCCCCGCAGGCTTTGCACATAACGCTGAGCACATGGCTGCGTTTCTTTTCATCATCAAATTCAATTGCACTGTAGGGACACAATTCATTGCATATGCGGCACCCCGAACAGGAATCTTCGTTGATTTCAGCATATATGGCATCGACAGCGATTTTTCCCTTGGCAATTTTAGCCAGTATCCGGCCCGCCGCCGCCCGGGCCTGGGCAACGGTGTCGGGAATATCCTTGGGCGCGACACAGGTGCCGGCGATGTATATACCATCGGTTGTCGTAGCCACCGGATCGAGCTTGGGGTGACTCTCGATAAACCAGCCGTCCTTGTCCTGACTGATATTCACCAGACGAGCTGTTTCCGTCGCATCTTCCCGCGCCTCCATACCCACCATCAGGATTACGAGATCGGCGGGAATTTCAATGGCTTCACCCGATAATTGCTCGTTCACCTCGATGAGCATCTGGCAATCATCCTTCGGGCCGGCGCTGCGGATGATAGGGTGCTCACCTTTGCCAAACATCAAAAACATGGTTTTCACTTCGGAGGTGCGGCGGTAAAAATCTTCATGACCCTTGCCGAAAGCATGCATATCGATATAGAGATCAGAAACATAACAGGAGGGAATGGCCGATTTGATTTCGTGGACATATTTCAGGGCAGTCATGCAGCACACCCGCGAACAATAGCCGTGGTATTCGGGACTGCGGCTGCCTACGCAGTGAATGATGGCGACATATTTCGGGATTTTCCCGTCTCTGTCTTCAATTCGTCCGGCCCGGAGCATTTTCTCGAAATCAAAAGAAGTGATGACATTGGGGAGCTTGCCATAGCCGAAATGGGTGACCCGCTCGGCGGGAAATTCCTTATAGCCGGTGCAGACAATGACATTGCCCACATCAATCTTCCGGGCTTCGCTTTCTTCCGGATCATCGCAGTCTGCCCTCACCAGGGTAGCGGAAAAATTACCGACATATCCTTTCAGTTCCTGCAGTCGAGAATTAAGCAGCAGTTCAATGTTGGCACTTGACTTGACCCGGGTGATTCTCTCGGTCAGCAGATCGCGGGCCGAATCAAGATAGGGAGCGGTCAGGTCAACCCGAGCCAGATTGCCTCCCAGGTGATCCTGCTTGTCCACCAAATAAACTTTCTGGCCGGCATCAGCCAATTCCAGGGCCGCCGTCAGCCCGGCGATTCCCGCGCCTATGACCAGGGTGTTGGGGCACATGTCGACCATCATCTGCTCCAGGGCTTCATGATGGGCGACCCGAAGGACAGCCGCCTGCGTAAGTGCCTTGGCTTTCTCTGTGGCCGCCTGCGGGTCGTCATGGACCCAGCTGCACTGCTCACGGATATTGGCCATTTCGAACATATAGGGATTGAGTCCCGCCGTTTTCAGGGCAGCGCGGAACGTCCTCTCGTGCATGCGCGGGCTGCAGGCGGCGACCACTACCCTATCCAAGCCCTGTTCTTTAATGTCTTGAACGATCAATTCCTGGCCGGGATTAGAACACATGTATTTGTAAGTACGGGCGACGGCGACCTGGGGAAGTTCGGAAATATTTTCACGCACCGCTTCGCAATCCACAACTTTGGCGATATTGGTACCGCAGTTGCAAATATAAACGCCGATTTTGCATTCTCTGCTTTCCATTTCCTGTCTCCTCAAGCCACTTTCCTGGCCAGAACCGTTGATTCTATCCGTGATTGTTGTCTGACCAAGGCTTCATTGCGTACAGCGGAAAAATACATGCCCAAGGGTCGCAAAAACATGTGTGCCCACTTGGTGAAAGGCATGCGCAACAACCAGGGTACGACAACCATCAAATGAACAATATAAACGATATTGGCCGCAAACAACAATCCCGAACGGTGCAGGATATGCTGGGTGACCCCGGTCGAGGCGATAATGAACAAGAGAATCAGGAAGATCCAATCCGATCCGTGGGAACGCTGGTACTGGGTCCGATTTTTTTTCAATCTGCCGCGCAGCATGTATGCCGCACCGATGAGCAGCCCCAGACTGGCAAGATAGCCGAACACATGGACGGACCAATTGATTTCCGGTCCTGCCTGCAATTGTTTCACGAATACCATGACGATAAAAAGCATGGCTACATAGCCAAGCATGAGTCCCAGATGGGCGAGCCAGGGCATATAAATTCGCCGGGGCTCGTCTTTTTCACAATCAGCATATCTTTTTTGGGTAAAAAAGTGCCAGGGCAACAAATATACTTTTTTAATATACAGCCACCAGGGAATCGGCACTGCGCTTTTTCTTCCCATACTGAACCACCAAAAGCGGAAAGCACTAGAGCCAATGAACAAAGCCACCAGAAAGCCCAGCGCCAGGTCGAAATTGTGAATGAAAGAGCTTGGCAGGAAGGCGTTGCTTCCATCGTAAACATTGATGTCTCCCTGCCAAAAGCCAAAGCCGAGGAAAAAAATGCCGGTCAGAAGCGCCACAATGATCACGGCGGCCAATTCCACTTTGGTTGACTTGAAAAAAAGACGGGCGATCCCCGTGAAGTCATAGCGGGAAATCAGCCAACGGCGGAGACTCATCATGGTCTCTCCCGGTTCGGCCCCGCGTGGGCATTGATCGGAACATTGGCCGCAATAATAGCAAAGCCATGGTTCCAGCGATGTCTCAAGCTTCCGCTCCAGTCCTAATTGCAAATTTCTCATGGGCCGGCGGGGGAAGACGTTGAATTCGTCGGCGTGAGGACAGACGGCCGAACAGTTGCCGCAATGATAGCACAGCTGAACATCCTCAGCTCCGTAACCTTCCAGATCGTCAATAATTTTAGGATTGACTCGAATCGCCATGGGGCCTCCTCATTTTGCCTGCAGGCTTTTTGCCCGGGCTTCGATCTCACTGAGAGTCACACTGTCGCGATGCCCGACGCCCTTGCCGCTGCTGATGCTGCTCAACACTCCCGCTGCCACGGCCGAAGCTTGCGCGACCGCATCGGGGATATCCTTTGGCGATTGGCACATGCCGGCAACATAAATGCATCCCCTTTCCGTATCCGTGGGCCTGCCGTTGTAATTAAGTTCCGAGAACCAACCATCCTCATCCCTGGTCAATCCAAGCATGCGGCTTAACTCTTCCGTGCCGCGGGCCGGGGTGAGTCCTACGGCCAGCAGCACCATGTCAACCGGGAATTGGATCAATTTATCTTTGATAATATCTTCCCCTGTTACCATCATCTGGCCGTTCAACTCGGAAATCGTTGCGGTTCGCCCGCGGATAACAAAGGTACCCTCATGCTTGATTCGTTCGAAAAACTCTTCATAACCTTTACCAAAAGCCCGCATATCAATATAAAATTCATAACAGTCGGCGCCGGGGAGTTTTTCTTTCACCAAATGGGCAAATTTCAGCGAATACATGCAACAGACCCGGGAGCAATAAGAATTATAGTTCTGATCCCTGGAACCGACACAATGGATGATGGCAACACTTTTCGGAGCTTGGCCATTGGCATCAAAGATCCATTCTTCCCGCTTTGTGCGTTTATTGAGTTTCAGACTCTTGGTCACGATTTTTCCCCCGGTTGGTCCCGAGGCATTGGTCAGACGTTCGAACTCAAGGGCAGTCAATACGTTGGGATAGATACCATAACCGAAATTTTCGATATTGGCAGCAGGTAATACATCATAACCGGTTGCGATGATGATATTGCCTACTTCAATCTCGATGACTTCATCCTTCTGAGTCAGGTCAATGCATTCCTTGGGGCACTTTTTAACGCAGGCGCCGCATTTTTTGCCGTCGCTTTGAACATACAGGCAGTTTTCAGCATCAACCAGGTAGGCATTGGGCACGGCTTGAGGAAAAGGAATATAGACCGCTTTGCGGCGGGCGATCCCGGCATCGAATTCGCCTGCCACTTCCACCGGGCACACATCGCTGCAGATATTGCAGGCGACGCAAGCATTCACGTCGACCATCCGGGCTTTGCATTTGATCTGCACGCGGTAGGAACCGGGAGAACCGCTCAAAGCGATCACTTGCGAATTTGTCAGCAAGCGGATCATCTCATGCTGGGCGACCGATACCATTTTCGGTGTCAGAATGCACGCCGAGCAGTCCAAAGTGGGGAAAGTTTTGTCGAACATGGCCATGTGGCCCCCGATCGTACCAAAGCGTTCAACCAGGCAAACCGGCTTTCCTGCGTCAGCGATCTCGAGGGCGGCCTGGATTCCCGCGATACCGGCGCCGATGATCAGGGTGGTCGGCTCAACCGGCGTCTTCGCAGGCTCGACGGCCAGGGCGAAAGGAACGCCAAAGGCGGCGCAAGCGACAATGGCCTTGGCCCTTTCCACGGTGGTTGAGCCGGATGCCCCGTGTTCACGGAAAGAGGCCAACCTGACTTCTAACGGCTCATGCCCGGCCAGGGCCATGGCTTTTGTAAAAACAGGCTTGAAATAACCGGGCATATCGCCGGCGATGACAATCCGTTCCAGATTGCCGGATTGGATCCGCCCAGCAAGATCCTTGGCGTCCAGCCGGGGTTGAATTCCCAGTTCCTGGACGGTTTCCACATTGGGCAGGTTGGCAGCATACTTGGCTACCGCAGCGACATTCAATCGATTGTTTTCTTCGACCTGGCAGAAAAAAATTCCAGTGCGCATGTCCCCCCCTTTAGAAATCGACCCTGAAGCCATTATAATTTTTCATCAAGGCAAGATGATATAATAAATCGAATGACACAGTCAAGGATTAATTTTCTTTGATAAAAATATATTTAAAATCCATCCGGCGATCCTTTTCTTTTCATGGGTCGATGTCATTCGTTCTGCTCTCCTTCAATGCTGGCCAGGATCAATTCATATCCCGATACGATCCGGATATCCGTACTTCGGCAATCGGGACACGAAAAGGACGGAGCCGCCGCTACCGTTTCACTGCCACAGGATCGGCAAACAAAGCGCACGGGACAGATTTCTGTCTGCAAAATTGCCCCGGTCATAATGGGGAATTCACCTTTCATCAAATCGAAAAGTTCACGCATGGTCTGCGGGACCAGGTGATGAAGCCGGCCTACAGTCAGGCGAATGACAGAAATCTTTTGCAAACGGTTGCTCTCTGCTTCCTGAAGCACCTGGCGAACTAAATCTTCAATGATGGCCGCTTCATGCATTGGTGCTTTGCTTCACAGCAATCCGGAAAAACCTCATGGCCAGTTTTTTTAAACCGGATATTTATTTTCGATATAATCTTTAAGGTATTTTATTTCATAATCCTTATGGGTCAGAAGGATCTTGATGACATCGCCGACAGAAATGATTCCCAGCAATATTCCGTTTTCGTCGACAACAGGGAGATGGCGGATGCGCTTTTGGGTCATGGTGTCCATGATCTGATCAATATCATCAGTGAGATCACAGACGACCAATTTTTCCCTGGGAGTCATCACCTCTTGAATGGCAACGCCCTTGATGTTGGCATGACACTCGTAGCATTGTCTCATGATGTCACGCTCAGTGACGATTCCCTGGATCTTCTGCAGGTTGTCAACAACGATCAGGGCGCCGATTCGCTTTTCATTCAACATGCGCAAGGCATCACTGACTATGGCTTCGGCATGAATCGTGTGGACATCATTGCCCTTGCTTTTAATGATATCTTCCACCTTCATGGGACCTCCTTATTTAGTTAAAGAATACATAAACGAAAAAATAAAAGCAAAGGCATCCCGGGCCGATTTTGGCCGACCTGCAAGAAACCGGCCGAAAAAAGGTTTAAAGGGTACAAGAAACTTCAGGAGGTTGAAAATGAAGAAAAAATTACTGGCTGTTTCGATCGTATTGTATTTAAGCGCCGCCTTGTTCATAACGGCCCAGGCGGATTTTCGCGGCCCGGGCTCCGAACGCGGACAGCGGCGGGGCGGCTTTTTTGCCGGCCAGGACTTCCTGCCCCTTCGTCTGCTGCTGCAGGCCAAGGACAAGATCGGCCTGAATGCCGAACAGGAAAAGAAGATCGGCGCCATGCTCGAGGTCCACGAGCAATGGGCGATCAAATTCAGCGCTGAAATGAAGCTCAAGGCCCTGAAACTGCGCACGGCAATTAGCGCGGAAAAGACCGATTTTGCCAAGGCCGAGGCGTTGATCCGCGAGCAGGCCGGAATGCACGCCGACATGCAGATCGCACGCCTGCGCCTGCAAAAGGATGTCCAGGCCCTGCTGACGCCTGAACAAACGGCCAAAATTGCCGAGCTAAAAAAAGATTTCCGCAGCCGGGGCCGTGACCACATGAACCAGCGCTCCAAACGGCGCCTGGATCCCCGAAACTGAATTTTCTCCCAATTCTTTCCTTCCTCGATAAAAAGGGGGCGGGCCGTCCGCCCCTTTTTTTTCACCCGTTGAATCATCCTTAAAAAAAGTATTGAAAATTGAGATTTTCAGTATAGATCCTGTATTATATAGTCAATTAAACCTTAAGGAGGTTCGCATGCTCAAGGGAAAATTTCCTGCAGTTCTTATTTTGTTTATGATCGGTTCGCTTTCGCTCTTTGCGGCAGATATCAAATTGGGACCAACAATCAATTTTGTGCCGGCCAATCCGCACGTGGGGGACTCTGTCTCGATTCAAACCGGGATTTTGTCTGTTGGCGGCATCAGCAAGAACGTACGCATCATCGCCAAGATGGGAAATACGGTGATCTTTAATCAGCTTTACCCTGAATTTGCAGCCAATAATGCCGTCTCGATCAATGTCAACTGGGTGGCCACATTGGGAACCCATACGGTGAAATTTTTAATCGACAGTGTCGATGCGAGCACCCCGGATACGAATACCGCAAACAATGAGGTGTCAAAAACCTTTACCATCCTGGCCCAGGTTACCAGCGCAAGAAGATCGCCAGGCACAGTGAGTCAACCTGCTTCTCCGGGTCATCTGACCAGGAACACTCCGGTCGCGAACCTGGCACTCCAGCCCTGCTTCGCACATCAGAGCGAGCCTACCGACCTGACAGTAAGCGATTTTCATGTTGCGCAGTTTTCATCGACACAATGGAAAATAACCGCGAAAATCAGCAATAACGGGCAGCGCTGCCTGAAGTCCGTGGTGTGGAGGGTCGAGAATCTGGGTAAAATAGTCGTGACAAAACGTGAGGGCAGCCCCAACAATCCCGGCTGGGTATTGCAGAATTCCGACGAGATCGCCGTGGAGAAAATTGTCAATGCCGATCCCAATCCCGCTACTTTCCCTGCCAATGGCCACACGATGACCCGTTTTAAAATTATCGTCGATCCTGATCACGAAATACCCGATCCCAACCCGGGCAACAACACGGCCACGTTTGACATGCTCCTGCTGTAGCAAGATACAGAACGCTGGCTCCGAGGTCGCAACAGACGATTGATTCCCTTTTATCCTCCTTTTTCACAGAACCCGATTTTCTGAATTATCAGTTTCAACCGCGGACAGAGAGCTTCTTTCCATGTTCGACCGTCTGCTTAAAAGGAACCGATCACTATCATATCCCGATCCCGGTTTGCATTTTTACTGCATATTGATTATGTTGATGCCATGCCGCTGCAGCGCCTGAATTGGAATCAAAGGAATTATGACACCCTGATCAATTTGCTGGCCGGGGTGCGGCCGGGGGAACTGGCCATCTTTGACTGGGATAACACATGCATTTTCGGCGATATCGGCGAAGCACTTCTGCGCTGCATGGCGCTGAACCTGGCATTCAAATTCGACGCCACTACCCTGGCAGAGCTGATCCCTGGCCATGTCAACGGCATAGCCAGCATCATCATCAAAAAGAAGCCGTTCCCTCTGAGCAGAATGAAAGAAGCGCTTGTCGTTTCATACCGTGAACTTGAAGACAAAACTTCCCAGGGCGGCCGGATCCGCTCAGGAAACAACTATCGGATCTTCACCTCGGGGCTGCTGGCCCTGAACCAGGCGCTGGAGGAGACCCCTGGCATCGGCTGTGAATTCGCCTACCCCTGGGTGAACCTGCTTCTGCGGGGGCTGACTCTGACCGAACACGAGCAATTGGCAGCAGCCGCTATCGCCCAGGAACTGCGGAGCCCTATCCGCCGCCGGGGCCGCAACGATCCGCTGCGGCGCTGGCGCTACGAATGGACCAGTGGCATCCGCCTCTATCCGGAGATGAAAGACCTGGCGGCCGCCTGGCAAGACCGCGGCGGGGCGGTCGTGGTCTCCACGGCCAGCAACCGGCAATTGGTGGAAAAGATGATCGCCATGACCGGCTTTCCCTGCCGGCGCGTTATCGGCATGGGGCTGGCCGTTGCCGGGGACCGCTTCGGCCATGTCCTGGAGCCAGGCCTGCAAGCAAACCTCGGGGCAGGCAAAGTTGCCAATATCCGCGCTCTGCTCGAAAACGAACCCGTACTGGTCGCCGGCGACAGCAGCAACGACTTTGAAATGTTGAGCTCATTCCCTTCAACCAGGATGCGCTTGATCATCAACCGCCAGGCCGGAGGCAGGATCGACTTTCTTTGCAGCCGGGCCCAGGCCGGGGAAAGTGGCTACCTGGCGCAGGAGATCAACCCCCAGCAGGGGGAATTCAAGCCGGAAAAACCCTGATTTGAAACTGGCTGGTCATTCCCGGTAGCGATTGTCTGGTTTTTTTATGTCGCTTGTTTTTTTTTTTTCACTTTAATAGAATGGGTGCATGAAGTTCGGCTTGCTGATCATTTTAATCGCCCTGCTGGTCGCAATGGTCCTTTACTTTGGCAAAGGCCATCAGGCCGATCCTGTTTCCCAGGCCAACAGCAGCCTGAATAAAGCCAAAGCGGTCTCACTGGAACCGATCCTGCTCCAGGTGGAAGCCGCCCTCGCCGCCTATGCGGATGAGAACGGCGGCTATCCCGATGACCTGGAAAACCTGGTGCCGCGCTTCCTGCCCAGAACCGATCTTCTGGTCGATCCCTGGGGCACCCGGCTGATCCTGGAAAAAAATGATCGGCAGAATTCATTCTTGATCTGTGCCGGTCCCGACCGGCTTTTCGCCACCGGCGACGACAGCAGAAGGAGTTTATGATGAAACTGGCCAACTATTTAAAAAAAGAAAATATTTATATCAGCGACAGCAGCAAGGATACCAGTCACTTCTATGGTGAATGCTCACAATTTTTTAAGGAAAAAGGCATCATCGGCGATGCCAGAAAAGTGAAACGTCTTTTCATCAAGCGCGAAAGCGTGCAGTCGACCGGCATCGGCAAGGGTGTGGCCACGCCGCATATTTTTTCCGATGAATTTTCCGATTTTTTCCTGGCCATGGCCGTAATCCGCAACGGGTTGGACTTCATGGCCCCGGACGGCCTGAACGTACACGTGATCTTTCTGATCATGAGCGATGACCGCGACATCGGCCTGCATTTGAAAACCCTGGCCCATATCGCCCGTCTCACCAACAGCGGCGACATAGTTTCCAGTCTGAAGAGCGCTGGCGACGCCGCCGCAGTGTACGACCTGATCCTGGAAAAAGAAAAGGCCATCCTCAACTGAGACCTGCCGCACAAAGCCTGCCTGCCAAAAGCGCGACATCGGCTGTTCTTGACTTTTTTTTTGGAACAACTTAGAATTTTTTTGCTAGTTGGAAACAAAAAAACAAGAGATAAAAGGAGGGGATATGAAAAAGATTTTTTTGATGTTTGTCGCCGGAGCAGTCCTGTTCGCAGGGTTGGTTTATGGCGGAAAATACGATGAAGTCTTTCCGTTAATGGATGAAATGGTCAAAGGTTTTGATAAATTCGTAAATGCCCTGGAAAAAGCTGGCAGTTCCGACGCGGTTGCCTCAGCCTTGAATGGTTATTCCGACTTTATGACTAAAATCAGTCCTAAAATAAAGGAACTGTCCCAAAAATTCCCGGAATTGGACAAGGACGAAAATACCCCGGAAGAGCTGAAACCTTTTAAAGATAAAATGGATAAATTATCCCAAAAATTGGCCGGTCTTTTTGCTAAAATACAGCAATATCTGCAAGATCCCGTTGTCGAAAAAGCCTACGAACGCTGGAGCGAGACGATGAAATTATTTGATGACCAAGCCGAAAATGAGGATGATAAAGAAGAAGAGTAACGGAAGGTTTTTCCATCTTGTCTCCTTCTATTTATCAATATCTCGTCTTACGATCAGGAATTTGTATTTTGCCTGTATCTTACAATATAAATCATAACATCTGGATTGCTCTCTTTTAAAGGATATCGAAAGAAGCACTTAAAAACCCAAGCAGGCTGGTTGACGGCAAGGGCCGGCTGTACTATAATTCAGCCGATGGAAGCGATCAAAAAAAAAATCCTGCTGGTCAGACACGGAACAACAGAATACAACGAAACCGACCGTCTGCAGGGCCGCATCGATAACCCCCTGAACGGCAAGGGTCGCGGCGAAGTCGAACGTCTGGCCGCCAGGCTGAAAAACGAGCCCATCGACGCGATTTTTTCTTCACCCCTGAAACGGGCCCTGGAAACTGCAGCCATCATCAACCACGGCCGCTGTCGGCCGCTGACCATAGTCTCTGAATTCAGCGAGATCGATCTTGGCGATTGGGAAGGATTGATCTACAGCCGGGTGCGCGAACAATTTCCGGACATTCACCAGCGCTGGATCAGCGATGCTGATTTCCCGGTCCCGGGTGGCGAGAGCTTCAGCGCCGTCTGCGCCCGTACTCTGACCGGGCTTGAAAAAATTTTGCAGAGCGGACAGCAGAATATCCTCATCACCGGCCACGCCTCGGTCAACCGCGCCATCCTGGGCAACCTGCTGCAGCTTAGCCCGGCCCAGGCCCGATTGTTCAGAACCGGCAACGCCTCCCTGTCACAGCTGCTGCTCATGGAAAATTCCCGACGTCGCTGGACGCTGGTGGATTTCTGGAACTGCACATCCCATTTGGAAGCCGCCATATGATATCCCTGCAGAAAAAGATCAAAAACGAAATTTACGCGCTTTTAAAAGACAAATATGATTTCAAACCAACGGAACTGAGTTTTTCCCAGCCGGCAGAGCGGAAATTCGGAGACCTTTCGACCACGCTGGCTTTCGCCCTGGCCAAGAAAACCAAAAGCAAGCCATTCCTTGTTGCCGGAGACATGGCCGCGAGATTGATGGGCCAACTGGAAGCGGTAGAAGATATCAAGGTTGCCGGCGGGGGTTTCCTTAATTTTTATCTGCGCCGCGATGATTTTCTCAAGTATCAGTGGCAGGACCTGGAAAAACCACAGCCGGCCAAAGGCGAAAAGGTTATTGTCGAGCATACGAGCATAAATCCGAACAAATCAGCCCATATAGGCCATCTGCGCAATTCATGCCTGGGGGATATCCTGGCCCGGAGCTGCCGTTTCCTGGGTTATGAGGTCGAAGTCCAGAACTACATCGACGATACCGGGATCCAGATCGCCGATGTGGTATGGGGACTGCTGCATTTCCAGAAAAAAAGTCTTGGCGAGATAAAAAAAATATCCAACCTGGCCGCCTATCTCTGGGACCTGTACGCCGAGGTCAACCAGCTGTTCGCCGCCAACGACGATCTGGCCCGGCAGCGCCGCGACGTCCACAAAAAAATCGAGGAAAAGATCGATCCCGAATACGAGTCCTGCCGCTATATCGCTGAAGAGGTCCTGCTGGATCACATCCGCACCATGGAGCAGATCGGCATTCATTACGACCTGCTGGCCAGGGAAAGCGACGTTATCGCCCTTGATTTTTTCAAGGCGGCCGCGGCCGAAATGACGGCCCGCAACGTGATGACCAGCTCCGCGGACCCGGCAAAAAAGGATTGCCTGGTCATCCATTACGACCGGGAAAACATTGAAAAGATCATCGTCCGCTCCAACGACACCATCACCTATGTAGGCAAGGACATCGCCTACAACCTGTGGAAATTCAACCTGCTGCCCCGGGATTTTTACTACCGGCTCTTTCATACCTATGCGGACGGCCATGCCATTTACATGACCCAGTCCGAACCTGCCCCGCCTACGCGTCCCTTCGGCCGGGGTCACAAGGTATATAATGTCATTGACGTCCGCCAATCCTACCTGCAGAACCTGATCGCTCAGGTCCTGGCCCAGCTGGGTCACTCCGGGCCCAGCGCCAACTTCATCCATTTTTCCTATGAAATGGTGGCCATGACACCGGCTTGCGTCCGGGAAATGAACTTGAATCTGGAAGCCGGGGAAGAGAACAAGCCCTACATAGAAGTTTCCGGGCGCAAAGGCCGGGCGGTTAAAGCCGACGAGTTGATCACCAAACTTGTAGAAAAGTCCCTGGGCGAGATCCAGGTGCGGAACCCTGCCCTGGCCGCAGCGGAAGCTTTACCTCTGGCCCGGACCATCGCCGTAGCCGCCCTGCGTTATTTCATGGTCAAATTCAATCTGAACACCGTAATCGCCTTCGATTTCAAAGAAGCCCTCAACTTTGAGGGTGACAGCGGCCCCTATTTGCAATACACCATGGTCAGGCTGAACAGTATTTTGAAAAAAAGCTCCGGCGCCGACCTCAGAGCGGCAAGCGTTCCCGGCAGCCTGCAGTGCCTCGAAGCCAGGGAAAAAGAGCTGTACTGGGAGATAATCCTCAACCTGTCGCTGCTGGAACTTGCCGTGGAATTCGCCCTGCAAAACCATGAGCTTTCTTCCCTGGCGGCATACGCTTACGGGCTGTGCCAGAAATTTAATCACTACTACCATCTATTTCCGGTACTGGCCGAGAAAGATGCAGACATCCGGAATTTGCGCTTGAGCCTGATGCTGATATTTAAAAACAAGGTCGAAAAACTTCTCACCGTCATGGGGATCGCCATTCCCGACAGAATGTAAGGAGGCCTAATGATCCAAGTCGAAAATGTTTCCAAGAGATTCGCTGACGTGCAGGCGGTCAAGGATGTTTCCTTTCAGGTCGAAAAGGGAAAGATCTGGGGATTTCTCGGTCCCAACGGCGCCGGAAAAACCACCACCATGCGCATCCTGACCGGCTATCTGCCGCCCAACGAGGGCCGGGCCATGATCAACGGCATCGACGTAAGCACCGATCTCAAATCGATCAAAAGGATAGTGGGCTATCTCCCGGAAGTGGTCCCGGTTTACAGCGATTTGACCGTCAAGGAATTTTTGCGTTTTGTGGCAGAACTGTACGGCATTGAACGAAAAAGAATACGTTTCGCCATCGATCGCGTCGTTGAAAAGACCAATCTGCAGGACGTCTACGGCCGACTGATCAAAAACATCTCCCGCGGCTATCGCCAGCGCCTGGGCATCGCCCAGGCCATCATCCACGAACCCGAAGTGCTGATCCTGGACGAACCGACCATTGGCCTGGACCCGGCGCAGATCATCGAGATCCGCGAAATGATCCGCTCTTTCAAAGACAGCGCCACAGTTATCCTTTCATCGCACATCCTGGCCGAAATCACCCAGGTCTGCGACGGAGCCGTGATCATCAAAGAAGGGCGGCTGATGGCCACCCCGACCCGCGATGAATGGGGGAAAAACCTGGAGATCGTCACGACCGGCCTGGCCGAAGGCAGCGATTGGAGCGATCTCAAGCAGGCATTCCCCGTCATCAGCGAGGCCAGAACCGAAGGCCGGGTCCTGAAACTCGAATTCAGCGAGACCCTTAACGATTTCAACAAGATCATCAAATACCTGATCGAAAAAGACATCCGCATTAAAGAGATCAAGGCCGGACTGGAAGCCCTGTACATGAAGATCATTCTGGCTGAAGAAGGGAGGGGATCATGAAAAATATCTGGACCATAACCAAGAAAGAATTGAAATCCTTTCTTTATTCCCCCATTGCCTATATCCTGACCTCATTCTTCCTGCTGGTCAGCGGCTTTTTCTTTTACAATATCCTGGCCTGGGCCAACGACCAGACCATGAGGATGATGCAATCCGGCTACGGCATGAATCGCATCAACATCAACCAGATGCTTTTCGAGCCGTTTTTCAACAATATGACCATTATCCTGATGTTTCTGCTGCCCATGCTGACAATGAGGCTGTTCGCCGATGAAAAAAAAATGCGCACCGAAGAGTTGCTTCTAACCTCGCCGCTGCGGCTGTCGGCCATTATCATCGGCAAATACCTGGCCGCGCTGATCATTTATGCCATCATCCTGCTGCTGACAGCCACCTACGCCATATTTGTCTTTGTTTACGGCAACCCGGAACTGGCCCCGCTACTGACCGCTTACCTGGGCCTGTTCCTCCTGGGGGCCGTCTTCATCGCCATCGGGCTTTTCGCCTCGGCGTTGACCGAGAACCAGGTCATTGCCGCGGTCATCTCCTTTTCGTCCATTATCCTGATCTGGGTCATTTCCTGGGTTGGCGAAAGCGGCCCGGGGGCCTGGCGCGGCATCCTGACCTACCTGTCTTTCTTTTCCCATTTCAAGAACATGGTCAGCGGGGTCATAGACACCCAGGACATTGTTTATTACCTGACTTTCATTTTCCTTGGCTTGTACCTGACGCGCTCTGTATTTGAATTCAGGAAGTGGAGGTAACCATGAAAAAAATCCTGCGCTTCAGCAATTATATTTTTCTATTGCTCCTCCTGAGCGGACTGACCCTGTGGATCAGCTTTGGGCTGGCATCTTGGCAAGGAAAAACCGGGCTGGCGCTGCTGCTCCTGGGCCTGGCCGGCCTGTGCGCATATTTCATCAGCAATATATCGCAGTTCAGGACAAAAAATTCGCGCCTGAATTTCATATTCGCCTCCAACCTGGCGGTGGTGGTCCTGTTGATCGTGGCCATTGCCGCGGCGGTCAATTATCTGGGGGTAAAAATCCACAAGCGCTTTGATTTTACCGCCGCCAAAATCCATTCATTGTCCGACCAATCGGTCCAGGTGATCAAAAACCTGAAAAAGGACCTGGTCATCAAGGCCTTTTTCAGCAAAAGCCAGGGCAATTTGCAGGCATTCAATGCCCTGCTGGAACTCTACCGGTTTTACAACGACAAGATCAAGGCCTCGGTCATCGACCCCTACCTGGAGCCGGAAATAGTCAAGCAATACGAGATCAAAACCGACGGCACCATGGTATTTGAATATGGGGGCAAAAGCACGCGCAGTGAGGAGGTATCAGAAGAAGCCATCACCAACGCCATCATCAGTTTGTCGCGTCAGGGGGAAAAAACCATCTATTTCACTCAGGGACACGGGGAGCCCGACAGCGATGACAGCAGCGAAAACGGATATTCTGAAGCCAGAACCGGCCTGGAAAAACTGTCCTTCAAAGTAAAAAAAATTGTATTATTCCAGGAAGCGGCCGTGCCCAAGGATGCGGCCGCCGTGATCGTGGCCGGACCGCAAAAACCGTTCTTTGAAAAAGAATTATTCCTGCTGGCAAATTATCTCGAAAAAGAACAGGGACGTCTGCTGTTGCTGGTCAATCCCTTTGAAGGCGCCGAATTCAAGCCGCTGTTGAAAAAATTCGGCCTGGCCCTTGAGGATAACGTGGCAGTCGAGATCGATCCCCTTTCCCGGCTGATGGGCGGAAATTATTTCATGCCCGTGGTGGCCGAGTATCCGGAACACGCCATCACCAAGAACTTCGGATACGCCACCATGTTCCCTTTGTGTCGCGGTTTGGCCAAAATCACTCCCCTTCCAGGGGGCACCACACTGACCTTCCTCGCTTCCACCAGCACCAACTCCTGGGGAGAGACCCAGTATGAAACCGAGGTTAAAACCGAACAAATCACCAAAAATCCCGAGGACAAGAGCGGCCCTCTGGATATCGCTGCCGCAATCGAAGCCGGCAGCGCTGAAAGGAAGAGCCGGGTCGTGGTCTGCGGCGATTCCGATTTCGCCCAGAACAAGTATTATATTTTCCAGGCCAACAGTAATTTTTTCAACAACGCCATTTCCTGGCTGGCCGAAGAAAAGGACCTGATCGCCATCGCCCCCAAGATCACCTCTCCCAGGACCGTCAACCTGACACAGAGCAGCGGCCGGCTGGTCTTTTTTTATACGCTGATCATCCTGCCCCTGCTGGTGTTCATTGTCGGCATAGGCATCTGGCTTTACCGGAGGAAACTATGAACTGGAAAAAAATCATCGCCCTGCTGCTTTTCCTGCTGGTTCTGATTACCGCTATCATTTTGGTCGATCAGGGTGAAAAACGCAAAATGGCTGTGGAAGGGATTCTGCTTGATTTTCCCGCCGCGGCCGTCGAAAAAATCGAATTGCTGCAAACAGGCAAAAGATTCGTTTTTGCGTTGCAGGATGGCGTTTGGCATCTGACCGAGCCTTTGACGGCCAAAGCCGACAAGGTCGCGTTGGAAAGCATTCTGGATAATTTCTGCCCATTGAAATACGATCGCTTGGTGGCAGAGGCTGGCGCTGAATTGAAAAATTTCGGTCTGAACCGACCCGAGATCGAATTAAGATTGTTTGCCAAGGACAAAACCCGCCCGGCGCATACCATTCTGCTGGGAATGAAAAACAACCTTGATTCCTCTTCCTACGCCAAATTGGCCGCAGGCGGCAAAGTGGTCTCCATCGCCTCCTACAAGCGCAATAATCTGGAAAAAGACCTTTTTGCTTTCCGTGACAAGAGATTCTCGGAATTCGACAACCTGGCCGTTACCAACATGACCTGGAATTATGAAAACAACAATTTCAGTTTTATTAAAAAAAGCGACCAATGGTTCATGGAAAAACCAATTTTTTCTCTTGTTCAGGAAGCCAAAATCAGAGAGATCCTGTCCGCGGCATCCATGCTGGAAGCCAAGTCGTTTGCCGCAGCTGTCAGCGCCGCTTCCCGCCGTGAATTCGGCCTGGAAACACCATTGCTCACCGTGGAATTCAGATCCGCGACCGCTCCAAGGAAAATCGCGGTCGCCAAACAGGGAGAGCGGTATTACGCCCTGACTGACGGTTTTAACGAAATATGTGAAATTGAAAAGGATTTTCCCGAAAAATTCGCCGGCGATGTTGATTCTTTCCGCGAAAAAAAAGTAGCCCTGTTCTACGCTTTTGATATCCGGGAACTCAAATTCAAACACGGCACATTCAATTTTGAAATCCGCAAAGGGGCTGACAATGGCTGGCAGTTCATCAAGCCGGTTGCCGGGAAAAAGCCGAGCGAAGAAAAAATCAACCTATTACTCACGGCTTTGGCCGATTGCGAAGCCAGGGAGTTTATCGACAATCCCAAGGCATTGCCTGAATTTGCCATCCGCATCGCCATGAAAGCGGAAAATTCGGCAAATCCCGGACAATTCAACAACATCGAGATGGAATTCTCCGGCGCCGAAGGGGAAATCGTGCCAGCCCGCAATCCCGCCCTGCCCTACATTTTCAAAGTCGGCAAGGAAATCCTCGAAAAACTGCCGCAAAAAATGGAAGATATCACCGAGGAAGCCCAGAATACACAAGTTAACTCCAATTGATGTGCCGTTGAAAAAATTCAAAAAATTGATTTTTTGAAAAATTGTATTATAATAGTAGCATCTCTCTCTCATTACCTATCTCTCCGTCAGGAGGGAAGATGGAAAGGGTTTAAAATCATATTTTCGCATCACTTTCAAGCAAATCACGAAAAAAGCGGGCAAAATTGCAACTTTTATTAAGCAACCCGCATCTTGAAGAGTAGTCATGAATGGCCTGATTGCCAAGCTCAAGGACGGAAATGAAGCCGCGTTCAAGGAAGTGATGGCCATGTACAAAAAACCGATATACAATTACCTCAGCATGCTGCTGGGCGACCGTCAGAGCGCCGAGGAATTGACCCAGGACACATTTGTCAAGGTTTATTTCAAGGCCCATACTTTAAAAACCGATAATCCGCAGGCCTGCAAAGCCTGGATCTATTCCATCGCCACCAACTTGGCCCGCAGCGAATTCCGAAAAAAAAAGCTAAAAAAAATATTTTCCCTTTCCGAACTGAATGAGCGCCAGGTTTCCTATACCCCCCAGCTCGAGGGAAAACTGCTTTTTGAGCAACTGCTGGCCCTTGTTCCCGAAAAATGGCGCGTACCGCTGATCATGAAGGAAATGAACAATTTTTCCTTTGAAGAGATCTCCCTTATTTTGAACAAACCAATCGGCACCGTCAAATCTTTGGTTTTCCGGGGCAAAGCAAATTTAAAAAAACAATACCTGGACCCGAAAGGAGCGCCACATGTCTGACTGGCAGGAAATTTTAAGGCAAGGCAATGACCACAGCGAGCCCGGTCCCGATTTTGAGGAAAGGGTTTTCAGCAAGATCAAAAAAAGGAAAAAGCAAAGGAAAATCGGTTTCACGATCACGGTCATTTTCGGCCTATTCATGCTGCTGTCGCTTTTTCAACTATTCCGCCCTGCTCCTCACGGCTCCGCAATCACCGGCCCTGGGACGGACAAGGAGGAAATCCCCCTGCACGAAGATCTGTTTTTTTCGGCCACGGACAGCCATACCCGCTACACCCTTGAACCGGTTTCCTATCAAAAGCAAACCGGCAGCCAGGATGCAGCAATCAACCAAATTTAGGAGGAACTCATGAAAAAAGCGATCTTTATCTTGCTGCTACTCTGGATCGCCCATAGCCTTCAGGCAACGGAAGAAATCGAAAACATAGAAAAAGAAGTCAAAGCCGTTCTTGAAAAAGTATCACCGTCACTGGTGAAAGTGGTCGCCGAAAATGCCAGAAAATACGTGGCAACCGGCATTGCCATGGAAAGAGAACTGGTCGTTACCACTTCCCTGATTGCCCGCCATCCATTCGAAAGGATCAGCGTGGAAACCGTGGAAGGCGAAACAATCGCTGCCAAGATCATCGGCCGCGACAATCGTTCCGGCTTGGCACTGCTGCGCCTCAACAAAAAGGGACCGCGGCCGCTGCCCCAGGCCGCAAAAGCCGAAGTCGGCAATTGGGTGGCGCTGATCGGTTTGTTCTACAACCGTTTTCCAGCCATTACCCAGGGAATCATCACTAACCGCTCGGAAAACGAGATGATCCTGAACGCGCCAGTCGCTCCCGGTTCGGCCGGGGGGGCGGTTGTGAACAAAAAGGGCGAATTATTGGCTGTCATCCGCGGCAGCGTCGGCTTTTCCTCGGCTCCAGACTACACTTTCAAGGACCATTCAGCGGTGATCGTGGTTAGCGGCCGAAAAAGCGAAAGCGGCAATCTCTGCTATGCCATAGCCGTCGAGCATGTCAACCGCATTGTAGGACAATTGAAAACTTCGGGAAAAATCATTCCGGGCTGGCTGGGGGTCAATTTCAACAGGGACTCGAACCTGATCCATGAAGTTTTAAAAGCTTCACCGGCTGCCAAGGCCGGGATCAGCAAGGGCGACCGCATAGTGGAAATTTCCGGAAAGCCGATTGTTCGGTTTCACGATATCGCTGCTGCCCTGCAATTCAGCCTGGCCGGCGATAAAATCAAAATCGCGGTCATGCGGGCGGGAAAACCTATGCGACTGGACGTCAAACTGGGTGAGCGTCAAACCGGCTCTGTCCCTCCTTTCCCAGAAGACTTTCCTTACGCACCGGAACCGCCTCAGAACCTTTTGCCGCACTTGGCCGACCAGCTGGCCGACATAGCCGAACTGCCCGGCCTAGAAACAACTTTACCCAGGGTGAAAAACTATGTCATCGAGTTCGGTGGCGCCAGGCAGCTGGGGGTCGATGTCATGGAAATGACCGGAGAACTCAGCCAAAAATTCCAGATCAAGGAAGGCTTTGGCCTTTTAATCTCCAGGGTCAATGAATCATCGGCGGCGAAAAAGGCCGGCCTGCGGGCCGGTGATATAATGGTCCGGGCCAACGGCAACGAACTCCGTAGCACGACCGATCTCAGAAATATCCTGAATGCCCTTAAAGAAAAGGAAGCGGTCCTGCTGGAGCTGTACCGTGACGGCAAACTAAAAAAATTCTCGCTGGTTCCCGATAAAAACGAAAAACTAGTGTGGAACCTTGAGCAACTCTCACGCAACATGGAAAATCTGAAAGTGCGCATCAGCGATGAGGCCAAAGCGATCTACAGGGATGAAATAAGAAAACTGCAGAAATCCAGGGAAAAGGAATTGCTGGAATTGCAGAAACAAAAAGAACTTTCCCTGCTCAAGATCAGTGAAGAGAGAAAAAAGCTGGAAATGGAACTGAACAAGCTGCAAGCTGAAAAAAATGAGCTGGGAGCGGGGATCAGAAAAGATTTCAATGAACGGTTGAAAAAAATTCAGGAAGAAATAAGGAAATTGCAGGAAAAAATCGAAGACGAATTGGAGAAAAAAAACGAGTGAGCGAGGAATCCGCGTTTTAACGCAACAGTGATTCCGCCAAGCGGATCGCCGCCAGCATGCTGGCCGGATCCGCGCTCCCCTGGCCGGCAATGTCGCAAGCGGTTCCGTGAACCGGAGACGTGCGAATAAAAGGCAGCCCAAGGGTAAGCTGAACCCCATTTCCCGCCTGCAGCAGTTTGAAGGGGACCAGTCCCTGATCGTGGGTCAAAGCGATCACCACCGCGTTTTTCATAGCCCTGGCCTTGGTAAATACCACGTCGGGAGGATAAATGCCCGCCACTGGCACTTGCTCCTGCAAATCATTCATGGCCGGAATGATCGTGTCGATCTCCTCTGTTCCCAAATGGCCGTTTTCACCTGCGTGAGGGTTCAAACCGCTGAATAAATATGTGAATTCCTGTCTGAATAGTCGCCGCAGTTCCGAATCGACCTGACGGACAAAAGCCGAGATTTTATCTTTTTTGAGGCGGGAAAACACCTCACCCAAAGCGATATGGTGGGTGAACAATGCCACTTTGAGCCCTGGCGACCAGAAAAACATGGCCGGAGTCCCGGCTTTGGCGACCGTGGTTAAAAAATCGGTGTGTCCGCAATAGGGCAAACCGCTGTCCAGCCACTTGTTCTTATTGATCGGGGCCGTGACCAATGCCTGCACCTCTCCCCGCAAAGCCATTTCAACTGCCGTTTTGACCCAGACAAACGAAACATCGGCCCCGTTGCTTCCGCTCTCTACGTCCAATAGGGCCGATTCTCCAGCCTGGATCTCGCTGATATTTTTAATGACGGGAATGTCACCGGCAGGAAAAAAACGACGGGCGCCGACCAACAGCAATGAACAGCCGGGGGAATAGTCAGCCAGACTTTTCGCAATTACTTCCGGACCGATCCCCTGTGGATCGCCCAGGGTAACGGCGATGACCTTATTTTTTTTGATCGGATTCTTCGCGCTTGGATTCATCAAAGTCGGGGTTCTTATAAATGAACTTGATCTGGGATTTAAAAACGATCAGGGTCCCGCCATCGAGCTTCTTGATTTTCAAGCATTTTTCGTCATACCAGTCGAGCATGCCCTTGAGGATATCCCCGCTGACCAGTTCCAGGACCAATTGAGTACGGTTGTTCATCTGCTTGATGTAATAATAATTTTCAGCATGGGTTTTGTAAGGAGGCGGGGGTTTTCTCTTGTTTTCCCGGTTAGATCTTTGTTTTATCTCTCTCAGGTTCGGTTTTATAAGCTTTCTGATCATAAGATCTCCTTGACAGGGTTGGTTATATTATAAATTTATTTTTCAAAATGTCAATGCGGGCGAGCCAATCCCGATGCGAATGTGGAAGGGGATCTTTTGTCGGGGACAATGAGGATTCAGTCCTCTCGCTTGGCAAACCTGACAGTTTCGCCGTCGCCGATTCGGACATTCTTCAGATATACGAATGGGCCGATCGAGCAGTTTTTTCCGATACGGGTGCCGGCGGCCAGGTAGGTGCAGGGATAAATGACTGTGTCGCGGCCGATTTCCACATCGTGCTCGATGGTCACGGATTCCGGCTGCAGGATGGTCACGCCGCCCTCAAGCATCAGCCGCTGCTGGGTATGATCATTGATTTTTTTTTGCGCTGCCTGCAGGTCGCGGCGATCGTTGATGCCCATGGCGACAGCGCAATCTTCGGCCTGGACCGCCTCCACTTGCAGCTTTTCGCGGTGCAAAATGGCGATGATATCGGTGAGATAATATTCTTTTTTGGCATTGTCGTTGCTGATCCCGGCCAGAAGGGGAAAGACGGTCCGGTTGTCAAAAAGATAGATCGAGGCATTCACTTCGCGAATCTGGCGCTGCTCGGGGCTGGCGTCCTTATCTTCCACAATGCCGCAGACTCGCCCTTGGGCATCGCGGATGATCCGTCCATAGGCAGGCGTCGGCAGCGGAAATACCGCGCTGATAAAGGTGCAATGGGCCCGGCTGCGGTGCTGGGCAGCGATGAGCTTGCGCAATTCGCGAGCGGTTATGAAAGGATTGTCCCCTACCAGCACCAAAAGGCCGCCGCTATGTCCGGCCAGCAATTCAGACGCGCTCAGCAGGGCGTGGGCGGTACCCAGCTGTTCCTTTTGCATGGCATAGCGTACATTGCTTCCGAGCACATTCTCGATCTCGGCGCGGTTGTCGCCAGTAACCACGATAATGTCCGCTGCGGCGAGGCCGCACTCCAGCAGAGCATCCAGCTGATAGCGTATGATCTCCTTGCCGAGGATGGGATGCAATACCTTTGAGCGCTGCGATTTCATGCGCGTTGATTTTCCGGCAGCCAGCACCACAGCCTTGATTTTGTCGGCCATGACCGCATTTTACGAGTTCTCTGATCTGAAGTCAACGAGCCGGTTCAGGTAGATTTTTGAATGAGGCAATAAGTGGACATGTCCTCCCCTTGTTTGACGTGACAGGGATCACCGCTCCCAGGGTGCGGATGACTCCCGCCCGGGGCTGTGCTATAATGAAATATGGTCATCCGCGACTGCCTGTATATCCTGCTCCTTATTTTATCCGTGCCTTTCTGGCTGAAATACATCCTGAATAAAAATTACCGCCGCTTGCTGAAAAACAGGCTGCGGCCTCAGTTGGCTGTCTGCCCCGAGCGCTCCATCTGGATCCATGCCGTGTCCGTGGGGGAAGTGCGCAGTTTGAAGTCGCTGATCCAGCAGCTTGGCGATAAAGGACATCGTATCGTCCTGTCGGTCACGACCCCGGCCGGATTGGAGTTTGCCCGCAGGGAGTACCCGACCATTGCCGTCATCAACGCGCCCCTGGATTTTTCTTTCTCGGTCAGGCGCTTCATTAACTGTATCAATCCCCGCTTGGTTATTTTCAATGAACTGGAAATCTGGCCCAATTGGATCACGCTGCTGCACCGCAGGCGCATTCCCATGCTGCTGATCAACGGCCGGATCTCGGAAGCGGCATTCGTTCGCTACCGGTTTTTCAATTTTATATTACGTCCTTTTTTCCGGCGCATCGACTGTTTCCTGGTGCAAAACACAATTTACAAGAAGCGTTTTCTGCAATTGAAGATCCCGGCGGAAAAAATCAAGGTTTGCGGAAACATCAAGGCCGATGAGGCCGATTTGAGCCGTCAGAAAATGCCCGTTCCCGGCGAAGTCCGCAGCCATTTGCATTTGCAGGCAATCACAAAAAAAATTGTTGTTCTGGCCAGCAGCCACAACGCCTGTGAAAAGATCCTCATACCGGCCATCAAGCCACTAAGCGCAACTTACTTTTTCATTATCGTCCCCCGCCATGTGCAGCGTACCCCGGCCATTGCCGGACAAATGCGGCGCCTGGGGCTGAAATGCACGGTATTCAGCCAAACCAAGAGCATGGATCCTGAAACCCAAGTACTGATTTACGACCGCATGGGATACCTGTTCCCAATAATGAGCATCAGCGATATCGTGTTCATGGGTGGGACCTTTGACCCGAAAATAGGCGGGCACAACCTCTATGAACCGGCCGCCATGGGCAAAGCAATCCTGGGCGGACCGTTTTACAACAATTTTCCCGACATCGGCAGCGAACTGGAAGAAAACGGGGTATATCACCGGGTGAACAACAACAGTGAATTGCTGGAGTTTCTGAGAAATTTCCCGGAAAAAAACATGAAGCCTATCAATGATAGAGCTTTGAACGCTATATTAAGGAGAAAAGGATCAATTTCATGCAGTTTAAAGCAAATTCAGCGTTTTCTCGACTGATCTGGCCGTTCTTGAACCTGGCTTCACTGGTTTTCAAGAGTATTTCCTTTTTTAACATTAAAATCAAAGCCTTGCGGCAAAAAGAATTCCCGAAATTGTTCATCATTTCTGTGGACAGCCTGTCCTTCGGGGGAACCGGGAAAACACCCCTGGTCATGGCCATCGGCAGGGCCTTGGAAAAAAAAGGAACCCGCTTCGCCATCATCAGCCGCGGCTATCGTTCCCACTATGAAAAAAAAGGGATATGCGTGAATGCCGGGCACAGTTACAGGGAAGTGGGCGATGAGCCCGTGATGTTGAAAGCGAGTTTCCCGACCCAGGATGTTTTCATCGGACGCGACCGCTTTTGCTCCCTGGCCGCGGCCGCGGCCAAAAATTACCGCATCTTGATCCTGGATGACGGATTCCAATCAAGCCACATAAAAAAAGATTTCAGCGTCATGCTGATCAATTCCGGCCATCCCTATTTCTATCTGCGCAATTTCAAATTCATGAGCCGCCGGGCCGACCGCATTTTGACCTACAAGCCGGGCGGGCGGGAAGAGAAACCGCTGCCGGCAGACACTTATGATTTCGTGACGGACAAGTTGCTGAACTCCGCGGGCCAGGAGGTCGCCATAGGCGCCGCCCCGATAGTCGCCTTTTCCGCTTTGGGTGACAATGACCGTTTTAAAAACGACATGCGCCGCTACAACCTGGCGGCATTCCGCGGTTTTTCCGACCACCATGCATTCAGTCCGGCCGATCTCCACTCCCTGGAACGCTTGAGAAAAGAAAAGGGGGGAGAATGGCTGGTCTGCTCGGAAAAGGATTTTTGCAAAATAAAGAATCTGCTGCCCGCCGCAACCCCTTTATTGTTCGCACGAAATGAGATAAGATTGCCTGACGACACCATCGAACAGATCATCAAACATGCCACAGAAAAAGGTTTCATTTAAAAGCCATTTGGAATACGCGCTTTTTGCCGGCCTGATATCCCTGATCAAATATTCTCCACTCCGCTTTCTGCACCCGGGGAAAAAAGCCCTGGTTTTCCTTCTGGAAAAAGGCAGCCGCCGGCATTCACGCCTGATATCGCGCAACCTGGCCATGGCTTTTCCAGCAGCCACACCCGCTTTTCTGGCCGGGCTGAAAAAAAATATTTACAACCATTTCGGCAGCATTTTCATCGAGATCGCCCGCACCTTCGCCCGCCGTGACTCCCGGGCCATCCTGTCCAGGTCCCGCGTCAACAATCTCGAGATCATCGTCCGGGCTTTGCAAAAAAATCGGGGGGTGATAATTTTTTCCGCCCATTTCGGCAACTGGGAATGGATACCCTTGATACTGAACGCCAGTCTGGGCAAAGACATCCACAGCATCGCCAGGCCCATTGACAATGTCCTGATCGAAAAAAAAGTGAAGGAATTCCGTGAAGCCATGGGTTCGCGGATCATTTACAAGCAGGGTTCACTGAGAACCATCCTCAAGCGTTTGAGCTCCAACGAAATCGTTTACCTGCTTATCGATCAGAATACCGTACCGCGCGAAGGGGTCTTTGTCGATTTCTTTGCCAAAAAAGCAACAGCCGTCACCACGGTATCGCAGTTGTACCTGAAAAAGAACATTCCCGTGGTCCCGGTTTTTCTTCATTACCAGGGACAGGAAATCCTCCTCGACATCCTGCCGGAAATAGATTACCCGGTCTCAGGCCAGAGTCCAGCCGCCCTGACTGAACTGACCCAGCAGTTGACCTGGCTGATCGAAGCCCAGATAAGAAAATTCCCCGAACAGTGGTTCTGGTTTCACAACCGCTGGAAATCCAAGCCGCAAGGAGAAGCAAGTGAGAGAAAATAACAGGGCCGCGTACGAACTGCGTCCTATCGCCTTTGTAGCGGACTACGTCAGGAATGTCCCGGGATCGGTATTGTGTGAGCAAGGGAATACCCGGGTGGTCGCTACCGCCACTGTGGAAGACCGGACCCCGTTTTTTCTTAGAAAAAGCGGCCAGGGCTGGGTCACGGCTGAATACGCCATGCTGCCCGGATCATCCGGAAACCAGCGCATCTCGCGCGAACGGGGCAAGATCAACAACCGCAGCGGCGAGATCCAGCGTTTCATCGCCCGCGGCCTGCGCACAGTGCTCAATTTGAAAGATATCGGCGAAAGGACCATTACCCTGGATGCCGACGTCATCCAGGCCGACGGCAGCACCCGCTGCGCATCTTTGAACGCCGGCTTCCTGGCTTTGATCCTGTCGCTTAAGTACCTGGTTTACGAGCAAATGATCGCCGATTTTCCCGGCTTTCAGTTCATCGCTGCGGTTTCAATCGGCGTGCGCGACAAGGAGATCCTGGCCGATCTGGATTATGAAGAGGATTCGCGGATTGATAATGATATCAACATCGTCTCCAACGCCGACGGATCGCTGATCGAAGTGCAGTCCTTTTGTGAGGGGGCACCGCTGTCTCCAGACCTTTTTCAAAAAGCCCTGGCCCTGGGAATAGAAAAAAACCTGGAGATCATCGCTATCCAGAAAAAGGTCCTCGCCAGCTCAGGCATCCCCTTCTGAAGGATCGGCTTTCCCCAAAAATCCCCCGCCATTCCTGAAGGCCGCTGATTTCTCCCAGGAACAGGAGCCATTTTCATGCCAGCCGCAAGCTTTACTTGTATTCCTTCAAGATATTGACATAACTCTCTTTTCTTAACTGGCCGAGGTATTCTTTCAACTTGACCTGTTGCTGCTCTTCGCGAAGCGTCTGAATGATTTCTTCACGGACATCTTTTACTTCGCGGACCCTGGCTTCGCTGAATTCGGCCAGCTGGATGATATACCAGCCGGTTTCGGTAGCGATCCAATCCGAATATTCATCCTTTTTCATCTTTAAAGCCGCTGCTTCCAAATTCTTGTCCAGTTCCCCTGTTTTGAATTTTCCCAGGGCAATGCTGTTGGCGGCATCGGGGAGTTCCGAATGTTTTTTAGCGACTGCTTCGAAAAGACCTGGCTTCAGTTCCGCTGAGATCAGATCCATCTTATCCTGCGGCTTGGCACCGTCTTCACTTTTCTTCAGATATATGCAATTCAGTGTGATTTCTGCCGGCACACTGAATTGTGCCGCGTTCTTGCGGTAATACTCCATGATCTGCGGGTTGTCGATCTTGATCTTGGATCCAACCTCGTCCCAAACCAGCCGTTCCTGCTTGCGCCGCTCTTTCCACTGGTCCTTCCAGGCAGCGAAATCGATCCCCTCGTTCGCCAGGGCGGCTTTCAGATCGTCGTCGGAGGCGAGGTTGTTCTGCTTCTTGATCTCCTGAAGGATCGTCTCTACGTCGGCCTCAACGTCGTAATTCTTCTCCTTGATCTTGGACAGCAGCAGTTTCTGTTCAATGAATTTCTCCAGCAGCTCTTTCTTGAATTCCTGCATGGCCTGCGCCAGCGCTTCACCTTGCAATTGAGCCTGCAGGGAACGCGCCATTTCCATCTCGAATTTTTTCAATTCGGTGCCTGTTATGGCCTCATCATTGACCACCGCGTAAATTTCCTCGACAATTTCCGCGGCGGCGAAGCCCAGACTAATTGTCAGAAAAACAATCGCTGTCAGAAAAATTTTTGTTTTCATCTTAGTTTACTCCGGAATCCGATTTTATATAGGTAAAATACAGATTGTTATAATCAATGCGTGCCGGGACTTCGGATTTCAGGTCCTTTAAAAATTCCCCGTAGGCGGAGGACATCTTGGCGGAAAGCAATTTGCTTTTGATCTCATCTTTCACGGCCGCCAGCAAAAGCGTCCTGGATTTTCTTTTGCGGATGATCTTGAACAGGTGAAATCCGTAAGGCGATTCCACGATAGGGCTGATCTCATTCACTTTCAGGGAAAAAACCACTTCCTCCATCTCCTGGGGCAGCATGCCTTTTTCAAAAAAGCCCATGGCGCCGCCATTGGCCGCTTCAGGAGAAAGCGATTTGCTGCGGGCGATTTCTTCAAAACGCGAGGGTTGGTTGAGCAGTTCCGAACGGATGGCCAGCAGATTTTCCCGGTCCTTGACCATGATCTGAAACAACTGTATTTCCTCACTTTTTTGGAATTCTTCTAAATTTGCCTCATAAAATCTGGCTACTTCACTGTCATTGACCTCAATATCCTTGTAGGCCTTGGCCAATAAATACTTCTGCACTTTCAGCAAGTTGCCGATCATCTGCCGGTCAATATCCAGGTCGGGTAGCTTGGATTGGACTTCTTTGAGGTAGGCGGTAATTTCAGCGTCTTCGACCTGGATACCACTTTGCTTGGCTTTGAACCAGATGATCTGCTGCTCGCAAAAAACATCGAATAAACGGGAAAGGAGCTTGTCATTGTTTTTTTGCTCAAAAACATCCGCATACTGCAATTTAATGAAATTTTTCAGATCACGGTTGGTCAGGGAAACATCCGTGATCGACAGGATGACTTTGTTTTCGCTGGCCGCAGCCTGCTCAGCGGGAGTCGGAGCTTTGTCAACATCGGATTGCTTTTTGCATTGGGCAAAAAAAAGCGCGCAAGCAAAAATAAAAAACCATTTTTTGTTCATCCTTTGGCATTATATCCCAGATCCGCTGCGATTTCAATGAATTGCTCCGCTATGATCGAGTTGTCAATACACCGCATTGCGCCCGATTTGACAAAGAAGCGGGGAAAAAATATAATTCATGGATGTTAGACCATATCCTGGCCCTGTATCCACCCCATAGCAAAGAAGCCGCTCTGATCAAGCGCATAGATGAAAAGCTATTACCCACTCATATCGCCATCATCATGGACGGCAACGGGCGCTGGGCCGTTCAGAAAAATCTGAAAAGAAACGCGGGACATAGCGCCGGGGCAGAGTCAGCCCGCGAGATCACCGAAATAGCTGCCCGCCTGGGCATCAAATACCTTACTTTGTTCATGTTCTCCAGTGAAAACTGGAAAAGACCGGCCAAGGAGGTCCAGTTTCTACTGGACATGTTTTATAAAAACCTGATCGAACAACATGAATTGCTGGAAAAAAACGACATCAAATTGAAAATTATCGGCGATATGGGCAAATTGCCGGTTAAATTGCGGGAAAAGCTGCGCGAAGTGGAACAAACTTCGCAAAACCACCAGAGGCTTCAGGTCAATTTGGCACTTAATTACGGCTCCCGACCCGAAATTGTGTGCGCCATTCGCCAGATCATCGCCAAGGGAATCCCCGCCGACGAGGTTAACGAGGCAACCTTGGGAAAATTCCTCTACACCGCCGGCTGCCCTGACCCGGACCTGCTGATCCGCACTTCGGGAGAAATGAGGATATCCAATTTCCTTTTATATCAAATCGCCTACAGCGAACTGTATTTTACGCCAATTCTATGGCCAGATTTCAGGGCCCAGGCTTTTTTCCGGGCCATCATTGATTTCCAGGGCCGGGAGAGGAGATTCGGAAGCATATGAAAGATCTGCACCGGCGCCTGCCCACAACAGCGGTTTTGATCGTTTTTGCCTACGTGACCATCCGTTTTTTGCCCGCACTGTATTTTTCAGCCCTGCTTTACCTGCTGATCAGCCTGGCGGCCTGGGAATTGATCCGCTTGAACCGACCGCAAAACTTCCCCTGGCCGCTGGTTCTGGCCAATGGCCTGCTGGTCGCTTTGGCCTTCACGTTCGCATGGATCGACCTGATACAGGCACTGAGCGCCGCCCTGGTCGGCAGCGGTCTTTTCTTTCTGTTCACAATCAGGACCAAGGAAGGCCTCGATCAATTCGCCAGGGACTGGGGCATGTTATCCCTGACCTTGATTTATCTTTACATCCCGCTGTATTTTTTATTGGAACTGAAAAAATTAGGGGCCAACTATCTGTTTTTCCTGATTTTTGTCATTGCTGTCGGTGATTCCGGAGCGTATTTTGTCGGCAGCGTCGTGGGCAAACACAAGATATATCCCGTCGCCTCTCCAAAGAAATCTCTGGAAGGGCTGATCGCCGCGATATTCACCGCGGCCTTAAGCGGCTGGCTGGCGGTTTTGCTGTTCCCGATAACGGTCGCGAAGTCCACCGCCATATTCACTGCGGCCGTCATCGGCCTGTTTTCGCAGCTTTCCGATCCGGTAGAATCCCTGTTCAAGCGCGCCGCCGGCAAAAAGGATTCAGGAGCCCTGCTTCCGGGCCACGGCGGAATTCTGGATCGCGTGGACAGTTACATTTTTTGCGCTCCCCTGCTTTTCTATTTGATCCGGTTTTTCTGGAAATGAACTTATGCTCTCTTTAAAAAAAGAAAAAACCGCTTTTTGCTCATGATAAAAAACATTGTGCTGCTGGGCTCCACCGGTTCGATCGGAGGCAATGTCCTGGCGGTATTGCGCGAAAACCAGGAGCATTTTCGTCTCATCGCCATGGCGGCAGGCAGCAATACCCAGTTGCTGGAAAAGCAGATCCGCGAATTCAACCCGCAGGCCGTCAGCGTCATATCCCTGAAGCATGCCCGTGAATTGCAGGAAAAATTTCCCCGGAAAAAAATAGTTTTCGGCGAACAGGGATTGCTGGAAATCGTTTCCCTGCCTGCGGCCGATTGCATCATCGCGGCCATCAATGGCACCGCTGGATTGCCGGCCGCGTTTCAGGCCATTCGCCTGAAGCGGCGGCTGTGCCTGGCCAACAAGGAAACCATGGTGGTCGCCGGGGACCTGATCAACCGTGAAATCAGCGCTTCCGGAGCCGAGATCATCCCCATCGACAGTGAGCAAAGCGCTATTTTCCAGTGCCTGGCCACCTCACCGCCCCGGCAGGTGCGCCGCGTCATATTGACCGCTTCGGGCGGGCCTTTTTTCAGGAACAAGCACAGGGATCTAACTCAGATCAGTGTGCAGGAAGCCCTGGCCCATCCCACCTGGTCCATGGGCAAAAAGATCACCATCGATTCCGCAACCCTGATGAACAAGGCTCTGGAGATCATCGAAGCCAGATATCTCTTTGATCTGAACCCGGAACAGATCGATGTCGTCATCCATCCTCAATGCGTGGTCCATTCCCTGGTGGAATTCATCGATTCCTCCGTCCTGGCCCAGCTGGGCGTTCCAGACATGAAACTTCCCATCCTTTATTCGTTGAGCTATCCTGAACGTTTGGCCGGCTCCTGCCCGAGCCTGGACCTGCCGGAACTGGGAAAGCTCGAGTTCTTCCCTGCCGATCGTCAGCGCTTCCCTTCCCTGCAGATGGCCTATGACGTGTTGCGTCAGGGGCAGAACGCCGGTGCCATTTTCAACACCGCCAATGAAGTCGCCGTGGAATACTTTTTGGCAGGAAGAATTGGTTTTAATGCCATTTTTTCCGTAGTGGCCCAAATGCTGGACCGGGGAGATTACCGCCCACTGCATAGCCTTGGCGATGTTCAGGAAACAATTCACCTGACCAGAACAAAGACAATTGAGCATATTGAAAGCGAGGTAATGAAATGAATGTGATCTACCAATTTCTGACTTTTCTGATCGTATTGGGAATAATCGTCCTGGTTCATGAACTGGGCCATTATATCGCGGCCCGGCTGATGAAGATCCGGGTTGAGGTTTTTTCTTTCGGGTTCGGCAAACGGCTCTTCGGCAAAAAAATCGGCGCCACCGATTTCCGGGTGAGCCTGATCCCGGTCGGCGGCTACGTGCGCATGGCCGGCGAAGAGGAATATGATCCCCAAAACCCGCGCCCCGATGAATTCATGGCCAAAAACCGGGCTCAGAAAATTTTTACGCTGATTATGGGGCCGGTGATGAACCTGCTGCTGGCCCTGCTGCTTATCATCATGGTTAATTTGGGCGGTGTGGAGATCGATTCCTACAAACTGGAGAAACCGGTCATCGGCTACATTGAAAAGGATTCGCCGGCCGAAAAAGCGGGCCTGCAACCCGGAGACACGCTGCTGGCCATCCAGGGCAAAAAAACCCACAATTGGAAGGAAGTGGAGATCACTATCGGGACCAACCCCAAGGAAAATTTGCAGATCGACTATCTAAGAAACAACGCCCGCCAGACCACCAAACTGAAAGTGGCGACCAGCTCGCGTTACGAAATCGGCTACGCCGGTTTTTACTGGAAATTGCCGGCGGTGATCAACGAAGTGGCCAAAGGCTACCCGGCCTGGAAAGCGGGTTTGCGACCCGGCGACATCATCACCGCGGTCGATGATCAGCCGCTGGCCACATATTTCGAACTCGCCGACATCATCCACAAATCGCCGAAAAAACCATTGACCTTGAGCTATATGCGCAACCGGTCATTGCGTACAGCCCAATTGACGCCGGTAGCAGAAAACGGGATCGGCATCATCGGCTTCAACGTAAGGATCGCCACGACCAAGGTCCGTTACAACCTGGGCGGCGCCATAAAAAACAGCTTTCAGGAAGCCGGCCGCCTGCTGTTCCTGACCTTCGATGCTTTTAAAAAAATCATCCAGCGCAAGATCTCGGTAAAAAGCTTTTCCGGACCAATGGAGATCGCCCGGGTTTCCCAGCAAGCGCTGGAAAGCGGCTTTTCCAATTTTTTCATGCTCATCGCCTTCATATCACTGCAATTGGGAATCGTCAACCTTTTCCCCATACCCGGCCTTGACGGCGGCCACCTGCTGATCTTCACCGTCGAAGCCATTATCCGCCGCGACCTGAACCAGAAACTGAAAACGGTCCTGATCTACGCCGGATTCGCTTTTTTGATCAGCCTGATGGTGTTCATCATCCTCAACGATATCGCCAAGACCCTGCCCAAAGGCTGGCAGAGCATTTTTCCTTTTTAACGTTAGCGGCGGCGGAAATTCATTGCTGCGGGCGGAACTTTTCCTTTAGCTTCAGGTCCACGATCTGCGGTACCAGGGAACCCACTTCGCCTCCCAGTTGGTAAACTTCCTTGACCAGTTTGGAGCTTAAAAAAGAATAGGCATCCGAAGGCACGAAAAATATCGTTTCGATGCGCGGTTCTATCTTGCGGTTCATCATGGCCATCTGGAATTCGATCTCAAAATCGGAAATGGCCCGCAGACCGCGGACCACAGTGTTGATGCCCTTGCGATTCACGTAATCGACCAGCAGCCCTTCGAAGTGATCGATCTCTATCCTTTGCGTGTCCTTAAAAACGGAGCGCAGGATCTGCTGCCGCTCTTCCAGGCTGAAAAGATAGGTTTTGTCCGGATTTTTCAAAACCGCCACAATGATCTTGTCAAAGATCTTCAGGCCGCGCTCGATGATATCGATGTGGCCGTTGGTCAGGGGATCGTACGAACCCGGATAAACCGCTATGTTTTTTTTAAGCATGCCCTGCTCCTGTTTTTTTCAAGACTTCATCCAAGCGGGTTTTAAACTCGGCCAGGGTGCCGTTGTTGGCAACAATGAAATCGGCCATGGACAGGCAAGGTCCGACCTGCTGCCCGCCGGCGGGTTCACCTGTGCCCCATTCGCGCTCCAGGCCGGCCAATAGTTCCTTTTCAGCCGCCACGTCCGTGACCCGGCCCCGGTCCTTCAGCCTGGCCATGATATTTTCCATGCTGCTGTCAATGCCGATCAAAAAAAAAGTATCGAGCTTTTTCAATTCCAGCACTTCGGCAGGGTTGCGAATGCCGTCAATCACCCAGCGCTTTTCAGTTGCAGCCGCTATCCGTTCACGGACCATCCTGCCCAGGACTCCGGCCCCCCCTTCCCGGCGCAGGCGGTTGCCGATGTCCTGCATCTGGCTGCGATTGACCCGGGAAGCGGCCTTGGCCGCTTCGCTGCGCACGATATCGGAAAGGGAAATATAGCGAAACCCGTAGCCATTTAAGACCCGGACCGCTTCGCCTTTTCCCGATGCCATGCGGCCGGTGAGGCCGATGCACAATTTGGCTTCTTCCATACTCACTTCACCTGACCGTAACGGACGCTGTCTTCCAGAATGTCCTGCTCCCGCCACTCCCTGACCCAATCATCGACCCTGAAAACCCGGCAACCCCCGGCAGCGGTCTGCGAAACCAGGACGCGGGTCAGGCCGGCGTTGACGATCATTTTTTTGCAGATGAAACAGGGAAAGGCAAAGAGAGTTTTGCCGCTTTCGCGGTTCTCGCCGAAAATGTACATGTCGCCGCCGAGCAGGCTCACCCCGGCCCGGGCGGCGTTGATTATCGCGTTCTGTTCGGCGTGCACCGAACGGCACAGTTCATATTGCGTACCGGAAGGTATCTGCAGCTTCTGGCGCAGACAAAAGCCATGGTCCAGGGAACTGCGCGTATGGCGCGGCGCTCCGACATAGCCGGTGGCGATGATCTGGTCTTCCTTGACGATGATGGCCCCGATAAGCACCTTCAGGCAGGTTGAACGGCGCGAAACCACTTGGGCGATGTTCAAATAATAATCTTCTTTCTCAGGCCTCTCGATCATCAATGCATCATACATTTTCGCCGCCCCTTTTGCAAATCCGCACAAGGACCGCCGGCCCCGAACCCAAACGCCATGGAACAAAAACTTACTCTTCGATCACCACCCTGATCATTTTGTCGCCGGGCCGGATGGCGTCCACCACCTCCTGGCCGGCGACAACTTTGCCGAAAACCGTGTGCTTGCCGTCCAGGTGAGGCTGCGGGGAGTGGGTGATGAAGAACTGGCTGCCGTTGGTGTTGGGGCCGGCATTGGCCATGGAAAGCGAACCTGTCTCGTGCTTCAAGGGATTGCCCGCGGTTTCGTCGGCGAATTTGTAACCCGGTCCGCCGCTGCCGGTTCCAGTCGGATCGCCGCCCTGGATCATGAAGTTGGCGATCACCCGGTGAAAGGCCACCCCTTCGTAGTAACCCTCGCGGGCCAGGAACATGAAGTTGTTGACCGTCAGCGGGGCGTGTTGGGCGTAAAGTTCCAATTTTATCGTCCCTTTTTCCGTTTCGACCAGCCCCTGATAGGTGCGCTTGACATCGATGGTCAGCGGCGGCGGGCTGCTCCATTGTTTATTAGCCATGGTTCTTTCCTCCTTGTCAATCAGAAATTTTTGCTATAGTTCCCGGCATTCAGCCTTCTGGCAGGGATCACCGATCCCGGTTGGAATCAAATCTTCACTTATTTTAACAGAAACGACTTCACATTCCCACAGTATATGTTTTTTTCAAAAATTTCGTAAATTTATACGCCAATTACTGTTCCCAGATCATTCCAAATTCTTGATCTCCTCGCGGCTTTGCACCTGGAAAAATCTGTATTTTTCATAGACCTGGCGCAGGCGGTAAAATTCGACTTTGCGCAGCCTGGTTTCCAGGTAGGGCAGGCTAATGTGACTTTGCGGCTGGCCACCATGGCTGATATCGGTGAATCCCAAGTACATTTCCTTGCTGCCGACACTTTTGTCGAATTCGTAGGCTTCGATAAATTCCGTTGCGGATGGGAAACGCAACCCTTCATGCTTGACCAGGTACCAGTGGGTCACGGCCAGTTCCAGACGGGCCGACATCTTGCGGGCCGCCTCTTGCAACGCCTGGATACCGGCCACGCCGCGCGGGCTCATTTCGATCTTCAGCACCGAGCCGTCGGCCTCGTCGATCCACACCTTGCCCTGGGCGATATCGCCGCTTTCCGGGTCACGCGGCAGCACTTCGACCACAGCGCAGCGCCGCTTCTTCAACTTCACGCGCTCGATAAACTTGTAGCGGTAGTTCACTAGGTTCTCGGCAGCCAGCAGGGTCACGGGCATGAATACCGAGTAGCGCGAGGAAAAGCGCGTCTCAAGGGCGACGCTTTCCGCGCCGACCTTCAGGCCGGCGTTCTGGAGAAGCCGCCGCTGTTCCTTGATCTCGCCGCCGGCGCCGACGATCTGGTAGTCGTAGCTCCAGCGCCGCTCCACCGTTTCCACCCGCTGATGCTGGGGGTTGCGTTGCAATGCCTTTTCCTCGACCTTCTCCAGGCAGTAAAAACGAAATGCTCCCTCTTTCAGCCGCCGGCAATAGCCGGCGGCCAGTTCCAGCAGCGATGCCAATTCCGCGGACGGGGCCGTTTCCTCGGCAATTGCTTCCTGGGGTTTATCTACTGGCGGCGGCAGGATCTCGATCTCTTTTTCGGCACGGGCACGGTTGTTCGACAACAGGTCCGCAACGTCGACCTGCACCAGGTAGCGGCCCGGAGCGGGAAAGTTCAGGGCCATCTCCACGGTCACGGCCGCTTCAATGGGCAGGATCTCTTTTTCAAAAACCAGGGCCTTTTTGCCTTTGCTTGCGGCCTGGACGCCGACGCGCAGGCGGCCGGCCAAACCCGACTCAGCGTACAGGCGCTGATAATCGGACAGCGATATTTTCAGCACATTGTCCTGCCATTCCAGCGCCGATATTTTCAAGGGGAAGATCTCGCCCAGCGTCAGCTTGCGCGAATAGACGGCCTTCATCCCGGGCTTGTTCACTTCGACCCTGAGATCGCGTTTGCGGTCCTTTCCCTCGGCCGGCAGGTATGTGAGCACGTAATAAATGTCTTCGCTCTCGGCCGCTTTTTCCAGGGCAGCGCCAAGTTTTGTCGTATCGCTCACCCGGCCGCCGGTGTCGGCGCTGATCTGGCGGAATGCCCCCTCCCAGGAGGAGAACACCGACTTCCATTGCAAATGATCACCGGGCAGGGTCTCGCCGGCCGCGTCGCTGAGGAACAGGTGGTAGGTGGCATTGGCACCGATAAACAGCGGCTGCAGGTCGCGGAAATAGCTGATCACATCGCTGCCGAGCTGGATTTGGCGCTCCGTCTCCTCCATGAAGCGCTTGAGTTCACTGATGGTCTCCTGCTTCATGGGCGCTTCGCGAAAAAGGCGCCCGTCCCGGCTCAGCAGCGGCAGCCGCTCGTTCTGCAGAAAAACCAGCACCCACTTCTCGACCTCCACGGTCTTCAGCGCCGCGGCCAGGCGCTCCAGCCAGCGCGGATAACCTTTCAATCGCGCCAGGCGGTATTCGTTGAGGGCACCCAAGTAGCGCGCCTTGAACTCCGCCAACAATGGTTTTTCCATGTTTACTTGAATCAAACCAGCGAGAGAAGAGACGAGGCCATCATGGAAATCGGCCGCGCTCTTTTCCAACTCATTGACCAGGCGGACCTTGTCGAGTTTTTTCCGCTTCAACCCAACAGTCACTCCTTCGAAGAAGGCCGCGACCTTTTCTCGCTCCTTTTCGGGAGAGGAGACCTCAAGAGCCCGCTCGCCGTCGCTTAAAATGACCCGGTCGCCGCTGCGGTAGATATGGGTCAGAAAATAGTCCCAGGCCTTGGGCCAATCCCGGCTCTCCTCGTTGAACCAGAGCATGAACAGGAACAGGCGCTTGCGGCTGGCTGCGATTTGGGGAGCCGCTGCCGGGCCTTCTTTCCCGGCCAGGGAGCGCCTCAGTTCCCGGCAGTAATTGATCTTTGTCTTTTTCCCGTCTTCATACAAGGTGAAATCCCCGGCATGCAGTCCAGCCACCGGCTTCCCACCCGAAAACACCCGCACCAGTATCTCCTGATTGATCACCTCGATCCGTTCATGGACCTGTTCCTGGCCATACATGCCAATATTCGCCAATATAAAAGGCAAGAATAAAAGAAAGACCTTTCTTTTTTTCATGGAGATTCCTTTTTTCTGATTCTAATGATAATCAATAAAGATTATAAAAATGCTATGCCAATAACACATGCTTCCCGCATAAAATAATAGTAAATCTAATAAATAAACATTTCAATAAGGAAAATCCCTATTAACGATCCTTATTCTGGCTTTATTTTTGCTATTTGGAGAGGCACGGCCTCCTCCTTATATTTCAAAGCTTTCCGGCATGCCGTCGTAGCGGACCACATCGCGGTCGCGGCCGCAAAAGTGGAAGCTGCGGTTGCGATGGTCGCGCTCGTCCAGGGATACCCTGCGCAGCAGGTCGGCCCAATTGGCAAATTCACCATAGGCCCTGGCCAGCGGGCCGGTAACCGCTTGTTCCTCCCATTCGGGGTGGGCGCGGACAAATTCCGCGTATGAGCGTTCGGCATGGTCCTCGAACTCGGCATTGAAGCAGATCGAGCGGCGCAGCGAAATTTTCGCCAGCGCCCAGGCAAAAAGGCGGTAGGAAAAAACCATCAGCCGCACAACCGGGGGACTGAGAAACCAGGGCTGCCTGAGTTTTTCCGTTATGATCTTTTCATGCAGCAGCAGCAAATGCTGGTATTCATTATCCTGGGCTTCCCGGGCCCAGACCATGAGCTGCTGCGCCCGGCTCATCAGCTTGTCGTTGCCATAGCAGCGGCTGAGCTTCTGGTACTGGCGGATCTCCCAGGCCCGATAGGGAACTGCGGCCAGTATCTCCAGGAGCTTCACCTTGAAAAGGGTGGTTTTCCTGCCGGTCACCAGATCAAAAGATATGAAAAACAGCCGGGCCATGAACGAGTATTTCAGGCCGGGCCGTGCCAGCGTGGCTTGCTGCTCTTTTTTCAGGTCAATCCGCTTTTCCACCATTTTCCTCCTTATTCCTGAATGGGCGAATAGATAATCTCATAGCTTGGAAATATTGTAACAGAAACGGCCTTGCTATTCAAAATAGCTCGGGCAGCGAAAATAGACCCGGTAAAATTTATTGCATCCGGAAAAACAAATATTGAAATAAAAAATTATTTGTGTTTGAATATAATTTATAAAAGGAGTGGGAAATGAAAAAATTAGCGATTTTTTTAACTGTGTTTTTTTCAGTATTCCTCTTGCAGGCCGAGACCATCGCCAATGTCACTGCTTGCAAAAACCTGACATTGACCATCGACCGGGGCGCCGTGGACGGCGTCGCAACCGGCTTGAAAGGCATTGTCAAGGCGGTCTATAAGGAACCCAGCGGCGAATATACAATCAATATCGGAATTTTCACGGTACGCAAGGTTTACGAACGTTCAGCCGAAGTGGTGATCGAAATCGGCAAGGGGCTGAATCCCGCCGATGCCCGCTACGTGGTTTTCGATCCGGACCTGGTTCCCAGCGAAAGTAAAAGCGAATCCGCGCTCCCGGCCAAAACCGCGGAAAGCGCCGATTGGCACCTGGAACAGGGAGACAAGGCCGCCCATGAAGGAAAACTCGATTCCGCACAGGAACACTACCAGAAGGCGCTGGCCCTGGAACCCAAAAACCTTGTAGCCCAGGAAAAATGCAGTGAAATAAAAAGGAAGATTGCCGGCGCCGATCGCAAGGTGAAGTTCAATGGATACTTGAAAAAGGCCGACGCCAACTATGAGAAAAACAATGTTAAATATGCATTTTTATACCTGATCCAGGCGTTGCGGATATATCCCGAAGGCAGCTCTGAAATTGAGAGCCGCTTGGCCGTGATGGTGCAGGAATATCCCCAGGAAATCGAAGCACTTTTGACGGAAAAAGCCAAGGAAATGAAAGACGTCCGCGAGCAAATCGACAACATGCTGGAACAGCGCAGCGCCAGCAAACCGGCCGTAGTCAAAACCGGCGCCCAAGAGGTCAAGGGCAAAGCAGACAAAATCTATCAGAACGAAAAAGGTTTTTGGGAAGCTGTTTTTCTCAATAACATCACCATGATCTACATTCCCGAAGGGGAATTCACCATCGGTTCTCCGGCCCGGGAAGGTGATGCGGACGAACATCCGGCTCATAAAGTCTTTGTCTCCGGGTACTGGATTGGAAAAACCGAGATTACTTTCTCTCAATTTGACGCTTTTTGTCAGGAGACGGGATTGAAAAAACCGGAGGACCAGGGTTGGGGCCGGGGTGAGCGGCCTGTGATCAACGTTTCCTGGAATGAAGCCAATGATTTCTGCGCCTGGTTGGAGAAGAAGACGGGATTTGCCTTTCGCTTGCCAACCGAGGCCGAATGGGAAAAAGCCGCCCGCGACCGCTTTCCCTGGGGCAACGCCGCGCCGGCAAGCCACTTGGCCAATTTCAACAAATACATAATGAAAACCAATCCGGTGGGATCTTATCCCAAGGGAGCTTCGCCATACGGGGTGCTGGATATGGCCGGAAATGTCTGGGAATGGCTGGCCGATTGGTATGACGCCGATTATTATGAAAATTCTCCGGATAACGATCCCCAAGGGCCGGAAAGCGGATCGGAACGGGCCGTTCGCGGCGGTTCCTGGGCCCACGGTGCCGAATTGGTCCGCTCGGCCAATCGCAGCCAGGAAAATCCAAGCAGTAAACTGAATATCCTGGGCTTTCGCATAGGCTTGTCCTGCGATCGCCGGCAACTTGATGCCATGGTGGAAAAAACAGCCGCAGCCAAAACAACTCCGCTCAAGGCCAACGACCAGGAAAGCGAATACAGCGAACCCTTCTTAAAAAAGATCGCCGGCAAAGCCGATAAAATCTATCAAAACGAACAAAACTTCTGGGAAGCGGCTTTTCTGAAAAACATCACCATGATTTACGTCCCGGAAGGAGAATTCACCATGGGCTCGCCAGGCAAGCAGGGCGATGATGATGAACACCCGGCCCACAAGGTGTTCATCGCCGGCTTCTGGATCGGCAGAACCGAAGTGACTTTTGAGCAATATGACCTCTTTTGTAAGGAAAGCGGCCGGGAAAACAGCGAAGACGAAGGCTGGGGAAGGGAAAAACGCCCGGCTATTTACGTTTCCTGGAACGATGCGCAGGATTACTGCACCTGGCTGACAAAAAAAACCGGGCTGAAATTCCGCCTGCCCAGCGAAGCCGAATGGGAAAAAGCGGCCCGCGACTATTATCCCTGGGGCAGCACCCTCCCTGCCGCCGCGCTGGCCAATTTCAACAAGAACAGCATGAAAACCAGCCCCGTGGGTTCATACCCCAAGGGGGCCTCACCATACGGCATCCAGGACATGGCCGGCAACGTGTGGGAATGGATTGGCGACTGGTACGATGCCGGCTACTACCGCAATTCACCGTTCAAGAATCCCCGCGGGCCGGAATCGGGTTCGGCACGGGTGGTGCGCGGAGGATCCTGGGCCAACGACAGCGAGTTGATCCGTTCGGCCAACCGCAGCCAGGAAGACCCGGCCAGCAGGCTGAATATTCTGGGCTTCCGTTTGGCTTTGGACGGCAATTGAAGCCCTGCTCCGAAATCCGAGCCATCCTTTTAAAAACTGCCAGGCTATTATATAATACTGGACATGAACCATGTTGTATGCAGGGCAGCCTGCTCGCCGCAGGCAGGACAACGTGAAATCAAAATGAAAGTGCAATGCCCTAATTGCGGCCATGTCCAGGAATTGGATCGCGAATACAAGATCTGTATGAACTGCGGCGGACCGGTAGATGAAAGCAATACAAAGATTCTGAAAAATCCCAGAAAAGGCAGGGGCAGGCAGGGACTGGCCATCGTCGCCTTCTTCCTGTTCCTGTTTATTTTCTTTTTCTGGTCAAAGTATCTCGGCAGGTACGGCATGGCAATCAGCGCCCTGTTTTATATCTGGGGTTTTTATAAAAACTATTTGAACAAAAGAAACGCAAGCGGGTAATATGGCCATCAGTGAAAATCTCGAACTGATCCAGAATAACATTGAGAAGGCCTGCCGGCGGGCCAAAAGAGATCCCCGCCAAGTGCAGATCCTGGCCGTCTGCAAAGATCAGGGCCCGGAAAAAATAAGACAAGTGCATGACCTGGGCATCCGCCTGTTGGGGGAAAACAAGACCCAGGAAGCCGAATTGCACATGCAATATTTAGCCGGATTAAATATAAAATGGCATTTCATCGGCAAACTGCAAAAAAACAAAATAAACAAGATATTGGGCATGTTTCATTTCATCGAGTCGGTCGACGGGGTCAAATCCCTCGAGCATATACACAAAAGGGTGGACGATCCCATCGAAGTGTTCATTGAGATCAACCTCGCTGAAGAAAAAAGCAAGTCCGGTTTTACCATCGAGGGATTAAAAAAAGCCATCCCCTATATTTCCAACTTGAACAAAGTGACCGTTTCCGGACTGATGGCCATTCCCCCCTACTTCGAGGATGCAGAAAAGGTCAGGCCGTATTTTTCCCGGCTGCGCGAATTGCAAAATACCATCAACCACATGGCCATCCCCAACATGAAAATTTCCCACCTGTCCATGGGCATGAGCCACGATTACGAAATGGCCGTGGAAGAGGGCGCCACGATCGTCCGCATCGGTACGGCACTGTTCGGCAGGCGGAAAACATGAGCCTGGACATGCCACCCATGATTCCCGGCAAGGAGAAATCATGAAATTGACACCACAGGAGATTTTAAGCCAGACTTTTTCGGTTAAGATCAAGGGCTTCCATCCCGATGAGGTTAAAAGCTTCCTGCAGCAGATTGCCGAAACCCTGGAAAGCGAGATTCAGGAAAAAGAGGAAATGAAGGCCAAAATGGAAAAACTCCGTGAAAATCTCGGCAAACTTGAAAAAAAAGAGGAACTGCTGCGCGACACCCTGATTGCCGCCCAAAAGTTTTCCAGTGAGATCAAGGCTAATTCCCACAAAGAAGCCGAGCTGATAACCCGGGACGCGGAAATGAAATCCGAGGAGATCATCAAGCACGCCGCTATCCGCCAAATGGCCATCAGGGAAGAGATCAAGAACCTGCAGTTCAAAAGAAAGGAAATTGAAAGCGACATCATCCACCTGCTTAACTCGCTTAAGGAATTGATCGAAACCTACCACAAGCAGGATGAGGAATTCGACAAGATCGAATACATGGGAAAATAAAAAGAACAGTCCCTCAAGGGAAGAGAAAGGGAAAGACAAGGGAAGAGTGAGGGAAGAGCAAGTGTAAGCGCGCTGATAGGGAATTTTTCCAACTTTGTCTTCCCTCTGCCTTTCCCTCCTTCTTCCCTCTCTCTTCCCTTTTAATTTTTTTGTTGAATATCTTATCATATCATGATACTATATTACTGGGAGGCAATATGCCGGCAGTGAGTTTTTATCTGAAAAAAGAGGTGCTGGACGCCATCCGGGCCAGGGCCAGTTCCGGCAACATCCCGGTCTCACGGATCATCAGCCGTGCTGTCGAGGAATATCTGAAAACCAACGAGATGCACGGGGCCCGCCAAAGGGTCATGGAACATATCCGCCGGGCCATTGAACCCACGGATTGGGAGGCGCTCCACCGGGAAAGGACATCGGCCGATGCTGACCGGGATTGACACCAGTTTTTTTTATGCTCTGGCCGCGGGCAATCCAGCCGCAGTTGAGGCCTGGGAGAACAGGGAACTTCTCACTTCCGCGCTCTGCTTCTATGAGTTGAAAAAGAAACTGTTGAAAGGCGACCTTAAGGCCTGGCCGACCGTGCTTGAGGATATCGCCAGGGCAGTCGAGGTGGTGCCCGTGACCGTTGCCACGGCCTTGAAAGCGGGACAGATCGCTTTCGGCACCGGCATGCCCGCCTTCGATGCGCTTATCATCAGTTCCTTCGACGAAACCGGCTGCGGGGAAGTCCTAACCCTTGATCACCACTTCAAACTGTTCTCAAAAAAAGGTTTAAAAGTAACACTTCTGGCCATATAAATACCATGGTAAATGCAACAAATCTATTTCAATTGCCCGCTTTTCCTGATACAATAAACCAACGCATCTAGGAGGACTCATGGCTGAAAATACCAACAAGACTTCCGCATTGAACAATGCCGTATCGCAGATCGAAAAACAGTTCGGCAAGGGCTCGATCATGAAACTGGGCGGCAAGGAAGTTGTGCAGATCCCGGCCATTTCCTCGGGTTGCCTGGCCCTGGATATCATAACCGGGATCGGCGGCTACCCGCGCGGCCGGGTCATTGAAATCTACGGACCGGAGTCATCGGGCAAAACCACGCTGGCCCTGCACGGCATCGCCGAAGCCCAGAAAGCCGGAGGTTACGCCGCCTTCATTGATGCCGAGCATTCTCTTGACCCCCTGTACGCCCAGAAGCTGGGAGTGAACATCGATGAATTGTACATCGCCCAGCCCGATTGGGGAGAACAGGCACTGGAGATCGCAGAGATCCTGGTCCGTTCGGGCGGGGTCGATATAATCGTGGTGGACAGCGTGGCCGCCCTGGTGCCCAAGGCTGAACTGGAGGGCGACATGGGCGACAGCCACATGGGCTTGCAGGCCAGGCTGATGAGCCAGGCGCTGCGCAAGCTGACCGCCATCGTGGCCCGCTCCAAAACCACCTTTGTTTTTCTCAACCAGCTCAGGGAAAAGATCGGCATGTTCGTCGGCAATCCGGAAACCACTACCGGCGGCCGGGCGCTCAAATTTTACAGTTCGCTGCGTATCGAAGTGAAGAGGATCATGGCCATCAAGGACGGCACCGATATCGTCGGCGGCCGGGTCAGGATCAAGGTGGTCAAGAACAAGATGGCTCCGCCGTTCAAGGAAGTGGAAGTGGACCTCTATTACGGCAAGGGTTTTTCCAGGGAAAGCGACATCATCGAACTGGGAGTCCTCCACGGCATCATCAGCAAAACCGGGGCCTGGTATTCATATGGCGACAACCGGTTGGGCCAGGGCAAGGAATCGGTGCGCAAGCTGTTCGAGGAAAACAAGACCCTGTTCGAGGAAATCAAGGGCAAGATCCTGGAAAAAATAGCGCCGGCTCTCAAGGAAAAAGAAAAAGAAGCAACTTGAAAAAATTCAAATTTTCACTGCTATACCTCCTGATCCTGCTGGTCACGTCCCCGTTTCACGTGCAGATCAAGAACCTGCTGGTGGGGGCCAGCGTGTTCCACTTCAGCAATTATGTCCTGTTGGGAATTTTGCTGGCATTCTTCGCCCTGGCGTTTTTCAAGGCGATCGTTTCGGGCAAAGCCCTGGACAATGCCGCCATTCTCCTTGCGGCCGCGATCGTTTTTTATTTTCTTTTTCAACGCAGGATATTCCTGAACAAGATATTTTTTTCCAATTTCCTGCACATTGCCGAATTTTTCATCCTGGGCGTACTGCTTTTCAAGGAAAACAAAAAAGCTTCTTCGGCCCTGCCTTTCCTCATCCTATTCGTTACAGCCTTCACTTTTGAACTGGTCCAGGTCTTTTTCCACAACCGGGTGGTCGACGCCAACGATATCTGGACCAACATCATTGCCGGCCTGGTCGGCCTTGTAGTGGGATTCTTTTAACGACCTGTCGCTGGCACGGGAGTTTGCGTCAACCTCCAATTGAAAAGGGTCGGGCAATCAATTATAATAATCCAATGGCTCTCAAGGAACTCTTCAAAACAGCGCTTCAGACCAAACTGAACGCGCTTTTTACCTCCTCTAAAAACAAGGAAGAGGTCCTGGGCGAATTGGAGGAGCTGCTGATCCTGGCCGACATCTCCCTGCCGGCAGTCGCAGCCATCATAAGCAATATCGGCAAAAGAGCCAAAAGCGCTTCCAGTAAGGAAAGCTACAACGAACTGCTCCGCCAGGAACTGCTGGCGGTTTTCTCCGGGACGCGCCGCACTCCCCTGGCCAGCGGCGGCAAGAATGTCATCCTGCTGGTTGGGGTCAACGGCAGCGGCAAAACGACCAGCGCCGCCAAATTGGCCCGCTACTATCAGAACCGCGGCCGCAGCGTGCTCCTGGCTGCGGCCGACACCTTTCGGGCTGCCGGGGCTACCCAACTATCACTGTGGGGCCAAAAACTGAACATCCCGGTTGTCAGCGCTGACCGGGGCGCCGATCCCGGATCGGTCGTATTCAACAGCCTGCAGTCCTGGCAAAGCAAGAATTTCGATCTGCTGATCATTGACACCGCCGGCCGCATGCAAAGCAAGGACAACCTGATGAAGGAATTGGAAAAGATCATCAAGATAATCAGGAAATTCGCCGCCGACCAGCCGGCCGAAACCTGGCTGGTCCTGGACGCCTCCACCGGACAGAACGCCCTGGTGCAAGCCGAGAAATTCAGGGAGTTTTCAGGGATCAACGGCCTGGTCCTGGCCAAGTTGGACGGCACGGCCAAGGGCGGTACCATCATCAGCATCGCCGCCCGGCTCAAGTTGCCGGTATTTTTTGCCGGGAACGGTGAAACGGAAAACGACCTGTGGGAGTTTTCCGAAAATGATTTTGTGGAATCTTTGCTGGGCCAATGAAAAAGATCCGCGCGCGCTCCGTTCGCCATGACCAGTACGACGAAAAATTCATGAAGATCGCCCTGAAGCTTAGCCGGCGGGGTTCGGGTTTTACCGAACCCAATCCCCTGGTTGGCGCCGTGGCGGTGAAAAACGGAAAAATCATATCCTGCGGTTATCATCAGGCCTTCGGGTCGAAGCATGCCGAAACCATGGCCCTGGAAAACCTGACCATCCCCGGCACCACGCTGTACCTTACCCTGGAGCCCTGCAGCCATTTCGGCAAGACCCCGCCCTGCGCCGAGCTGATCATTGCCAAAAAGGTCAGGCGAGTTGTCATGGCCATGGTCGATCCCAATCCCCTGGTCAACGGCAGCGGCATGCGTAAGCTGCGGAACCACGGCATCCGGACCCGCTGCGGTCCCGGCGGTGATTGGGCGGCTCATATCAATCGCCATTACCTGAAATTCATCAAAACCGCCACTCCCTACGTCACCCTGCACGCCGGCATGTCGCTGGACGGCAAGCTCACCGACGACGTCGGACACTCGCGCTGGGTCACCTCGGAAGAAGGGCGCCGCATTTCCCACAGCCTGCGCGGCGAGTTCTCGGCCATCCTGGCCGGGCACGGCACCATCCTGGCCGACGACCCGCAGCTGAACCTGCGCGAGCCGGGATGGCAGGGCAAGACCCTGTATCGCGTGGTGCTTGATTCTGGCAATTCGCTGCCCGGGCGGCTGAATATATTCAAGGACCAGGATCGCTTCCCGCTGGTCATCTTCAGTTCCAACACCTCCGCTAACCGGAAAAAAAAGGTCCCGCTCCATTTCTTCGTGCGCCATGACGCCCACGGCCTGGTCCTGGCCGAGGTCCTGGAGCAATTGGCCAGGCTGGGCATCGCCTCAGTGCTGGTCGAAGGCGGCGGGAAGGTCCTCGACTCCTTTATCCGCGAGCGGCGCTTCGACGAGGCGGCCTTTTTCATATCCGACAAGATCGTCGGCGGCCGCAACGCGGTCCAGGTCTTCGCCTCCGGGGTCACCCGGCTCGAGGATGCGCTGGAACTGGCCGATTGCCGCTGGAGCGCATACGCCGGCGGCACCATGATGAGAGGTATCAGAAAATGTTCACCGGTCTGATCGCAACCAGCGCTTCCCTGGTCAAGCTGGAAAAGAAGGACCCGCCCGTCCTGACCATCCGTGCCGCCCTGGACCGGCCGCTGGCCGTAGGCGACTCGCTGGCCGTCAACGGCATCTGCCTGACCCTGGTCGAGCAAAAAAAGGACCTGCTGCGCTTCAACCTGGCCGCGCCCACCCTGCGCCTCTCCAACCTGCAGGACCTGCCCGTCGGTTCGCCGCTCAACATCGAATTTCCGCTGGCGGCCAACGGACTTCTGGGCGGCCACCTGGTCAGCGGCCACATAGACGGCACGGTGCGCGTGCGCGCCGTCAGCAAGGGGCAGCAGAGCTCGCGCCTGCTGTTCTCTTTTCAGGACCGGGAGTGGAAAAAATTCCTGATCCTGCGCGGCTCAGTGGCCCTGAACGGAGTCAGCCTGACCGTCTCCGAGGTCAAGGATACCTGGTTCGCCGTGGAGGCCATCCCCCAGACCCTGGCCACGACCAACCTGAAGCTCCTGCGCGTCGGCCAGCGCGTCAATATCGAGCTTGATTTAATAGGCAAATACCTATACAACTTCCAAAAGCATTCTTAGCTATTTTTCCCTATCTATTGAGAAATGATAAGAATTTGAATAGTTTTTTTCTAAGGCGTTAATCCCAGCCACTCCAATCCATGTAATATTTTTCACGCATTTTGCGTACTTGCCCAGGATATACTCCAGCTTTTCTTGCAAGTTCCATTGAGTATTCCATACCGGCTTTAATCTCTTTAGCTAATCGAGAAAAATCACTCCATATTTTCAAGCATTCCGGAGTGCTTTCATTGTTTATTAAAACAGACCCACCCCAGATAGAGAACCAATTTCTTCCATATGTATGTACATAAGTACTCCGATTCAAACAAGCGTCTTTGTATCGTTTATATTCAATGTCCATTTGATCTGATTTTTTCGCCAATTCAATCACTTCTTTTTCAAAGCGTTCTAATCCTAATGCACGCCTTTCTTCATAAATTGACATTGATTTGTTTTCTTCAATTTTCTCATCTGGTGGATTTAAAGTTCTAATATTATCAGGCACACCACTTTCAACATTATTTGTTACTGTTTCAATTTGAGTCGGAAGTGCTTGTTTCAGTTTTAGAGTTTCTAACTTTAATTTGTATTCTCTCTCACATCGATTTAACCTATCCTGCATATTCTTTCCTAAAACTAAAGCAACATTTCTTGGGAGTGATGCGCTTGAACTTAGACCTCTATTTTCGCATTCTTTTTTCCATTCAAGTTCATAAAGATTTTGAACATTTGACTTGCACTTAAAATATTCTGCTTCTGAATTAGATATTTCCGATTCAACTTTAGTTTTATTTAAAAGTGCACTTTCACTTTCCATTCTTTGCTGTTCAAGTTCCTTTTTTAACTCCATTCTTTGTTGTTCAATTTTATTTTCTTGATCAATCAACTGCAATTCAGCTCTCTTTTCTTGCTCGTTTTTTTGGACTTCGATTCTAATTTTTTCCAATCGAGGTTTATGTATTACATTGTAATAAAAAAATGAAAAAGCAATAATAATAATTGCGACACTTAGGGAGATATATAGAATGTTTTTGGACTCAAAATTGGGTTTTTTGTAGGGGCTCATTTCACTCATTCAGAATTCTCCGTTTTATATATTATTTGCTCCGGGCATATTAAAGTCAAGCGATATCCGTACTGATGAGTCTAGGAATCCTTGATACAAAATCACCCCGGTCCTAAGAAATAGAATTCGGCAATGATTCATACCATCATGACCGAAACGTCTTGCATCGAGAACTATGTCTCCTATAGACAAGAGACTAATTCAATATTATAAATGTAATAATGTTGGACCTGACACCAATTTAAATATCTATTGACATCCCTTTGTGACAATAGCAAAATGCCTATATGGATAAATTATTATTTAATTTCCAATTCAAAAAACATTTTAAAGCGAATATCATTGGTTTACACAGCAGATTAATTTGTTTTTTTAAGAGTATCAATTGAATAAAATTGAAAGAATTTTATTTGAAATTTTAAACCCTGAAAATAGTATTAAAAATTCTCAGACAATATCACCTCTTCTTTTTAATAAAAGAGATCTTCAAGAATTTGCCAAATTATTATCAGGAGAACCTTCAGAAGAATCTCTTCAGGAATTTATTGAAAAACATCCTTATTATTTATTGGGAATGTTATCATACGGAGAACAAATTTTATCATTTTTAACTAAGCCAAGAATAGGCCCCATAAACATTGCAGATTTTGCCATAATAACCGTCAACCAAGGCGGCGCCGGCATTTTTTTATTTGAGATCGAGCCATCGTCTGCTAGATTGTTTACAAATAAATTAACTCCAGCAAAAACTTATCAACAAGCAATTAAACAAATCTCTGATTGGCGTAAATGGATTGAAAAAAATAAAACAACTTTCATTTCAGATATTTTAGAATATACAAAAAAATTGCCAGTTTGGCCGAAAATATCAAAAAATGGTAGCTTCAATCTTTATCATTCAAAAAAAATTGAAAATGATTGGAAGGCATTCGGTGGGGATGACTTTCCAAATTTCGCATACTATATTATTTGCTCAAGATGGGCAAAATTAAATGATGAGGAACGTCGTCATCTCATATATATAAATTCTCGTCAAAATATAAATTCATATATGACTTATACATATGATCAAATTGCTCGAGTTTCATTTAACAGAGCATTTTCAGTCAATGAATCAGATTGGGAATAATAATGAATACATTCGCAAATGAAAGTTCTGACATCAATGCTTCCTGCTAATCGTCTTCATTTATCCATTTCTCTCTCCATCTATCTGAATCAATCTTTTCTTCAATATCATATGACAAGGATAATGCATCGACCATATTAACAATCATCCTTTTTAGATCTTCCATAACATTTCCACCTGTCATTGGTCCGATAATTGTATCGCCAGAGCCACCTCCCCGTGGTTCTAAAACTAATCTATGCCAAAGAAATCTTGAAGATACTAATTCATTGAAATATTTCTTAGGACTTTTTCCATTAAAATGATTCTTAGGATAGAAGGTAGCAAGTTCTACTAATACCTCTTCATAAAAATCTATAATGTCATAGTTGCCTTGGATCATTTCTGAAGAAGTACCAGTATCCCATTTAGTTTGTGAAATCTCAAGTTGCGCTTTGTGCACAATTTGAATTTTATCAAGATAGTTTTTAAGGAGTTCAGGATCTTTATTTGTTTTGTAATTTAATAAATCTTCTTCAATTTCTTGCTTTGTGCCAGTTACCGTTTCAATTGAAGCAAGCTCGTCCGCTTTAATTTTCCTTTGTTTCACTCTTTCAATCCATTCATATTTGTATTTCTTTATTTGAGTTCCATTTAATTTCCTACCGAAACCTCCGCGTATCATTGTCTCATTGTGGCAGTCAATACAGAGAACAGCAAGATTTTCAATTGAGTTATTTGCAGGGTTTTCGTCAATGTGGTGCAGTTGAACTGGCTTTCCTCTAGTACAACAAATGCAGCATGTTCGATCAGATAGAAAAAGAATTTCTGCTGCTATTTCCTCGGGTGGCTCTATTCTACGTTTTTTAGGCATTGCAATCTTCTAACTTAATCCTATTTTTATGAATACAATACATTTCGTAGTTATTTCTTCGACAAAAATTCTCTAATTTTATCATTATTATTATCTAATAAATTTACGAATTTGCCATCATCATTTAATAACCGAATCTGAATATTCTTGCCTTCTTTTATTTCATTTTTAAATAATATATTATCAACAAGACCATTAAACAAATTAACGGATTCATTGCCTTGTTGTTTTCTTAAATTCTCATAAAGAGCTTCCAAATATTTTTCTTTATTAAAAAAGTAAGCGGTATTTATTATTAGAGCAAAAATCAACATAGATTCATTTAAAGTAGGAGAATGATTTACTTCATTAATGCTCTGATTTTCTTTACATCTATTAAAAGAACAGATTGTGGCATTTATCCACGCTTCAATATCCCATGTTTGTACTAAACCGCACATAGTAAAAGCAATACAAGCATCTTGATACTGATTTTTTTTATTAAACTCTATGCCGATATTAAACCAAGCTAATCCACATAATAAATCTTGATAAAGAGCTTTTTTTAATAAATCCATCAAAT
>JBDRQC010000005.1:0-3840 GCA_043826505.1 Chrysiogenia bacterium | reverse complement strand
GCCCAACATCTACATCGTTCTCAGTGATGCCCTTCAGGCCTCACATCTGGGAACATACGGCTATCACCGCAAGACATCGCCGCAGATCGACGCCTTCGCCCGCGACGCCGTGGTCTATGAAAATGCCTACACCAACGCCGTGTTCACACTCTCCAGCGTTTCAACGATCTTTTCCGGAATTTACCCCGACAGCCATGGGGTACATTCCCTGCTGGTTTCCCTGCCCAAGAAACTGCTGACCCTGCCCGAATACCTGAAGTCCAAGGGATATGCCACCAGTATTATCACATCCTCCTTCGGCATTTCATCCCGTTTCGGCTTCCACCAGGGCGTGGATGATTATTTCCGTGTTGCTGAAAAATATTGGGCGCCAAAAGATACCTCCATTTTCAGCGAATTCCGCAAATGGCTGGAAAAAGCGCCTCCCGCTCATTTCTCCTACATGCACTATATCCATCCCCATTTTCCCAAGGTCCCACCGGTTGATTTTCCCGTAAGCTTCAGGCCGGGAAAGGAAAAAATCACCCTTGAGCGCTTAGCGCAACTGACCAAAAAAGAAAAAAAATCCGGGATCAGACCCAATGCCGAGGAACTCCAGGAGATCACCGATGCCTACGACTCCAGCATCGCCTGGGTGGACAGCGAATTCGGCAAAATCCTGTCGCTGCTCAAGGAAAAAAAACTTTATAACGACAGCTTAATCATCTTCCTGTCCGACCATGGGGAAGCATTGGGTGAACACGGCGTTCTGAGTCACAGCGATAACGTCTACGAAGAGACCTCCCGGGTACCGCTGATCATCAAGTACCCGAAAAGCCTGGACATCAAAGGTCGGGTGGGCCGGCTGGCCGAACTCGCCGATATATTCCCGACTATTACTTCACTGTTCGGGCAGAAGCTGACACTGGATGGCCGCAATCTGCTGGGCAGCGGTGCCAACGGTGCGCTGGACGACAGCATGATCGTTTCACGCACAATCAACAAGTGTCCCAAATACGGCTTGCGCTGGAAGAACTGGTATTACATGATCAACTTCAACGACAACAATGACAAGCTTTTCTCGCTGGCAGCGGATCCCTACCGGGAAATCGGCGCCAGCCATCCGGCAATCAAGACATTCCTAAAAGCCCGTTTTTTATCATGGTACGCCCGCTTTCGCAACAGCAGCGGCACAGCTGCCGAGATCTCTCTGAAAAGCCTGCCGGCCAGCGATATTGAAGAGATGAAGACACTTGGCTATTTATAGAGGGAACAAGCTTATGAAAAAAAACTTGCTGCTTTTGCCGTTGACAGCCCTGCTGCTGTTTCCCGGATGCTCCAAATCCCCGAGTCAAGACCTGCCCCCGACCCTGCTGTGGGCTAAGGACCAGAACCGCATCCATCCAACCGGCGGCACCATGAACGTTTGGGAGGGGTTCCGCGTCGACAAGGACACCTTCACGGCCGAGCGCGATATTTCGCAATTCATCCTCTGGCGCAACCGGGAGGAGAAGGTTCCGATCGCAATTGAGTATTCGCTGCAGGGAAGAAAGGTAGAATTTTCGATTAATATCAGAAAAAAGAGGATGTTGCCGCCGACAGCCGCTTTCAAGTGGCAAAAATCAAATTTTCAGCTCAGCCACGGCATAAATTTCCTGAAGTTCAGCAAAAAAAGCAAAGACAATTTGCGTATCCGATCCATTGTCATCGGGCCAATTATCCATAAAGCCAGCCCCCATCTGCAACCGGGAGAAAGCTTCAGCTTGTTTCATCTCCCGGGCCGGGGACGGCTGGAACTCAGCGGCCGGGGCAAGCTCGAGATCGGGGAGCGGCAGGCCGTCGGCGCTGGCCTGGAGGCAAAAACCAGAACAATGAAAAACGGTTGGTTTTCCCGAACAATATCACTGCCGCTCGAGTTTACCCGACCAGGGCTGCTGACCGTAACCTGCAAGACAGGCGACTTCAATATCAGCGCCTATTCCTACGTCCCGACGCCGACCAGGGAATTGGATCCGAAAATCACCTTTAAAAGCAAGTCCAACATCTGCATCGTTCTCAGCGACGCCTGCCAGGCATCCCACCTCGGGACCTACGGCTACCACCGCAACACATCGCCGCAGATCGACGCCTTCGCCCGCGACGCCGTGGTCTATGAAAATGCCTACACCAACGCCGTGATCACCCGCGCCAGTGTGGCCACGGTCTTTACCGGCCTTTACCCCGATAACCACAAGGTGCGCCTGCAGGGAAACTTGCTGCCCCAGAAATATCTTACCCTGCCCGAATACCTGAACGCCAAGGGCTACGCCACCAGTGTCATCACTTCGAATTTCTCCATTTCACCCCGATACGGCTTTACCCAGGGTGTGGATGCTTATTTCGGCGTACTCGAAAAATATTGGGCCTCAAAAGAATTCTCTATTTTCGACCGCTTCAGCAACTGGCTGGCAAAAACGCCCCAGGTACATTTCTCATTCATGCACTATCTCCATCCCCACTTTCCCAAGGTCCCGCCGGCTGATTTTCCCGTCACCTTCAGACCCGACGGAAAAAAAGTCACCCTGGGACGCATGAACAACCTGACGATAAAGAGAAAAACCGCGATCTTGCCCAATGCCAATGAGCTCCAGGAAGTTACCGACGGTTACGACTCGAGCATCGCCTGGGTGGATAGCGAGTTCGGCAAGATCCTGTCGCTGCTCAAGGGGAAAAAACTTTATGACGACAGCATGATCATCTTCCTGGCCGACCATGGGGAAGCCCTGGGTGAGCACGGCATCATGGGCCACGGCAGCACCGTGTACGATGAAACAACCCGGGTGCCGTTGATCGTCAAATACCCGAAAAATCTGAACCTCAAGGGCCGTGTCCACCAGCTGGTCGAGCTCGCCGATATCTTCCCGACCATCGCTGCGCTCTTCGGGCAGCAATTGAAGCTGGACGGCCGCAATCTGCTGGCAAACGGCTTCGAAAAAGAGATGGACGACCGCTTCGTTGTTTCCCGCACAGGAAGCCACTATGCCACATACGGCCTGCGCTGGAAGAACTGGCTTTATTTGATCAACCTTTTCAACAACCACGAACAACTGTACTCACTGGCTACGGATCCCTACCGGGAAATCGGTGCCAGCCATCCGGCAATCCGGGCATTTTTAAATGCCCGTTTTCTGGACTGGTATGCGCGCTTCCGCAACGGCAGCGGCAAAGCTGCCGAGATCCCCCTCAAGAGCCTGCCGGCCAGCGAGATCGAGGAGATGAAGGCGCTGGGCTATTTATAGAAGGAGTTGGCGTATGAAAAAAAGCTTGCTGCTCTTGCTGTTGACAGTCCTGATGCTGTTTCCCGGATGCTCCAGATCCCCTAGCCGGGACCTGCCCCCGACCCTGCTGTGGGCAAAGGACCAGAACCGCATCCATCCGACCGACGGCACCATGAACGTCTGGGAGGGGTTGCGCGTCGACCGGGACGCCTTCGCGGCCGAGCGCAACAAAGCGCAATTCATCCTCTGGCGCCGCAACCGGGAGGAAAAGGTCCCGATCGCGATCGAGTATTCGCTGCAGGGAAGAAAAGTTGAATTTTCGGTGAATGCAAAAAAAACGAGGATGCTGCCACCGGCAACCGCCAGCAAATGGGTAAAATTCAACTTTCCGCTCAGTCGCGGTTTCAATTTCCTTGAATTCTCAAAACATAACAAGGACATTTTGAAGATCAGGTCCATCCACATCGGCGCCCGGCGAGAAAAACCGGAGCCGCATCTGGTTGCCGGTCAAAGCTTCAGCCTGTTCCATCTTCCGGGCCAGGGGCGGCTGGAACTTAGCGGGCGCGGGGAAGTTGAAATCATCCGGGAACAAACAGCCGGGGAA